>NZ_JXLA01000044.1 GCF_001886185.1 Enterococcus raffinosus | reverse complement strand
CTCTATCAGTCCTATTTGACAAAGAGCCACTAAATCTCGATTATTAAAATAGAAATCTTCGATCCGTTTGAAGGCTCCTGGCTCCACTCGTTCAAGTGCTGTACCAATCTCATCTAATGCATCTTGATAACGATATTCTTTATTAAAAAGCTCCAAACTATTTTCAATTGCACTCTTAATTTCAGGATGCGTATGACGATAACGATTTGCATATTGCATCATTTGTTCTGTCAATGCCGCAGCGTCAACCAAATCATACGTTTTTTGATCTAACATTTCCATGTCTTCATCACAAAGACTAACTAATTTATTGATATCTTGCATGTTAATACGAATCTTGTTTAATGATTTACTCAATTCTTCCACACGGTCTGTTGCAACAAAAAAGAATTCTAGATAATCTCCTGGTAATCCAGGTAAGCGTTGCTGTTCTACATAACGTTTCAAATTACGTAAGCGGAATTCATATTTCTCAATTTTTTCAGAAGCTTCTTTTTCACCTTTACGTAAATCATGCAAATCCTCATCAATTTCAACTTGCTTTGTTTCAATATCGTCTAAAACTTTAAACGCGTCTTTATAGAAGACTTGAACCTCTGAATATGGCAATTCGTGTTTATCGATTTGTGGTTCCATATTACGATTGCGACGTTCCAATTCTTCAATTTCCGTTTGAAATCCGCGAGCACGACCTAATTCATTATTATTTAATGCATAACTTTGAGAAGTATGATCCAACTCAACCATTAACTGATGATTATTACGAGAAGCATGTGAGATATACTCACCAATTGTCTTACGATTAGTCAAAACATATTTTTTTGCTTCAAACTCTTTTTCCAACACTGCATAAAGATCATCAATCAATTCGGCAGTTTCTTTATTAGCAGTTTCAACAGTACTCAATTCGATTTTCTCTAAATCCTCTAACGAACGTTCTACATGCTTTTTAACTTTTTCCAAACGTTCTTCAAAATCATCTTCTGGTAAGACAAAATGATCGGTCATCATTTTTTTGTATGTTTTTTCTAACTCATCTATTTGACTTGGGAATGTTTTTTCTAAATCTTCATAGATTGTTGGAACCTTTTGCATCGTTGCTTGCACTTCATAGGTATGCTTTTCAGCATCATCCAATACTTCACGTGCCTCAATCGGATCCCCAGATGTATTTAAGGTAACAAACTGTGTAAACTCAATCTCAACATTCTTTACTTGTTTTTGAATTTCAGGCAAAGCAGGTCCAAAGTTATCTTTTTTCTCCTTCAGATCCTTTTTTAATTCTTCGAAAACATCTAACGCTTGCTGCACCGCCAACGAATTCCGTTCTTCCGTCTCACGCAGTTCCTTTAGCCCAGTACGAATGCCTTCAACTTCTTCTTCCATCTCTGTCATCGTTCGTTCAGCACTTTCAATCGCTGATTTGCCCTTCATAAAACGGAAGGTCTCATTTTGACTTTCAACTTCAAAAATTTGACTTTCTAGTTCAGCAAAAGACTTGGTTGAAACATCCGTCCATTTCTGGTTCCATTCACGGAAAGTATTCTGACTCTGACCGACAAGGTGCATTTTCTTCACTTCATCGACTTCTTCCACGACAGGAAGATCGAATAACGCTTCTTTCCTTTTATCAAGTTCTTTTAAGCGTTCTTGATTCTTTTTCTTCATCAGATAACCAATCAAGTATAAAACGGCAGCCAAAATGACTAAGCCGATAACGATCCCTATGATTACATTACTTCCCATGTATGATTTTCCTTTCAACTATCAAGATTCAGTTTATTTAATGGTTCATATTTCTCTGTTTTTGGCGAAAACATCTAACGTAGATTATAACACAAAAGACTTTTCTCTTCACTAGCTAGTTTCGAAATCCTTTCGAAATGTTTATCGCACAGTCACTCCTCATACTAGCATTTTTTGAAAGCTGCTTCAATTACAATAAATTTAAGAAAAGTGTAATTTTATAAAAAAATCTGATCGCTAAAGCGCTAAATCCCCTTGAAATTGTACAACTTTTCAGATAATATTAAAGCCACATTAAAATAAGAGGTGATTAAAGTGAAAGTTATTAAATTTGGCGGAAGCTCTGTAGCTTCAGCTGAACAACTAAAAAAAGTCTTAACGATTGTTACTGACGACTCAAGCCGTCGTTTCGTCGTGGTTTCTGCTCCAGGAAAGAGAACCAATAAAGACAAAAAGGTCACCGACTTATTGATTCAATTTTATAATGCTGTCGTGTACAAACATGATACTGAAGAAATAATCTGTGAAATTGTTGCACGTTACACTGAAATTGCTGCAGAATTTCAAGTTGATGAAGATATTGAAAAAAAATTCAGTACTGAACTGAAACAACTTCAAGATAATTACGATGAAAAAAACATTTATGCTCTAGATAGCTTTTTGGCTAGTGGAGAAAATTTAAATGCACAGCTCGTTGCCGCTTGCTTTCAAAAAAAAGGTGTCAATGCTCGCTATATAAATCCAAAAGAACTGGGAATTCTCGTCTCAGATGAGCCACAAAACGCGCGGATTTTAGAGGAATCTTATGAAAAAATTTATCAGTGGCGTAATTCGGAAGATATTTTAATTATTCCTGGCTTCTTTGGCTACACTAAAGATGGGCATCTTTGTACATTTTCACGTGGTGGTTCAGACATTACTGGATCTATTGTTGCTGCAGGTTTAAAAGTGGACCTATATGAAAACTTCACAGATGTAGATGGCATTTTTGCTGCGAGTCCTAAATATATTCATGATCCAGAATTAATCGAATATGCTACCTATCGTGAGATTCGTGAATTGACCTATGCAGGCTTTACTGTTTTTCATGATGAAGCTCTGATGCCGGCCTTTAAAGCACAAATACCCGTGATTATCAAGAATACCAATAATCCGGATTGTCAAGGAACCCTAATCAAAAAATCATTCGACGATGAAAATCGCAATGAAGTTGTCGGTGTTGCCAGTGATGGTGGATTTTGCGGTATCACAATTGGGAAATATTTATTGAACCGTGAAGTCGGTATCGTTCGGCGCATCCTGCAAATTCTTGAGGATCTAGGTATCGGCTTTGAACATATGCCTTCAGGAATTGATGATATTTCAATCATTTTAAGAGAGCGTCAATTAACTCGTGATATTGAGGCCGAATTAATGAAGCAGATTGAAGAAAAAATTAAGCCTGATCAATTATCAATCGAACATGGTCTATCTGTTGTAGCTCTAGTTGGCGAAGGAATGCGTGAGCGTCCTGGTACTACTTCTGATAGTACTGCTGCTTTAGCACGAAAAAATGTTAACCTGCGAATGATTTCTCAGGGAGCCGATGAGCGTAGTATTATCTTTGCAATCCGCAGTGAACAAGAGCGGTTGGCTGTTCGATCACTCTATTACACATTTTTTGATTAAAATTTAGAACGTACGCTTTTTTTACAGAGCACAAGCTAAAAAGGAAAGGCCCTTATTCGGCTTTTCCTTTTTGTCTTTCTAATTCAATTTTTATTAGTGGTTCTGGAGCATATTTTTCTTCCCAATCTTCTGGCTTCATCACCTTGTTAGTTATTGGATGATATCTGGGTTTCCCATCTGGAAAAAGCTTTCCCATATTCGCTTGGTGAACAATCTCAAAAATTGGCTTCGGGTCGACCCCGATCAAAGCAAATGAACCATATGTAAAATAAAGTAAATCAGTTAAAGCATCGACTTCCACAATCAATGGATCATCTACTGGTTCCGATTTTCGCAAAACTTTCTCTTTTGCTTGATCGACACTTTCATGAAGTTCCTTAACTAACTCATTAAATTCTTCTTCGTCACCTTTTGACACACCATATAAGAATTCAACAATTTCTTCAACCTTAAATCCTGCCCGAAAACTTCCTCGTTCTTTAGTGAAAGCTTTCGGTTTGCTTGGTGGTAACGGCGCAAAGGTTGAATGGAACTCGCGCGCCATTTGATATGGTTCATTCATCTGTTAATACTCCTATCACTATACTATTATCTAATAAAGTCGCTAATTTCTCTTCAATCAAATAATTTTAAAATGTTTTAATGCTTGATAAATTCCATCCTGCTCATTTGTCGCAGTAACATAATCCGCTTGCGCTTTAACCTCTGATAGACCATTACCCATAGCGACGCCAATCCCTACTTTTTGAATCATCTCAATATCGTTATAGTGATCCCCAAAGGCCATCACTTCTTCTGGTTTAATTCCTACTGCTTTTATAAATTCCAAAATTCCATGATACTTCGACCCATTTTTAGGTACGATATCTACGGAATATGGATTGGAACGTTGAAAAGAACAATTCGGTAATCGTTCTTGCAGACGCTGTGCTTCAGTTTCTGCACTAAAAAGAACACATTGATAAATTGGTTCTTGCAAAATGGATAACTTTTTATACCTGCCTTTTTCTCGATTTGGACTGAACGATTGCAATAATCTTCGAGTTGACCTTACAGGAAACCATTTAGGCATCCAACCAGCAATTTTTTTTAGCAATGATTTTTGTGACCATTTCATCAAATGGCTGCCATCTACCCGGTAGCGTCCCCCAAAAATAATTTGACGATGCTCATCATCAGCAAAGTCTACGATCTGTTGCAATACCTCATTAGAAAACGGGCGAAGGTAGATATCTTTTTCATTCGTGTATACTAACTGTCCATTGTACATCACATACACATCTAAAGGCAGGCGCTCAATTCGTTCTTCAATTTTTACTGGTCCACGTCCAGTAGCAATTCCACAAAGAATCCCTTGATTTTGAGCTAAGCGAATCGCTTCACGGGTGCTCTCAAGCACTTTTGAATCACTCGTAATAAGAGTTCCGTCTATATCAAAAAAAATTGCTTTTATCATGGCTCTCCCTCGTTCAAAATAAGTCAATTTGACTTGGATTCAATCCTTCATAATTCAATTGAAGAATTTTTTTTAGCTGCAAAGCATTGTCCGCAGCATCCCCGCCAGAATTATTGTTAAAAATAACTCCCACGTCAGCTGAATGCTTCGCTGCTTGCTTAATTTCTTCCCCTAAAAGCGTTAGTTCAGCTTCATTGTACCGATAAAGTGTGCGTTTTTTACGCCAATCACCGGTACGGTCATTCCAGTAGGCTTGATTCCTTCCATGGAAACGAAACAAACTGAAATTCTTATTCGTTACTGTAGCATCTAATGGTACAGTATCTGGTAATTGCGGTTCATCAACTATTACCAGACTAAAATTTAAAGTTTTCATCAACTGCTTTGTTTTCTCTGCAAATTCTTTCCCATACCAGCTGTAATCTCTTAATTCCACTGCAACAGGCAACTTGGGAAATAAATCTCGTAACACCTCTAAATAAGCGACGTTTTCTTTTGTACACTTAAATTGTGCCGGAAATTGAGCTAAAAAGCAAAATAACTTTCTACTTTCGATCATCGGCTCCATAGTTTCTAGAAAATGCTGCTGCATTGCTGACATAGAAGGGTAGCTGTCCTGCCATTTAGCCTGACCTGTAAACCCTGCATACATCTTGATCACAAAACGAAAATCTGACGGAACTTGGGTCAACCAATTCTCGACAGAACTTTTCTTCGTGATCCCATAATAATTTGTATCCAACTCCACTAATGGAAGATATCCAGCGTATTCATACAAAGATGAGGTTCTTTTCCCAGTTAAGCTACTGTGTTCATTAAAAGAAGTTAATCCAATTCGAATCATAGTATCCTAGCCTCCCTTTGTTTCATAGTATACAATAAGCATAGCAAAAAATTAGCAACAATGCGCTAATAACGAATGGAGTAATGAAAATGAAACGGATTTTAATTTTACATACTGGCGGAACGATCTCAATGAGTCAAGATGCTGATGGCGCAGTGCGGCCAGATAAAAAAAATCCATTATTGGCGGCTGGACAAGAACTACGTCTACCAGCTGGGATCGAACTAATCGTGGAAGATTTCTCAAATCTTCCTTCTCCCCACATTACCGTTGAAACAATGTTTGAGCTAAAAGATCGAATCAAGGAAGCGAAACAAGAAGGTCTGGACAGTGTCGTCATCACTCATGGGACAGATACACTAGAAGAAACTGCTTATTTTCTCGAAATGACGATCGGTGATTTGATGCCAATCATTTTAACCGGAGCAATGCGTTCTATCAATGAACTGGGCAGCGATGGTCTCTACAATTTTGAGTGTGCGATCCGTGTAGCAGCTTCAGAAAATGCGATTGGTAAAGGCGTTCTTGTTGTAATGAACGATGAGGTCCATAGTGCTCGTTATGTAACGAAAACCCATACGACCAACGTAGCAACTTTCCGAACACCGACCTTGGGACCTATCGGTTTAGTCACAAAATCAAAAATTCTTTTCAAACAAGAATTACCTGAGACGACTCGTTATGATATTGATAGTTTCGATGCCATGATCCCTATCATTAAAGTTTTTGCTGGAATGCAGGGGGATTTCTTCAAAATCTTAGATCACGCGATTACAGTCGATGGTCTCGTAGTTGAAGCGTTAGGGGCAGGTAACTTGCCACCGCAAACTTTACCACCCTTTTATCATTTGCTGGAAAAAGGATTGCCTATTGTTTTAGTTTCTCGGTGTTTTAACGGAATTGCAGAACCCGTTTATGACTATCACGGTGGTGGTGTAGAATTAGCACAACATGGTGTCATTTTCTGTAACGGAATCAATAGTCAGAAAGCTCGTTTGAAATTGTTAATTGCTTTAAACGCTCACTTATCTAAAGAAGAGTTAAAACAATTTATGGAAGAATAAACTCCCTAATTGCATAAAAAAAAGAAGTTAAATCGATGATTCGATTTAACTTCTTTTTTTCCATAAAATATTCGCTTCGCAGGCAAGCTGGTCACCTAATCGAATTTCATGTCGTGTTTTAGTTTCTTCAGCTTCAATGACTTCATAAAAACTTTCGATATCATTGCCATATAATACCTCTTTATCAAACTTCACATTTACATAAGTTGGTTCATGGGCTGTCATAAAATCATAGCCCAACACATCAATCAGCCAATTAAAATACATCGCATTATTAACATGATGATTACTGTCAAGGTCGTAATAGCGAACATGATACAGTTGTTTCTGATCAGCTTCAACTTTCTCGATCTTCGGCCAACGACGGATCTTTTTAACTTGAGGGGATTCATAGGGTGCCATCAATTCTGCATCTACACTACTCATTTTTCGATTTTCAATGTCCATTAGAACAAACGACATGTCAATCTGCAATAATTCTGTATCTTCTGAATCATACACCCAGTAGCTTCGATAGCAGAAATAACGATTGAACTCTGTAGGTTCAGTCACAATTCTAATCTGTTCACCAACCTGCGGCAATCGATTAATTGTTACCTCAGTTTGTGTAATAACCCAAGTAATACCTAAAGTATTTATATAATCTGTTCCTCTTTCCAACTCATCACTTTGGTCTGATGAAGCTTTAATAGCTACGCTCAGCAAAGCGGGAAACGTCATATTTTGGTTAATATCGCATTCATAATAAGCGACTTCATGGTTAATGGTGTATCTTTTTCCCAATTATTTTCCTCCTAAAGCTAAGACTCGATCTACCGCATCTCCGTAGCTTTCACCAAAAATATTCAGGTGAACAAGCAAATAATAGAATTGATAGACGGTCAAACGTTCTTCCCAACCTTCACGCATGGGTGAAATTTCTTGATAACAATTGATAAACTCGTGACGAAAGCCACCAAATAGCTGTGACATTGCAAGATCCATTTCTCGATGACCATAAGAAACTGCAGGATCTACAAACACAGGCTGTCCTTTCGTATCGAAAAAAGTATTGCCACTCCAAAAATCACCATGTAGTAAAGTTGGTTCAAAAGACATTGTACCCCATTTTTGATAAACCCACTCTTTAAATAACTGATAATTTTTTTCTCGCTTTACTGTCCAATGGTTTCTTCCGTTAGCAATTTTGATTTGTACTTCTAACCGATTAGTGAAATAGAAATCCCACCAGTCATCTGAACGCGTGTTAATTTGGGGTAGTAAGCCCATAAAATTATTTCTTTTATAGCCAAATTTGATTGCTTTAATATCATGAAGTTTACTGAGCTCACGTGCTAAATCCTTTTGATCGCCTTCTCCCGGTTCAATCCATTCCATCAAAAGATAGGCAGCTTCTGCAAAACTACCATGTTGATATACTTTAGGGACACGTACTACGTTTCCTAACTCGGTTAACCCATCAACTTCTGCTTGAAAAAAATCCCCTGACATTTTGGGATGATATTTTAGAAAATAACTTTGGGTTCCATCAGTTACTCGATAAGCTTGATTAATGTCTCCCCCGCCAATAGGTATGGCTTTTAATTGCAGTTTAAGATACTTCAGCAATTCATCCATTATTACCAGCTCCTTACACCAAATAGATTTTTTGCAGATCATAGATTTCGTGTGTTGATAGACCGATTCCTTCGTGAATAAATTGTTCCACAGTTCCATAATTTTCTTTGATTTGCTCAAAACTAGTTTGTAAGTATACTTCTTTTGCCGACATCATATCTTCAATCCCGTGTAAAGCTTCCGTAGGTACACCTGCGAGCTCTGCTTTTTTATACATCTCTTTTATCACTTTTTTTAAATAACGATTTGTGGCCATATAATCTTCTACAATCGTCTCACTATTCACACCCAGGCAATCCAATAAAAGTATTGCCGCAAATCCTGTACGATCTTTTCCAGCCGTACAATGAAATAGTAAACTTTCATTTTCTTTGTCATTCGTTAATACTAAATCGAAAAATTTACGGTATTGTCCGCGAATATGTTTATTAATTACAAAGTGCTTGTATACTTCAACCATCTGTTGAAGCGCATTTTCTCCTTCTTGCATTCTCTGCATCATTTTTTTCGGAGAAGCTGATGCCGTCTCTGTTTCTTTAAGCGGAAAAATTGGCAAGAAAATATTCGTTGCTTCTGGTATCTCTTGATCAGGTTGGGCGGTGCGTTCTTCAAGTGAACGAAAATCGACAACTTTTTTGATTCCGTATTCATTTAAATAATTTTTATCCTGTGTATCCAAGTGATTGATACTCGCAGAACGAATCAACTTGTGCGAGGCAACTTTTCGCCCATCCTTTGTTTCATAACCTCCTAATTCTCGCATGTTCTCAGCATGTCGAACAGCTAAATGTTTAGACATCCAACCAACCTCCTTTTTGCTAAAAGTATAGCACAACAAAATAGAAAACGCTTTTCCAAGTAGAAATATCCAATTATCAAGAATAAAAAAAGACTTGAAACAAACACTAAAATGCTTCAAGTCTTTTTATATTAAGCTAATGCTCCCATTGGATCCCAAGGTGCTAGAACTATTGGTTCTGCTTCAAAAGCAGCTAATTGTTCTTGCGTCAAAAATTCTTTTCGAACAACGATTTGATACGTAAATTCATCCATCCATTCGTCGCTCATTACAAAGAAACCTTTTTCGCCGACTTTCTCGCCCCAACTGTTTTCCACTTTCCATTTTTTCGCTTGATCATTGATGATATCAACGCCTGTTAAAACCATTGCGTGCGTCATCATGCTTTCACCGTAATCCAAACGTTCTGCTTTCGTCATTGTTAAATCCACATCAAACAAATCGTCTACGTCATAGGCATCCAAAGCCATAATACCGCTATCACGTGTAGAAGACTGTCCCACATCGCAGCCAAACCACACAGACTCTCCTTGTTCTAACTGATGAATTGCCAAATCCTTAAATTCTTCCATTTCAAGATTTAGATATTTCACCTGTTTTCCACCAACAACGTTTCCTAGCATATCAACAGTGTAGGATTTCATAAACGGCTTATCTTCAGTAGGTGCATTAATAATGCTGACGTAATTGTCTAAATCAACACCAATATAGTCATCATAAAACTGTTGAGGAGTTAATCCTTGTTCTAAATGATAATTCTTTTCTTCATCGCAGTACTCAAAATCAAACGTTTCTGGCGGTGTACCTAATGATATTGCTAAAAGATTATAAACCTCTTGCAACATTGCCTCACGATTCGCTTGGATTTCTTCTTCAGTTGCATCCTCTGCCACCATTTGACGCAACAAGACTGCGTGTTTGCGTAATAACTTATTTAAATAATTATTTAAATCACGCGAATTTGAGCTATTGCTGCTTTCTGGCATAACACTTTTAGGTACGACACCATATTTTTTAAAAAGTGAAACAACCATATCCCACTGTCCACCATCTTGTTGTGGTGTTTGTAATAAAAAGGCAACCTCACGACTTGTTACTGCTTGTTCTGCTGTATTTAAAATATTTTCATAAAAATAATTTGCTTTTTCATATTTATCCCAAAAGAAGGTATAGTTTTGGGAAAGCTCGAAATCCTTAAGCTGAAATGTAGTCAATAATTTATGACGAAACGTATTTAAAGCAGCAAACATCCAGCAACGCCCTGATTGCTTTTGATTCGCTACTTTTCCAGTTGCAAGATCAATCGAAAAAACAGGTGTATTTTCAACATGTGTCTGTATGTTTTCTGCCGAAGCACGAATCCCATTTTTTACTACGCTTCGCTGTAGAGCAGTTTGTTTAGAGTTTTTTTCAAAAGCTTTGCGAAAAGCTTGAGTTCGTTCATTCGTAATTTTTGACATAAAAAAACGCCTCCTTGCCCTTATTTTACGCTTAATAAGGCAAAGAGACAATTAGTTTACAAACTCGGTTGCAAAACTTGCTTTCCTTTTTCAATCCATTGCCCCACTCGCTTGCTTGATAACAATACCGTTAACAGCATGCTACCAATAAATAAAAGAAGTAGCTCTAGCGAATTGATTTCAAAATCAACATCTAATGCACGTAATCCTTTGACTAAAAAACCATGGAGCAGATAAACAGTTAATGTATTTTTCCCCCAGTTAGAGAAAAAACGACGTTCTTTCGGGACTAACATTAAAAAGGCAATGATTCCAATCAACCCTGCTGCAAAAAACATCAAGCGTTGAGGACCACCTAATAACGGATTACTCAAATAATCTTCATAGGGTTTGGAACCAAATACCCAATATTTATTAATCAAATCGTTTCCTTGGATAAATAGAAACAAGCTTACGAATAGAACAAGAGCTACCCATTTTTGAGGAAAATTTTTCAGCTTTTCTATCCAACTTTTTGGGATCACGTATCCCACCATAAAATACGGGAAAAAAGTTAATGTTCGTTGTATAGCCAAATATCGATCAAAAATTGGAAAATACCCAACTAATACTGCAATAACGATACTGCCTATTAACACCTGTTTAACAGAAAAACGTTTCGTTAAATGTAATAAAAGATTCCAACAGAATAAACTCAATAAAAACCAAAGGGACCATTGAGGAATACCTAAGTCTAAACTGAATGAATCTTGTAACCCTATCATTGTGTAATAGCCAGAATATAAGAGTTGAAAAAAAATGTAAGGAAGCAGTAATTTTTTTACCAAACTCACTATCGGCTTGGGACCGCTTTTAGCAAAATAACCTGAAATCAATATGAAAGCCGGCATATGAAAGGTGAAAATAAAATAATACAAATCATCATATAGAGGATGATCATTTACAAACGGTTGTAGAAAATGGCCGAATACAACTAAGATCATTAAAAATAATTTTGCGTTGTCAAAATAGGCATCGCGTTTTTCCATCATACCCCTCCTCATTCTTAGTATAACGAGGATTTTTCCACGCATCAAAGGTATTGCAACAGTTTTAAAAAAAGGTCATTCTTTCCTCAAAAACTCCCTCACATCTAACGAATTTTTTCATAAAAAATTCAATTTTTAGGTGTAAAAAAATAGAGACAATCAAATGATCGTCTCTAAAAACTCCGGCAGTAGGACTCGAACCTACGACATCATGATTAACAGTCATGCGCTACTACCAACTGAGCTATGCCGGAAGAATACTTTACTATAATATCAATTTTTATTTCATCATGCAATCATAAATTTTCAGCAATTGCTATTAATCAAAATGAAACTTAAGGAACCAATATTATTTAACAATTACAAATAGAATTAGGAGATATATTATGCCAAGACGAACTCATAGAAAAAAGAAAAATTATAAATTGAAAGTCGGGTTCTGTGTCCTCCTAGTACTACTTTTAGTATTGAGTGGCATCTACATTGAGCATATACGTGGTGAATACACTATTGTAGGAAAGGAGAGAAAGACGGTAAGTACCAAATTACCACAAACAGAGATTGTTTTGAAAACGAATCAAACTATAGAACCTAAAAATGCTCTATCTGCCGGGATTGAACAGACTTTAGTTGAAAAGAAATTCAGCGGGACTGTTTTGGTCTTTCATCATGGTCAAATAATTTTGAACAAAGCTTATGGCTGGAAAGATCAATCAAAAAGAATTCAAAATACCGTTCATACACAATATTGTATTGGTTCGGTTCAAAAAGGACAAACAGCTTATTTAATTATGCGGGCAATTAAATCTGGCAAACTATTTTTAGATGAAAAACTTAGTGATTTTTTCCCACAAATTCCAAATAGTAAGAATATTTCCATCAAAGATATGTTGAACATGAGCTCTGGTTTACGAATCGACGAAAAAAAAATTAGTTCTCTAAATACTACGGATGAGAAAGAAATATTGGCACAAACGATTCGTCAAACCACAGTGGTTCCAAGTGCTAGCTATTCTTACCAACCAGTCAACTATGTTCTACTAGCTGGCATCTTAGAAAAAATTTATCCCACAGATTATAATTCTTTATTTGATAAGGAAATTAAAGATGCAATGAAATTAAAAGAAACCAGTTTTTATTCTGAGACAAACATGGCACAGGCACTTTCCTACTCACAAAGCACCGCCGGCCCTGTTTATGCACCGACAACAGCTTCTTCTTATGCAGATGAATTAGGAACAGGAAATGTTTTTATGTCTGCAAAGGATTTATACAGTTACTTCCAAGCGCTCTTCAATGAACAGTTTCTGACTTCTCAAGATCGAAATGAGTTGTGGCATACTTACCCAGGTGAAAAATATGCTAGTGGGCTCTATACTATGACAAATAGTTATCACACTCGTGGTGTTAAAGCTCGTTTTGAAGCTGTTGCTGATTTTTCAAAAGACGGGCAGAATGGAATTATCTTACTTTCGAATGTCTGGAATCAACCGAAGGGGTATAATAATTTCGCTACTCAATTATATAAAAAAATCGTCGCTGTCTCTTAGCGACGACTCTTTTATAAATAATTACCTCGGGGTTCTTTTGAATAGAGTTTTTTTACTCTAGCAGTTGACAAATAACCTTTACTTCGCTATTCTATATCTTGTGTTAAATAACTATGCCGCCTTAGCTCAGCTGGTAGAGCACCACCATGGTAAGGTGGGGGTCGCCGGTTCAAGCCCGGCAGGTGGCTTCCTAAGAACGTTGAAATATCAACGTTCTTTTTTTGTGCCTTCACTCCCTTTCAATGCTGCCACGTAAAATGAAACAAATGAAAGACCTAACAATATTCCTCCAAGGATATCTGATATCCAATGAACCCCTGAAAGCACTCTCCCTACAACCATTATAAACACTCCAAGGATACATAGATAAGAAAGAACTCGTTTTAGTTTCGAACCTTCGTTCCAGATGTAGAAGGTTGAAAGTAATACTACGATTGTAAGAAAAGTATGACTTGAGGGATAAGAGGCTTCTAATTGCTGATCGACTAAAATAGGACGCGAATTGATAATTACTTTTTCAAAAAAGAGATACGCAACTGCGGAAACAACATAAAGGAAACCCAAATACACAATTTTCTTATCAACCAGTGATATTTTTTTACGCTTATACCATTGTTGAAGACCACACAATAGAAAATATCCGATGATCGCTAATAGTGACATTTCTCCTATTTCCGTTACTTGATACCAAAATGAGCTCGCTCCAATCATATTTTGAAAATATTGATTCATTGTGGCAACCCCCACCTCGGAATGCTGAGGACCTATCTTTTGTACGTCAACTACTGTCAAACTAAACGTATATAAAACAAAAAGTATCAAAATTATCTATGTGCAAAAAGAATCGCATCGTCACTCGCATGTGCCGATGCGTATCATTATTTATTTAATAGGGTTACTCCCTTAATAGCAAGGATCATTAATAAGTAAATGGAGGGATAAGGATGTCTTGTCAAAATAAAAAATGAGGTGCAAATTACCGTCAAAATCAAAGAAATCTTTACCAAAAATGACTGTTCTCTATTTGCGTAAAGTATCTCGAAAATCCCTAACAGCATTGTTAAAATAACGACTATCGATAGAATTAGCTTTAGCCATATCGTTTCGGGATTTAGCTGCCATAGGGAAACAAACACAATATGTTTTTCTTGGGCTTGTCCGAAAATAGGTAATAAAATCAATAAGCCCACTAGACAATCTAGGCTCCCCAGTAACAAATGGTGGAATTTTTGTGTCTGCTTTTTCTTGTCATTTTCCGCAATCGAAATTAACTCACTATTAGAAAGCAGTTCATCAATAGATACATCAAAAACCTTAGAAAGCGCCTTTAGTGACTCTATACTAGGAAATCCTCTTCCCGATTCCCATTTAGAAATTGCTGTTCTCGAAATAAAAAGCTTTTCAGCTAATTCATCTTGTGTCCACTTTTTATTTTGACGTAATTGTTTTAACTTCTCGCTAAAGTCCACTTTTACCCTCCTATCCTAATTAACATTCTTGTACAAATATTACCATAGTAGAGAATTCGATTTAAAGCCAAAAAAGGACCAGAAGATTTCTGGTCCAATCTGAATGATTAAGTTTTAAATTATTCATCTTCCTCATCGTCATTACTAATTCGTTCATTGACATGACAGATATTATTCACAGCTGAATCAACTAAGGCCATCTCTGTACCGATTAATTCACTATTGATGAAATCAATCACCATTGGCATATTCATCCCTGCATACAGTTCAATTGACTGCCCTTCTAAAATCATGCGGGAAACTACATTACAAGGTGTCCCTCCCATTAAATCTGCCAATACGACAAATTCATCCAAACCAGCTACTTTTTTTTCAAATTTTTCACGAAAATCCTCAGCCGATTCTGAAGGGAGCAGTCCTACAGTATGAATATTTTCCTGAGGCCCCATGATCATTTCTGTACTCTTTTTTAATTCTTCACAAAATAGCCCATGACTAATTAAAACTAACTGTTTACCCATTGAGTCCCTCCTTGCTTCTTTCTCTTTTAACTTATTTTGAAATGACACCTAATGCAGACAAAGCCACACAAACAACTAATACAATGAAGATTGCCTTAGTAGATGTCATATTCTTTTTCCCTAACATCCAATAAACACCACCAACAATACCTGCTGGTAATAAACGTGGCAAGATCATATCTAAGTTATTTTGCATATTCAATGTTACATCACCGATACTAGGCGCCCATGAGAATTTTACATTGATCATTGTTGCAACCAATGCCCCCACCATGAAAACCCCGAGTAATGTTGCGGCATCCGTTAATGCAGTCAATCGATGCTGCATGGTTGTTACTAAAGAAATTCCTTCGCGATAAGCAAATTCCAACTGTTTCCAACGGAAAACCATAACTGCAATTTGAGCAATAATCCAAATAAATATTCCTGTAGGATTTCCATTAATCGCCATATTCGCTGCTAATGCTCCGAAAATCGTTGGAATCAGTGCTGCAAAAATAGAATCTCCAATCGCTGCAAATGGACCCATTAAACCGGCTTTAAGCCCTGAAACTGTCTCTTTCCCACCGATACCTTCTTTCTCTTCAATGGCTAAATCAATACCAGTGATAATCGTATTAAAGAAATTAGACGTATTGAAGAATTGTGTATGGGTTTTCATAACTTCCTTCAATTCTGGTGTATCGTCACCATAAATCTTACGTAATTGAGGTAAAATAGTGTAAAGGTAGCCAGAGCCTTGCATCCGTTCATAGTTCCAGCCTAATTGGAAAGTAAACAAGCTTCTGCGATTGATTTGCTTAAAATCTTCCTTCGTCAATTTATAATTAGATTTCGTCATCTTCAATCTCTCCTTCATCTGAATCATCGGAACTGCTATCTTTTTTCACCATTGGTCCGGATGGTATCATTTGACCATTCTTATAACTTATTGCTGCTAAAGCAAAACCAATTAACGCAACAGCTAACATTGGTAACGAATTGAAGATACCGTCGAAGTTTTTCACGACACTAGCAACACCTGTACCTAATACTTGCATATTTGTAAAGACCGTTCCTAACAATGCAGTTAAAGTAAATCCTAGAATCAAATAAGGAAAATGTTTTTTGACTGGTAAATAACGTAGTAAAATTGCAAACCCGACAGCAGGTAAAACAGCTCCAGCAACAGATAAACCGTCACCTAACCATTTCAAATCGCCATTTAGAACAGCCACCACTTTTTCGACTAAGCCGCCACCAAAAGCTAATGCTAAAAATACTGGAATCATTCGAGACAACGACCAAGGCAGTGCGCCCATTAAGAAATTACGTTCAATTCCTTTATAATTCATATCATCTACTAATTTATCAATACGATGTGCAAAATAAGTATTGGCAAAACGAGCTAAGATGTCCAACTGAATCATAAGACTAGCTACTGGTACTGCAATAGCCGCGATGGCCTGTTCTGGGTTCATACCTAAAGCAACTGAAAAAGCTGTTGCTAAGATCGTTCCGGAGTTCGCATCAATTTTTGATGCACCGCCAAATGTTCCAACACCTAAAACGGTCAACTGCATACTACCACCAATAATAAGTCCAGCTTTTAGGTCCCCCATCACCAGGCCTGCGAACAGTCCAGCAAAAACAGGAGCACTTAATGAAGAATATATTTGTAACTCATCTAAAATTTGATACCCAGCATACAATGATAATAATAAGATCTGCCACCATAAGATATCCATTTTTTCCCCTCCTATTTAGCTAAAAGACTCATAAAGTCTTCTGCTTTATCACTTGGCACCATTTGAGCAATTAAACGGATACCTTTGTTGTTCAATTCTTTAAACACTTCAACATCCTGATCAACAACATTGATCGATTTTGTGATAGATCGAGTCTCATCAGATTGTGACATATTCCCGACATTTATTTCTTCGATCGGTACACCCAGTTCGACCATTTTTAATAATCGGTCTGGTTTACGCACAATAATAAATAAACGCTGAGAATCATATTTTCCAGCTAAGATATTATGAGCGGCCTTTTCAATTGGCAAAACACTAAGTCTTACTCCTGCGGGCGTTGCTAATTTCAATCCACTTTTTTCAATATCATTTTGTGCGACCTCATCATCAACGACCATAATCCGCGAAATATTCAATTTCGTTGTCCATAAATTTGCCACTTGTCCATGAATCAAGCGTCCATCAATTCTTACTCCAATAATGCTCATGTTTATCCCTCTTTCATTTCTTTATATAGTGGTTCTTTTATTAACTGAATTTGCGGCTGAAAAGTGCCTTCTGTTTCAAAGATAACGATTTCATTTGTTCCTTCATTTAATAAATCGCTAGGAACATAAAGTGAAAGTGTCGGTCCTACTTCCCAAAAACGTCCAATATTCGTTTGATTAACAAAAACAATTCCTTTACCGAACTTCGATAAATCGATAAAGCAGTCTCTCACTTCACTCAAGTTAAATTCATAACGATAAAAACTAGGCTGATTGGGTTGCCATTCTTTTGAATAATCGACCTTTTTACAATTCTCTAGCGATAAGCAATAGTGTTGCCAGTTAGTAATAAAATGAAGATCTGCCATCACCCCAGTACGGATCCCTTTTCTTTGCGTGTCTGCAAATAGTTTATGCCCGTAATTGACTCGCCCCATATTTTCGATTAAGACATCAATTTGATTGTCATTTTGTGGCAAAGAAACTTTAACGTCATCGCCTATTTCTGTTTGATATTGTGTTGCTTGAAGCTTTTGATTAACAAATAGCTGACTACGATCACGACCATCGATTATTCTCAAACGTTCTTCTTCCGCATCCTTTTCTATGGTTGTTCGATAAAGAAGATAGCCTGTATTTTGACCTAATTCCTCCATTGTTTTAGGATACTTGGCATGAATTGGTTCACTAATAGTATCTAAAGTAGCGAAAAGGCTGACTTTATTAGTTAATGGAATATTTTTAATTTCCAAAGATGGCTTGACTAAAGGCGCCATTTGTTGAATATCAGGATAATTGTCATGGATCATTTTTTGCAGCGCATAATACTTCTCTGTTGGATTTCCTTGTTCGTTCAAAGGAGCGCCATAATCGTAAGAAGTAATCTGTGGTAAATCAATTACTCCTCGAGCAGAACAACCATTCATAAAACCAAAATTTGTTCCCCCGTGGAACATATACAAATTGATACTCCCTTGATCTAATACCTCTCTCACTGCCTCAGCTAATTCATGCGGATCACGTTGAATGATCGGTTCCTTCCAACGATTAAACCAACCATCCCAGAATTCCATACACATTAATGGCCACTTCTTATCATGCTCATCAAAGAATTTTTGCATTGAGTCAAAATTCTCTTTTGCTTTTGACCCAAAGTTTCCAGTAACTAGAATATCCTCATCAATCATACTTCCAGCTCTTAATGTAGCACGCCAAGGACCATCTGACGTAAAGAATGGAACCGTAATCCCACGCTCACACATTAAATTGTGAATAGAGCGTAAGTAGTCCTTATCTTCTCCGTACGAGCCATACTCATTTTCGATTTGAACCATTAATATATTTCCACCATTCGAAAGCTGATGGGGAACAATTTTTTTCATTAATACGTCATAGTAGTCAGCGACATGATTTGAATAGACAACTTCATTAGAGCGAATACGTGTCGATTCATTCAAAAGCCATGCTGGAAAGCCACCGAATTCCCATTCTGCACAAATATATGGGGACGGCCGAACAATCGCATACAACCCTAATTCTTGAGCAGTCAGCAAAAATTTTTCTAAATCTAAAATCCCATCAAAATGATACTCGCCCTTTCTAGGCTCATGTAGATTCCAAGGTACGTATGTTTCTACGGTATTGAAACCTAAAGCTTTCAAGTTATAAAGCGAATGATACCAATCTGTGGGAGCCACTCGGAAATAATGAATTGCTCCAGATAGTATTTTAAATGGCCTCCCATTCAAAAGAAAATCTTCTTTAATCTCAAAAGTATTCAAATGCTCACTCCTTTTTGAAAGCGTTTTTAATATATTAATATATTAAATTATTCAAAATAAAAAGTCAAATGGTTTTTATTTTCTCATGATGTGTTAAAATCTACCCATAGAAGGATTTTTAGATTCTCTAATGGAATTTTTAGTCCCTATTCATTTTTTTTGGAGGAATCATATGGCAATCCCAAAATACCAACTGATAAAAGATGAACTTAAACAGCAAATTATTTCTGGTAAATTTGAAAACGGCGATAAATTTTATACTGAAGCAGAGTTAGTAGAAATGTTTAAAGTTAGTTCAATCACTGTCATTCGTGCTCTAAATGATTTAGTTAAAGACGGTTTTATTGTTCGGCAACAAGGTAGAGGTTCGTTTGTTTCAAGAGCCAGAAAAGGAAAATTGGTTGAGTTTTCCGATATTGAATTATTCCCTATTAGCCATGACCAAGTGCAAGTCTTATCCATTAATCGCGACAATAATCCTGACATTTTGAGTAAATTAGAGCTGCATGATAATGCCTTTTATTACTGTATTGAACGACTACGCACAACCGAGAATATCCCCTACATGTATCATCGAACTTATCTACCAGAACAGTATGTTAACTCGAATTATCAAGAGATGAGCTACTACAATTCGATTTATCAACGCTTCAAATTGGATTACAATATTCATATGAATGAAGAAGATTTCACTGAGACCAATGAAATCAAATTTCCTACTCCAACCAAAGAAGCAGAAAAATTACAAATTCCGACTAAAGAACCAACTGTTTTACAAATTAGGGTAACCAAGCGAAAAGATACACAACAAATACTCGAGTATGTTGAGACCTATAAAAAATGGAATTTCTATAAAATAGAATTGGTTTCTAACCATACTTAATCATTGATCGAGCTGCTGCTCGATCTTTTTTACGTTGATTTCTTTGAAATGTTTCTTAACATTCTCTGGATTCACATGACCCGTCATTTTTTCTTGCGCATTGGCCATTCCTGTTGCCATACACAACTTCAATAAATCTACCGTTTTCATCCCTCGGGACAATCCATAGGCAAAACCTGCGATTGTCGCATCGCCTGAGCCAACAGGATTCACAACATTGATGCTCGGGATCGTTACATGGTAAAAAATATCCTTGTGTTTAGCAATCGCTCCGGCTTTTCCTAAAGAGATTAGAAGCCACTCAATACCGTCAAATAAAGGCTGGGAAAGTGCTTTTTGAATTTCTTCTGATCGATTCAAAGAAAAATTTTTTTCCAATAGTGCTTCTAATTCTTCTAAATTAGGTTTGATTAAATAAGGTTTCTCTTGCCCAGTTATTACCTGCCTTAAATTCTCACCAGATGTATCAACTAATACTTTTACGCCCTCGTTTTGAGCTACACGAACTAATGTTGAGTAAAAATCCTGCGGTAATCCATTTGCTAGGCTTCCTGAAATAGTCACAATGTTCGCTTTTTTTATCAGCTCTTTAAATTTTTCAACAAATGTATTTTGTTCTTCTTTGGTAACAGTCGGTCCGGATTCTAAAATTTCGGTCTGATTGCCCTCATGCAAAATGGCGATTGAATCCCGACTCTCTTCCTTAATAGAAGTAAAATCCTGTTTAATTCCAACTTTTTTTAATTCCTCCGAAATATAAGCGCCGTGAAACCCGCCCAGAATCCCAGTAGCAAGAACGTCACCGTCTAAATCATGAACTACCCGAGTTACATTAAGTCCCTTTCCACCGGCTGTCTTAGCTACCTGATTCGTCCGATTTACAGTATTGATTTTTAAAGTTTCCAATGGATAGGAGATATCGATTGAAGGATTCATCGTTACTGTTACTATCACTATATCCCTCCTATTTCGAAACAGTTTCTTCGATTACTCGCACTTTTTCATGCCAAGAGGTCGCTGTTTGTGCCAATACCTCGTTTAAACTCTCAATATTTTTCCGGCCTTCATTCGCAAGCCATTCTTGCGTCGCACTTTCTCCAGATTCCACAAAAGGCTTCACCCCGTTTTTCCAAGTAGCCCGTCCACATAACACCCCATTAAAGGTTGAACCTGCCTCCTTAGCAAAAAACAACGTTTGTTGGAATAGTTCTGATGAAACGCCTGCGCTTAAGAAAATGAACGGCAACTCTGTAGCGTTACTTTGTTCTAAAAAGTATTGCGCTGCCTCTTCTTTCGAATACGCTGTTTCACCAGTGGTAAAGCCTTCTACAAAGTTCATATTGACGGGGACTTCAACTTTCAGTACATCCACTTTATATTGTTCTTTAGAGAATTCTTTCATCATCTCATTTACTTTGTGAGGTTTTATTTTCGCATATTCAATGGAATTGCTATCGATATTTTGTGCATCATACGAAACCAGCTCTAAATAAAAAGGCATATCTTCTTCTGCGCATTCGCTGCCTAATCGTTCAATAAAAACGTGTTTTTGATGATTAATTTCTGGATCCTCATCCACGTCATAGTAAAGCAAGAACTTAATGGCATCAGCACCTTGCTCTTTTAAACGTAGAACGGACCAGTCTGCCAATAAATCTGGTAGACGTCCTGGAGTCGACGCATCATATCCTGTTTTTTCGTAAGCCAACAATAGTCCCGCTTCTTCGTGTCGTGCCCTTGCAGCAGGTAAGCCATACTCAGGATCTAACAAGATCGAGGAGGCATAAGGGGTTAACTCTTTAGAAACTAACTCCTTAAAGTGTTCTATAGCTTTCTCTGTTGGTTCTACCCCTAATGCCAAAATCATTTTCTTTAGTGCGCCGCGTTGATCAATAGCCAAGGCACTGATAACACCCTCTTTAGTAGATAAGCGATCCATCGCTGCTTTTTTTTCTGCCGTTAATGTTAGCATCTTCTTTCCTCCTAGTGGATACTTTTACTTATACTCATGAATCATTACACCTTTTACCACCCGATTAACTGTTCCAGTTGGAGATGGAGTGTCCGGTGTATTCGCAACTTTAATCGATGTTAATAGAGCCACTGTTTGAGCTGCCATCACATATGCTAGAGCTAAATAACCGTCTGGCAGTAATTGTGCGTCTGATGTGAATTCAAATTTTTCACCAGAGAAATTCCGTTCGCCTGGTTGTGTAAGAGCAAAAACACCAGAAACAATAGCATCTTCACGAACTTCTTCTAAAACATCCAGATCGTATTCTCGTGTGTAAGGATCATTGTTAATAAAACCAAACATGATCGTTTTTTCATTGATAAATGATTTTGGACCGTGACGGAACCCCATAGATGAATCAAAGACCGTAGCAATTTTTCCAGCAGTCAACTCTAAAATCTTTAATTGTGCTTCTCGTGTCAATCCAGCTAAACTACCGGAACCAACGTAAACAATCCGTTCAAAATCAAGCTCAACAATTTTTTCAATCTCACCTTCACGAGCAATAATTTCTTTTCCTAAATGACTAAGTGTTGATACATATCTTTGTTTTTCTGATAAAGATGTTTGATCAAAAGTCAGTAATGTGCCAAGTGTCATGCAAGAGAAGCTGCCTGTCATCGCAAATCCAGCATCATTGGAACGCGTAGGCATTAAAAACAGGAAGCTATTATCCTCTTTCTTACTGTTCTGAGCCAATTGGCCTTCCTCTGCACAGGTAATAGACAAATGATAGATCGTATCAATCACTCGATTAGCTATTTCTACTGCCGCCAAACTTTCAGGGCTGTTCCCACTCCTAGCAAATGAGACTAGCAAGGTTGGTTCTTCCTTAATTAAGTATTCTTTTGGTTCAGCAACGATGTCTGTCGTACCAATGCTCTCAAAACTAAATGCCTTCACATCTCCGTGTTTTCGTAAATAAGGAACTACAGTATCACCTACATATTGTGATGTTCCTGCGCCAGTAAAGATCACACGTATTCGTTTACCGTTCGCTTTATTTTTAATATCTGCTAGAAATTTCTCTAGTTCTGGTCTTGCCTTTTTATAGAGCTCAACTGTCTCTGACCATAATTCTGGTTGTTGACGAATCTCACGTGTTGTAATCTCAGCACCTAATTGCTCTAATTTTTCTTTTTCTACTGTAAACATGCATCAACTCTCCTAACTATTCCGAATGTGGCGAATCTGATAATGAAACTGATCTGCACGAGCGACACTTAAGGTAAATTCAATGATCTCATTTTTCATGTTGTACGTTTGACGAGCCAAATGAAGAACAGGTGCCCCCTCTGGAATCATCAATTGTTTCGCATCATCTTTTGAAGCAATACTGGCATATAATTCTTCATCTGCAAGGCGAACCGTTTGATCAAAATCCTCTGAAAAAAGATCATACAAAGGCTTACTTCTCAAAAGCTGATCCGTTAATGATAGAAAGAATTTCACAGGTAAATAGGTATCCTCAATCATCAAGGGCTCGCGGTCCGCAATCCGTAAACGACTAAGTTTAAAAACAGACTCTCCCAATGAAAGATTGAGATGCTGTGAAATAAATTTGTCTGCTTCAACCTTTTCAAAAGATAGAATTCTAGTTTCCGGATTTCTTCCGAGACTCTTCATCTGCTCAGTAAAACTGTATGCCGCTGCTAAATCTGCAGCTTCTTTCTTAATGTCTGAGACAAATGTACCTTTTCCATGACGTCGATAAATATATCCGGTACTTTCCAGTTCTTGCAGAGCTAAGCGAACCGTCGTCCGACTAACTCCATATTGAGCCGTCAATTCTCTTTCAGATGGGAGCTTATCATGTGGAATCATGCCTGTTTCCATCCGCTCCTTCAATAAATCGACAAGTTGGTGATACAAAGCTTTGTTTTTAAAAGAATTTTCCATGGTATTCTCCTTTTTTTACAACTGGTTATAACCACAAACCAATAGTAAAGTGGTTTTTTTATATTTGTCAACACAAAATAAACAAGAGCTACGAGCACCACACAACAAATACTGTTATTACAGCATTTATACATCTTATTTCTATGATTTATATTTTTGTTGAAAGACTACCTCTCTCACTTCTCTTACGAAATTAACAGTAAATCTAATACCAGTTGAGACTTTGGCTCAACAAATTTTCTCCAGGATTCATTTAGACAATAAAAAAAGTGCTAACACATTGGCTAGCACCGATAGAAAATTACTTATTAAAAAACTAAAACTGGCGTTCCTACTTCAAGTATCGGATACAATTTATCCATCTTTGTTGGCGGCGTGTTGATACAACCATGAGAACCACGATACAACCATAAATCACCGCCATAAGCGTACTGCCAATCAGAATCATGAATTCCCACACCTGTTTTATCAATTGGCATCCAATAGCGAACTGGACTGGCATATTTTGAACCATCCTCATTCAACCCTCTCAATACTTGATCTGTCGATTTACTCGTGACATAGTTCACCCCAGGCGGCGTAGGCGTCGAAGGTTTTCCACTAACAATATCGGTTTCAAATTGGAGTTGACCATCTTTGTAATACCACATATATTGATTTTGCAAATCAACTTCTACATATGTCTTGCCAATGCTTGTTTGAACATTAGGCACTTCACTCTCAACAATCGGTGTTCGGCTGAAATTCTTTCCTTTTAAAATCTGCTCACTTAACGCCGCAGCTTCTGCAGGAATATCAATCGACCAGCTATAGATACCTACAGGAACCGACACCTCCCCACGTCTTGTGCTGTTGAAAGGCGTTGGATTTTCTTTTGTGTTATATTCCGCATTCAATTTCGTCACAAAGGCAATGACATTCTCTTGATTTAGTAATATTTCTGCATTTTCATTCGTAGTTAACCAACTACGTAGTTCTTCTTTAGGAATAGAAACTTTTTTCCCATTTATCTCATAAGAGATATTTAATTTAGCCAATTGATTCATTTTACTTTTTAAATCTTTTAAGTTCTTGTCGTCTTTTGTCAAAGTCGGTTGAGCATAATAGTCCTCCGCATTCACTAAGGATTTACCATTTTCCAAATTTTGGATAAGTGCCTTTTGAACCGCAACAACATCTATCGTGTCTCCTTGTTTTTCAGGAACAATCACAAAGTCTTCTTTCCCCCACTCAATCGTTGCATTTGTAGTGGGCGTTCTTGTTACATTTTTTTGAAGGATTTCCATTCCTAAACTTTCAACTAATTGATTGACACTCGATTGATCGTACCTGCTAGTTAGTTTATGTTGATTTCCAAGTATGCTGCTTATTCCCCAAGCAAATGGTGTTTGCTGCTGCTTAATACTCATTAGTGTATTCAAGTAATCCTCTTGCCAGCCAAGATCACTTCGTTTGATTTTCTTCCATAATTTATTATCAAGACGAATCGTAACTGGTGCTTCCGTTAATTCTGCATTAATTTTTTTATTCGCTTGATCTACAGTCAACCCACCTACGTTGATATTATTCACCTTAGTTTTCGGTAATAATCGCTCCGCATAATGGACACTTTTAAAAGAATAGAAGCTAACAAATATTAGTAAAACCAATAGACAAACAATAATGATCCTTTTCGTTTTTCTCTGAAAAACATCTTCCCCAAACCTTTTCAAAAAATATACCCTCACTTTTCTTCATTTAAATTGTTCTAACCAAAAGACAACTACCCCTGCTGTCTCAGACTGTTCAGTTTTTTGTTACCATCATATTCTACCAAAGAAATAACGTTGTATGTCTATAAAAATATGTTTTTTTCGTGAATAGCACCTATTTCTAAAAAAATAAGTGTGTTTTGAGAACACTTTTATCTAAATACACTAAAAAAATAGCTGTTAAGTAACTACCAACCATCAAGAAAATCTAATTTTCAATATACCTTCCGCACAAGTCGTTAAAAGTAACTCTCTAGCATTTCATAAAACAATTCGCCCCTATATTATGTATAAAAATAGTTATGTGAGAACTAATAGGTTAGTGGCCTCAAGGATGTCCATTGAATGAAAATAGCAAAATTAGAATTCTAATCCCGATTTTTCCTGATTCATCGCTTAATTAAGGAAATTATTTTAGGTTTTATTCTTCAATGTTTACCTTTTCTTAAGAAACAAACACTAATTTTCTCTATCCTATGCACAACATATCGCCAAATAATTTTCTGATTTTTTACAGTGAAGTTTCAACATTGCATTTTTAAGCAGCGCTTTCAAAACATCCCCATCCAAAACAGCTGTTATCTATCTTGCCCTAATGCTTTTTTCACTTATTCTTAAAAGAGTTTAAGTATTTCAAAAGCCCTAGTATTCCTCTCCTTTGTTACATTTGTACATTACATTGTAACGTATTGTCACGGGTTTATAACCCATGACATCAAGAAGGATGTTAAAGTATGTCTCGTAGTCGAAATGACTGTTTGAAATTTAAAAACTTTTTTGGAGGAATTTACATAATGAAATTTGGAAAAACTCTTGTACTTACGACTTTACTAACAGCTGGTGCAGTATTTGCACTAGGAACAAATGATGCGCACGCAGCTGAAAATTACACGGTTCAATCTGGTGACACATTATCAAAAATCTCAATAAAATTTGCTGGTGACAACAGCTTAGTTGATTCAATTGCAAAGGAAAACAAAATTTCTAATGTTGATATGATTTTTGAAGGACAAAATTTAACAATCGATACAGATGCTAAAGGCAACACAACTGTCACTCCTGTTCAAGAACAAGCAGCTCCTGCTCAATCAGAACAACCTGTTCAAGCAGCTCCTGTTCAAGAAACAGCACCCGTACAACAAGCTGCTGCTCCTACTTCTGAAGCATCAACCCCAGCAAGTACGAATGCTGCAAAAGAATGGATCGCTCAACGTGAATCTAGCGGGTCTTACACAGCAACAAATGGTCAATATATTGGACGTTACCAACTATCAGCTTCTTATCTAAATGGTGACTACTCAGCTGCGAACCAAGAACGTGTCGCTGATCAATATGTAACTTCTCGTTATGGTTCATGGGAAGGCGCGCAAGCATTTTGGCAAGCAAACGGCTGGTACTAAGCCGAAGTATAGATTAAAAACCCCTCTCATGAGGGGTTTTTTTATTCTACTTATTCTACATAAAAAAAGCTTCTCTAGCTGCATCAGGAATGTCTTCAACTTTTTCAACAATGATATCCGCTCCTGCTTCTACCAACTCCTTGCGGTCACCAAATCCATATAGAACACCAATACTTTTCAAATGATTTGCCTTTGCTCCTAAAATATCAAATTCTCGATCCCCGATCATTATCGTTGATTTATTTTCCAGCTCCTTTAGAGCGTAGGCAATCACCGCTTGTTTTTTGGAACGTTCCCCAGCTAAATCCGCACCGAAAATATGTGAAATATATTTTGACAAACCGGTTTCTCTAATTACCTGATTCGCAAAAACTTCTGGTTTTGATGTAGCGATTGCTAAATTGTATATGGTTGATAATTCAGTTAATAATTCAATAATGCCCGGATAAACAGCTAATTGCTTAATTCCTTTTTCCGAATAGTACTCACGATAAATCGCAATTGCCTCCTGTGACTCATTCTCTGTAAGATCGTATAGTTTGCTTAATGTTTCTGTTAACGGTGGTCCAATAAAGCTATGGAGTGTGGCTTCGTCAGGAATTACCAAACCTTTTTTTTCCAACATATAACGAACACTATTCACGATTCCTTCACTTGAATCAGTCAATGTCCCATCTAAATCAAACAAAACAGTTTTTTTCATCGTCTACCTCCTACTTCCATCCTACTGATTCCTTTGTAAAATATCAACCTAAGGCAATATTCTTGCTTTACAAAAGAAATCCGCCTATACTTACTTTTAGTAAGGATTAAGGAGGAATTAATTATGGACACACAAATTCGCGGATTACACCATGTTACAGCAATGACTTCAAGTGCCGAAAAAAATTATCGCTTTTTCACCGATATATTGGGTTTACGTATGATAAAAAAAACAGTTAATCAAGATGACATCGAGACGTATCATTTATATTTCACCGATGATACCGGAGCACCTGGGACTGACATGACGTTTTTTGACTTTCCACAAATTCCAAAAGGAACGAAAGGGACAAATAGTATTTCGAGAACTGGTTTTCGAGTACCTACAGATTCTTCATTAGACTACTGGCTACAACGGTTCACGAAACTAGGTGTTGCCCATAGTGAAGTAAAAGAGCGTTTTGGAAAAAAATATTTAGAATTTCAAGACTACGACGATCAACTATTCCAACTAGTTTCAGATGAACAAAACAAAGGTGTTTTAGGCGGAACCCCTTGGAAAAACTCAAATGTTCCTGCCGAACATGCCATCTTCGGCTTAGGTCCAACTATTGTTACCGTAGCTAAATTTGAACATTTAAAGCTTGTTTTAGAAAATTTACTTGGCTTTGCTGAGACAGCTTCAGAAGATAGCTTACATCAATTTGAAGTTGGTGAGGGAGGCAACGGCGCAACGATCATTGTCGATGATCAGCCAGATATGATTCCTGCTCAAGAAGGGTACGGCAACGTCCATCATTTAGCTTTGCGCGTTGCAGATGACGAAGCACTTCGCGATTGGATTGAAAAAATCAATGCTTTAGAATTTCCAAATTCAGGTTTTGTTGATCGTTTCTATTTCCAATCAGAATACTTTCTAGCAGCACCAAATGTTCTATTTGAATTAGCTACTGACGGACCTGGTTTCTTACAAGACGAGGATTATGAACATGCAGGTGAAATTTTATCTTTACCACCTCATCTTCAATCAAAACGTGAAGAAATTGAAGAATATGTTCGACCATTTGATACATCTGACGCCAATAAAAAAAGGCAATAGGGAGAACGCGATGATTTTCTATTCAGCCAGAGAACTAACTACGAAACAAAATTACAAATTCCTGACTGGCAGCATCATTCCACGTCCTATTGCATGGATTACAACAATGAATCAAGAGACAGATGTAATTAATGCTGCACCGTTCAGTTACTTCAACATTGTTGCTAAAGATTTGCCACTGGTCAGCCTTTCGATTAATCGGAAGAATAAACAAATGAAAGATACAGCCTACAATTTATTGAATCAACATGAAGGTGTCATTCATATTGTTAATGACACCATATTAACCGAAATGAATCAGTCCGCTGCTTCCTTAGCATCTGAAGAAAGTGAACTAAGCCATAACAATCTAACGCTGTTAACTAGTAAAGAAGTAACAGTACCTGCGATTAGTGAAGCGCCTATTCGTTTTGAAGTAAGGTTGCACCAATATCTTCCTGTTAAGAACAACAATGGGGACATTGTCAGCGACCTTTTTATTTTAGAAGTCTTAAACTATTATTTTGAAGAGAAAGTTTTCGACAAGGAAACAGAGTACATTGATCCAGAAAAATTGGCTCCTCTAGCACGTTTAGCTGGAAACTCATATAGTCACATCTCAGCAATTGTAGATGTGGATCGACCCAAATAAAAAGGAGCAGGCTCTTATTGAGCTTGCTCCTTTTTTTCACGTAAATCAATCATTTGTACATTTCCATCAATCATGCCACTAGGACCCTTCAGTTTAATCAATGACATACGAGGATCAAAAATCAAAGACATCTCATCTTCCAAATATAGTTTAGAATGCTCTTTGATACCAATATTTCCAATGTTGCTCTCAACATCTAATGTATAATCTGAATGATCTTGATCTTCATCTAAAAACAACAATCGAAAACTAATATTCAGCGCACAGCTACCAGCCTTGGAGTAGCGACCCACACCATCATCTAAATCTAAAACAATTCGACTATTTTGATATTCTTCAAGCCTTTTTACTAATTCCTCTGATACATTTATATACATAATTATCATCACCTCATATAAAGAATAGCACGATTATGATAATCCCTTAAATACTTTGCTCACACAAAAAAAGACAATTTCGAAAAATTGTCTTTAGAACTCCGGCAGTAGGACTCGAACCTACGACATCATGATTAACAGTCATGCGCTACTACCAACTGAGCTATGCCGGAATAAATTCAGCGTGGCGACGTCCTAATCTCACAAGGGG
>NZ_JXLA01000043.1 GCF_001886185.1 Enterococcus raffinosus | reverse complement strand
ATTTTGGTCTAACTTTTGGGGGTCGGCTCAATTTGGGTTATGTTTTTTTTGCGCGATTTAGCAAAAAAAATAAGAAAATTTTTTTATAGAAAATACGTTATGATAATTTCTAAGAAAAGAAAACGGATACAAAAAAAGGAGCGAGCCTATTATGAAAGCCAACCAAAAGACACAGCCACTAACTCAGAGAGCACTATTTAGTATGAAACGGGAACGATTAGAAGCTAAAATTCTTACCTATTTCAAAAACACACAGGATACAGCCTCAGTCATCGAGTATCTAGTAGTTGTTATGCTGCGGAATGCGATTGTATGCAGCGACTTTTCTTTCTTGTGCTATGATTTAGTTCGAGAATTATTTATAACAGCTAAACCGAATGACGCTTTACGTAAATATTGTGTATATTTCAAAGACTATTTTTCCGCAGAGGGAGAATGGACAACCGTGATCGGTCGACTATTTAGTAACAAAAAAGAATACCAACGATTCACCGAAGTGGCTCGTTTTTATAAAAAAGTATTAGATACACCAAAAACTGGGGAATGCAAGAACCCAGATCTAGAAATTCGCTTGGTTTCTTTTTTTGAGGATGCCAGCGGGAAGAAGCATACTTTGACGATCCGAGACGCGGATGAGAGGGTCAGTATGGCCAAGCTAGCTAAAAGTTTAGAGATCCTAACTACGTTAAGTATTTTTAAAACAAAGGACGGGGTGCGCCGTTTCGTCAAGCTCGTTGATTTTGAACGCCCAGGGACAAAGGATACATTAGAAAAAGTAATGGAAGTGCTGCAAATTGAGGAGGATCAACCTTCCGAAGAAGCGGCAGAAACTATCGAAATCGTTGTGCCCACAGGGATTAATCCCACCACTTTAAGTGAAGAAGAAAGATTGGCTTTAGTTCAAGTGGTTCATCCAGAAGTGGTTCGTTTAGCGGATGCTCGAGTAGTATTTACAGAGCAGGATAAGGAACGAAGCCTATTGGAAGATCCAACTGTTGATCCTCTGATAGAAATTAATGATCCACCTATAAAGTTAGAAAGTGATTCTTTTGCGGGAGATTCAACTGCTGTCGAAACCACGAAATCAGCGACAACTGTTGCACAAAAGCCCAAGAAACATAAGCGCCTCAGTCCGAAAGAAGCCTATGTTCAATCGCTGATTGAAAAAAGACAGAATAAGTCACCGATAAACAGTGGAAATAAAAAGAAGAATGGCGGCAAGAAGAAAAAGAGGTAATAAAAATATAGCATCAGCCAATTGAGGATTTCTTCCTTGGCTTGCTTTGCTGTGGTAACGTTTTGATAATAAAAAGCGCCTAAGGAAAATATCTCCTTAGGCTATTTTTGCTGATAATTTTTGTAATAGAAAATCGCTAATTGGGTACGGTCACGAACTTCTAATTTTTCTAATAGCTGGCTGATATTATTTCGGACCGTCCCTTCACTTAAAAATAGTTCTTTGGCAATTTCCTTATTGTTTTTTCCATTGGCAACGGCAATCAAAATACTTTCTTCTCGTTCAGATAACTCAATAGTAGGTTGAGTTTGTGGTGCTTGACTGGTTAAGATGGAGGCTAATTTTCCGGCAATTTCTGTTCCAAAAACCGTTTGTCCATTATAGACGGCTTTGATTGCGGGGACGATACTAGCTAGGTCCTGCTTGATCAGATAGCCCTTTACACCAATCTGTAGGGCTTCGCGGATGTATTCATCATCGGAAAAAGTTGTTAGTAACAATATAACAGCGTCAGGAGCTTGCTTGAAAATTTCTTTTGCAGCCTCTATTCCTGTACTCTCTCCCATACGAATATCCGTTAATAGAACATCAGGATGTTCCTGCAAATATAAGTTCACCGCTTCAGCGGCAGAATTACCCGTATTTAGAACGTGTATTTCTTGCGACAGGTCTAAAATAGTCCTCAATGATTCTGTAACTAGTGGATCATCATCAACAACGACAACACGAATCATACAACTTCTCCTTAATCTTCATTTTTTATTCTAATAAGTAAAGGCTAACTTACATCAATTGATTTCTCGGAGTGCCGAGTGAGTATTTTTCGGTAGGATGACATGGATCATAAAATGATTGGGAGTTTGTGAGAGATGCATCTGACCGCCGATTTTTTCTAAACGTTGCTGCATACTTTTCAATCCAATACCGCTCCCGCTTTTTTTAGCCAACGTTCCATTATCAAGAATCTGTAATCGATAAAATGCCGGCAGCTCGTTGAATGAAAGAGTGACATTGGTCGCGTTACTGTGCTTCATAACATTGGCCAAGGCTTCTTTCATTACCATTAATAGGGTACGATCCTGCTCTTGAGTCAAATTTTCTGGGATATTGCCACGAATAGTCACTTCACAGAATTGAAAATCCGCAATAAGAAAGTCCAATCCCTTTCTGAAGGAAAGCGAGGTTTCATGCAAATCATGAACACTTTCGCGAATATTATCCATCCCAGTGTGAATAGTCACTTTTAATTGAGTTAACGGCTCTTTCAAAGAATCCGCTTGATTGATAGCTTCGATTGCTCCTAATTGAATGATGGCGCTAGAGAGCAAATGCCCGACGTTATCATGGATGTCACGAGCGATTCGATTTCGCTCCTCTGAGATTTCCAGATCGATGAAGGTCTCTTGTGATTGTATCAATTCTTGATTTTTTTGTTTTAGAAGTTCTTGTTTTTCCCAGCTATCATCCTTTAACTGCAAAAAAGCTTCTTCTAGTTCCATCTGTTTTTTCCCACGCCAAGCTAAGAGTATAGCAAAGCAGCTTAAACAAAAAATCAGTAGGTGCTCAGATGAAGAATAGCCATCTTGGAATAAAGGAATGACCAATACAATCAATCCCCAACTCCAAATGACTTCTTCTCGCCAGGAGATTCGCAAATTAGCTGGCAAAAAAATGAGCAGCATAGGCCAAAAAAAACTTAAAATTAATAGTGGAAAGACCCCCATTGCTTGGCCTAATGATTTTTTCAGCAATAGGGCGGGTGCGGCTAAGAGAATACTGGCCAATAGGTAGACGACCATTTGTGGTTTGAACTCCTGCTGAAACAAGAGGACGATACCGATAATTTCAAAGAAGAAAAAATCCGCCCAATATTTATTTAAATGCTTCATTGTCTCTCCTAACTTCTAGCTGAAATATGATTTCACGTAAACTTCTTCACAAAATGACATTTGTCATTCTATGATTGGCCGAAACTCACTGTAATAAATTTTCTAATTTTATTATAGTAAATGTAAGATGAAAAGGAAAAGGAGTTTTTCAAATGTTAATTGAAATCGAAAACTTAGTAAAGCGCTACGGTGATTTCACCGCTTTGAACCATTTAAACCTATCCGTGAAAAAGGGTGAAATTTTGGGTCTATTAGGACCAAATGGGAGCGGAAAATCTACCACTATCAATTGTGTTCTCTCATTGCTGACTTATGATCGAGGCTCAATCAAAATTTTCGGTGAAGAGATGGGACCAGAAAAATATGGAATCAAACAAAAAATCGGGGTTGTGCCTCAAGAGATTGCTCTTTTTGAAGAACTGAGTGTTACGGACAATATCAATTATTTTTGCGGGTTGTATGTGCAAGAAAAGAGCAAACGAGAGCAATATGTAGAAGAGGTCATTCAACTTGTTGGTTTAGAAGAATTTCGAAAATTTTATCCTAGACAGCTAAGCGGCGGTTTGAAGCGTCGATTGAATATTGCCTGTGGGATCGTGCATAAACCAGAGCTGATCTTTTTAGATGAACCAACTGTCGCTGTCGATCCACAAAGTCGTAACAAGATTTTGGATAGTATTAAAGAGCTGAACCGTCAAGGAGCGACAATCGTTTATACAACTCATTATATGGAAGAAGTCGAGATCTTATGTAACCATATTGTGATTATTGATCAAGGACAAGTAATCGCTGAGGGCAGTAAAGAGCAACTGAAAAATATGGTTCGCGAAAATGAAAAATTAATTATCGAGGTTCCAGGATTGACTGAAGAACAAGTGGCAACGGTTGAGGGATTCCCATCTATTTTGGAAGTAACTTATGATGAGAGCTATCTAAAAATAACCACTAAGGATTTGAAAAAGGCACTGCTGCCAATTTTGAATTATTTTGAAACAGAAAAAATTATGTACGCCAATATCCACACGCAAGAGGCAACACTAAACGATGTTTTCTTGGAAATCACCGGAAAAGAATTAAGGGATTAGGGGGGAGATTATGTTTATTCGTTTATTTATTTATCGCTTGCGCGTCTTATTAAGAAATCGTAGTCTGCTTTTTTGGACCTTTGCCTTTCCGGTCGTTTTAGGATTATTGTTCAATCTAGCCTTTGGCAACTTAGATGAAATGATGTCCTTAGAAACATCGAAGGTTGGGATCGTCTCTACAGATGAAACGAAAGCAGAACAGTTTAAAACGGTTTTAAAGGAAATAAAAGACGATGATGATGAAGTGGTCTTTAAGAGTAAAGAACTGTCAAAAAAAGAAGCACAGGCACAATTGTCGGATGATGAGATTGCCGGCTATTTTGAAATTGATGCAGAGACTATCGAGCTATTTGTTAGTAAAAGCGGCACGCAGCAAACCGTTTTAAAGGAACTTTTGAATCAATATCTACAAAATACAGATAAAATTGAAACGTTGATGGCAACTGGGACGGTACAGCCACAAATGTTCAATCAGGTACTTGAACAAAAGAGCTATGTAAAAGATGGCAATGGTACTGGAAACTTCAACTTGAAATCTTTTTATTTCTTTACGTTAGTCGGGATGACCGTCATGTACGGATTTATGTGGGGACTGCGCAACGCGAACGATCAACAAGCCAATCAATCGCCAGAGGGGATGCGTCTATGCTTGATTCCACGGAATAAATTGCTGGTGTCCTTTGCCAATATGCTGGCAAGTTTTGTCCTCTTCTTCGTTCAGACGACCTTGATCTTGATGTTTTATCGTTTTGTTTATCAAGTCGAGTTTGGGGATCATTGGAACTGTATCCTACTCGTTTGCGCCCTTGGTGCATTTACGGCGATTTCTTTTGGGACGTTGATTGGGAATGCATTATCCAAGCTGGCCTTTCAACAAAAGATTTCGATTGGGATCTCTATATCCATGATTATGAGCTTTTTAGCAGGAATGATGGGATCACAATCGATCAAATATTGGATTGATGTCCATGTTCCATTGCTAGGACGAATCAATATCGTAAATCTAATTAGTGAAAGCTTGTATCAGCTGTTTTATTATCAATCTCTCGATCCCTTTTATACGAATTTATTGTGGCTAGCTGGGGTTGGTATTTTATTTATCCTATTAAATTATTCTTTTGAGAGGAAGGTGCAATATGACCACTTATAGAGCGATCCTGCAAATTCTGAAGAAGAATAAGGGGAGTCTGTCATTAGGGATAATCATTATGGTAGTTATCACAATGTTTTATGCCGGTCAATTAACTAAAGACGCAGAAGAATTGACGGGTGCGAAAATTGCCGTTCTCTCAAAAGATGATTCTGCTATTGAAAAAGGCTTTGTAGATTATTTAGGAAAACAACACACGATTGTTCAATTAAAGGATACTTCTGAAAAGAGTTTGGATGATGCGCTTTACTTTGATGAAGTAGAGTATATTCTTGAGATACCTAAGAATTTCTCAGAAAAATTGTCTAAAGGAGAAGACGTGAAGCTAACAAGCAAGACCCGTCCAGCAACCTTTTCACAATCCTTAGTGGACACAACGATAAACAACTATCTCAATACCTTTTTGACGTATCAAAAGCAAATGCCAGAGCTAAGTCAAAAGGAGTTATTAAAGCAAACAAAAACAACCTTGAGCAAAGATGGAAAAGTACATTTCGATTCAAGCTACCATAAAAAGAAGAAACGAAATGTCACGGGTCAGATTTATAATCTCTTGGCTTATGGAATGTTCATGACAATCTTCAGCGGTTACGCGGTAGTGAATTTGGCCTTTAATCGGGAGGAAATCAGTCGCCGAAACAGCTGTTCACCCATTTCCCGTCGGAAACTGTCTCGCAAAATATCAATAGGCAACTTGGCCTATTCAGTCTGCTGCTGGCTTCTATTTGTAGCCTTCGTATTAGCAGTTACTAGAAATAGCATGGATCAGGTGATGGGGTATTTCCTGCTGAACACAGTATCATTCTTTGTCGCGATTGTTAGTTTCTCTATTTTGATCACCAGTATTTTACAGAAGGAAGATGCGATCAGCGGGATTAATAATATCTTTATAATGGGAAGCTGTTTTGTCGGCGGGGTATTTGTTCCAAGTGAATTTTTACCCGATGCGGTGAATAAGATCGCTGCTTTTACGCCAACCTACTGGTTTGTACAGAACAATGAATTGATCGGAAAAACAGTCAGCTTTGATCAGGCCTTTTTAGATAAGTTTTTATTCCAATCAGGGGTTCTATTAGCCTTTGCCGCTGTATTTTGGGTGATTCATCTGATCACGATGCGGGAAAAGGGCACTTGGTCATTGAAAAAAGTTCAAGCCTAATTAAAAAATCAGCGTGTCCTTCCTAGCACGCTGATTTTTTTAATCTTCAAAGTAAATTTGCTGTTCTTCACCAAAAAAGATTGGCAATAGATCATTTAAAGTTCCTGCAAGCTGCTGTGTGGTCAATGCTGTCTTTTTTACCCAAAAAAGATCATCAGGCACTACTTGTTTCTTTACTTTGGCAGTGTAAAGAAAAGCCAGCTCACGTGTTTCTTTCGCTAAATGATTCCACTCTGCTGTCCCACGCAAAAGTGGCTGTACTACTAACCCAGTTTCTTCTTCGATTTCTCTAACGGCTGCCTCATAGCTGCCCTCATCCTTTTCTACATGTCCGCCAGGAAAGGTCCAGCCGGGCCAATCCTTTTTCTTCCGGTCTTGGACCAGTACCTCGTCTTGGTCGTTTTCGATCATTACCATCATGGTCAGTTCAATTGCTAATACGCGTGCCATTCGATCACCTCCTAGTGATTATACAACATACTACGCAGATTTTTTTGACAATGGTATACTGATTTATAGGTAAAAAGGGTCGTTCTTCATTTTTTAGAAGAGTATCCTAGTAAGTAGTATTTTATTTTTGAGGTAAAGCAGGAGGAGTAAGAGTGGAGAAAAAGGAAGAACAATTATTGATCGATCTGACATCAGCCCGAGGAATCGCGGGAAATGAAGACGAGGTCAGAGAAGTTTTCAAAAGCTATGCACAGGATTTTGCTGATGATATTTTCTTTGACGGTTTAGGCAGTGTGATCGCGAAACACGGAGGCGGCGGAGGTCCCAAAGTATTTATCTCTGGTCATTTGGATGAAGTCGGCTTTATGGTAACAAAGATTACGGAAAAGGGATTTTTAGAATTTCAAACGATCGGCGGCTGGTGGAATCAAGTCATGCTGGCGCAACAAGTGGAAATCAAAACTCGTAAAGGAAAGATTATCCATGGGGTGATCGGTTCTAAGCCACCTCACGTGTTGACACCGGAAGCACGTAAAAGACCGTTTGAAATTAAGGATATGTTTATTGATATCGGGGCTTCTAGTGCGGAAGAAGCAAAAGAATGGGGCATTCGTCCTGGAGATATGGTGACGCCGTATATTCACTACCAACGAATGAATGAGTCTAAATTTTTACTCGCAAAAGCATGGGACAACCGAATTGGTACAGCTGTCGCGTTACGGGTATTAGAAAATCTATCTAAACGGGAGCATCATAATGTTTTGTTCGCCGGCAGCGACGTTCAAGAAGAAGTTGGTTTGCGGGGGGCTCGTACAAGCTCACATATCGTAAATCCTGACATCGCTTTTGCTTTGGATACAGGGACTGCTGGAGATACACCAGGAATGACGCCGAAAGAAGCGGACTCTGTGTTAGGCAAGGGACCGCAGATCCTGATTTACGATGCCTCTATGGTTCCTCATAAAAAATTATTGGATTTTGTGATTGATGTGGCGGAAGAGTTAAACATTCCTTTCCAATATACGGTCATCGCTGGTGGTGGAACCGATGCTGGACAAATGCACTTGACCCGTGATGGTGTGCCTTCGTTAGCGATTACTGTACCGGTTCGTTATCTACATTCACATACATCGGTCATCCATGAAGAGGATTATTTTAATACAGTAAAACTAGTCACAGAAGTTGTTGCACGTTTAGATTACGAAACAGTTGGTGAAATCAAGAATTATTAAAAGCTGTCGCTAAATTGGTTGCATTGGATTTTTTGTTTGTTCCTATTCTTTGAATAAGGGGTATTAACAGCAGGAATACAAAGATCGATACAAAACGAACCGAGCTGAGTCATCTAAAAAGAGAGTTGAAATTGTTTGAGAAGCTCAGTCCAGGAAATGTTCCAATTGCTCTTGAAGCCAAACGAGTCGAACGTAAAATACAGCATTTAACCAAAGAAATCTCAGAATTAAAAAAATCGTAGAAAAAAATTTTCCGCGAATCGTGAATAAGGAGTGTATCTATGAGTCTAAGTGAATATCGTCAAAGAGCCAAAGACCGTCTGAATGGTCAATGGGGGATCAACGTGGGGTTGATCGTAATTGTTGGATTGTTAACAGGAGCGATCAGTAACGTTTCCACGATGACCAGCAATACAAATCTTCAATTAGGAATCTCATTTTTATTGAGCATTTTTGTTTTATTTGCTTTCAGCTATGCCCTCTATTACATCAGCTTGTACGTCGTGCGTGGCGGTCGAGCAGAATTAGGGCAAATTTTCGTGGTCTTTCAACAGGGCTATTACGTTCCGTTGATGCTGATCAATATTATTGCCCAAGTCGTACAATATGTATTAGCGGCAATTTTCTTTATTCCATTGTTACTGCAGGCGGGCAGCAGTGTGTACATTTCGCTGATTTCAACAGGAGGCGTGACCAGTGTAGACAACGTCTCTACCTTGTTGAATGTCGGCATTCTTAGTTTGTATGTTGTTTTGACACTGGCTTTCTTACTCGTGACAACAATCATCAGTATCATTTTCAAATTTGCTGTTTGGGTAAAATTTGATTATCCAGATTTAAGTGTGGGCGATTGCATCAAGCGTGCTTGGTCATTACTGAAGGATCGTTGGGGAAAATATATCTTATTGCAATTATCCTTTATTGGATGGTATATCTTAGGTTTTGTGGCTTTGATCGTAGGACTGCTTTTCGTGGCTGTCTATGTAAACACGGCAAGTGCGGCATTCTATGATCAAGCGTTACAGGAAAAAATTGATCAGGGGGAATTCGCATGAAATTGACCGTCCTTGGTTGTTTAGGTGCCTATCCTTACGAAGGACAAGGAACGACTAGTTATTTGCTGCAAGCGGATGGCTTTAATTTATTATTAGACGCTGGCAGTTCAACGCTTGTTGAGCTGGAAAAGGAGCTGGATCCCTTGGATTTGGATGCAGTGATCTTAACTCACTATCATCATGATCATATTGCGGATCTAGGGGTATTGCAATATTATTGGCAGCTCTATCCAACGCAAACACCGAAGCCTATTTTGCCGATCTATGGGCACACAGAAGACGAATTTCATTTCAACGATTTGACGATGGAAGGCGTTACTGAAGGCCGCGCTTATTTTGAAGCAGAAGAATTGAAACTTGGACCGTTTCTTGTTACGTTTATGAAGACGATTCATCCGGTACCTTGCTATGCAATGCGCTTTGTCGAAGAAAAGACCGGTGCTGTCTTTGTCTTCACGGGTGATTCTGGTTATCTAGAGTCCTTCAATGAGTTTGCCAAAGAGGCCGATCTGTTTTTAGCAGATACGTACTTATTTGATGGAAACGAACACCATAAAGCACATTTTACAGCTGGTGAAGCGGGCACATTTGCCAAAAATGCGGCAGTCAAAAAGCTAGTGTTGACTCATTTGCCTCAACAGGGCGATTTAGAAGAACTACGTCAGCAGGCGGCTGCTACAAGCAATGGCATTCCAGTTGAATTGGCACAGCCTCACAAAGTTTTTGAGATTTAAAAATAATTTATTCCTTAACAGGAGCTAGGAGTTGGAAACATGCTATATGTACCAAATGACAAAGAACGTGATCCACGAATAAACCTTGCCATCGAGACGTATCTATTACAGAACATGCCATTAGACGAACCGATCCTGCTTTTTTATATTAATGAGCCGTCCATTATTATCGGTCGTAATCAAAATACGATTGAAGAGATCAACAAAGAATACGTGGATGAAAAAGGGATTCATGTTGTTCGTCGGTTAAGTGGTGGAGGGGCTGTTTATCACGACCTTGGGAATTTGAATTTCAGCTTCATTATGCCAGATGATGGCAACTCCTTTAGAGATTTCAAAAAATTAACGGAACCAATCGTTGAAGCCCTTCATAAGCTGGGGATCGAAGGGGCTCAGTTAAAAGGTCGGAATGATTTAGTAATTGACGATAAAAAGTTCTCCGGTAATGCGATGTATTCAACCAATGGCCGGATGTTTGCTCATGGAACCTTGATGTTTGATAGCGACATTGACGAAGTGGTCAATGCCTTGAAGGTCAAAAAAGACAAAATCGAATCAAAAGGAATTAAGTCGATTCGTTCTCGAGTGACAAATATTAAGGATTATTTGCCAGCAGATAAACAAGACATGACAACAGAAGAATTTCGCCAAGCGATCCTGTTGCAAATTTTTGGCGTAGAGAGTGTCGATCAAGTAAAGACTCATGAGCTGAATGAGGAAGACTGGAAAGCTATCAATCAAATTTCTGATGAGTACTACAAAAATTGGGATTGGAACTATGGCCGTTCACCAGAGTTTAACTTGGAGCGGCAAAAACGTTTCCCAATTGGTTCAATCGAAGTACGTCTAGATGTAGCGAATGGTGTCATCGAAAAAGCGAAAGTCTTCGGAGACTTCTTCGGATTAGGTGAGATCAAGGACGTAGAAAATCAATTGATTGGTACACGCTATGAGAAAACAGCGCTAGAAGAAAGCATCGATCAAATCGATTTGACGCATTACTTTGGCAATATTACCAAAGAAGATTTCCTATCATTAATCTATTAAAAGCTCGCGACCTTTCCATTTGAGAAAGGTCGTTTTTTTGTGAGGCGAAAGTTTTTTCGAGTAAGGCTCAGCTTTGCTCATGCACAGAAAGAAGAAGCGGATTAAATCGTGGTAGCCGACTGAAAACTTTGGCTTCTTTTGGTAAGATAGGAATAGAAAAAAGCCCGACAAAGGAGCCCTACATGAAAAAGCGCGAGTTCATTGTTCAAGACATATTGAGTAAGATTTATCAGGAAGAATTTAAAGAAGGAAAATTACCAAATCAGCGAAAGCTGGCACAAATCTATGGCGTATCTCGATTTACCATTCAGCAAGCGGTGAAAAATTTAGAAGAGATTGGGATTGTCCGCGTTGTTCAGGGGTCTGGAATTTTTGTCCATGAGAAATGGGTGAAAAATCCACTGATCTTTAATTCTTTGACTCGTACTCCTTACGATCGGATTGACTCAAAAATGATTGAATTAAAAAAGGCGCCAGCCACCTTAGACGAACAAAAGATTTTCCAAATTGATGAAGGGGACGAGGTGTGGACTTTTGAGCGCATCCGCATTGTCAATTACAAAATTGAACAGTTGGAAATCTCGAAAATGCCAACAGCAATGTTTCCAGATTTGTCACAAGAGGTCATTGAGCATTCGATCCAAAATTATGTCGAACAGAAAGGGTTTCGTATATCCCATTATATTACCAGTTATGACCCAATCACCACTTCAAAGGAGCAGTCAAAGCTGCTTTTGTGTAAGCGTGGAACCCCTGCGATGCAGATTACAAATCGAGCTATTTTGGAAGATGGACAGGTTTTTGAATACAGTAGCATCGTGGCGATCGATTACTCAGTAACGTATATTCGGCCCTTTGATCGTGAGATTCATCGTTCAAGGATTGATTAGAAATTTCATCACAAGAGAAATGGATGCTAAAAATATGTAGTGAAACACAAAAAGGTAAAGTCCGAAAGTAGACTTTACCTTTTTCTTATGGGGTTACAATTGTTCCATCTGGTGTTCGACTTTGCGTCCATTCATGGGGACGGTAAACGACAGGATATTCAGCAGCCATCTCTTCATTGAAGGTCACCCCGATTCCGCTTTGTTCGATCGGATAAAAGAAGCCCTGCTCTGGTGCTGGAATGTTACCAAAGAGCTTCTGAGTATTTTGGGGCACATCAATATTTTCTTGGATAGCTGCATTGTGTAAATGAATATTTAAATGTGTATTGACTGCTAAACCAATCGGTGTGATATCCGATGGTGTATGCCAGGCGATTCGAATTCCCATGGCTTCACAGAAATGGGCCAATTTCAATGCAGGAGTGATTCCACCAATTTGAGATACATGTGCGCGCATATAATCGATTTGACGATTGCGGACTAACTCCTTCCATTCCATGGGATTGTTGAATAATTCTCCCGTCGCAATCGGTGTCGCAGATTGACTGCGTAATTGCGCAAGCCATTCATTTTGGTTTGGTGGTAAGATATCCTCTAAGAAGAAAAGATTATATTTTTCCGCAGCTTTTGCAAAGTTGATGGCTTGATTAGGATGCAAGCGTTCATGAACATCGTGCAGCATTTGGAATTGCTGACCGTATTTTTTTTGAATACTAGCAAACATTTTTAACGTTGTTTGCATATACTCTTCCTGGTCGAAATAAGAGCCGTTAATTGGATTTTCGGGGGTCTCTAATTTGCTGGGATTACCGCCGTAAAAACCTAATTGGCAACGAATGTAGCGATAGCCTTCTGCAAGAAATTTGTCAATCTCACCGTACAAAGCGGTTAAATTATCTGCGACAGCGTGGGTATAAGCCGGAATTGCTGTGCGTGCTTTACCACCTAGCAGTTGATACAAAGGCATGTCAGCTAGTTTTCCTTTAATATCCCAAAGTGCCATGTCCACACCGGAGATTGCATTGTTGGTAATCGGTCCGTTTCGCCAATAAGAGTTGACGTTCATCACTTGCCAGATATCCTCAATTTGGTTCGCATCTCTACCAATAAGTAAAGGTTTCAAGTATTCTTCGACGACCGTTTGAACGGCTAATGGCCGAAATTGGAAAGTTCCACAGCCGACGCCGGATACCCCTTTATCAGTTTCGACCTTTACGACTAATAAATTATGACGGTCCGGTTTGATTGCGAAGCTTTTTATATCAGTAATGATTGTTGGTGTCATTTTTTTCACTCCAATGTACGTAAATATGAATCATTTGCAAACTCATTGAAACATGTAGATGATAGGGCTGTCAATTTGGACTAAAAAAAGAGAGTAAAGAGATGTAAAAACAGTCCAATTTTTAAATAAATTTTATGTGAACGTTGATATAAAGCTGATTTCTTTTGTTTTTAATAAAAAAGGACTGGTTTTACAAGGGAGTATGACCATGCTACTATGTTGTTGAAAACGGAAACACGTTTCGTCGAGTTTCAAAGAATAAGGAGGAAAAAAAGTGAAGCACGAAGATGTAGCAAAGCAAATCATTAAAAATGTTGGTGGTGCAGAGAATATCAATAATGCTTGGCATTGTATGACTAGGTTGCGTTTCAATTTAAAGGATGAAAAGCAGGTTAATTACGCTGAGTTGGAAAAAATAGCTGAAGTAGTTGGAACGAAGTATCAAAGCGATCAGCTGCAGGTAGTCATTGGAACGAATGTAGCGGATTATTTTGGACCAATTGTCAAAGTGTTAGGTCTTGATGAGAATAATCAACAAGCTGATGGAGAGAAAAAAGGAGCAGTATCCTTATTCATGGACACTGTTTCTGGAGTATTCGGACCAATTGTTCCAGCGATTGCCGGTGCGGGCATGATCAAAGGGCTAATGGCGGGATTAGTTGCATTGAATGTGATTTCTAACCAAACAGATACCTACTTAATCATTGATATGATTGCCAGTGGGGTATTTACGTTCTTGCCATTTTTTGTTGCTGCCTCGGCTGCTAGGATTTTCAAAACAAATCAATATTTATCGGTCGCTATCGCTGCCACACTACAATTTCCGACGATGACTACGGCAGTCGCTGAAGGCTCTGTTTCCGCCTTTAAGCTGTTTGGTGTGATTCCTGTACCTGTCTTTAACTATGCAGGAACGGTAATTCCAATCATCTTTGCAGTATTGGCCTTAAGTTATATCTATCGTTGGGTCGATAAGGTGCTGCCGCAGGTTTTACGGACAGTGTTTACGCCAACTATTTCTTTATTCGTAGCAGGATTGGTTACTTTGACAGTTATTGGGCCAATCAGTATTCACTTAGGAAACCTATTAGCGGCTGGTGTGGCTTGGTTATTCTCCATTTCTCCTGTTTTGGCTGGTGTTGTGGTGGGGGCAATTCGCCCAATAGCGATCTTCACTGGATTACATCATGCGATGACTCCTATCGCTTTGCAAAATTTTGCGAACCAAGGCTATGATATGCTGATGCCAATGATGTTCATGGCGAATATGGCAATTACAGGTGCGACAGCTGCAATTTATACGAAGGTCAAATCAAAAGAGGAAAAATCACTGGTTCTATCTTCGGCAGTTTCTGGTTTACTAGGAATTACTGAACCTGCTTTATTCGGGATTTTATCAAAATATAAGAAGGCTTTCATTGCCGCAACTATCGGTAGTTCGATTGCATCGGCATTTATCAGCTTTTTCGGTGTTCGTATCTATGGTTATATCTTATCAAGTATCTTCAGTCTGCCGGCCTATATCGGTCAATACTTTATCTTTGCGGTTCTGGGAATTTTGATTGCATTGATCTCTTCCTTTGTAATCACGTATATGCTCGTTCCAGTCGAAGAGGCAGAAGAGGATGACTTTAATAACGAAGTAAATCTACATTCTGTTGCTAGAGGCAGTTATGTTCCACTAGAAGATGTGCCGGATGAAGTCTTTTCAACAAAAATGATGGGAGATGGATTTGCGATCAAGTCAGTTGATGGTGCCGTTTTTGCTCCTGTCAGCGGAACAGTGACAACCGTCTTTCCTTCAAAGCATGCAATTGGAATCAAGACTGGTAATGGCATTGAGGTTCTTGTTCATATGGGGATCGATACAGTAACGTTAGATGGAAAAGGCTTTAATGTATCAGTAAAAGTTGGCGATAAAGTTACAGCGGAATCAAAAATTGCTCAAATGGACCTAGACTATATTCATAGTCAAGGCAAGGAAACAATGATCATTGTAGTCATTACCAACATGGAGCGAGTACTGAAATTCTCAGGAGAAAGAAATTTAGAAGGACAACATCAAGCAGGTGCCTTATTGGAAAGAGCTTTGCTAAATGGATAGGAGAAGAAATCAATGAAAAGAATAGAAATCTTATCACGCATAGAAAAGGCCGGGGTCATTGCGGTTGTCAGAGGAAAGACTCCAGTAGAGGCAGTCAAAGCTAGTCAGGCCATTATTGCCGGGGGGGTGAAGGGGATTGAAGTTACTTTTACAGTCCCTAATGCGCAATCAGCTATCCATGAATTGGTAAATGATTACCGAGATCAGGATGTAGTGATTGGTGCGGGAACAGTCTTAGATGCAGTAACCGCTCGGCTAGCAATTATGGCAGGAGCAGAGTTTGTTGTTAGTCCAAGTTTTGATCAAGAGACTGCAGAACTGTGCAATCTATATCAAATCCCTTATCTGCCAGGCTGCATGACTATAACAGAAATGCAGCAAGCGCTGAAAAATGGTGTAGATATCATTAAACTTTTCCCAGGAAGTGTTAGCGGGCCAAGTATTGTTTCAGCTGTAAAAGCACCGCTGCCTCATGCAAACCTCATGCCTACTGGTGGTGTGAATTTGGAGAACATGCAAACTTGGTTTGAAGCGGGAGTTGTAGCGGTTGGTGTGGGTGGTAATTTGTTGGCACCAGCTGCAGAAGGGGATTTCGCTAAAGTAACGGAAATTGCACAGCAATATGCGACAAAGCTGCAAAAGATTCGGAGAGAAGCAAATGGCTAAGATTGTCTGTTTGGGAGAAATTATGTTGCGGCTATCTGTCGAAACAGGGATTCGTCTGAACCATACGCAACAATTAGAGGCATACTACGGTGGTGGCGAAGCGAATGTTGCTGTCTCCTTAGCTAACTATGGACATCAAGTACAATTCGCTAGTAAGATTGCTGACAATGGACTTGGTCAAGCAGCTGAGCGTCATTTAAGAAGTTACGGAGTAGCTACTGACTATTTGTTAAAAGCGCAAGGTAGAATGGGAGTTTATTATGTGGAGCAAGGGAATGCTCAACGTGCAACTTCTGTCATCTATGATCGGCAATACTCTACATTTTCATTGATGAGTGAATTGGAATGGAAGCTGCAAGATCTATTTTCCGATGTGGAAATTTTTCATATTTCAGGTATTACTCCAGCACTTTCAGAATATTGGAAAGAACTGACCATCGAATTAACCAAGACGGCTAAAAAGACTGGTTGCAAAGTAAGCTTCGATTGTAACTATCGTCAAAGTCTTTGGAGCCAAGGTGAGGCGGGGGCTTTTCTAAAAAAAGTTTTGCCTTTAGTGGATTATTGTTCAGCTGGAAAAATGGACGCCATTTATTTATTAGGTGTTCCAGAAACTGAAGAGGATATTGTCTATTATTATCAAAAAATGCAGGAGCTATTTCCAAACATAACGGCCTTTTATTCTACAAATCGCAGCGTTCATTCAACCTGCGTCCACGAATTACAGGGAACACTGTGGCTCAATGGAAAATGCTACACCTCAAAAAATCATCTAATTGATCCAATTGTGGACCGAATTGGCGGTGGGGATGCTTTTACTGGTGGAATCTTACATGGTCTAATTAACGATTATTTGCCAATTGAAACAATTGAATTTGCAACAGGCGCTTCCGCTTTGAAACATTCAGTAAAGGGTGATTGTAATCAATTTACTGAAGAGGAAGTAGTCTCATTTATTCAAAGTTCTACCGCAACAATCAAGCGATAAAAAAATCAGGGAACCGCTTCTTCCATAAAGCGGCGCCCTGATTTTCTTTTATAACCCTAAGGTGATTTTAAAATACTGTTTTTTCTCTTTGTTTTGCCAATGCCAATCGCCATTTGATCGCTTCACTGCTTGTTCTAACTCTTGATGAGAACTTACAGGTATAATTGCCTCGACGGATTCATCAAAGGAATGACGAGTAAACGCACTTGTGCTGCTTTCAATAATTAACTGTTGGTTTTCTTGCTTCATTGAAATATCAATGGTTCCGAAATTCGAATCGTTTAAGAATTTTTCGAATAGTTGAATGAGTAAATACAGGTTTTCATCTTTTAGCAGTTGATTTTCTTGGTCTACGATTAATTGGCAAGAGAAAAATTTAGCTTGTTTACGAAATTCATTTTGATAGTAGTCCCGCATTTGCTGCAGGAAATAAGTTAAGGAGAGTGCTTCTTTATTCATATACGCTTCTTTTTCTGCTAATAGTTTAAAGGTGACTAATAGGTTATTTTGTTTTTCGTGCACTCGTATAAATTGCTGTTTATCTTCCTGCTGCTTTATACGGTAGCGACGAATGAAGCGAATCGCTTCGCCGAAATGATAGCCGCTGATCAAAATCATCAGTCCGCCAAATAAAATCAACGGCCAGTCAGTTGTTAAGTTCGCCGCTCCAGCGAAGAGCTGGATATAGAAAAAGCAGTGAATAAAAGCAGCCATGATAATTCCTGGAGAACAAATGACATAAAATCGATTTTGATCTGCCGATTCAGCTAACGCGATGGCCGCTGTATAGAGGGTCATAAAAACGTTAAATCCGCTAAAAATTTGTACCGCAACTGGAAGCGACAGCCTTCCTGCTATTATGCACAGAACACCAAAAATCAATAGAAATAGCTGTGAACCAACGCCATAAAAGTAATAGTGTTGATATTTTTTGGTTCTCAAAAGATAATAACTGGTCAGAAAGACTGGGATCAGAATTGCTGTCAGGTTATACAGGATCGACAATGTTTTAGGCTCAAATAGCGTGCTGGCTGGAACATTCAAAATAATTGACTGTAGCCCAATAAAAAAAGTAAATCCGATCAAGATCAAGGTTTGAACAGTCTCTTTCTTCGGTCCCTTTCTCTTTAAGAAGAGAAGGATCATCATCAAAACAATAAGCGTAGAACAGGTGATCCAGAGCAGAAGTTGTGGCAGAGAGTGCAGAATAAAGTAGCGATCAACTTCTGCTGCTTCACCGATAAATACTTGAGCAGGAATGCCAGCATAATAATCATAGGGTGTTTTTGTGACGATTCGTAATTTTTCTTTTCGATAGTTACTGGGTAGGTGAATCGCCGATTGCAAAAGTCCAGGATCTTTCTGCTGCTTCGTTGGCGCATAGCTATAAATAAGCCTTTCACCAATATAGACCGACACCCATTGATGATTGGTACGGATCACTATCTGCGGGTCTTTCAGCGTCATGTCCAGCTGTTGTTGCATAATGAGGGCACTATTTGGCTGAATATTCTTTAAACGTTGTTCGGTTTTTCCGAAGATATATTGATCTGAATGCCCCTTCACCATAAACGTCCAGCGATCGTTTAGTTTTTGGATATCTGCGCTTTTGACTTTTTCTGTGAAGGTGATACCGCAAAAATAAACAAGCATTAAAATAACTAATATTATTAAAATAGCACCTTTTTTTGACTGGAATCTGAAAGAACGGTTTTTATTTGTCTTCACTATTATTAAATAACATCCTTTCGTTTTTGGAAAAGAGAGAGATTTCCGTTCGACTATAAAATAATAGTAACATAATAGTGTTTTTAGTCAAAATATATTTGATTTTTTATTTGATTTGAGATTTAAAAATAGATTTCTATGATTAATGTGCTATGATATAAATAAGGGGATGCTTCTTTTTTGAGGGAGGTGGAAAGGTCTGTTGAAGAATAAAAAAATAACTGTTTTTTATGGTGTGCTAATTTTCCTTTTATTTTTATTAGCTGTTTTAACCATTGTCATCCCAAAGGTGCTGAGTGTCACGCCCTATGTCATTTCAGATGACAAGATGGCCCCGGAGTACCACAAGGATGGATTGGTTTTTGTAAAAGATGTCATAGAACCGATCCATGTCGGAGATACTATCACGTATTATGAAAATCAAGGGAAGGCAATTAAAACGCGTCGAGTATTAGCGGTAGATAATAAGATCGAGGGATATTTTGTTAAAGGGGATAATACTGACAAAGCAGAAATGGGCTTGGTTCATAAACGAAATTTAATTGGTCGCCCGCATTTTTATTTGCCGTACATCGGCTTTTTAGCTGATACGAAAGTCATGAATATTTTGAAAAGCACACTATTTATCGGTGCGATACTGATGACTCTTTCCACGCTTTTTTTCCAAACAGAGATGAAGCAGAAATTGAAGCAACAGATCGAATAAAAAGACCTTCGTCCGAAGGTCTTTTTATGACGCTATTAATAAGAGAGAGACAAGCTTTCCTTCATTTCGTCTTTTACCTCTTTCATTTCATTTTTAGCCTCTTTCATGTCGTCATTTAGTTCGTCGCGTTTCACTTTTAGTTCCTCTTTCACTTCTTTAGAGGATTCTTTGATTTCATTGCGACTATCAGTTAACCCAGCCTTAATTTCGTTTTTGGTTTCTCTAAGCTCTGTGCGAAATTCCGAGTTCCAAACAGGTCGGAAAATATACCGATTCACCGTCAATAAACCAACGCAAGCAATTCCCAAAATTAATACCATAATATCTAACCCATTTCTCTTCATTTTCATTTCCTCCAATTATCTAGTTTGTCCACCAACGAACGCTGCACTTTATTTTGTCTTTGATTTATTACTACACTCTCATAATAAGGAAAAACTGGAAGCGTTACGTCCAACTAAAGACCTATCTTATTCTCGGATAAAAGGCTGGAAAGTGAAGAACTGACTACTTTTTATAAGACAGTATAGCCGGCTTGGGTTAAGACAGAGACAGCCGCCTCATATTTTTCCATCTTGATTAGAAGATAATCGGTATTAAAGGTTGAGACAGCAAAAATACTGATATCAGCCTCTGCCAAGACTGTGGCAATTTTTGCTAAAATCCCCACTAAACTAAAATCCAGAACCTCTTCAATCTTAAAGGCTCTCCAGCCATCTTCCCGTTTGATAGTCTCGGAAGGAACATTAGCTGTTGCAGAAACAATGGAATTTTCTTCATCAGTTCTTCCAATAAATAGAGGTTGTTGGGTGAAATATATCTGGCTGAAGTCGGACACCTGATAAACAGATAATTCTTGAGGTAAGAGAACTAGTTTCATTTAGAACACTCCTTTCGATGATTGCCTCATAGTGATTAAAATCTATCAGAGCGTCGAACGAAATGCAATCTGATTTTTTGCTGAAAAAGGGTAGCCATAGTATATTTGAGGAAATAAATTAAGGAGTATTTGCCATGAAAGCATTGTATTTTGAAACCTTTGGCGGCAGTGAAGTTTTGCAATATGGCGAGCTTCCATGTCCTGTCATTAATGAGCATGAAGTATTAGTAGAAGTAGAGTATATCGGTTTAAATTTTGCAGATATTTATCGACGACGAGGGGAATACCATATTGAAAAGCACACGCCCTACATTAACGGCTATGAAGGTGCGGGAGTTATTGTTGAAGTCGGTGCCAAGGTAACGAAACAAAAAATTGGTGAGACGGTACTATTTGTAGATGTCCCTTTGGCAAATGCTGAATATGTGGCGGTTCCAAGTGAACAAGCGATTCCTTTACCTGAAGGAATCGACAGTAAGCTGGCCGCAAGTATCGGTCTTCAGGGGATGACCGCAGATTTCTTAGCCCACGACCTTGGAAAAAATGTATCGGGAGAAAAAGTTTTTATCACAGGGATCAGTGGCGGTGTCGGACAAATTCTTTCTCAAATGCTGGTGGCTGATGGCATTGAGGTGTATGGTTCTGCTTCCTCAGCAGAAAAACAAGCATTGGCCTTATCCCACGGAGTGAAGCAGGTTTATCCAAGTCGTGAACACTAGTGGGTTGAAACGATCGAAGGGCAATTTGCGACAGCGTATGACGGTGTTGGATCAACCATTCAGCAAAGTCTAGACTTGATCCAACATCGTGGCAAGGTTGTATTTTTCGGTATGGCAGGCGGCGATCCTATTAAAATCGATCCCGTCGATTTAATGTCAGAATCAAAAAGCATTTTAACTGGAGACTTGTGGGATTATCTAACAAGCTATGAAGAGCGCAAGGTTCGTAGTGAACGTCTCTTCAACTATTTCTCCAAAGGACAAATTTCAATCAGCGAGCCAACTGTTTTTCCTTTGTCAGAAGGAAAACAAGCCCATGAATTTTTAGAAACAGGAAAAAGTATCGGGAAAGTCTTGTTGCAACCGTAATAGAGGAGTAAGCGCTGCTTAGAAAATTGAGCAGTGCTTTTTTATGAAACCTGACATCAGGCTGCAGGTTTTCGATGCTATACTAAAGATGGAGGTGAGGAGCATGGCAGAGTATCGACTCTTTCAGATGGTGTACTATTTAATGGATAAAGGACAAACCACCGCGCCTGAGTTAGCAAAGAAGTTTGAAGTTTCGATTCGAACGATTTATCGAGATATAGATATTTTAAGCGCTGCAGGCATTCCTGTTTACACAACACAGGGAAAAGGCGGCGGCATTTTTCTTCCTGAAAAGTTTGTTTTGAATCGTTCGCTGATTTCAGAGGAGGAACAAAGGCATATTTTAACAGCGTTGCAGGGATTTAACGGAATGAATGAAGAGAGAAATCAAGAGCTGCTAAAAAAATTAGGCGCCGTCTTTCAAAAGCAGACGACGAATTGGATCGAGATTGATTTTTCCGATTGGCATCCGCAGCAGGAAGAATTGTTTCAAGCATTGGAGCAAGCCATTTTTCATAGGACACGTATTTGTTTTCAGTACTTCGGTCGAGAGAAATCCAGTTCAGATCGTAAAGTAGAACCCTTGAAACTCATTTTTAAAGCAAGAGAGTGGTATTTATTTGCCTATTGCTGTGAAAAACAGGAGGATCGACTCTTTAAACTTAAACGAATCAAAAAGCTGAAGCGGACAACTGAATCGTTTGACCGCGTCACACCAGAAAAAGTCCTTCAGCCTGAAAAAATCTATACAGCAGAAAGACTCACCATTCAATTAGCCTTTGATCCAGAGCTGGCGTATCGTGTCTATGAAAATTTTGAAGAGGTAGAAGAAGGGGAAGGTGGGCGGTTGCTCGTTTCTGCCGAATATCCCGTTAACGATAGTCTATATAGCTTCTTGCTATCATTTGGTAGTCTGGTGGAGGTTTTATCCCCATCCACAGTTCGCGAGCAATTAATCAAAAAAATCGATCAATTAAAAAGTATTTATTAAACCTGACACGAGGTTGCAGGTTTCACTCGCTATAATGAGGATAAAGTTGAAAGTGAGGGTGAACAAATGAAATATGAATGGAAAAAACAAGAAAAATATTTATACGGTGCAAAAAAGAAAGCGGAAATCGTAACTGTTCCACCACAGAAGTTTTTGACGATCAAAGGTGAAGGAAACCCCAACCATCAAGATTTTTCAAATCGAGTAGGTGTGCTGTATCCCGTTGCGTGGGGCATCAAGATGGGATATAAGAAATTCTATCAAGTACATCCTGAACAGCAAGAGCAGTTTGAATACTCTGAGTTTGCCATTTTTCCGTTAGAAGGTCTATGGAGTACTAAAAATACACAGGACCTAACGGATAAAGAAAGCTTTGAATACAAAATCATGCTGCGTCAACCCGATTGGATTACGGAAGAAATGTTTGAGACCTCCTTAGCAGCAGTGCAAAAGAAAGACCCAAATGATATGCTGCAGGAGCTTTCTTTTGAAACGATTGAAGATGGGAGATGTGTTCAAATCCTGCACCTAGGTTCTTTTGATGATGAACCAGCTTCTTTTCAAAAGATGGATCAATTTGTAACAGAAAATGGCTTAACCCGTAAAAGTTATCACCATCGAGAGATTTACCTAAACGATGCTAGAAAAACAGCGCCAGAAAAGCGGCGAACCATTTTACGTTATCAGATTGTTTAATGGAAGAGAGCGTTTTCGGCTACGAGGGTTTTACTTTTTATTCGTCATTTTCAAGCACAACTTTCGTCTTCTTTCAGGCTTTCTAGTATAGTGGTTCTGAGGGAGGTGGAAACATGGAAAATCTTATCTTGATTGGACACATTATTTTTGGTATCGCTTCATTTGTAGGCTCTTTATTATTGACGATCGGTTTTAGAAATTCTTTCGCCAAATTGACAGGGATCCAAAAATCAGGCATTGTTTTGACCGTTGCCAGTTTGTTCGGAACGATTGCTTTTGCGATGTTGACGAAAGGCAATGTGATGGGAGCCGTTCTATTCATCGTGTTAGGTTTAGCAATGTGTGCACTATTAGTAGTACCAAAAGCTGTGAAGGAATAACTTAGACATCCTCGCTCGGAGAAGCTTCTCTGAGCGTTTTTTGTATACAACAAAGTAAAAGCCCCTAGAAACCAGCGTTTCTAGGGGCTGAAGACATCACAGGAGGGATTCGAACCCCCGACCGTCCGCTTAGAAGGCGGATGCTCTATCCAGCTGAGCTACTGTGACAGTAGTTTTGCAACAATAGCTATTATAGAAAAACTACCTTTGCTTGTCAATGCTAATTCGTTATTTTACTGATTCAAAAAGATAATCTTTGATTAACTTCAATGTTTTTGGATTTTCAATCAGGGATCCATGATCCGCCTGTTCGTTCACGATGATCTCTTTGTATTTTTCACTATCCCCATAGATCATGCGTCCAGCAAGCACACTTGTTAATGGAACAGTCATATCGGAGTTTTGATTATCGACATTCCCTGCGATGTTATAGACCGTGATATTCTTAGGTATATTCTTCTTATTTTTCAAATAGTATTTTAATAGATCACTCTCAGCTTTTGGCTTTTTGAAGGTCGTACTATTTTCATTGTAGTCCCAAGAGGTATCGTTATACGGAGTACCCAAGGTAATTAAATGATAGAGAGAGGGGTCATTGCTTTTTTGTTCATTTTCTAAATACCCAGTTAGGATCAATCCGCCATTTGAATAGCCTAAGTAATCGTACGTGTTGAAGGTGTAATATTTTTCCGCATACTCTAGCGCTTTTTGAAACCAGCGTGATTGTTTTGGCAGAGAGGGATCTGAGCCATCTTCAAAGGCGACAGCAATGATTGGCCGTTTCGTGTCTTTGGTAAAATGACCAGAGGAAGTGATGGAATCGTCTTTGTTCACGGTGATTTTTATTTCATCCACATTTTTTTCTGTTTGCTTTAATGAATCAACTAAACTATCGAAACGATCCACATCGCCATTCGTACCTGGTACCATGATGACAGGTGCTGGAATCGGTAGAGGATTCGTTGGATTTTTTGATGCATGGACATGGTCTTTTGTTTCAAATAAGATGATTCCGAGGATACACACCAAGATGACTGATATGATGCCTCCTACTTTTTTGTTCTTCACAGGAAACTCCTCCATTTCAGTTCCTTAGTCTACGCCAATTTTTTTCAGGTACAAGTAAAAAGGCGGAAATTCAAAAAAGTTTCAAATTTCCGCCATTAATTATTTATTTTTTGAAATCAATGCGACACCATCGCCTAAAGGCAATAGAGTAGAGGTAAGCTCGGGAGATTTTGTGACTTCCTCTAAGAACTCATTCAGGTGCCGATGAATCGAACGGTTTTTTCGAGGGATTTCTTCGATCGGCTGCAATACCGTTCCTGCTTGGAAAATATCATCTACCATCAACACGCCATCCTCTGATAATAGCCGCAAGCATTCAGGTAAGAAGGTAATGTATTTTGATTTTGCACTATCCATGAAGATGAAGTCATAAGTCCCCTCAAGCGTGCTAAGTAAATCCGCTGCATCTCCTTCTAACAAGGTTACCTGATCTTCTAATCCTAGTTTAGTAAAATTGGCTTTGGCCTTTTCGATCATGACTGGAAAACGATCGATTGTAGTAATCTTAGCATCTTTTCCAAGAGTTTCCGCCATTAAGCTGGCTGAAAAACCAATCGCCGTACCAATCTCCAAAACATTTTTCGGCTGTTTTTGCTTCAATAGAAATTGAAGGAAGACCACCGTTTCATGAGGGATCACCGGCACGCCATTTTCATGGGCCAGCTCCTCCAATTCTCCTAATGCTCCCGTTAATTGTTTTTGTTCCGTGCGTAAGTAGTGTAGGATGTCTTCATTAATAATTGGGCGGTACATCATTTCATTGCGCATTATATTTCCTCTTTCTCTAGTAATTTTCCTAATGTTAGCCAATCGTCCTTGATTTTTTCACTGAGTGAGCGATTATAAAAAATCGCTGCTGGATGAAAAAGAGGGACGACGGTGTATTCTTCTTTTGAGGGTTGATACTGATTTAGTTCATTGTTAAGCTCTAAGACCGGACCATGATAGATTTTGCCATGGCTTTCACTGATCTGCCACTTGGGTCCAAGCAGTCGCTGCAAACCGATATTCCCTAAAGTCGCAATGATTGTTGGTTGAACAGACACCAATTCGTAATCTAAAATCGGTGCGTGAGCCAATATCTCTTTTTTATTGGGTGTACGATTAGGATACACGGTTTCACTTTCTTTGGTTCGTTTATTTATGCGTTCGATTATTTTATAGGGACGGCTTCTGACAGCACTAGTAATATAAGTATTTTCTCGAGTGAGTCCGATCGAAGCCATCGCCTGAATCAGTTCTTTTCCGGCTGCACCTGAGAAGGGGATATGATTGACGACTTCCTTTCGTCCAGGTGCTTCTCCCACCAGCATCAGCTTTGGGTGCGTCGGACCTTGACCTGCAATAAAGCCTTCGAGCTGAAAATCCTTCGAACGTTCAGCTACTAACGCCACCAATTCTTTTGGATACTCCATTCTTGCCACCTCGCTTTACTTAGATGGAACCTTCTGCTTTGGCTGTCATCTTTATAATAGTAGAAAAAAGCAGGACGCACGTCAATAATTAATCATTGACTTGACCTATCTTTTTTAGTAAACTATGAATGTTGTAATTGTGGAACCCACAGCTACAACCGCACAGAACAAGTTAGTAAGTACTTCGGTCACTTGGGATGGCGAGTCTAAGTATATTATATAAGGAGGTGCCACAAGCATGTACGCAATCATCAAAACTGGCGGTAAACAAATCAAAGTTGAAGAAGGTCAAGCAGTCTACATTGAAAAATTAGACGTTGAAGCTGGCGAAAAAGTTGTCTTCGACCAAGTTGTTTTAGTAGGCGGCGAATCTACAAAAGTAGGAGCTCCTATCGTTGAAGGTGCAACTGTTGAAGGAACTGTTGAAAAACACGGCAAACAAAAGAAAGTCGTTACTTTCAAATACAAACCTAAAAAACATTCACACCGTAAACAAGGTCATCGTCAACCTTACACTAAAGTTGTCATTGACTCAATCAAAGCATAAAAAAGAAGGTGCCTAAGTTGATCAAAGGTACATTCACTCGAAATCAAGCAGGTCAAATCAGCGAATTTACTTTAACTGGTCATGCAGAAGCTGGTCCATACGGTAGCGATATCGTTTGTTCGGCGGTTTCCGCATTAGCTATCAGTACAGTAAACAGCTTGGATGCACTAGCAGGTGTCATTCCGAACATCGAGACCAACGATGATGAAGGTGGTTATCTTCATGTGGCGTTGAATCTGGATGATTCCATGACTCAAGAGCAGATGAATATCTCGCAAATTTTGCTAGAGCATTTGTTACTAGGCTTGCAATCAATCGAAACTGAGTATTTGGATTTCATTGAAGTCCAAACAGAATCTAAATCATAGGAGGTGCAGCTCATGTTATTGAATATGAACTTACAATTATTCGCCCACAAAAAAGGTGGCGGTTCTACATCTAACGGACGTGACTCAGAATCAAAACGTTTAGGCGCTAAACGTGCTGATGGTCAAATTGTTACTGGTGGATCAATTCTTTACCGTCAACGCGGTACTAAGATTTTCCCTGGTGTAAACGTAGGTATCGGTGGCGATGACACATTGTTTGCTAAAGTTGACGGCGTGGTACGTTTCGAACGTAAAGGTCGCGACAAAAAACAAGTGTCTGTATACCCAGTCGCTCAAGAAGCTTAAGAAACTTGAAGTCTTAATCCTGTTAAACAGGGTTAGGGCTTTTTTTTCGCTTCTTTTCATGACTTACGGTACTATTTTAGTATGGAAAGAAGTTAGAGGTGTTTTTTATGAGTAAGAAGGATCATACAATATTAGTTTTTGGGCGAATTGCTTCAGTGTTATCTGTGCTGATGTATGTTTCGTATATTCCCCAAATCATGAACAATTTAGCTGGAAACAAAGGAAATCCGATTCAGCCGATGGTGGCAATGGTCAACTGTATTTTTTGGGTCATTTATGCATCTATGCAAAAGAAAAAGGATTATCCGATTATTATTGCAAATGTGCCCGGCGTTTTTCTGGGAGCTATCACTTTTATTACAGCAATTATGTAGAAACAGACTAACACCTGAGACTAAAATGCGGTCTCAGGTGTTTTATTGTGTGCTTTTTGAAGGTGAAAAGCTACCTTTAAAAAGCTTTTTTTCTAGTAGAGAAGCAATCAAAGAATTATTATTCGAATGTTTATTAATTTTACTTAAATTAGGGATATTCTTTTTCTGAATGTCCGTTGTTTTCTGTTATGGAAACGACTAGAATGGTAGTTATAATACCATTTTTTAGCTGGAGGATAGAATGAAAATTATTATTTTAGGTGCTGGGAAGGTCGGCAAGGCGCTGACACAGCATTTATCCGATGAGGACTACGATTATGATGTGGTCGTCATCGATTTGCACGCAGAAAAAGTTGAAGCGATTGTGAATCAATATGATGCGCTGGGCATTGTTGGAAATGGCGCTACCTTCGATATTTTGATGGAGGCAGGCGTAAATGAAGCGGATATCATTATCGCTGTAACTGAATCGGATGAGTTGAATATCTTGGCTTGTCTGATGGCGAAAAAGATGGGGGCGCAAAATTCTATCGCTCGTGTACGGAATCCGGAGTATCTAAAACAACGCTCCTTTATGCGAGATCAGCTAGGGTTGACGATGATTATTAATCCTGAACTGGAGGCGGCAAACGAGATTCGACGGATCTTATTATTTCCTTCTGCCTTTAAGGTGGATACTTTTGTAAGTGGAAAAATTGAATTAGCTGAGTTCCGACTTAAGGAAAATGCACGCTTGATTGATGTGCCATTGAATCGTTTGTATAAGGTCTCTAAGACCAATGTTTTGATTTGCGCTGTTAGACGTAAAGAAGAGTTGATCATTCCAGATGGAAATTTCGTTCCTAAAACGGGAGATCGCATTCATGTGATGGGGCAGCACCGTGATCTGGTTCGCTTTTGCCACGATATTAATTTATTTGAGCAAAAGACAAAACGAATCATTATCGTAGGCGGTGGACGAATTGCCTTTTATTTGGCGCGCCAATTAGCAGAGCATGGAATTCATGTGAAGATCATTGAGAACAATCCTAAACGCTGTCTGGAGCTTTCGCAGAAACTACCGGAAGCGACTATTATTGAGTCGGACGGCAGCGAAGAAGAAGTGCTGCTGGAAGAAGGCATTGAATCTATTGATGCTTTAATCGCCTTAACTGGTTTGGATGAAGAAAATATCGTGATTTCTTTGTATGGAAAACAGATGAAGGCAAAGAAAACAGTCGCGAAGGTGACAAGAACCAATTTCCTCAATGTGTTGAATCAACTGGATATTGATAGTGTGATCTCACCTAAGAATATTATTGCAGGACATATTCTGCGTTTCGTGCGAGCGAAGAATAATAAGGACGATGACAGCAGTGTTAGGACCCTGCATCGTTTAGTGAATGACGATATTGAAGCTTTAGAGTTTGTGGTTACACCGCATACTAGCTTCTTGAATAAGAAGGTTTCTGAAGTGAAATTGAAGAATAATGTGTTGATCGCTGCAATTTCTCGAGAACGAGGGTTTGTGATTCCTAAGGGAGATACTGAAATCCGATTGAAGGACCATCTCGTCATTATTACGACAGATCGCAGAATTTGCTGCTTGAATGATCTGGTGAGGAGTTAACAGGAGAAAACGATGAATAAAAAAATGATTCTTTTTACAATTGGTAAATTACTTCAGGTGGAAGGAATTCTTCTTCTGTTACCAGTACTTGTCTCATTGATCTATCAAGACAAAGCTACGCTTTCCTATCTTAGTGTCTCTGTTTTCGTTCTGTTAATCGGTACGTTACTAAGTCGCAAAAAGCCTAAGCATCGCAACATCTATGCGAAGGATGGCTTTTTCATTGTAGGAATCAGCTGGGTGATTCTTTCTTTTTTTGGTTCGCTACCTTTTCTGTTAACAGGAGAAATCCCCTCGTTTACCGATGCATTTTTTGAAACTGTCTCAGGGTTTACAACCACGGGTTCTTCTATTTTGTCCTCGTTAGACGGGTTGAGTCGAGCCAGTTTGTTTTGGCGAAGCTTTACCCACTGGATCGGGGGAATGGGGATTCTTGTTTTTACAGTGGCCTTTATTCCGATCGCTTCGGGAAGAACGATGCATATACTAAAAGCGGAAATGCCTGGACCGGTAGTAGGTAAATTAGTATCAAAGGTTCATGTTACGGCTCGAATTCTGTATGTTATTTACGCGGTATTGACGCTTGTTCAGGTGATCTTGTTGCTCCTTGGTGGAATGCCGCTATTTGATAGTCTCTTAAATGCATTTGCTACGGCTGGGACTGGCGGCTTCTCGATGGATGATGCCGGGATTGCTTTGTATAGCAGTCCTTATATCGAGGGAGTTATTACGGTCTTTATGATCCTATTTGGGATCAATTTCAATTTGATTTATTTCTTTTTGATTGGAAAAATTGCACCGGTATTGAAGAGTGAAGAATTACGTGGGTATTTGGCTATTATCGCAGGATCGACACTTTTGATCACGATAAATATTGCCTCACAATATCCTTCGATGCTGTCGGCGTTTCGATACGCAGTGTTTCAGGTCGCTTCAATTATTACGACTACGGGCTTTACCACGACTAATTATGATATATGGCCAATGTTTTCTCAGATCATTTTGCTATTGCTGATGTTCATTGGTGCCTGTGCCGGATCAACCGGTGGTGGGATAAAGGTTTCACGGATCCAAATTCTTGTTAAGAATGCGTTGCAGGAACTTAAAAAGATTATCCATTCAAGAAGTGTCGTAACCTTGGAATATGGCGGTGAAGCAATCGCGCCTAAAACGATCGGGAATATCCATGCCTACTTGGTACTGTATCTACTAGTTTTTGTCGCGGCGTTCTTACTTCTTTCGTTGGAAAATATGGATTTTCAAACAACCTTTTCTGCGGTCGCGACTTGTATAAACAATGTGGGGCCTGGGTTTAAAGCGATTGGTCCGACTGGAAATTTCGGTTTCCTATCGGATTTGTCAAAATGGACCTTATCATTTGCTATGTTGGCAGGAAGATTAGAGATTTTTCCGATTTTACTTTTGTTTTCGAAATCGTTTTGGAAAAGTTAACAATAGAAAAATGTGTAAAGTCTTGTCTCTATGTGAGATTAGGCTTTTTTTAATAGGAATAATGAAAAAATTTGTCGGAGGATAAAAAATACAGTTTTTTTTGCGAATTGGTGTTATACTCATGTTTCTTTTTCCTTCTGGAAAAAAATAAAAGAAATTCCTTTATATAATAGAAGAAAAATTTTTTCCAGTAAGGTCAGGAAAGAAAGAATTCCTAAGAAATTATAAAAATCATTAAGAAAAGCTAGCCTAAAACCGGAGAAATTCCCAAAAACTTTCATTTTTAAAAAATATAGTGTATTATTTTACAGCGAAATGTTTGACATTTTAAGAAAAACTATAGATGATTGATTATAGGGAATACACTAATAAAGTCTAGTGGTAATAAGTCAAGATA
>NZ_JXLA01000042.1 GCF_001886185.1 Enterococcus raffinosus | reverse complement strand
TGAAGCAGCTTTTACCAGAAGGCATCGTCTTAACCGACACACGAATGGCACAGTTAGAGCAGGAAAAAGAAGAGAATAGTGCACCAGATACGGAAAGTTCCGCAGTCTCGACCAACGACCAAGCTAACGGAGCAAGCCAGGCAGCAGTGAAGGAACCACCAGCCAAGAAGAAATCCTCGATGCCAAGGCCGATGGCTCTCTCAGCTGAAAAATCCCCTTCTATGAACTATAAGAAACCAAAAAGCGCGAAGCAAAAGAAACGAGAAAAAAATGATGAATTGATGAAGCGGACGAAAGAGGGGAAAAGGAATTCGAGGAAACGAAAGAAGCGGAAATAATACACGGTTAGTGATCTGAGGAATTTTTTAAATGTCTGATTTGTCAAATTAAGCTAGACAATACCTCATCATTCATGCAGCTCAAGAATACCTCCAGCGGTGTTCGATAGTTTAATGATTTTCTTGGGATATGATTTCTCTTTGAAGCAACCGATTGAATAAAGACTTCATCTGTTTCTCTGAAGTCCATTGCTTTAGTTAGGCCATCTCTTCGTAGCAAGCCATTTGAGTGCTCATTTAACCCTCGTTGTGAAGGGGTTCCTGGATCTGCAAAGAAGATGGCGATATCATTTTTATTACTAATAGATTGCCAGTTAGAAAACTCTTTTCCACAATCAAACGTCAGCGATTGAAACAGATGTTTAGGTAGGGATTTGAACCAATCATTTAACCTGTTTTCGATATCTTCTGCCCGTCTGCCTGAAGGTTTCAAAGTGATGATTACTTTTGACAAACATTCAACTAACGTGATAACAGCGCTCTTGTGCTTAACACCCACAATAGTGTCGCCTTCAAGGTGTCCAAATTCCTTGGACAGGCGTGGATAGATTCTGTTTCGTTCATGAATCGTTCTGCGAAAAGCTTGTTTTCCACGTCTTTCTCGATGACCGTTTGGTTTACGCTTTCCTTTCATGGGCAAGGACTGGGCATCAAAAACACCGTTTTTAAACATTCTATAGAGTGTACGAACAGAGCAATCAAGAGGGAACTCTCCGCGACCAACAATCACATCAGGCGTCCATCCTTGAGCCACCATTTTTTGAACAAAGTTTGATTGTTTCTCAGATAAAACGGTTGAACGGCGTCCACAGCGGGATTTATTCTGTTTGTATTGTCGGTAATAATCGAGCGCATTCTTTCCTTGTTTGAGAAAGGAATAAACATTATAGATCGTTTGTCTTGAACGATTTAATCGTCGCGCGACAAGGGTGACAGGTTCCTCGATGTTGAAATAAGACTCTATCAAAACCAGTTCGTCTGTTGTAAGATGGGTATAGGTCATTTGTACTCACTCCTTATAATTCTTTGGTCGGAACTATTTTGAGTGTAGCACAAGTGACTTTTTAGTTGTCTAGCTTAATTTTACAATCGGCGATGGAAAAAACGACATCGGCTTGATGCTTATTTGTCTTGCAAAAAAATGGCACAACTATTGTTAAATCGTTCTTTATATAAACAAAAAGGCAGCCTATCCCCACCAGCATAGTTGCGGTAGGGATGGACTGCCATAAGTTTAAAAAAATTACCTTGTCACTGTTTCCTTATTCTCGTTTTAAGGGGAAGGTCATGCAGTGGATACCACCACCTAATTTCAATGACTCTGTGATGTCTAATTCAAATACTTCGATCCCTCTTTTTCTCATTTCTTTATTTAATTCTTTATTTTGGGCTAAGGAGACCACTCTTTTGTCACCGATAGCTTGAACATTGTATCCGTGGTGGAAAATCTCTGCTTCTCCTCCAGAAATTAATTCTATCCCTAATTTTTCTAACAGTTCAAGAAAATCTGCTGGCAGCCCTTCTTTATAGCCGATAGCAATATCAGGTGTTACCAAATTGAAGCACATATCCAAATGTAGGTATGCGGGCTCCGTTTGCACGGCATGAACGGAATAACCTAGTGGCTCTAATAATTCACGAATTTGCATGACCCCACCCATATTTGTCCGATCTGCTATGCCCACAGCGATCGTCTTTTCATTTAAAAAAGCAAAGTCACCACCTTCAAACGTACCCTCTCCAGTGATTTGTCCAATCATCGGGACTCCAGCAGTCTCCATAGACTTTTGAAAGAAACTGGTTTCTTGTTTTCGAATTGCGTGCTTAAACTTGCCCAATATATAGCCTTCTCTTACACAGCCGCCAAGATCCCGGGCAAACATCGCATGAGGCTTCTCCCCTGTTGTCTCTACAACCGTCACCTCAATACCAAGCTTCTCGTACAGTTTTTGCAATCGGAGAAATTCTTGTTGGATCAATGTTTCATCGATTTGCTTTAAATCCCATTTTTTAGCAATTTCATTGATTTGCTCTGCTTTATTAACATGTTTAGGTTTAGATAAAAGAACTTTTTTTAATCTGCCGGTACCATTCTTTACATACATGTCTTCACCCAATTCCCTTTCAGTTGATTTTTGCTGCATGCCTTTTTTAGCTTGATTTACTTCTTGCCGTTTATTAATCATCCTATCTCCACTATAACGAATTATAAAAATAAATTCACGGGTCCCTCTTTGTTTTGCTAATCGACCCAATTAATTATTCTTATATGATTGACAAATCAGTAGCCCCCTCACAGTAAAGTTGTGAGGGGGCTGTCTGTCTTTCAAAATTAACGAATAATTTGCTTCCGTTTCTCGATTGTCTTAGCAATCAATGTCTCATAGTCCTTTTGATGCTCTTTAAGATACGTTTCAACTTTATCCGTTTTAGCTTGAGACCATTTAGGATTTTTTTCTAACAACCGACCATTTTTATCGATCTTCGTTGTCACAGTTAAATTATTTGATGAATCAGAAATAACCGTCTCGTAAGAATTATCATCTTGCACGTCTACAACAATATTGTTCTTTCGAGCAATTACATTAATCTTGTCCTCGCGTAAAGGAAATCCCCGCACCACTACAGGCATAACATAAGTCCAATATGAGACATCTGTTTCTTTTAACTCATATTGATTACGATCCATTCGATAGTTACTTTCTGACGAGTTCGTCCACCCATTTTCACTGAGATTCCTTCGATAGCGGCTTTCATCCATGCGCAGCTTTTGATTGTAGCCTAAATAACCAACCATTAGTACTGCAATAATCCCTAGGATAATTTTGTAAATCTTGTTCATTTTAATTTTTTTCGAAACGTTCTTTGTCATTTCTTTGTCCTCCCTCAGCAATTGATCAAGAGAGATACCGAACAAATCACTAATTGCAACAATCGTATCTAAGTCTGGATAATTTCTGCCAACCTCCCAGCTGGAGACTGCCGAACGGGAAACATTCAAGAGCTCAGCCAATTGCTCTTGTGTCCATTCTTTTTTTAATCGCTGCTCTTTAATCTTATCGCCGATTTTCAATTGGTATCGCCTCCTACTTCGAGTATCCTGATAAATGGTTGAAAAAGGTAGCCACTGTATGTAGCACGAGTAATTTTTTTTACGACACGTATCGTATCATGCTGTTAGAACAAGGTTTTGACAGTTTTTTTAGCCTATAACTCTATTTTTCATACGACTTTGTTGTCTTAATGACTTAACATTCGGAGAAAACATCGAACCAATCAAAAAGATTCCTGAAGCTATTGGGCCATATAATTCTTTTTTTGTTTGATAATGATTTTTAGAGGTTGAAATACGATAAGGTTTATTTTTTTGAAAATAAATATATACTCGTTCGCCTTCTTCTCGTTTTGAACCTTTAAATGCTACACCGTAATTATTTTCTGGAAAGTTGATCGTCTGTACTCCTTTTTCAATATGGATAGTTCCTAGTGTTCGCCCTTTTTCACTTGTAATAAATTCTTTCTCCATCTGCCAATTACTATAAAAAATGAAGAACATAAAGAAACCAAATACGATGACAACTATTCGACTAGTAGTTTTAAACATCTGTCTTTCCACTCTACCTTCATCCTAACTTTAACTTTTGTTTTTCTATTCTATCATCCCTACATTAGATAAAGAAGGTTATAAAAAAAACGAGCCTACTAGACTCGTTATCACTTCTATTTACGTAAGATTTTCTCCATCTTTTTCCCCTTAGCCAGTTCATCCACCAGCTTATCAAGGTAACGGATTTTTTGCATTAATGGATCTTCAATCTCTTCCACCCGATAGCCGCAAATTACACCTTTAATCAATCCAACATTTTCATTCAGTTGAGGAACCTCCGCAAAAAAGGTTTCCATATCACCCCCGCTATCGATCTGTTTCTGTAATCCTTGTTCATCATAGCCTGTCAACCAATAAATAACCTGATCAAGTTCTTCCTTGCTTCGTCCTTTTTTCTCAACCTTTTGGATATACATTGGATAAATCGAGGAAAAGCTCATTTTGAATACTTTACTCATTTCGTGGTCCCCATTTCTATATAAAATATAATACGAGTAAAAAGATACAGGTAATCACGACCATCCCTATCCCCACAACTTTCACTTGTTTCATTTCTTTGTAAAATTTGTCCTCTTTGTTTTTCAATCTGGCAATTTTCCATTTAAATGCAAACAACGTTATCAAATTGGTCAATGAAGCAGCTATGATAAAATATAGTATGCCGCTATGAACGATTTTTGCTGGCAGGTACACCATCAGAATCAAAATGATTCCGGTCAACACAGGCCCCACATAGTAAAGACCCGCTATATTTGCAAGCTCTTCTTTTCGTTGAATTTCATTTACCACAGCCGAATCTTCGACTAATAGATCAGCCAAGGAAACTTGAAAGACTTTTGATAAATGCAGCACACTTTCTATATCAGGAAGTGTCCTACCTGTTTCCCAATTTGAGATGGTCCGTTTTGATACTAGGATTTTATCGGCTAATTGCTCCTGTGTCCATTTAGCCGCTTGACGTTCTATTTTGATTCGTTGGCCAATTTCCATTTGATCACCTTCTATAGCTGGATTTATTGCTTCCAAACTACTCTACCAATTGAAAATTGTCGATAGAAAGTTCTTTCCACCCTTGATAGAGCAAGGATTTTACTATCGTGTCACACCATCTTCTCTGGCAGCTTCCGCGACCTTCATGGTTATCAAATCCACCACACTTTTATCAAAAGCAGATGGGATAATGTAATCTGACGTTAATTCTGAATACGGAATCGAATCAGCAATGGCATGAGCACAAGCCAATTTCATACGTGGAGTGATTCTTTTCGCTTCAGCAGTAAAGGTGCCACGGAATAAGCCGGGAAAAGCTAAGACATTATTGATTTGATTGGGAAAATCAGAGCGTCCTGTGCCCACTACAGAAGCACCGCCAGCGATTGCTTCTGCATACGTAATTTCCGGTTCAGGATTCGCCATAGGAAAGACAATATTGCCATCATTCATCGAAGCAACCATTTCTTTTGTTACTAGATTCGGTGCGGAAACACCGATAAAGACATCCGAACCGACAAAGGCTTCTGCCATCGTGCCAGTAAAATCTTTTTGCGTAATCAGCTCTAAGATTTCTTTTTCAACGAATGTTGCATTGGTCATTTGGTCATTTAAGGCGCCATCCTTGTTAAAGGCAATAATATGTTTTACACCAAGATCAACCAGCATATGAATGATCGCACTACCGGCCGCCCCTGTTCCTGAAATCACTACCTTTAAATCCTTAGCGTCTTTTTTAACGAGCTTTAATGCATTAATCAAGGCTGCGGTCACTACCACAGCGGTACCATGCTGGTCATCATGAAAGACGGGAATGTCTAGCGCGTCAATCAAAGCACGTTCAATTTCCACACAACGAGGAGCGCTGATATCTTCTAAATTGATTCCGCCAAATGTCGGTGCCATCGCTTTAACAATTTGAATGATTTCCTGTGGATCTTTCGTATCCAGACAAATCGGCACCGCATCAATATCAGCAAATTCCTTGAAGAGTAACGCTTTTCCTTCCATTACAGGCAAAGCCGCTTCTGGTCCAATATCCCCTAAACCCAAAACAGCTGTTCCATCTGTCACTACTGCGACGCTGTTGCTTTTCCAAGTATAGTCATAGGCTTTCTTTTTATCCTCAGCGATTTTTCGACAAGGCTCTGCAACCCCTGGTGTATAGGCTAAAGACAAATCCTCTTTGTTTTGTACTTTTGCTCGGCTCGTTACTTCGATCTTTCCGCGCCATTTTTTATGGGCGGCCAATGCGTCATCATAAATAGTCAATGTCATTCTCTCCAATCATTTTTTCTGGACGAACCCAGGCTTCATACTCTTCTTCCGATACATAGCCTAATGCTAAGGCTGATTCCTTTAGTGTTGTTCCTTCATTGAAGGCTTTTTTCGCAATTTCTGCTCCCTTGTCATAACCAATATGCGTATTTAACGCGGTTACCAGCATTAATGATCGCTCTAGTAATTCAGCCATCCGTTCCTCATTTACAACGAGTCCCTTCAAGCAGTTCTCACTAAATGAATGGAGCGCGTCTGTTAATAAGCGAACACTTTGCAGCAAATCAAAAGCAATCAGCGGCAAATAGACATTCAACTCAAAATTCCCCTGAGAAGCGGCAACACCGATAGTCGTGTCATTCCCCATCACTTGAACGGCAACCATCGCTAATGCTTCACATTGGGTCGGATTAACTTTTCCTGGCATAATCGAGCTGCCGGGTTCATTAGCCGGTAAAGTAATCTCCCCTAAACCGCTGCGTGGTCCGCTTGCTAACCAGCGAATATCATTGGCCATCTTCATGCAATTCGCCGCTAACGCCTTTAAGGCGCCGCTGACAAACACTACAGCGTCGCGATTTGCTAAAGCATGGAACTTATTAGACTCACTGATAAAATGAATCCCTGTTTCTTCTTTTAGCGCTTCGATGAAGGCTTCTTCATACGCTTTTGAGGCGTTCAGGCCCGTTCCTACAGCTGTTCCACCGATGGCTAGCTGACGAAGCTCAGCTAGACTATTGATCAACATGTTTTCGTTATGCTCTAAGGCAGCACGCCAGCCACTAATCTCTTGAGCAAAGGTTACTGGTGTTGCGTCCTGCAGATGTGTCCGTCCAATTTTGATCACATGTTTGTTTTTTTCTTCCAATTCTTCCAGTATAGCAATCATTTCATGAATAGCTGGTAAAAGATTTTTCTCAATCGCAAAAGTCCCTGCAATATGCAGAGCGGTGGGGAAAACATCGTTAGAGCTTTGGGACATATTCACATCGTCATTAGGATGAATCGCTAAATCTTTTTGACTCGCTAAATGAGCAATGACTTCGTTGGCGTTCATATTGCTTTGAGTCCCGCTGCCCGTTTGCCAAACTACTAATGGGAACTCATCCCAGTGCTCTCCCTTTAATAACAAGTTAGCTGCATGTTGGATAGCTAATGCCTTTTCTGCTGCTAATTTCCCCGTTCGTTGATTGGCCGTCGCTGCCATTTTTTTGACTAGTACTAAAGCATGCAATAATTCCGGCGGCATTTTTTCTCCGCCAATTTTAAAATTTTGACGGCTTCGTTCGGTTTGTGCCCCCCACCAAGCCTCTTTTGGCACTTCAATCGAGCCCATTGAATCCTGTTCTGTCCTCGTTTCCATCAATTCGACACTCCTATTTTGAATCATTTTGTTCAATTATCGCTTATTTCTTCTAGAAAAGGTAGAGGAAACTCCACTTTACTCCCTTCCTTTTTCTGGAATATTCGGAAAATGACCTTATTTACGTTTACAGACAATCCAATCACACAATTCGAAAAATGTTCACCTTTCAAAGGTTTGCTTCCTTTCATGCTTTAAAAACTGCAAAAAGCAGAACTGACAGCTAGCTCACTGGTTAAGAAATAACTCGCAGCTAGCTCACTGGTAGGGTATTCCTTTTTCTGGAGCCCGTAGAAAAAGGAGTTTATCTTCGTACGCATACGATTCAACTAAACATCTTGTAAGATGTTTACATTTAATCATTTAAATTGATCTCATACTTTAAAAACTGCGAAAAGTTGGACTCGCAGCTAGCTCTGATCAAGGTAGACATTTTTCTAGAAAACAGAAAAATGAGTTTATTTTCGCTTCGCATATCATTCTGCTAAACATTTCGAGCTAGAATTCTCTTTTAATTAATATATTGTCTCTAATCGTTTAAAAACTACAAAAAGCAGAACTGAAAAAAAAGTACAAAAGTCTTCTGACTTTTGTACTTTACTTGTTACTTATCTCTTGTATCGAAAAGAATGGTGATTGGACCATCGTTGACTAATGCGACATCCATGTCGCCGCCGAATTCTCCAGTTTCTACTGTTAATCCTGCTTGGCGTAATCCGTCATTGAAATACTCATATAATGGTATCGCGGTTTCTGGACGAGCCGCTTTTATAAAGCTTGGTCGATTGCCTTTTTTAGTATCCGCATATAAAGTAAACTGTGACACACTCAGCACACTGCCGCCGACATCCTGCAGAGACTGATTCATTTTTCCTTCTTCATCTTCGAATACACGTAATAGTGGAATTTTCCGAATCAGATAATCTGCATCTGCTTTTGTATCTTCTTCGTGGATACCTAGGAGAATCATAAATCCACGATCAATTTTGCCTACGATCTTTTCATCAATCGTCACGCTTGCTTCACTCACTCGTTGAATAACTGCTCGCATAAAAGCCTCCTTGTTCTCTAGCCCTTCGTCCGTTTCACACTGTAAACATCCGGTATTGTCTTGACCTTATCAACAATTGAATACAAATGATTCAAGTTTTGAATTTTAAAGGTCAAATTAATCACCGCCAAACGATCCTTCGTGGGTTTCGCTTCAACACTGACTAATTTCTTTGTCATACCACTAACAATGTTCAAGACATCATTCAATAGACCATCACGATTAAAGCCATAAATTTCTAAATCCGCATTGTATTCTTGAACAGAATTGGTTGTATCTTCCCATTCCACTTCAATCAGCCGTTGCTGGATATCTTTTTGCTTCGTAATATTTGGACAGTCTGTCCGGTGGATCGAAATCCCGCGACCTTTCGTGATATAGCCAACGATGCTATCTCCAGGAACTGGATTACAGCAATGACTGATGCGAATCAATAAATTGTCGATCCCTTGAATGACGATGCCGCCCTCATGACGAACTTTGATTTTTTCTGGTTCTTTGGGATTATTGACCATTTCGTCAACGGCATCCCGTTGTTTTTGTTTCATTTGTTCACGGCGTTCTTTCTCCGTCAAACGATTGGCAAAGGTTAACGCACTCATTTCACCAAAACCGATCGCCGCATACAGGTCTTCTTCGCTATGGAAGTTGAATTTGTCCAAGACATCCGCAAGCTTGTCTTTAGTCAGCATTTCCTTCGGTACAAATCCAAGATCATTGATGCACTTAACCACCGCATCATGGCCCTTCGTGACATTTTCTTCCCGGTCCTGTGTTTTGAAGAAGCGCTTGATTTTATTTTTCGCTTTGCTGGTTTTGACTAAATTCAACCAGTCGCGACTTGGGCCAAAGGAATTGGCTGAAGTCATAATCTCGATGATGTCACCATTCTTCAGTTTATAGTCCAGCTGTACCATCTTGCCATTTACTTTGGCACCGGTCGTTTTATTGCCGACATCGGTATGGATACTATACGCAAAATCCAAGGGGCCAGAGCCTTTTGGTAGCTCCGTGACATCACCCTTCGGTGTAAATACATATACTTTGTCGCTGAAGATATCGCCTTTGACGCTTTCCATAAATTCGGAAGCATCGTAGCTTTCGTCCTGGAGCTCAATAATTTCTCGGAACCAGTCTAACTGTTTGTTATCCTGTGTTGCTTCAGTCTTATCTGTCTTGCCTTCTTTATATGCCCAGTGAGCTGCAACCCCGAATTCGGCGATTTGATGCATTTCATGCGTTCGAATCTGCACTTCTACCGGATTGCCGCTTGGTCCAATGATGGTCGTATGCAAGGATTGATACATATTCGCTTTAGGCATCGCGATATAATCCTTGAAACGTCCTGGCATTGGTTTCCATTTTGTATGAATCGCTCCTAAAACTGCGTAACAGTCCTTGATGGAATCAACAATGACACGAATAGCTAACAAATCATAGATTTCGTCAAATTGTTTCTTTTGATCCCGCATTTTGCGATAAATAGAATAGATATGTTTTGGACGACCGTAGATATCCCCTTCGATCCCCAGTTCCTGTGTCGCTTCCTTGATCTCATTAACGGCTTCCTCTACGAAGGCTTCGCGCTCATCACGCTTGCTGCGCATTAAATGAACGATACGGTAATATTGCTTAGGATTCAGATACCGCAGCGCAGTGTCTTCCAATTCCCACTTGATCCGGCTCATCCCTAAACGATCAGCCAGCGGTGCGTAGATTTCTAAGGTTTCACGAGCGATCCGACGCTGCTTATCATCCCGCAAATATTTTAACGTCCGCATATTGTGTAAACGGTCCGCCAGCTTAACCATGATGACGCGCAAATCCTGCGCCATCGCCAACAGCATTTTACGGTGATTTTCTGCTAATTGTTCTTCATGTGATTTATATTTGATTTTCCCTAATTTAGTGACGCCATCAACTAATGAGGCTACATCTTCACCGAATTCGACTTTCAAATCCTCTAAAGTAACCGGTGTATCTTCTACCACATCGTGTAAAAAGCCTGTCGCCACCGTGTGAGGGTCCATATGTAGATCAGCCAAGATCCCCGCTACTTGAATCGGATGGATGATATAGGGCTCTCCTGATTTGCGAATTTGAGGCTTATGGGCTTCATAAGCAAAGTCGTAAGCCTTTTGTACAAACGCCACGTGCTCTTTTCCCATGTACGTACTAACCATCCTGATGACGTCAGGACCGGTCAATTCAACTTCTTTTGCCATGTGACGTTCCCCCTTTATTTTCTGAAAATGATTGTTCTTATTATACAAACTCTAGTAAGCTTTTTCAATCAAATCAATGTTGCAATTCAAAATAGAAGCTCGCCGCGCTCAAAAGATAAAAAGGTGCTGTTTCTGTCCGTAAAATTCGTGGGCCTAAGCCGCAGAGTTTCGCTCCGGCTGCTTGGAATTTTTCGATTTCCTTCGGTGTCAATCCGCCTTCTGGACCGAAAACAACCAGCAATTTTTCACCAGCTGTCATCTGTTGAAAAGTCTGAACTAATTGCGCCTGCTCACCTTGTTTGGCGGATTCTTCATAAGCGATCAGAACCGCTTCATATTCAGAAAAGCTAGCAATCAGTTCCTTTTCTGAAGCAAATCGAACCGTAGGCAACACTTGGCGATGGGATTGCTCCGCTGCTTCTTGTGCGATCTTGTTTAAACGCTGCTGTTTTTTCTTTTGCTTCTTCGTGTCCCACTTTGCCACCGAGCTTTCTCCCGGGAAAGCGACAAAATCATGAGCACCAAGCTCCGTTCCCTTTTGTACGATCAATTCCAATTTTTCACCTTTGGGAAATCCGCTGGCGACCGTAATTTGAATAGGAAGCTCTCGTTGCATTTTTTCTTTCTCAACTTCTTCTAGTCGCACGTGATCACTATCAATCGCGACAATCTTTGCTTTGATAGCTGTTTGATCGTTAAAAACGAGAAATACCTGATCATCTACGGACATCCGCATCACCCGAGACATATGATGATGGGGCTCTCCACTGATTTCGACGATTGATTGATAGGCTTGATCAATAAAATAGCGCTGCATCTCAGTCTTCCTCTGGCTTCTTCAAGATGATGGCGAACCAATCTTTTTGTTGGAAGATTCGATCTACTTCAAAGCCTTGTGCATACATTTCTTCCAGTACCATATCTTTTTTATCTTCAATGATCCCCGAAACGATCAACGTTCCCTCTGGCTTCAATAAGCGCCAAGCATCTTCCACCATCAAAACAATGATATCCGCTAAGATATTCGCGACGATCACATCTGCCTCTTGCTCTACCCCAACCAATAAATCATTGGCAGAGACATGGATATTTTCTGTATTCGCATTTAGATCCACATTTTCCTGTGCGGAACGAACCGCTACCTCATCTAAATCATAGGCATAAATATCTTTTGCTCCATATAGCGAGCTGGCGATACTCAATACACCAGAGCCTGTTCCAACATCTAGGACTGTTTCCCCGCCTCGCAGGACCGTCTCCAATGCCTGCAAGGTTAGATTCGTCGTCGGATGCGTCCCCGTTCCGAAAGCCATCCCTGGATCTAAGGTAATGATTTTTTCGTCTTCATGTTTGGGTTCGTATTTTTCCCAGCTTGGTACGATCGTTAAATAGCGCGTGACACGAACAGGATGATAATATTTCTTCCAAGCTGTTGCCCAGTCGCTTTCTTCCACTTCGCTGACTTCCACGATATTTTCACCAATGTTTAAGCCGAACTCTGGCAATTCGGTGATACTGTCCTTAATAAATGGCAGAATTTCCGGTAAGAAGATTGTTTCTGGGAAATAGGCCATGACTACTGCGCCTTCTTCTAAGCTTGAGAATGTTTCTTTATCTAAAAGTTCGCCATACTGATCTTCTTGATAGTTCTCAAAGTCCAATGCATCTTCGATCGCTACACCAGATGCGCCAGCCTCCATTAAAATATTCGAGACCGCCTCGACTGCCTCGCTTTCCGTTGTTACTTTGACTTCATTCCATTTCATGTTGATCGCCCCTCCTAGTTCATGGTCCTCACTTGTTTATTTTTTCTCACGAATCACGCCTCTCTAATATAGAAAGAAGACGTGGAACATTTTAATAGCTTGGGTACGGCAGGTAACTGCTGTCTGTTGGTTTGATTGACGCCTTGAATACCGCCTCATCCCACGTCATTTCAAAAATCGCGTCTTCACTATCATCCGCCAAAAAGTCTAACAAGTCACTCTGGCCCTCTTCGATCACATCTTTCAAATAGTCCACTACAGCCGTTAGTTCGTTTTTCTTCATGCCTTTTTTGCCTTCATAAGGAATCACGGCTAAAAAGTCTTCCGAATCATAAACTGATTTCTCAGGATCAACCAGCAAAATCGCGTCTTCAAATTCGATAATCTCTTCCTCAGAGGCTACGCCATCCACATCATCGATCTCAATCTGTCCTTTATTTTCTCCATAAATACGAAAAGCAATTTCAAAGCTGCGGTTCCGAGTATCCCAGTCTAACGCCAGCTCATAATCGGGAATCTTTTTGTTCAAATAACTGTCTAAATAAGTAATCATGGTTTCTTTTGCCATTTTACTTCCTCCATCCATTGTTTTCTTCTATTGAAGCTTTGCGCTGATTGGTTATGTACGGATTGCCATGGACAACATAGCGCAATGGGCGTTCTGTCCAAATCCCCTTATTAGGAATCCCAATTCGAGGCAATGCATCAATTTGTTTGGGAATCCGGCGTTTCTCTGGAAGCAAATGCAACGGACTGGTAAAAATTGATTCCCCGTATAATTCTTTGGTAATTCCTAGCGCCTCGACCAGCTTTCCTGGTCCATCCGAAATCGCCGATCCTCTGCGTCCATGACGATTTGAAATCATCTGCTCGATTCCTTCTGCTGGCTCAATCCCGCGAATCATCACCCCTTGAGGCATTCCTACAGGCTGTGTGATCATATTCAAAATCAAATGGGTATGCATGGTGTATAAATAAATCGTCCCTGGTTTTTCGTACATGGCTCGCACCCGTGGTGTATCACGCATCCCATAACTATGCGCCGCTTCATCATCTGGACCAAGATACGCCTCACAGTCAACGATATAGCCAGCTAATTTCCCAGCAGGTGTCTCATGCTCTAAATACATTCCCAATAAATACTGGGCGATATTTTCAGTCGATTCCGTATTAAAACAATTGATTAATTGCTCCATTTTTCTCACCTTCTACATGATACACAATAATCCAGCCGCATGCTACGCTCAGCGATCAAAACTCAGCAAACACAAAGGAAAAATGTTATAATCAGAACATACATTTGCCAGTTCAACTTTTCGCAGTTCGATATAGAACAAAGGAAATTCATTTCTTAACTGTATAAACAAAGAGCACTGTATAGTTGAATGGTACGCGTGGTGAAAATCAGATTCATTTTTCACGGGTTTTGAAAAATGATTCCCTTTTTTTGAACTAGCTGCCAGTTCAACTTTTCGCAGTTTGATATAGAACAAAGGAAATTCATTTCTTAACTGTATAAACAAAGAGCGCTGTTTAGTTGGATGGTACGCGCAGTGAAAATCAGATTCATTTTTCACGGGTTTTGAAAAATGAATTCTTTATAGTGAGCTAACTGCCAGTTCAACTTTTCGCAGTTCGATATAGAACAAAAGAAATTCATTTCTTAACTACATAAACAAAGAGCGCTGTTTAGCAGAATGGTAGGCGTACGAAAATCACTGGAATTTTACGTTAGAAAAATTCCAACTATAATNGCCAGTTCAACTTTTCGCAGTTCGATATAGAACAAAAGAAATTCATTTCTTAACTACATAAACAAAGAGCGCTGTTTAGCAGAATGGTAGGCGTACGAAAATCACTGGAATTTTACGTTAGAAAAATTCCAACTATAATTATGAGCTAGCTTAGCAATATTAGGATTGAAAACAATATGAGATGCACTAACTTAACTAAATTGCATGAAGCTAGTTAGTACGCGCACGAAGATATCAATTTTTTTAGAAATCACTCATTTGCGTGAATTTCTACTTTTTCATATAGGATTAGACCTTTTTCGTAACAAGCTCGTTTTCACCACAAGAGTGAATCCCTTAACTCAAATTTCAAGGAGGTTTCTTATGCAACAGCCTTTAGCTTTTCGCATGCGTCCCCGCAACTTAGATGAAGTAGTGGGACAGCAGCATTTGGTCGGTACAGGAAAAATCATTCGCCGCATGGTAGATGCTCGGATGCTTTCTTCCATGATTCTGTATGGTCCTCCTGGTACAGGAAAGACCAGTATTGCCAGTGCTATTGCGGGCTCAACCAACTATGCGTTTCGTATGTTGAATGCTGCTACCGATACAAAAAAAGACCTACAAATCGTCGCCGAGGAAGCAAAAATGAGCGGGACGGTTATTTTATTACTAGATGAAGTGCATCGCTTAGACAAAACCAAACAGGATTTTCTTTTGCCGCATTTAGAAAGCGGAAGGATTATTATGATTGGTGCCACCACAGAAAATCCGTACATAACGATCAATCCCGCGATTCGAAGCCGAACTCAGATTTTTGAGGTAAAGCCGCTGAATGAAGAGGATATTATCACAGCGGTTACCTCTGCTTTAGCTGATAAGGAGCGTGGATTAGGTGAATATCCTGTCGTACTAGATGACGAGGCCTTGAACCACTTAGCTCGTGCTACAAATGGGGATTTGCGCAGTGCTTTGAACGGTTTAGAGCTGGCAACTAAGTCAACGCCAAAGGACAAAGATGGCAACATTCATTTGACGCTTTCGATCATTGAAGAATGCGTTCAACGTAAAGCACTGACCCACGACAAAGATGGTGACGCTCATTACGATGTCATCTCCGCGTTTCAAAAGTCCATTCGCGGCAGTGATGTCAATGCCGCTTTGCATTATCTAGGTCGCTTAGTCGAAGCTGGTGATTTACCGATTATTTGTCGGCGCTTAATGGTGATTGGCTATGAAGATATCGGCCTAGGAAATCCGCCCGCTGCCGCTCGAACCGTCCAAGCTGTGCAAGCAGCGGAGAAATTGGGCTTTCCTGAAGCACGCATCCCTCTGGCTAACGCCGTGGTGGACCTCTGTCTTTCGCCTAAATCGAATTCTGCCTACACAGCCTTGGATGCTGCAATCACGGATATTCGCATGGGAAATGCCGGTGAGGTCCCTGACCATTTGCGAGACAGTCATTACAAAGGAGCCAAAGCACTTAATCGAGGAATAGGCTATCAATACCCTCACAGCTTTGAAAATGCTTGGGTCGACCAGCAATACTTACCTGATAAGATCAAAGATGCTCATTATTATGAACCGAAGGCTACCGGGAAATACGAGCAGGCACTTGGTCAGCAGTATCAGCGGATCGAAGAATGGAAGAAGAAAAAATAAACCACTGTCGAAAATTACTCGACGGTGGTTTTCGCTTTATTTGTTAGAAAAATACTAGGGAGAAAAATGAGGATCAAGACAATGACTGAGACAAGAAATCCCGTGTGGTAGGCAGATAACTCATGAGCAATCGTTGGCTGAGAACTTTGTAATACAGTTGCCACGACCGTTGCGATCATCGCCGAACCAAAGCTTGAGCCTAGATTTTCGATAATGTTGATTCCCACACCAGCATCTGGCAATTCTTCATCAGCCAAGCCCGTATAGGCATCACTAGTTAGGGGTAAATTGATTCCGCCGAAGCTTGTGCCGCGAATGAATAAAATCAAAGCGATCCAAATCATACTGGTATGATCTGTGACAAAAAGCAATGGAATCGTTCCTATCAAAGAAATAATTAAACTAGCAATGACGACATACTTTGCGCCAAGCCTATCAATCATTTTACCAATCATCGGGCGCGTCACTAGCATCCCTATACCTTGGGGAATCAGTGCGATGGCAGCTTCCATGGCTGAAAAATGACGAAAGTTTTGGAAGAACAAAGGCAGAATCAGCATCGGACCCATAATCGCGATATTAGCAAAGAATAAGCCAATGCTGGCAGCTTTAAAGCTCCTGTTAGAAAAAATAGTCAATGGCAAAACCGTGGCGTGCTGCTTACGATAATCGTAAAAAATGTAAACAAACAGCAGCAATACGCCCAGTCCTGTCCAGAGCAAGGCCTCGCTATTCTTAAAGGTTGCGTGATCAGCAGCTTTCGTAATTCCGTAGATCAACGCGGCACTCATTACTGACAAATCGAGAATGCCAAAAATGTCTAGCTTGCTTTCTCGATTGAAGGGTTCAAAGCTGGGCAATGTCCGCATCATTAGTGGCGCGGCGATCAAAATGATAAACACATTGATAAAGAATATCCATCGCCAAGAAGCTGCTTGAACAATGAAGCCGCCAAGCACTGGGCCAAGGATTGGGCCAAAAATCATCGGTGTACTGACGATCGCCATGACACGACCAATCTTTTCAGGCCCTGCTGTTTTAACTAACAGAGTCGACATTAACGGCGTGATGATCCCAGCGGTAAATCCTTGAAGCAGACGAAAGACAATAAAACTAGTAACACTCCAGCTAATCCCGGCAAGCACAGAAGTACAGCCGAAAAGAACTACCGCACTGATAAAGATTTTCTTGCCGTCAAAACGGTTCATCAACCAGCCTGCGATGGGAACAGCGATGGCCAGTGCGAGAACATAGCCCGTGATCGCCCATTGAATGATTGCCAACGTGGTATGAAAATTTTTGGTCAATTGATCAATGGCAATATTCACCATTGTAGAATCGAGCATTGGAGCAATGGCGCCAAGAGCGATCGCCCAGGCCGCCGATAAAACGTTTTTTGGTAATTTTGTTGATTGAGTCATAGAGATCTCCTTTCTTGATTGAAAAATTCATTTCAAAGCGGAATAGCTAGATCCGTCGCTTTGTCGTCAAATGAACCTTCGCTTATCGCTATCTATTCCGTTTAGTTTAACTTCAAGGAAACAGGTTGCTTCTTGCTGCAGAAAAGAAGTTTTTTTGTTTCCTAGGAAACTATAACTTCATTTTGTTTCCTTGTCAACTAAATTATTTCAAAAAAAGACCTCCAAGAATTAGATTTTTGGTCTAACTTTTGGAGGTTGTTTCACCATTGACTGCTATAACTAATTGATCGTAAGTCCTTGCTTCTTAATCTCCTGATCTAAGTGCTGATTATAGCGTGCAAGAAATTTTAGGAACGCATCATACTGCTCGTCTGTAATCGGTTCGAAGACGATCGCGTCACGATCCTCAAACTCTTTATGAAGCTGCTCATGAATAGCAAAAACTCTCTGCCCTTCTGCTGTCAGCTTAAAATAAACTTCTTTTTTGTTCTCTGCTTTTTGATAGCTTTCGATATACCCTTTTTTTACCATTTTCTTGGTTAGCTTACTGATCGCTCCCCGCGTCATGTACATCGCTTCTGCCATTTTTGTGACATTCGGATCTGTATGTTTGCCAATAAACTCCATGCAATGAACCTCAGAGGCAGTATATCCTGCCAAAGCCGTCTCCATCTTCACCTTATCCAACCATGCACGTTTATTAAATACTTGGCTGAATCCTTCCAAAACTTCTTCTCTTTTGTTCATGCGTCATTCCCCTATTCATCCTAAATGAACCCTCATTTGGCCTTCCGATGCGTGCACACTCATTCTAGGATAATTTTGTTTCTATATCAACAAAATCATTCGACTTTTGTTGTCAGTGTCCAGTGAAACGTCATTGATCCCTCACCCAGCTTCTGCTGTTCTTTAGGAATGATTAGGAATAGCCCTTTTGACTCGTTCCACTCTTCAAAGGTTGTATTCAAAGAACCTGACTGCTGGAGTACTGTTACCGATTCCTCCAATGATAGAAGCTTTCCATCTTCCTGAAAATAAAGCTGTCCGCCTTCTGGGACTTCAGCTTGTAGTGTCAATTCCCACGGACTCTGCTCTATACGTGTGTCTTTTATCTCAAGATGGCCAAGAATAGTCGGGTAAAAAGCTGTTTGCTTGCCTAATTTGTGCTGTCCGAAATCGATCAAATCTGGAACCGCAAGTAGCTTAAGGGACCCTATATAATTAAAGTGCGCTCGAATTTGATAGTATGTTCTTTCCAGTGGATGCCAGTAATTCTCCGTCAATAAGATATTCTCCCCACTGCTTCCTATCACCTCGGCTTGTTGAAGGGAGAACTGTTCCGTATCGGTAAATCTTAATTCTGGGGAAACGGTGCTTTCAGAAGGAATAATTAATTCACCGCTTCGCTTATTAGCCACGCCCCAAACGTTTAAAGGCAATGGCTGGTTGTTCGGTTTCAGAGTGAGATTATGCGTAATTTCTCCTAACTCACTTGCGACTTGGTAACCAATGATCGTGGCAGAAACTGCCAAGCCAATTTGACCATTAGAGTCTCCGGTAAATGCTTGCCCTTGCTCATCAAAGCCAATAAAATTTTCAGGCCCCAGCGAGCTTTTCTCTCCAACAAAGGTCATTATGGGGTACCCTTTTTGCTGTGCGAAGTTTCTGCCTGTCACCTCATGAAGCGTTTCAGGTATTAATAAGCGCCACCTCAATTTTTCCTCTGGCAGTAATTCTCGCAGAAAAATATTATTTTCTCCCGCTGGTGAATGCAATTCAGTGTTTTTCGCGGTCATCAGTCGACCTGTTTTTAACTCCTCCACGTTTAATCTCGCATTTGCGATTAAAGAAAGTTCTCCGAATTGATCGAAAGTTTGTCCAAAATTTTCATTGGTAGCACCACTGCCATTTAAAATCCTTTTTGCGGACACGTTGTTTTCTAACGTTAGTTGGGTGAAATTTTGTATTTTTTCAACAGGTATGTCAGCTTGAGTGCCGCCTATTTTTACCCCGACCTTCGCGGGACTGTTCTCAATCAATCGATTGTTAAAGGTTGTCGAATCGCTGCCAATAATGGTCTGGACTGATTGAGCTGCTTGAATTTCGATAGACAGTTCGTGGGTTAGACTGCCTGCATAGCTGTTTTTTAGCATCCCCTGAACCAACGAAAATCGCCCATTTGGTGCACGCAGTTTCATGTTGATTGCAGGTGTATAAACTGAAGTGGGATTTTCTCCACCGTCTCCTAATACTTCAACTTCCGCAAAACTCTGCTCGGTTGTTAACTCAAATGCAAGCTGCTTATCGATGCCTCCGAGGCGATTGGTTATTTCTGCCATCCTGGGTCTAGCGGCTGAAATTCCTAGTCCTGCTGCTAATTCTACAGCTCCTGTTATGGTCAATGCTACGTTTCCATTTAGTAGACCGTGTTTGGCAATCCCGCCCATGATTTGCGTTGCCTCGTTGCTCTTTGAAAATTTCCCACCGCTAATAATGGTCTCAACATTTCCCTCGATCATGTGATTCGATCGCAACCCATAGGACGCCGCTACCGATCCTAAAATCTCTCCGCCAGATATCCTTGTCTGAATATCACCAATTAGTCGTCGATCTTGATTGCTGCCTGCCACCGCATAATTTTCGACCTTCCCGCCAGTAATTTCCAGTCGACTATTCCCATAAATCCGATAGCAACCACTGCCAGCGCCAAAAATAGCACTGACTTGCCCCTTTTCGAGCCGAGAAGAGCAAGTTCCTTCAATTATCCCGTTGAAGCTTCCGCCATAGGCATAATTCAATAGCGCCTGCTTAATGACTAATTCAGTCTTTCCGTTTATGTACAACGTGTTCCCCCATGGCTGTTGATTCTCTCCTCCTCCTGCAGAAGTACTGAAGCCGTATGAGGCGCCTAAATTCCTCTCATTGGTTAGCTTCGTTGGCTCCAGCCCCATCTCTTGCGCATAGACTCCCCACCGTTTGCTATAAACAAGTGTTTCTTGTCCTAGTTCCAACTGAACGTTCCCATTGATCACTCCTGCAACCCCCGCACCACAAACATTATTTTCAACATTGCGCCCGCCACTGACACAACCGCCTAATAAGCGGGTTACAACGTTTCCTTCAACGAAAAAACGGGTATTGCTCTTTGCTAAAGAAAAGCGTTCTAAAGGAGCCAGTTGATCATAAGCAAGCTCTTCCGCAGTTCTATTTTGCGGATCTGTTAGATCGACCACAGGTGTGAAACTTTGTGAATTCGTTAAGCTCCGTTTCTCCACCTCCATTCCCCCAGCGCCATCAATTCGATTAAACGACCCCTGTGAAGCCTTTCCCGCATAAATCTGATTTTCGATATCTCCATAGATTGTTCCGCTGTATTGATTGCCGCCAACAAAATTTCGCTCTCCTTTTTGAAATTGTCGCGTATCAATCACCGTCGTAATCGCCTGCTCCTGTCCATGAATCTCACCAACTTGCGAGCCGCCGATCAGAATCCCTGTATCAGAAAAACTCCCCTTACCAGTGATCAATGTATTCACTGCACCTGTTTCGCCGAAGGCTGCTCCACCAACAAAATCTCCTAAGGTAAAGGCCGTTGACTCAGACGTCAGCTGATTATCAATCGTCCCTTTCACAATGACAGGTTCATCGGCTGTTCCAAAGCCGCCTCCATAGTAATTCATTAACATACCGTTAAGCTGTTGAATGCGGGTACTCACATTTCCGATGATTTCTCCCTTCAATGAACCGCCACACAAGCGCTGAATGTCCCCAGTCAAAGATAGCAACTGAATTGAAGGGCTGCCAGATAGCGTGCCTGCTTCATTTCCACCATATATTTCCCATGACCCGCCTGTTACTCCTTGAAAAAAAAGCAAAGGATTTCCTACTAGATTTCTATCACTACCACCAAATAATTGCGTATGATCGCTATGCTGAATATTCTCAAAATAAAGCTGATGACCGTTCCCATAAATTTTCGATGCTTTTAAATTTAAGGTTTCGAAATGACTGTCTTGACCAAAGAAACACGTTTTAGGTAAAGATAAGTGACTTTCCGCTCCAGATCCTTTAAAGGTCAAGCTTGCAGGCAGACTAGCGAAGTTGATTGTTTCAATGGTTGGGTTAGACAAGCTTTCATTAATACCAACAGCTGTTTGACTCAAATCAAGTGCTCCATCAAATTGAATCGTATAGTGCTCCTCTGTTCCAAATTGATATAGGTCAAAGAGAAGTTCCTTCATTCCTGCTGCGCTTAACGGGTATTCCTTTTGCTGGTCAATCGGCGGAAAAAGTTCTAGAGATTCGGCTTCCGCCTGTGTTATGAATGGGCCGAAGAAAAAAATGACTAGGTAAATAAAAAAATAAGCGAATTTTTTTGACATATGAGCCTCCTTTTTTATACAATATACGTATAGAAGACGTGAATCATTTGAAGTGTTTCAAGTTTATCCTTGCAAGCCACTTCGTTGCGTCTCAATAATGACTGTGCTATGATTGAGATGGAAATTCTGTGATGTGCGCGTTGCCTATTTCAGTGTTGACCGAACATTTTTATTGATATATTGGGATCCGTCTTGTGTCAAAGTTGGTAACATGCCTTTTCATTTGGTAGTTCGACGCTTAGACCATGGAACCCACCTGCTAGATTTTGCGGGATCAATACTATCGGGTGAATAACGGCATCGACGGAATTTTCCATTTTTTATGGATTGAAAGCAATTTGCGTTCTGCAAATTGCTTTTTATTGTATTGGAGGAAGAAAATGATCCGCATTTTATTATTTTTACTTGCACTTATTTTATTGATCTGCAGCTATTATTTGATCAAAAAACCTCAAGGCTTTTTAGTTCTTTTCAGTGAAGACACACAAACAGAATCCCGCAGCTTTTTACGCCAGTTTGGCTACATTTATGCATTGCTGGGAATGATTGGCATTGTTATCGGCTTTATCAATCAGCGAACCTACTCCATGATCTATTTAATTATTCTCTTGGTGGTGGCAGCACTCTTCGCTTTATTGATGGGATCGAAAACAAAAAAAGGTTAACAGTACCAATTTCAAGAATTTTGATTTAAAATATAAATGAGAAAAGGAGTTGGGAACGATGGATCAACAATATAGTAAAATTATGGTAGCAGTCGACGGTTCTAATGAAGCTGAATTAGCCTTCAAAAAAGCAGTAAACGTCGCAAAACGAAACCAAGCAGAATTATTACTTGCTCATGTCATTGATACACGCGCGTTTCAAACAGTTTCTTCTTTTGACAATGTTTTAGCAGAACAAGCGACAGATATGGCTAAACAAACACTAGACGATTACGAAGCTGACGCAAAAAAAGCTGGTGTTGAGCACATCAGCAAAGTCATTGAATATGGTGCACCAAAAGTGATGATCGCTAACCAAATCCCTGAGAACAATCAAATCGACTTGATCATGCTTGGTGCGACTGGATTAAACGCTGTTGAACGGTTGTTTATCGGTTCAGTTTCTGAATATGTTATCCGCAACGCGGATTGTGACGTATTGATTGTTCGAACAGACTTAGAAAATAAAGTTCCTGAAGAAGACTAATAGACAGGATCAAAAAAGCCAACCTTCGCGAAGGTTGGCTTTTTCTTATAGCATCGACTTGTAAAGGGCGATGATTTCCTCCAAGGTAGCGTCTCGTGGATTTCCTGGTGAACAGACATCTCGATAAGCATCCTCAGCGATTTGTTGGATATCCGCTTCCTTCATTCCGATTTCTGTCAGATTTTGTGGAATGCCCACGTCAATCCCCAGCTGCTTCACCGCCTGTACTGCCGCATCACGAACTTCCGCTAACGACATATCCGCCGCGCCTTCCACATCCATCGCGACAGCAATTTCACGATATTTTTCTCCTGTATAATCCTTATTAAAGTCCATGATCAATGGTAATAAGGTGGCACATGCTACGCCATGAGGGGTGTCATACCAAGCGGATAACGGATGCGCCATTCCGTGAACTAATCCCAGTCCAACGTTTGAAAAGCCCATCCCGGCAATGTACTGTCCTAAGGCCATTTTTTCCCGAGCCTCTTGATTGCCAGCTACTGAATCACGCAAGGCGTGACTGATGATACCGATCGCTTTAATATGAAGCATATCCGTCATTTCCCAGGCACCTTTTGTAATAAAGCCTTCGATTGCATGAGTCAAAGCATCCATTCCTGTTGACGCACACAAACCGGTGGGCATTCCCATCATCATATCACTGTCAACAAAGGCCACGACTGGAATATCATGGGGATCGACACAAACAAACTTGCGCTGTTTTGCTTTATCTGTAATCACGTAATTGATTGTTACTTCAGCCGCTGTTCCCGAGGTTGTCGGTACCGCTAAAATCGGTAACGCAGGATTTTTCGTATCCGCCGGTCCTTCTAAGCTAAGAACGTCTGAAAAATCAGGGTTTGTATTAATGATCCCGATCGCCTTCGCTGTATCAATCGGCGAACCACCTCCGATCGCTACAATGTAGTCTGCTCCTGCGGCCTCACAGGCCTTGACTCCCGCTTGAACGTCTTCGATCGAAGGGTTCGGTACAATCCCATCAAAAATCTCATAGCTTAACTCTGCCTCATCTAAAATTGCCGTAACCTTTGTCGCTACTTCAAATTTCAATAAATCCTTGTCTGTCACGACCAATGCTTTTTTGAATCCACGTTTTTTTGCTTCATTGGCTACCTCTTGGATCGCTCCTTTACCAAAATAAGAGGTTTCATTCAAAATCATTCGATTAACTACCATAGTATCTCTCTTTTATTGTGCTATGCTTCACAATCAATTATCCCATAAAATAAAAGCGCTTTCTATGACTAATGATTGCAAATTTTTGCCATAAAATAAGACGAATTTATTGAAACAGGTCCAACTATTTTGATCACCCACTTATTTACAGAAACGAATGCTCCTGAGTCAGACCTCTTTCAAAACTTGATTTCGTCACTACACTTTATCGAAAGTTCAAAGCCGGATCATTTGTTACACAGCACAAAACTTCATGATAAATTTTTAAAACTTTTTCCCTATCTTTCTCCCAGCTGTGAACTTCTGAGACAACTGCCTATTCATTTTAGCCAACTGTATATTGAAACTAGCATCCCCTGTTTGTATTTCTGGTCTCTTTTACAATTCAAATACTTGCTCTAAATCGACAGTCACTGGCGAACTATCCGGATTTGTTTCCATTACATCTGCCATGAAATCCCACCATTTACGATTGATTTCCTTATTGGCGGTCTTAGACCACTTCGCCTCATCTTCGATTTCAAGATAGCCAAACAAAAAATTTGTTTCTGGATCGAAAAAAATCGAATAGCTGGTCGCTCCATGCTCTTTTAACATTTCCCGCATCTCAGGCCAGAGTTCCTGATGTCGTCTGGCATATTCTTCCTTCATGTCTGGATAAAGTTTCATTCTCACTGCTTTTTTGATCATGCATTCAACACCGTCGCTTCAAAAAATTCTGGATTCGGTGTGATTCCAAACTGTTTCGCTAAGGCGAGAAAGTTTTCATCGCTGATTGTTTGTCTAATACCACCTTGGGCTTGAACATACGTATATACTTGTGCGGCTTTTTCCGCGGTTTCGATCAAGCCAAAGGTTTCATCGATGGTCCGACCTGCGCCATACACGCCATGAAACGACCATAGAACTAAACGGGCTTGACGCATTTTTTCTGCAGTCGCTTCACCGATCTCATTTGAGCCTGGAACCAACCAAGGCAATACTTGCACGCCCTCAGGGAAAACGACTAGACATTCGGTACACATTTCCCAAAGTGTTCGAGTGATTGCTTTAGATGTCAGTTCATGGCTGAAAGTCATCGCTAAAAGATGAGTCGCGTGGCAATGCATGACCACCCGATTTTCGGGATCAACCGCTAAACGTGCGCTGTGGCTCATTAAATGAGCAGGCAATTCACTTGTTGGAACACCGCCATCTGTATAGCCCCATAGTAGATCCACACTTTGACCATCTTCTGCCACTCGCAGGATACCTAGGTTGTTCGCAGGATCTTGGGCGACATTTTTAAAATATTTCCCAGAACCGGTTACGATAAAATATTTTCCTTTAAGGGTTGCCCCATCAAAGTCCATTGGAATATTCCGCAACACCTTCATAGGATCTATATACTCAGTGACTTCTGCTTCCTCCAATAAATACGACACATTGCCGCCATTTCTTTCATCCCAACCTAAACGATACAGATTGCTGGTTACTTCCACCATTTCTTTCACAAAAGACGCTTCTAAAATATTATTCACGATCGATTCCTCCAAGTTTTTATCTAACAAGGCGGGGCCATGTCTCTCCCCGCCGACTAGTTATGCGTGTGCCATTTCTTTGCCTCGAGCTGACAAAATATCTCTTTCATAGTCCATGACTTCTTCGTACCAATTCATACCGACTGGAGCATTGTTCAGCTCACAGAAGTAGTTCCACACATCTGCATAAGGGAAGTCCTTCAATTCTTCTGTCAGCGCCATGCGTTTCGTGTAATCAAGGTCCAGTTCCATTTCTTTTAACTCTTCAATTGGTTCTAGCATCGCCTTCAATAATGCTTTTTGGGTGTTGCGTGTTCCGATGACCCAAGCAGCTACGCGGTTGATCGTTGCATCAAAGAAGTCCAAGCCGATATTGGTCTTAGCTAATAAGTCATTGCGGACGATCTCTTTGCCAATTTCTTGCAATTCGTCGTCCATGATCACTACATGGTCAGAATCCCAACGAACAGGGCGCGAAACGTGGAGCATAATGCCCTTAGAAAATAGCGCCAGTGAAGTCAATTTGTTGGAGATAACTTCCGTTGGATGGAAATGACCGGCATCTAAACAAATCAATTTATCACGAGTTAAGCCATACCCCATATAGAATTCATGAGAACCTACTGTATAAGCTTCAGCGCCAATTCCAAATAGTTTGCTTTCAACCGCTTCTTGGGTATATTCTTCGTTCAAGTCTTCAGCGAAGATTTCATCTAATGATTCCATCATGCGTTTACGTGGATTGTAGCGATCAATCGGATTATCTTTCATCCCATCTGGCATCCAGAAGTTGTTGATACAGGTTTGACCGGTTTCTTTTCCAAGATATTCTGCAATTTTACGGCTACGTTTGCCATGTTCGATCCAGTAGTCGCGAACCTCTTGATCTGGATGTGCCAACGTCATCCCATCTTTCATCATAGGATGAGAGAAAAAGGTCGGGTTAAAGTCTAAGCCAACACCCTGCTCGTTGGCCCAATCCGCCCACTTTTCAAAATGTCTTGGTTCAATCTGATTTAGATCGACTGCTTCATCAGTGTCTAAATAAATGGCATGCAAGTTGATCTTGTGACTTCCCGGAATCAATGAAAGAGCCTTTTCGATATCTTGGCGTAATTGATCAGGCGTACGCGCTGCACCTGGATAATCTCCAGTTGCCATGATCCCTCCGGTCAACTCGCCTTCAGGATTTAAGAAGCCTTTGACATCATCCCCTTGCCAGCAATGCATTGAAATTTTTACCTCCTGTAATTTTTTCAATGCTTCATCAGTATTCACACCGATTTCTGCATAACGAGCTTTTGCTTCTTCATAACGCGCTTCTACAGTTTTTGTCATTTTGATTCTGCTCCTTTTTCTTTTCAATCTATTTTTTTATACAAATGCTTTTGTTAAGGCATGGTACTTTTCAATGGCTTGATGATTGTCTGTTTGCGGTTGAAATTCTTTCATTGGGAAAGATTTTTTGATGCCTTCGCGGCCTTCTGCCAATGTTCCAAAACCATTTGTCGCTACCATCTGAACTATGATGTTGCCGATGGCGGTTGCTTCCCCTGGTCCTGCTAAAACATTGATCCCACAGGCATCCGCCGTTAATTGATTCAAGAAGTCATTATTTGACCCGCCCCCAACGATATGGAGCTGAGTAATCGTACGTCCGATGATTTTTTCAAGCTTTTCTAGTTCTACTGCATAACACAGTGCTAAACTGTCATAGATACAACGAGCAAGTTCGCCTGCTGTCTCAGGTACTTTTTGATTCAGTTCGCGGCAATACGTTTGAATCTCAGTAATCATATTCTCTGGATTCATGAAGCGCGGATCATTGACATCGATCAGGCAAACAAATGGCTCTTCCTGACTAGCCAGCTCAGCAAGCTCTGGATAAGAATAGCGATAGTCCTGCAGCCTTGCGACTTCTTGGATCAGCCACATTCCCATAATGTTCTTCAAGAAACGGATCGTTCCTTGAACACCCCACTCGTTGGTAAAGTTCGCATCGAAGGCTTCGGCAGTCGCAACCCCTTCCTCCATTTCTACCCCCATCAATGACCAAGTGCCTGAACTGATGTAGGCCCAATTGTCGCCCTTTCCTGGTGTTCCCACGACTGCTGACGCTGTATCGTGAGAAGCAATCGTGATCAATGTGGCATCCGGCAGATCATAATCTGGAAACTTTTCTCTCAGGATCGGTCCTAGGATTGAACCTGGTTCAGCCAAATCTGGAAACAATTCTTTTTTCACATCAATAGCAGCAAGAATCTCCTCATCTAGTTTCCGTGACTCCAAGTTCATCAGCTGCATCGTGGACGCGTTCGTTTTTTCTAATACAGCATTGCCGGTGAGAACGTAGCCTAAGTAATCCGGCATCAGCAATAATTGCTTTGCTTTGACCAATTTTTCTCGATCTTCTCTTAGTAATTGGAACACCGTATTAAACGATTGAAGCTGGATTCCTGTTTTTTCATATAGTTTTTTGAGGGAAAAGTTGGCATCGAACGCTTCCATCGCCCCTGCTGTGCGATGATCACGATAACTGATCGGTTGACTCAATGCTTGCCCCTCTTCATCCAGCAAACAATAATCCACGCCCCAAGTATCGATTCCGACATAACATTCTTCGATCCCTCGCTGCTTCACCTTTTCCAAGCCAATCAAGATTTCTTCCACCAAATGATCAGCGTTCCAATGATCTGTTCCCTCACTATCAGAAAAACCATTTTTAAAACGATGAACTTCGTTTAGAGTAATCTTGTCTTGAAAGTTTTTTTCCGCCAGCATCAAGCGTCCGCTAGATGCGCCAATATCAACAGCTATATAGTTTTCGTTCATCTCTTTTCTCCTTAAACAGGCTCTTCTACTTGAGCAATACTTTCTTTTTCAAAAGCTTTCTCTCTCACATACATGCCACTAGCACCAAAAACGAAATACAAGAGTGTTAATAGTAAAGAAACAGTTCTGAAGGTTTGATCATCCATCGATCCGATAAAGCGCAAGATCGTAACAATCAAAATTGCTGCTAAAAATATAAAGGATGTCCCCTGTAGCGTCCGAGCCAACTTAGGAACTTTCGCCTGACGATTGTCCACGATATCCTTTTCCTCCTCTTGAATGACTTGCAACAAGGCAGCTTGAATCTTTTCTTCTTCAAGTACTTCTGATGAATAGTCCTCTTTGGCCCCCATTGATAAAGCCAAGATGGCATAAGCCGCTATCGCCAGCAAATACGTTGGTAAAAATAAGAAATAAGAATGGATCAGATTCGTCATTGTCATGATGACCACAAAGGCCAATGAGATCAGCCATGCAATCAACGCAGCTTTATTCACTTGATCTTTCCGATACATCGACCAGTAGCGTGTAGCCCCTAATTTAGGTAGTATCCAGTGTTCTGTTATTGCGATCGCCCCGATAGATGGAACAACTAACACAATAATGTTGACGATTGTCATCACATTGGCAGTAATAGGGAACGTAGCAGCAATGGTCATGATAATTCCAACCGCATAGGTTAATTTTTTTAAATCAACATTAAAGATCGTTTGAAATGCTAATCCAGCTCGATAAATACTCGGATTAGCTGTCGTCCACCCAGCGAAAATGACTGCCAGTAAGCCCATACCGCCGACAACTGCATTTGTTACAGCTCCCGAATCAAGAACCAGTAGTGATTTTCCTAGCATAATTGATGCCGCCGCTCCCATGATACCGGCGCAGCCCCAAGCGAAGAAATGACCAATATACATCCCGACGCCGGATACATAGCCATAGGTTGATTTTCTAGCAAAGCGAAACAACGACATATCATTTAGGCCGCCGTGATAAGCTAAGTTACACATCCAGGCAAAAGCAATGACATGCGGCAACCCTAACTGTGGATTCCCTGGTAATGGCGTTCCTGTCCAAACAGTCGCGTTCATTAAATTCATAAAGTCACCAAAAGAGTGGATGCCTTGTGTTCCAGCTGCACTGAACAACGTTGGAAGTGATAATATGGCACCTACAAAGAAAACCAAAATCATCCACGGTGCACTGACCGAAGCAAACTTTGCTACAGCATCGAAGCCGTTTGCCGCAACAACGGTAACAATGACCCCTAAGACAAGTACGATCAAAATAAATGTGATACTTGTCGGATACCAATTTGTTTGTAGAGGTACGTTAAAAATCTCTCGCACCGCTGATGCCGATACCGTCAACATGGAGGCCGCCATTGCTATGGAGGCAAGGCCCCAGATAAAGTTATAGACTTTTTGCATATATGGCCCTAGAACTTTATTCAAATAAGAATATAAAGTTAATCGTGTATCTACAGCGATCGGCGCGCAGACAAGCGCATACGTAAGTGTTGCTAACAAATTCCCAATCAGTAATCCAATAAAAATATTTGTTGCGCTGACTCCCCAAGTAACCAAGGTTGCACCAATGACAAATTCGGTCGCTGCAATATGTTCTCCACCATATAATCCAAAGAAATTTCCCAATCCAGACAATTTCTTGTTTGAAATTGGCCGATCTTCAATCGGAATCTGTCTAGCCATCTCGCGATAATCTTTTTTCATGACTTTCTCCTTTAGTTGTTTTTCGTGCGTTGCAACTTACAACCTAAGATTACTTTGATAGCGTTTACAAAACAATGGCAAAATGTTAGCATATGAGTATCAAAAATACAGGTGATAAAAAAATGAAGAAGATTGAAGAATACTTTTTACCTTTAAGTGATGCTGAAAAAGTTCAGAAGAGAACAAAGAGATGGCTGGATGAATTTGACGAAGAAAAATCGAGTTATTTAAAAATCAAGAATGAGCTTTTTCTAGAAAACAAAACAATATTAATTCGAAAACATCGAAGATTTGCTGCTTATCCGCTGCATTCCCATCAATTCATGGAATTTAATTATATGCTTCAAGGAGAATCAAGGCAGATTGTTAATGGGAAAGAACTACTTTTACAGGAAAAACAATTATTGCTTTTGGATCAAAATTCACAACATGAGCTTCTTCCACTGAGAGAAGAAGACTTATTAATTAATTTTCTATTCAAATTATCAGATATCAATCTGTCGGCCTTTACTAAAATAGATGCCAAAAATACAGGTGTTACTTATGATTTTCTTATCAATAGTGTCCTTGATTCTGACATCCACGAGAATTATTTATTGCTGGATCTGACGAATAATGAGGAAATTCAGGCGACTCTTGAACAGATGATTCGAGAATTTTTTTTCGACAACCGTTTAAGCAACGATATAGTGAACTCTTTTTCTCAAGTATTGTTTCTGCAACTTTCCCGAGTATATCAAGCCCAGTTACCAACGATTTATCAGTCAAATTCCATCAATGCTACCATGTTAAAAATTTTGCAATGCATCGAAGAAAATCCTAGGAGCCTCTCCTTAAAATCACTGGCAGAAGAATTAGGCTACAATCGCAACTACCTGTCCAATCTCATCAAAAAGGAGACCGGAAAAAATTTCAAACAATTAATTATTGAACAGCGTTTGCATGAAGCGCATCGCTTACTTCTAACTACTAATGTTTCCATCGATGCCATCAGTGAATATGTCGGATTTTCGAATAAGACTCAGTTTTATCAAAAGTTCAAAGCTTTTTTTAATGAAACGCCTCAGAAAGTTCGCCAAATGAAGTAACTCTTCTTTAATGAATCAAAAGCAAAGAGATGGATCAAAAGCTGCCTTGATCCATCTCTTTGCTTTTTTCAATTGATATAAAAAAACATATAACCTAGTCCATGTTAGTGCATCGTATAATTGGTTCACTAGCCTCGAAGCAACTGTCTTTCATCAGCCTTTCAAAATCAGGTTCATCAATTTGTTTTGCAGGATTTATAATTGAGCTAATTTCATAATTATCAGCC
>NZ_JXLA01000041.1 GCF_001886185.1 Enterococcus raffinosus | reverse complement strand
AGGTTTTAGAAATGATCGGCAGACATTAAGTTAACAAAATGAATTTATTAGATACCTCTAATTTTGTTTAGAGAACTAAATAATGTTCAGTTCAAGTTATTCAGAAGAAACAGGTGTTAGTATCAAATCATAGAATGATTTTCATAGAGACAAAACAAATTAAACCTATCTACGACATGAACTGCTTTCCGTATGCAACTCATGTCGATAGTGATTATCCACATAGTTATTAAAATAGTAAAACGGCATGTTTTAACCCTTACTTTCAAGTAAATTTTATCAAGTGCAGGAGTGAAATATCAACAACAGCAGATGGCCTTATTTGATGATACAAATCCGCCATTTAGATAATTAAGAATATGAAAAATCTTTCTAAGTTTCAAATTGATGGGAAAATAGAAATTGATAAGGTAAACAAAGAAATACTGATATTAAATGGCATAAATACAATTCGAGATGTTCGCAAAAAGTAAAGAAAATCGCTGTAAAAGATGTTTTTTTATCTTTTGTATTTGTAAAGCATAACAAAATGGCAAAACACTATTGAGTAGCATTATTTCAGATGTCGTGTATTATAATTTTGCAATTAATAGTGATTTATCTTGATGCTTATAAAAAATAGGAAATAAGCAAATAGCGGTGATAAATAAGTTAGATAACCACCACAACAACTGAGGTTTTAAAAAATGATATTAATATAGTATAAAAAAATAGCGATTTAGTTAACTTAGATTATTAATGAATCATATACTCGAAATAACGTTTTTAGTTGGATAGAATAGAGATGTGTAAAATAAATTACAAAAAAGAACATCTAACAAAAAGATGTTCGATAATTTTACTTACATTTAATCGATATGTTCAGATCATGATTGATTGCATCGTTTGCAACCAATAAATTTAAAACCAGTATCTTTGTTAAGACTGTACAAATATTCAATAGCTTGTTTACAGTTATCAAATCTCCCTACAATTTGTCTGCGGTTTTCATGAGGGAGAGAAGGACAAAACAAGGTGTGCACTAAATGCTGTCCTTTATAATTGGCTTTTTTGTCACAAATAAAATATCGCATAATGTAGTCACCTCAAATTGTATTTTTATTTGAGAAAAATTATAGCAAAATTTTTCATTTATTAAAATACTTTCAATGTTAGTTGATGGTGTTCATCAACTAAGTCCGATTTCGCAGAAAATGTTTGTCCGCAATCATGGCAGAGAAAACCACTGCATTTTAATTCTAAAATAGTAGTCAGCTTTTCTTTGAATTTCAACACCTGAGTGCGTGTCGTATAGGATCTGTAGATTATTTAATCTATTGAAACAGAAAATGAAAGGAGTTTCTAGAAGTGGAAAAATTCGTATTAAATGATAGCCAAGTAAGAATCGTCACTATGCTACTAGATAACGAAGAGCCTCTAATGATTAGCGATATTCAAGATAGTACGCATCTCTCCAAACGATCTGTATATAATAACTTGAAAGTGATCTACGAATATTTTCAGAAAATAGGATTTTCTGATTTTTCGATTCGGGAGCAAAAAGGACTGTTTTTAGATCCAGAGGAAAAGAGAATCTTAAAGAACACGCTGAGGTCCAGTCAAACAGAGTTGGTTCTTTGTCCTGAACAGCGAGTGATTTTGATTGCCTGTTACTTAATGTTTCCAGAGAAAAAAATTTTGATTGAATCAATTGAAAAAATGTGTCAGGTTTCACGAAATACAATCATTTCAGATATTAAGAAAACGAAAATAGAATTGGAAAACTATCAATTAACGATTGGCTATTCTCCTAAAATGGGCTATCAGATCGAAGGAAAATTGATCAATAAGAGAGAGGTATTCCTATTTTTCATTGAACGTCTATTAAAGTTTGTCGATATTCGTTTGCTTACTTTTCTGAATATCAACGATGTAAATGAAAATTTTAATAAGTTAAAAATCATATCAAATGAATTAGATAGTAGTTACAATGAGGAATCCCTACTGGCTTTAGCGGCGCTTCTTTCTGTCATCAGGCGCGGTGATGAACGTTATGAGTTCAGTATTAAGGAACTACATTTTATTCAGGATACGATAGAATTAGCTAAAGTAGATGAACATTTTACGGAGTTCTCGATCCATGACCGCTTCTACTTGACTGTGCATCTGTTGGGGACCCGATCGGCGACCGAATTCAAAATCGACAGAGAAAAGAATGTTGAGCTATTAAAATTATCAGAAAAGATCGTTGAGAAATTTGAAGTCGTCACCAATAATACGCTATTTGATAAAGATACGTTAGTCAACGAAATTTATCTACATTTGAGTTTATCCCTCCATTATCATGAATTATCCATACAAGCAGTGAATCCATTGTTGGAAGAGATTAAGACGAATTACTCAAGCATTTACTCCGCAACAAAAATCGTCTGTGAATCCTTAAAAAATGATTTTCTTGTTCCCATATTTGAAAGTGAGATCGCAAATATCACGTTGCATTTAGGGAGTCATTTAAGAGATCCTTTTGAAAAGAGCTCTAGCAAACGAGTTCTGATCGTTTGTCCAAGCGGTCAATCAACTTCAAATTTGTTACAGGTGGAAGTGACAAAGCTATCTCCAGAGATCAAGGTCGTTGGCGCTTCTGCTATCAGTGATATAGCGGATAAAGAATCGGAATTTGATTTCATTATCTCGACCATTGATCTGGACACAGAGTTTCCTTTTATCAAAGTAAATCCGATTTTGACAAAAGAAGACAAAGAAAAAATTGCCACCGTTCTTTTTTTGAGTCAAAGTCGCTACCATGCGGATGATCAGCAAATCAATGGTTTGTTTGATATTATTGCTCGATATGTGGAATCGGAAAAAATGCCGATTATCACGAAAGAAATCATTGATTTTGTCAATCATTCTAATCCAATCATTAAAGTTGAACATGAATACCGTTATTCTTTAACGGAACTAATTGGCCAGCATAATATTCAAATCGCCGCAACTCCTTTAGGTTGGCGTGAAGCGGTAGCGATGGCAGCAGAACCGCTAAGAGCGACCAAAACGATTGATCAGGAATACGTGGAAGAGATGATCCGCCTAGTGGATGTATACGGACCGTATATTGTATTAGGGAAAAATGTCGCGTTGGCCCATGCGAAACCAGAGAATGGTGTCAATCGATTAGGGATATCTATGCTGGTGTGTCCAGAAGGCATTTGTTTTGATGAGGAAAATGAGATCAACGTTCTATTTGTTGTCGCGTCGCCTAATGAGTATGAGCATCTCAATTACCTGAATGATATTTTGAAATTCGCGAAAAATTCCGATGCTGTTAAAAGCATCATTCAAACAAAAAATGTAACAGAATGCTATGAATTAGCTAAAGGAATGTTCTAGTTTTTAGAGAAGTCCGTTTTATGGATGATGTCTACAGTCTTTTCTTTTATAATAGATTTATGAAAACGAATGCAAGGAGTGATAGTTATGATGTCTAAAAACAATACGAACGGTAGAAATCAATTTGCGATGCTCACGATTGATGATCTGGTTCCTCAAGATCATCTCGTTCGAAAGATTGATGCCGCGCTTGATTTTGAATTTATTTATCCAATCGTCGAAGCCACTTACTCCGATTTAGGTCGCCCAAGTATCGATCCAGTGATTCTGATCAAATTGGTGTTTATTCAGTATTTATTCGGTATCCGTTCCATGCGGCAAACCATTAAGGAAGTCGATACCAATGTCGCTTACCGCTGGTTTTTAGGCTATTCCTTCGAGGAGAAAATCCCCCATTTCTCAACTTTTGGAAAGAATTATGTCCGCCGATTTAGAGAAACGACGGTGTTTGAGGATATTTTTGCCTATATTTTAGAACAAGCAGTTAAAGCAGGTTTTGTAACAGAGGATAATTTGTATCTTGATTCTACCCACATCAAAGCTAACGCCAATAAACATAAGTTTACGAAGGAAATGACCCACGATGAAGCGAAAGCCTATCAGGATGAATTAGAAGATGAGATCAATCGTCAACGAATAGAGGCCGGAAAACGCCCTTTTACTTTGGACTTAGAAAAGGAAGTGAAGCTGAAAGAAAGAAAAATAAGTAAGGCTGATCCGGAAAGCGGCTACTACGTCAAAGGCGAACGAGAAAAACAATTTGCTTATTCTGCCCATACTTCATGTGACGACAACGGATTTATTCTTAGCACAATCATCACTCCTGGAAATATTCATGACAGTCAAGTCGCCTTTCAGCTCGTCAAACAATCGAAGAGACTTTTTCCTGAAATCAACTGTGTTGTCGCTGATGCTGGGTACAAGAAACCTAAGTTTGTTCACTTTTTGACTCATTTGAATCTTCGACCTTGTTTGCCTTATTCAAGGCCCAAAGGGAAAAAAGGGCTATTATCAAAAAACGAGTTTCTCTATGACGAGTATTATGATTGTTACATTTGTCCGCAGGATCAAATGCTCGCTTTTTCAACGGTTACTCGAGAAGGGTACCGAGAATACAAATCCAATCCAAAAGAATGTGTGAACTGTCCTCTGCTAAACCAATGTACCAAAAGTAAAAATCATCAACGAGTCATCACGAGACATGTTTGGGGAGATCTGATGGATGAAGTGGAACATCTTCGCCTAACGGATCTGAATAAATCAATTTACAAAAAACGGAAACAAACGATTGAACGAATATTTGCAGATGCAAAAGAAAAGCATGGGATGCGTTAGACCAAGTATCGAGGCTTGGAAAAAGTCGCGACGCATACGATGCTAGTGTTTGCTGCAATGAATTTAAAGAAATTAGCCACCTGGCTATGGAAAGGCAAGGAGCCTTTATTTTTTTGTTCAAAATTTCGAAACGAAGTAGATAAAAAGCTGTTCCAAGCTCGAGTTACGAGTTTGGAACAGCTTTTGTCTACAGTCTGAGAAGTCCAAGATGGTGCACACTCTTTGTGCACCATCTTGGACTTCTTTTTTGCTAGCGTTTTCACTATATTGTAAGTACAGGTAAGAAATGTAAAAACAACGAAGGAGGGGAGGAATATCTTACCTTATAGCCTAATTGTACAAATATTGGAGGAAGTGAATGGCTGGAAGCAATTGACCAGTTTCGTGGCTGACCAGCTAATAAAAAATGAACAGGAACGAAGTAACTACAAAGATGAAATTAACGAAAGCCTAGAACAATTCGGACCTTATTATTTACTGCCTAATGTCATCTTGTTTCACGGAAAGCCAGATAAAAAGTATTCAAATGCATTAGTAATTGTGAAACTGAATAAAGCGTTCACAGCTGTTGAAGATAACTTGCCCGTCAAACTGATCGTAGGAATGACTGCGGAGGATTCAAATGCTCATTTGAAGGTGCTTCAGCATTTAGTTGAAAAGCTAAACGTTTATCAGAATGTTGTCGACATATTGTCGGCAAAAAAAAAGGAAGAAATAGAAAAAGTAATACACGAATTCTAGTAATCGTTTGAGGAAGGAGGAAGCAAATGAATGACTTTGAATTTTTACCAGATCTGATTTATTCTGATCTGCGCGTAGCAGATCAAAAAGAGGCGATTAATCGTCTAGCAGAATTATTGGAAAAAAGTGGATTAGTAGGAGGAGATTACAAAAAGGATGTACTTTCGAGAGAGAAAGTATTTCCCACTGGAATAGCAGTCAAAAGCGGGGCCGTTGCTATTCCTCATGCCAGAAGCTCCAAAGTTTTTGGAAATGGAGTAGCCGTTGGAGTTCTTGATAGACCTGTCATTTTTCATTCTATGGAAGATTGTGATACAGAGATCGACGTTGAAATCGTCATGCTACTTGCGATTTCCGAGTCGGATAAGCAACTGAAGATGCTGCAGACAATCATGAAAATGTTAAGTAAGGAAGAATTCATTCTTTTGTTGAAAGAAAAAGAGAGCGAAGAAGAGATAGCACAGCTATTGAATAGTTTTTTATAAATAAGGAGGGAAAACAATGGAAAAAACAGTCGTTATTGCGTGCGGAGCGGGTTTAGCTACATCTTCAATGGTAAGGGATAAGATCGAAGAGGTATTGAGTGAGAATAATATTCGGGCCAATATCATTCAAACAACACTAAATGAATTGGAAGGATACGATGACAAGGCAGATATATTCATCACAACAATGAAGATCAATTCAGACTATACAACACCTGTGGTCCATGGGAGTGCCTTTTTAACAGGGATTAATGAAGAAACAGTCATTGAACAAATTGTAGGAATCTTAAAATAAGGAGGTTAATTATGCTAGTAGATATCATTCAATACATTGTTGATCTTGGCAGCTATGTTTTTGTTCCAATTTTAATGTTTATTATTGGGTTGATTTTTGGGCTGGGCTTTTTAAAAGCACTAAAGGCGGGAGCTACAGTTGGTATCGGACTCATTGGTGTATCGATTGTTAGTACCTTGACAGCAGAATCTTTATCTCCAGTCATTCAAATCATGGTGGAACGCTTGAATTTGAATTTGACTGCAATTGATGTAGGGGGCGGACCTGCAGCAGCCGTTGGTTTTGGTTCTTCCTTAGGCGCAGTACTGATCGTGGTGATCTTAGTTCTGAATATTGTGATGGTCTTTTTCAAATTAACGAATACAGTGAATGTAGACATCTATAACTTTTGGTATTTTGCAATTACAGCCGGGTTTGTCAATCTGTTAACAGGTAGCTTCATCGTTGCGATTTTAGCCGGTGTGACTCATGCAGTATTAGGATTGAAGATCGCAGATATCACAGCGAAGAAAACCCAAAAAATTATTGGTATCGAAGCCATTTCGATTCCTCATGGTTTTGCTGCAATGAGTGCGCCTTTGTTCATTGTATTAGACAAAATTTACGACTTTATACCATTGTTTGATCACAAAGACGAAAATGAAATCAAAAATGAAAAAGGGATTGCGAATGTTATTGGGACGATTTTTGGCGATCCGTTGTTCTTGGGATTAATTCTGGGGGCAGTCTTTGGAATCATTGCTCAATATGATGTTCCTGGCATTCTTGAAGTAACAATGAAAACTGCCGGAATCATGGTTCTATTCCCTAATATGGTCAAATTGATTGTGAATGGATTGATCCCAATTTCAAATCAGGCGAAGAAATTCTTTGCTACTAAATTCAAGGATCGTGAGTTATATATCGGCTTAGATTCTGCTGTTACTATTGGACATCCTGTTACTATCAGTGTTGGTATGTTAATGATTCCTGTATTTATGATTTTTGCAGCAATTTTACCAGGAAATACGACACTTCCACTAGGCGAGGTACCTTTCGCAGCGTTCTACGTTTGTTTTGCTACAATTATCCACCGAGGAAATCGTTTAAGAACAATCGTATCAAGTGTGATCTTTATTCCAATCGTTTTGTGGATTTCTAGCTGGGCGGCGCCACTGTTTACACAATTAGCAGATAGTGCCGGTTTGAGCTTCGTTCAGGAAGGGCAGCAAGCAACGACCATGGCGTTGGGGAATTTTGGTATCTGGTTCCCAACAATGATCGCACAGATTCCAACGGTTGGACCGATCCTGTTGGTGGCAGTCATTCTAGTGGTAATATTCGGCGGAAAGATGATCGAAAATAAACGAAGCGCAGAAGAAACGAGTGCGACAGAAAAAGTATAAAGAAGAGATGAGGTATAAAATGCTAACAATTGGTGTAATTGGTGCTGGAATCTATGGAACATATCACATTCGAACTTACATGAAAGACCCCAACATTGAAAAAGTGATCGTTTGTGATTTGAATGAAGAACGTTTAAAAGTAGCGGAAGATTCCTATGGGATTACGGGGTATACAAATATGGGAGAGATGTTGGAAAAAGAAAGCATTGATGCTATTAGCATCGCAACTTCTGATCCTTATCATTTTGCTCCTTTGAAAGAGGCAATCGAAGCAGGGATCAAGAACATTTTTGTTGAAAAGCCCTTGGCAACGACGGTCGATGAAGCAGAAGAAATCGTTCGGCTGGCTAAAAAACATGACACGAAAATCATGGTGGATTTCCACAAACGCTGGGATCCTGCTTACAACAATATGAAAGATCTTGTTAAAAATGATCAAATCATTCGTGGCTATATCTCATTGGATGACGTGATCTCTGTCCCGTTAAACTGGTTCTCTTGGACGGCTAAATCTTCACCAGTTTGGTTTTTAGGAGTTCATTGTTATGACCTGATCAGATATATGACCAATAGTGAAGTTCAATCTGTTTATGCAGTAGGCAACAAGAAGATGCTTGCAGACAAAGAAATCGATACGTATGATTCCGCTCAAGCAATCTTGCAGATGACTGACGGCAGCAATTGGGTCGTTGAAAGTTCGTGGATACTACCAGACTCGTTTCCTAAATCGAATGATGGTCAGCTAGTAATGTTGACGGATAACCATTACCTAAAAAATGAATCCTATCGTGGGGTAAAGAGCTATGGCGAAAAGGCCAGCTTGCCAAACTATATTTTCATGAACTTTGGTGAAGATGAAGTTTCCGGCTTTGGTCTTGATCCTATGAAAGAGTTTATTCGTAATATCATTGAGAATAAAGACTTTCGCTGCGATGCTGTCGATGGGTTAATGGCAACGAAGATCGCCGCAGCTGTCCATCAATCGCTTGAAACAGGAGAAGTAGTCCTTTTAAATGAAGGGAATTTATAAAAAAGGAGCACAGCTATGAGTATTTTTGCATTAGATAATGAAACGCTAAAAGAAAAAAAAGCAGTATTCACCGCTACAGAAATCGATCAACAGCCAAAAGTTTGGCAAAGAACTATAGATATTTTGGCAGAGAAAAAAGAAGAGTTGGAGCAATTCATCCAAAAGATTGTGGATCAAAAAGAGTACCAGATCATTTTTACTGGTGCAGGAACGAGTGAATTTATCGGTAATGCTTTGGTACATTCTTTAGAGAAAAAATATAGCGGGCACATTTTTTCATACGCTTCAACAGAAATTGTAACGGATCCAGGAAGCTACTTGCCAAAAAACAAACCAGTATTGCTAATCTCATTCGCTCGCTCTGGCGATTCACCTGAATCTTTAGGCAGTGTGAGTTATGCGGACAAAATTTGTGAAAATATCTACCATTTGTTCATTACTTGTAACAAACAAGGAAAATTAGCGAACTATGGCAAGGGAAAAGAAAATATATGTACCTTATTGCTTCCAGATGAAACTTTAGATAAAGGATTTGCAATGACCTCTAGTTATAGTTGCATGTATTTATCTGCTTATCTTGCTTTAAATTTAGAAGACTTTAGTCAGATGAAGAGTGAAGTTGAGAAAATAATTCCTTCTGTGACGAATCTCATCAAGAATGATTATTCCTTAATCACAAGAATTGTTAAGGAGTTCCAGTTCAAGCGCATTATCTTTTTGGGGTCCAACACGTTAAAAGGGGTGTCTCAGGAATCGCAATTGAAGATGCTGGAGCTGACTCAAGGAGCGGTCGTAACCATGTTCGATTCACTATTAGGCTTTCGACATGGGCCTAAGTCAGCAATAGACAACGAGACACTCTTGGTACTTTATCTGAGTGACAATGAATTTTCTAGAAAATATGAGATCGATTTTCTAAATGAAGTCATAGGTCAAAAGAATGGGTACAAGATCTGTGTCCTTTACAATCAACCCTTCGATGTTGATACGACAGTGGATTATCGCTATTGCTATAAAGTAGATGGAACGATGGATAACGTATATTTGGGACTATGTTATATCGTTTTTGCGCAAATTCTAGCTTTGCACAAGTCAATGGATGTCGGCATTGTGCCAGATGATCCCTGTCCTAGTGGAGAGGTCAATCGAGTTGTTGAAGGAGTTACAATCTATCCCCTTAATAATGGATAAGAAAGTACGATTGAAAGTAGGCAAAAAATGATTAAGGAATTTTGTGGAGAAAATTTTATGAATATAGAACAGGCCATTAAAAATGGTGTGAAGAGAATCAATCTTTATGACAATATTGCTGTTGGCGGAACGACACTAAGCTAAGATGTAAATACAAACTGATAAAATGAGAAGATATTACGTGTTATGAATAACCAGGTCAAAATGGCCATGTATTAAAAGGGATGGCACCGTAAATTAAATACACGATTTAACAGGGGGAAGAAAGAGATTTCATTCTTTGAGACATATTTCTAATACTCTTTTTGAGCTAATTGATTTTTGTGAGCAAAACGATATTTTAGTGGAGTCCTATTCTCCCGTTGGACATGGGAGTTAATAGAAGACATAGAGTTTTCGTTCCTCAACTTGCTATTCGCCATTGTTTAGAGATTGAGCTGCTATATTTACCAAAATCTGAAAATGAAGAGCATATTAAAACTAAAGGGGGCTTGATTTTATTTTATCAAATGAAATTCGCACTATTGAAAAATTTTATTTAATGCTCATGAATAGACTTGATGAAAATCAGTTGATACTGTCAAGGGCGGTTTAAGATTGTAGATTTATGTTGATTTGATTAAAGTTGTTATGTTTGGCAATCTTCAATTTTAATTCTATAAAAGTCAAATACTTAAAGTGCACGATAATGAATTAGCCTAACTGTTTGTGTGAGGTGTATAGACAATTTTTGTCTGTATGCCTTTTTTGTTTTGAAAAAATTTTATTTTTTTCGAAAAATGCTCACTCCCAGATTGTAATAATAATGGAAAGGGATAGAAGTAAAACGAGTTGAATGAATTTTTTAAGGAGGAGAATTCTATGGGCGACTCAGAGGAAACCCACATTCAACACGTATTTGACAGTTTTTGTAAGAAGGTAATACGTAATGAGGCATTAAATATTCAGAAGAAATATGCTAGATTTCGCCAACGACAAGTCTCAATGGAACTATTGGAACAAAAAGGGTTGGGTACAGAGTTCAATTATTCTGAACCCAATTTTAATAGTAGTGATAGTTTTATTGTACTTGGTATAGAGATTCTTATATCAAATGAAGAGTTGGCAAATGCGATTGCAAAATTACCTATTCAAAGACAAAAGATCATTCTGATGTCCTTCTTCATCGGTCTCAATGATCGTGAAATTGGCGAAATTATTGGGAAAAGTATCGGTAGTGTTTGGTATCAACGACAAACAGCTTTGAAAGATTTAGAAAAATATTTAGGCGGTAATTATGAAGAAAAATAAACGATATGTACCGTTCATACCAGTTACCACTATTAAAGCTGCAGCTTCTGGTGATTCGCTCGCCATGTCCATTGTTCTGTCAAAATATCAAAATTATATTTCACGATTAGCCATGAAATCAATATATGAAGAAGAAAAAGGAGTAGTTATGTACGTAGATGAATATATGCGTAGACAACTGGAGACAAAACTGATTGAGAAGATACTTGAATTTGACACAACTCGTTAACGTATTTTTTCCCTTTCCTTTTCATAGGCTGAAAATAGCCTGACGATCTTTGACAAGTGAATAGTAAATCTATCAGTACATGTAGATTACGAGTTTCTAATTAGTTTCGCCATGACAAGATTATACTTTGAGCGACAGTTTTTGAAATGGAAATCGTGATTTCAATAATGATACTTCCGTAACCAAATTGGCCCGCCATTACTGGGGGGAGGTGAAATTCCTATGTGCTTGAGTAAAGCAGCTGATAGATAAGAAAAACTACTATTTAAGTATCTGTATTAAGATGGTATACCGTTAGATGTGATTTTATATGAATGTAATTAATTATATTCATATTTGAGATTCCTAGTTATATAAGAAAATTCTTTTTTAAAGTCTACTATTAGAGGGAAACTATGTTGAGTGATACAAATCTGACAGAGGAGGGTGAAAGAGTTGGAGGTTAAAACAAATGTTAATTCTTTTGAAATAGAATTCTATTCAATTTTACAAAAAAAACTAGAAAACTACACAGAAGAATTGCTTGCAATAAGTCAGTTACCGTTAGTCTTAACAAACTCTGATTTAAAGAAACTTTTCCAGATCAGTGATAGTACACTGAATCGTTTAATAAAACTTGGTGATTTTCCATCTTGCTGGTATGGGATTCGGGGACATTATCTTCGTGATGATATTTTACAATGGATGAGAAAGAGTGATTCGAATGATTATCGTGAAAAACTTCGACTTTTGCGTTCTTTATAATATTCCATTTTTTCTATACTTGCGGTACTATTTATATAGAGAGAATAAGAGATTTTGTGTTTTTCCGATTAAGGGGTTCTTCTTTCAAAAGGAGGAATCTGTAATTGAAAACAAAAGATCGATTTAAGAAGCACATTAGTTCTACTGGTAGAGTCACGTGGTATTTCCAAGCGTTTCGGACAACAAGACGTGGTTTTAAGTCAAAACGTGAGGCACAACTTGCATATCTTGAAATGGAGAAGCAACAAAGGATTAAGAAAAAAATCATTGCGAGTAACGATAAGTTCAGTGTTGTAGGTGAGCAATGGTTTAAATATTATCGTTCGTTAAATGAGCAAAAAGAAACAACTTATGATAAGCGAGAAGAACAATTAAAAATTATTGTTCGATGGATTGGTGATAAAAAGTTATCTGATTTATCACCAGAGTGCCTTCAAGAACTACTTTTCAATTTGAAAGAACGTGGTGTTAATGGAGCAAATGTGGGCTATGCAAAAAATAGTTTGCAATCACTTATTCAAGTTTTGAATATGGTTTTCAAATATTGTCAAAGGAAGAATTTGATAAGTGAAAACCCAATGAAGTCTGTGAGAATGCCAAAATATCAGTTGACGGTAAATGATTTAAAAGAAGCCGTGAATAATATTGAGGACAAGTTTCTTACTGTCGATGAATTGAGAACTTTTTTGAATTATGGCCTTGTTCATGAGGAATTACCGATGTCTGTCCTTTTCCATGTTTTGTTTTACACTGGTTGCCGCGTCAGCGAGGCTCTTGCTCTACAGCCTGAAGATATAGATTTCAAAAGAAATGAAATTCTATTCTATAAGCAAACAGTAGTTAAGGGTAAAAGTAAGGATTTTCGGATTGAAACTACTAAGACAATTAGTTCTGCTAGGCGAGTTCCGGTAACGCCTCTGGTTATGGAAAAACTGCAACACTTGATTGAGGCTTTGGATGAGATGAGACAATATCACAGGTTTAATATAGAAGAAACATATTTGTTTGTTTATCTTGATTCTAGTAAACGTGGTGTTCCTTATCGTCGAGAGTATGTAAATGATCATGTCAAACGGTGTGTTAATCGTTCGGGAATTAATAAACCCTTTCATACTCATCTGGCTCGCCACACAATGGCAAGTTTAGTAGCTGAGTATTGTAGTTGGGATGTCTTAAAGGATCGATTAGGTCACACAGATCGAACAACTTCTAAAATTTACCGCCATTTAACATCAACTGAAAAGGTAAAACCTCTGATTGCTTTTAGTTCTTTAGAAAGTTAAAAAAACGGTAAAAACACTGGTATTAAAAGATTCTTGAAAACTGCATTTTTTTAGAAGTAGTCAATATGTAGTCAGAAGTAATAAAAATCCTTTTATATCAACACTTTAACGACTTTTCACAAGTATCAAAGAAATTCGTCGTTAATTTTAAAGATGTCTTTCGAACCCTTGAGAAATCAAGGGTTTTTTATTTACCCAGTTTAAAGAAGAAGGAGCCGAACATTTTTGTATCAGCTCATTCTTTTTTAAATTACTCTGTGTCAGGTTGTTGTCCATCATGGGCCAACCATTGACAGTCCAATAACTGTATGTTTGTAAAGACTGCTTTAAAAGAAGAGGCCTCAGGAGAACATGCATAGATTCCGAACTGAATTTTTCCGCCTCCGTTGATCATATGACAAATCCGCATTTGTTGAAATGTGATTCCATCAGTTGAACACTCGATACAATAGTCGCTTTCTCGTCTGCTCAAGCGGTACCACATTGATTTGATTGAGGCATCAATCTCTGTTGTCGCCCAATCTGAAAACCCTTGATTTGTCACGACACTTCCCAAATGCTGATAATCTTCATTCTCGTATTCAATAGAGCCTTTTAACCAGTTTTTACTATCTAGGTACATGACGATGCCACATTGATCAAAACGATGATGACTGTCAGCGAAATCCGTCTTTACGACAAAACTGAAATATTGTTTGTCGGTTGTCATTTGAAATACAGGGGCATTATCATTTTGAAAGTGATAATAAGTATTTTGCCAAAGATCTGTTTGAGGCTTTGTCACAATTTCTATTCTGTCTTCGAAAAGTTGATAGCTTTCCGGAAAACGTGTCCATTGGAAATCTTGTAAGTCCATCTATAGTCCTCCTGTAATAGTTATGATATAAAAAGAGTAGCAAAAATTAAACCGATGCGCTACGTTAATGTGTATTTAAGCAGTAAATACAATCTAACTTTGCAAACACTCATCTAAATGCTATTCTAAGTAAATGAAAAACTGCTTGTGGAAAGGTGGAACGTATGAAAAAAACGCGTGTATTGTATTTAGAAGTTGCTGAAAAAATAAAGGAAGATATTTTTTCTGGCAAATATCCTGTTGGTACTATGCTACCGACGGAAACGGAGCTTGAAAAACTTTTTGGTGTAAGTAAAATCACTGTCAGAAAAGCCATTGAGCTGCTCGCGGCGGATGAATATGTAGAGAAAAAGAGTGGAAAAGGGACAACCGTACTCAGTGAACGCCCCTACAATAAATTATCGAAGGCTGTTAGTTTCACTCAAATTTTAGAAAAATCAAATCTAAGCGTGGAAAAAGTCATAATTGACGTTAACAACGTAGAGCTTAATGAATGTGATCCGGCATTTGAGTATTTTGGTTCTGAAGCGATTTGCTTTCAGCGAATGTATGTTTTAAATGGGAAGCCTTATATCTACGCGACACATTATTTGCCGACTTCTTTGGAAAGGGTTACGAAAGAAGAGTTAGAGCAAGAGTCCCTCTATCGAATCCTTTATCAAAGTGGATTAGACATCGAACGTTTCATGGATGATTTCCTAGCGATTGAGCTAACAAATGAGCAACAAAAACTTCTTCAAACTGAGGCAAAGGTTGCTTTGAAGAGAATGCGAAAATCGTATGACTATGATCAAAAGGTGATTGAGTATTCTGAAGCTTTTTACAATACTTCCGATCATGCGTATCAAATTGAATATGAAACTTAAGAGTGAAGCTGTGATAGATTTCTATTGCAGCTTTTTTAAATATAAAACAATTGAAAAGCTTTTTTTTAAAAGAAGTGAAAAATAAAATCTAAAAAGCGTTTACAATAGAAAATACATATGCTATTATTCACCTTGTAAACATTATAATGTTATAAACGGAGGTTAAGAAATGGATAGACTTGTAAATTCGATTGAACAGAAATTGATGCCGTTCGCTAACAAAATCGGTACCCAGCGACATATGATGGCAATCAGAAAGGGAATCGTAGCAACGATGCCGCTGACGATCGTCGGCTCATTCTTCACGATCTTCTTGAATTTTCTGATTCCTTCGGTCGCCGCAATGATTGAACCGTATTTAGCTATTTTAGATATTCCTTTTCGTTACACAGTAGGTATTTTGGCATTATACGCAACATTCGGGATAGCTTCACAATTAGCTAAAAGCTATAAAGTTGATTCCTTAACTGCCGGAATCTTGTCAGTCATGGCTTTTCTAGTAACTGCAGCACCTCCGCTTCGCGTATTCGACAATGTGGACGGCGTTATTGATGCTGGTCGTTACATCAATATCGCAAACCTTGGCGCAGCATCATTGTTTGGCGCAATCGTGACAGCACTTATTTCAGTTGAAATCTATCGTATTTTCATCGAAAAGAATATTACGATTAAAATGCCAGACGGAGTTCCACCAGAAGTGACTAACTCATTTATGGCGTTAATCCCCGGAGGAGCGATTTTAGTTTTATTTTGGGTGATTCGCCATATGATTGGTTTTGATATCAATGGATTCTTGAGTAATTTATTGATGCCTTTTAAAGATGTATTAGCAGGAAATAGCTTGTTTGGCGGTTTATTAACAGTTTTCTTGATTTGCTTCTTCTGGGTATTAGGAATTCATGGCCCAGCGATCATGGGGCCAGTGATTCGTCCTTTCTGGGAATTGTCGATTGCTGAAAATATGGAAGCTTTTGCGGATGGTGCTAGTGCCACTGCAATGCCAAATATTTTCACTGAGCAATTTTTACAATGGTTCATCTGGATCGGCGGAGCAGGAACTACTCTGGCATTGGTCGTATTCTTTATGTTCTCAAAATCAAAATATTTAAAGAGCCTAGGCCGTTTGTCTTTCTTACCAGGACTTTTCAATATTAACGAACCGATGATTTTCGGCGCGCCGATCGTGATGAATCCACTATTAGGGATTCCGTTTATCGTAGCGCCATTAGTGACAACGACGCTGTCTTATTTCTTGACAGTCTCAGGATTAATTCCAATGATGGTCGCGCGTTATGGCTTTACCATCCCCGCACCGATTGCCGCTTGGATGAGTACTGATTGGAGTATCGGAGCAGCGATTCTGGTGATCGTCAACTTCTTAATCTCAATGGCGATTTACTACCCGTTCTTTAAAGTATTTGAAAAACAGCAGTTAGCGCGTGAAGCAGCTGAACTGGAAGCAGAAGAGAAAGCGAAAAAAGAACAAGCTGCAAGCTTGCAGGGGGCAACTTCAAATTAAGAAGTAATTGTTCAATAGCAGAAAGGATAGAGAGGATAGCCAAATGACTGTCCTCTTCGGTAATGAAATGAACTTAATTTATTTGATCCTTCTTTTTCTAGCGAGCCATATTTATTTGGAAAAGGGGAAACTACCAGAAAAATTCGAAGAAATGAAACTTAGATATATTTTATTAGGCTCTTTGGCAGGCATTACGTTAGCGATCGTGGTGGGTATCGTACTAAATATTGCTCCATTCTTGGTGATGACTGTTACGATTTGTTCGGCATCATTGATTGCTTATAAATACCGCTCAAAATTTGATGATATGGAACGAGGAAAAAGTGTATGAAACGTGTATTAGGAATTTCGGTCTATCCAGACCACAGTGAGATTGATCAAGATAAAGCTTATATTGAGTTGGCGCATAAATATGGGTTTGGCCGTATCTTTATGAGTATGCTAGAAGTTACTGAAGGTAAAGAGGTTGTCAAAAAGAAATTTAAAGAATTGATTTTCTTTGCCAAAGACTTAGGTTATGAAACGATTCTAGACGTGGCGCCAAATATTTTTGAAGAATTGGGAATTTCTTATGATGATATGAGTTTCTTTCATGAGTTAGGTGCAGACGGCATTCGTTTGGATTTAGGCTTTGATGGAAATAAGGAAGCTATGCTGACCTATAATCCATTTGGTGTGGCAATCGAACTGAACATGAGTAATGACGTGGCATACTTAGACAATATTCTGACCTATGAAGCCAATACGCCATTTCTATATGGCTGTCACAATTTTTATCCTCAAGAGGGAACGGCTCTACCTTATGATTTCTTTGTGAAATGCAGTGAACGCTTTAAAGCTTATGGGCTCCGAACAGCAGCGTTTGTTTCTTCTCAAGTAGGTACCATTGGCCCCTGGGATATCAATGATGGCTTGCCAACTCTAGAGATGCACCGCCACTTGTCGGTTGAGACAGCAACAAAACATTTATTCGCCACCAAATTAATTGATGATGTGATCATCGGAAATGCCTATGCTTCAGAAGAAGAGCTAAAAGCGATGGGAGAAGTGGATCGCTATCAAACTGAATTTGCCGTTGAGTTCGTATCAGATATTACTGATGTAGAGAAACAAATTGTTTTAAACGAACAACATTATCGCCGAGGAGACATTACAGATCAGATGGTTCGTTCGACTTTTGTCCGCAAAAAATACGGACAAGAAGCCAATCCACCGCATGACAACGAAATTGAGTTCCAGCCAGGTGATATTGTGATCGGAAACGATGAATTTGGTAAGTATAAAAATGAGTTGCAAGTTGTACTAAAAGCCCATAAAGATTCAAGAAAGAATAAGGTTGGGCAGATCATTGAGGATGAAAAGATTCTTTTATCATTTATTCATCCATGGTCAAAATTCAAATTCACAGAAAAGTAGGAACGAAAATGTTGGATTTAGTTGTGCGGAATGCCAAAACAATTGACGGACAGAAATTTGATTTAGGGATTTCTGATGAAAAAATAGTAGAAATAGCTGATAAAATCACAAATAAAAGTCAAAATGAACTTGCTTTAACGGATGATCAGTACCTTTCACCAGGCTGGATCGATGATCATGTCCATTGCTATGAAAAAATGACGTTGTACTATGATTACCCTGATGAGGTCGGAGTAAATAGAGGCGTAACGACTGTCATCGATGCGGGAACAACTGGAGCAGAAAACATCGGCAATTTTTGTGAACTAGTAAAAAAGGCGAAAACTAATGTGTATGCGCTACTGAACATTTCTAAATGGGGGATTGTCGAGCAAGATGAATTAGCTGATCTAACTAAAGTCCAACATAATGCTGTTAGAGATGCAATTGAAAAATATCCAGAGTTTATCGTAGGTTTGAAAGCTCGGATGAGCAAAACAGTGATTGGTTCAAGTGGGATCGAACCCTTACGTTTAGCTAAAGAATTTCAAAGTGAATATGGTGGACTGCCCTTGATGGTTCATGTTGGCTCCGCTCCTCCTGAATTGTCAGAAATAATGGATTTGATGGATTCAGGTGATGTATTGACGCACTGTTTTAATGGTAAGGAAAATGGAATATTAGATAGAACAACTCATAAAATAAAGGATTTTGTATGGGAAGGATATAAAAAAGGAATTGTTTTTGACATTGGACATGGTACGGATAGTTTCAATTTTGAAGTGGCAAAACAGGCATTGAATGAAGGAATGATCAGTTCCTCCATCAGTTCAGATATTTATGTCCGAAATCGTCAAAATGGACCAGTCTATGATTTAGCAACAACGATGGAAAAGCTCTTCATAGTAGGGTATTCTTGGGAAGAAATCATCAAACAGGTCACAGAAGCACCAGCAAAAAATTTCTATTTAAAAGGAAAAGGTAAACTGGCTGTTGGTTTTGATGCGGATATTACAATATTCACCCTTAAGGACTCTGAAAAAGAAGTGACAGATTCTAATGGGAATACTTGTACAGTAAAGCAGGAAATCATCCCTGTGAAAACCATCATTGGAGGTCAAGTATATGACAATTAATTTTGAAAAGCTAGGGTTAAAAGAAGTGATTAATGCTTCTGGTCGGATGACAATTTTAGGTGTATCAAAAGTATCAGAATCGGTATTGGCAGCGCAGCGTTTTGGTGGCGAACATTTTTTTGAAATGGCTGATTTAAGTGAAAAAACCGGGGCATATATTGCGCAGCTTTTAAAGGTAGATGATGCACAGATCGTTTCCTCTGCTTCAGCAGGAATTGCACAAAGTGTTGCCGCGGTCATTGGTAAAGGAGATTTCTATCATGCTTATCATCCCTATACTGATCGTATCAAACAACGAGAGATCATTTTACCGAAAGGCCATAATGTCGACTATGGAACTCCTGTCGAAGTAATGGTGGAACAAGGCGGTGGGAAAGTCGTAGAGGCTGGCTATGCTAATATGTGCTCAGCAGAGCATCTAGAAATGATGATCACTGAAAATACAGCAGCAATTTTATATGTTAAAAGCCATCATACGGTTCAAAAAAGTATGCTCACTGTAGAAGAAGCGGCGGCTGTTGCGAACAGAAATCAATTGCCTCTAATCGTGGATGCCGCTGCGGAAGAAGATTTATCCTTCTATTACAAGGCGGGTGCTGATTTAGTGATTTATTCTGGGGCAAAGGCGATCGAAGGACCAAGTGCTGGTTTGGTGATCGGTAAAAAGAATAAAATCGAATGGGTGCGTTTACAGGGCAAAGGAATCGGCAGAGCGATGAAGATCGGTAAAGACAATATTCTCGGTTTTACTCAGGCAATAGAGGACTATTTAAACAACGGAAGTGAATCAGGGGATTCGATGAAAAAAAGATTGGCACCATTCATTGAATCAGTCAATCAAATCGACGGCTTAACAGCTAAGGTTGTTCAAGATGGTGCCGGTCGTGATATTTACCGCGCAAACGTTCATGTTTCAGGCAATCATACAGCAAAAGAAGTCATTGCCGAGTTAAAAAAAGAATCGCCGGCTGTTTATACGAGAGAATATCAAGCCAATAATGGCGTTATCGAATTTGATATCCGTTCTGTGGATGCAAAAGAAATGGCTTTGATCGCAGCACGTTTACGTGAGATCATGAATTAAAAGGAGAAGAAAATGTCACTACAACCAAATTATTTAGAAGATCGAATTTGTTTGAACGTTTTGGCTAATTCAGTGGAAAATGCCAAGGACTGCTATGAAGCAGCTGAAGGACATGTTATCTTAGGTGTATTATCGAAAAATTATGAGAGTGATGAAGCTGCAATTATAGATATGAAAAATTATCAAAAGGCGACGAACAATGCGTTATCTGTTGGCTTAGGAGCGGGTGATCCAAATCAGAGTCAAATGGTTTCACGTATATCTGGAGAATTACAGCCTCAGCATGTAAACCAAGTCTTTACGGGTGTTGGTACATCAAGAGCGTTGTTAGACCAATCTGAAACAGTTATCAATGGCTTAGTTTCACCAACAGGAAAAATCGGCTACGTAAATATCGCGACAGGACCGTTGAGTTCGCAGGGAGCAGAAGGAATTGTCCCAATCGAAACAGCAATCAAATTATTGCAGGATATGGGTGGAAGCTCCATTAAGTATTTCCCAATGAAAGGCCTTGCTCATAAGGAAGAATTTAAAGCAGTGGCGGAGGCTTGTGCCAAGTATAATTTTTACTTAGAACCTACTGGCGGGATTGATTTGGACAACTTTGAAGAAATCATTCAAATCGCAGTAGATGCCGGCGTGAAGAAAATCATCCCTCATGTATACAGTTCGATTATTGATGCTGAAACCGGCGATACACGTCCTGAAGACGTTAAAAAATTGCTTGAAATCTGTAAAAAAGTGTTGAAATAAGTTCGTTCACTTTTTACAGTTGATGTAGCAGAAGAAATATACCTATAAAAAACTGCTGCTAATTTTAAGAAATCAAATCGAGTGATATATGGCAAGTGAAAAGAATTCATTTTTTTAATGAAAATCTACTGATGAATAAGAAGAGGGGAGTCAGCTATGAGATTTGCTGCTTTTGGCGAAGTAATGCTACGGCTATCACCGCCAGAATACCTATTATTGGATCAAACAAATGATTTACGGATGGATTACACGGGTACCGGTGTCAACATCATGGCGAATCTGGCTCAGTTTGGTTATGAGACTTCGTTGGTGACGGTATTGCCAGATAATCGGCTGGGACAGGTGGCTAAAGCAGCAATAGCAAAATACGGAATCAAGACGGATTTATTAAGGTTCGCTCATCATCATATTGGCAGCTATTTTGCCGAAAATGGGTATGGCGCACGTCCAACACAAGTGACGTATCAAAATCGTCACCATAGTTCATTTGGTGTCAGCAATCATGAGGCCTATGATTTCGAGAAAGTTATTGCGGAGAGTGATCTGGTCCAAATTTGCGGGATTTCATTAAGCTTGACGGATGATACACGTGATGCTGCGCACACTTTAGCGAAAAAAACGGCTGAGGCTGGAAAAAAAGTTTGTTTCGATTTTAATTTCCGCCCGAGTCTGAACACTGAGCCTGATAAAATTGCCTTTATGAGGGAACAGTACGAAAAAATCCTGCCGTATTGTGATATTGTTTTTGGGAGTGTGCGAGATTTGACTGATTTACTTCAGTTAGAGATGATAGGCACGGAAGATGAGTTGATTATACAATTCATGGATAAGTATCAGATTGAGTGGTTTGCGGGTACTAGAAGATTCTCAGAAAACAAACAAAAACAGCAAGAGGGGTTTCTTTATAGTCGTGAAGAATATGCGGTTAGTCCAAAGCGTGAATTAACAATCTTAGATCGAATTGGTGCTGGTGATGCCTATGCTGCAGCAATTTTAACGGGGTATGTGGAGAGATGGCGTTTACAAGAAACAGTTGAATTTGCTGCGATGAATGCGGTACTGGCTCACACGATCCATGGGGATGTGCCGTTGACAACGAAAGAACAGGTTTTTACCGTTTTGGAAAATCCGGGGATTGATTTGATACGCTGATTCATCTAACTATTTAAAATCATATAGAAACGAAGGAATGAATAGCTGAATAAAGCTGTTCATTCTTTTTTGTACTTTTGAAGCAAGTTTACTCCATGCAAATTAATAATAAAAGACTGCTTAATTTGGTTTTCTTTTAGATACCTAAATCTGGTACAATTATTATATTAGGAAATAACTAGTAATTATTCATGGTTTACTCATCTTCAAATGATCGTCATTCAAATCGAAATGAGAAGGGAAGTGAAGGAAAGCTATTTGTGAAACTCTGCAAATAGTCTTTTCCGAAAGTATGAATCGAAAAGCATTATGGGTTGCTCAAACAGGGGTATTATTAGCATTATTGATCGTCGTTCAAGCGGTGACTTCTGGGTTAGGAAATACCTTAGTGACAGGCTCATTGGTCAATTTGATCTTGATTGTGGCTGTTACTACTGGAGGCTTGGCCAGTGGCATTACTATCGCTTTATTATCACCGCTCTTTGCTTTTATCTTTGGTATTGGACCGGCATTCCCACAAATTGTTTTTTGTGTTGCGATTGGAAATGCTGTATTAGTAACCCTCTGGCATTTCATTGCGGGCTTCAACAAAAGACAAAGTGTCGCCAATTTTGTGGTAGCGACCATCATCGGAGCTGTGGCAAAATTTGGTGTCTTATACTTATCAATTGTACAGTTCGTCGTTCCAGTGTTACTTAAAATGCCTGCTCCCAAAGCAGCTATGGTTTCAGGGGCCTTCTCATTTCCGCAGTTAATTACTGCCTTAATTGGTGGAGGGCTATCAATTTTAGTTGTACCTGTATTGTCAAAAGCATTAAATCGTCAAAGAGCATAGCAGTTAGCATAAAAATAGGACCCTAATCGAATTTCACGATTAGGGTCCTATTTTTATGCCTTCACTTTAGTACGATCACGATAGCTTGTATGGAGAATATGATGAGCTTTTAGGCTTCCAGGTTTTTCTAAGAATTCCTGATAGATTTTTTGAACAAGTGGGTTGTCGTTTGATTTCCGCAAGCCTTTGCCTTTATCTTCAGAGTACAAAGCCGCGGCCCGTTTGGTTTTTAAATCGACAAAGTTGCGAACCGATGCAGGTTGGACAGGTTGCCCGCCGCCGTTGATACAGCCGCCGGGACAGCCCATGATTTCAACAAAATGATAGAATTTTTCGCCAGATTCGATTCGTTCTAGCAATTTCTTCGCATTGCTGATGCCGGAAGCGACCGCCACGTTGATCGTTGCTCCGCTCATTTCATAGGTTGCTTCTTTGATTCCTTTCATCCCGCGAACTTCTGTGAACTCCACTTGTTCCAGTGAATGACCAGCCAAAGTTTCAGCAGCTGTTCTTAACGCTGCCTCCATAACGCCACCGGTAGCACCGAAGATATAGCCAGCTCCTGTTGCTTCACCGAACGGATCATCGAACGATTCGTCTGCCAGTTCCACAAAACGAACCCCGGCTTTATCAATCATCCGTGCTAATTCACGAGTCGTCAACGCCACATCACAGTCAGAATATCCGGCTGCGGCTTGATCTTCACGGGTGACTTCGAATTTCTTCGCCGTACATGGCATGATTCCGACAACAAAAATATCTTTTGGATCGATGCCTTCTTTTTCCGCATACCAAGTCTTCGATAATGCGCCAAACATTTGCTGCGGTGATTTGCAGGTGGACAGGTTAGGAATCAATTCAGGATGATAGGCTTCTAAATACTTAACCCAACCTGGCGAACAAGAGGTAAACATTGGGAAAGGTCCATCGTTTCCAACCCGTTCTAAAAATTCATTGGCTTCTTCCATAATAGTAAAATCTGCAGCGACATTCGTATCAAAAACCTTATCAAAGCCGATTTGTCTTAATGCAGCAACCATTTTTCCTTCAACATTAGTACCGATTGGCATATTGAAAGCTTCACCAAGAGTAACTCGAATAGAAGGGGCTGTTTGTACAATCACATACTTCGTTGGATCTTCTAATGCTTCCCAAACTTCCTGTGTTTGATCCTTTTCATGGATCGCTCCTGTTGGGCAAACAACAATACATTGGCCACAAGAGATACATGGGACATCATCTAAGTTCTGTTCATAAGCACTGCCAATATGCGTATTGAATCCGCGGTCGTTTGGTCCAATCACGCCGACAGCTTGCCATTTCGAACAAGCGGCAACACATCTGCGACATAAAATACATTTATTATTATTACGGACCATGTGCACCGCACTGTCATCGAATTCGTATTCACAGTTTTCTCCGTTGAAATAATCCTCATCTGCCACATTAAATTCTTTACATAGTTTCTGTAACTCACAATTTCCGCTACGGATGCAGGAAAGGCATTTTCGTTCATGTGTGGATAAGATCAATTCCAGTGTGACTCTGCGTGAATCGAAAACTTTCTTAGAATTGGTATTGATTTCCATTCCTTCACTAATTGGATAAACACAAGCAGTCACTAAACTGCGAGCACCTTTAACTTCCACAACACACATACGGCAAGCGCCAATTTCGTTAATTTCTTTTAAAAAGCACAAAGTAGGGATTTCAATGTTGTTGATTCGAGCTGCTTCAAGAATCGTCGATCCTTCAGGAGCAGTACAAATTTTTCCGTTGATTGTTATCATAACTTCTTTCATTTGCTCCACCTCCTATATGACCGTGATCGCATCATAGCGACAAGTATCAATACATAAGCCACATTTCGTACAGATCGACTGATCGATTTCATGGACTTGTATCACTTCACCACTGATCGCACTAACTGGACAACCTTTAGCACATGCTCGACAGCCTGTACATTTATCAGGCAAAATTCGATATTGAATCAAGTTCTTACATACGCCAGAAGGACATCGACGCTCTTCAACATGGGCCAAGTACTCATCCTTGAAATATCGGAAGGTCGAAAGTACAGGATTTGGAGCGGTTTGACCAAGTCCACAAAGGGAATTTTCTTGTATGTGGTGACAAAGTTCTTCCATTCGATCCAAGTCTGCTAGAGTTGCTTTTCCCATAGTAATTTTTTCTAAAATTTCTAAAAGACGTTTCGTCCCCACACGACAAGGTACACATTTTCCGCAACTTTCTTCAACGGTGAACTCAAGGAAGAACTTAGCAATGTCCACCATACAGTTATCCTCGTCCATAACAATTAGACCACCAGACCCCATCATTGAGCCAATTTTCTTTAAATTTTCATAATCAATCGGAACATCGTAATGCTCTTGTGGGATACAGCCACCTGAAGGACCACCTGTTTGAGCGGCTTTAAATTTCTTGCCTTCAGGTATACCTCCGCCAATATCTTCAACAATTTCTCGCAAAGTCGTTCCCATTGGAATTTCAACCAAGCCAGTATTTTGAATTTTTCCTCCTAAAGCGAAAACCTTTGTTCCTTTCGATTTTTCCGTTCCAAAACTAGCAAACCATTCAGGACCTCTCAAGATAATTTGAGGAATGTTGGCTAAGGTTTCAACGTTGTTTACGATTGTCGGCTTTCCAAACAATCCTTTTACAGCAGGGAATGGAGGCCGAGGACGTGGTTCACCACGATGTCCTTCGATACTTTCTAGTAGTGCAGTTTCTTCGCCACAAACAAATGCTCCCGCGCCTAAACGCAGGTCTAAATCAAAGGAAAAATTACTGCCAAAGATATTTTTTCCTAGAACACCTTCTTCGCGAGCTTGTTTGATTGCGATTCGTAATCGATTAACAGCAATCGGGTATTCTGCTCGCACATAAATATATCCTTGGTTTGCTCCAATCGTATATCCTGCGATAGCCATTGCTTCGATAACAGCATGAGGATCTCCTTCCAAAACTGATCGATCCATAAACGCACCAGGATCTCCTTCATCAGCATTACAGATAACATACTTTTGATCGGATTGGCTAGCTTTAGCAAATGACCACTTCATAAAGGTAGGAAAACCAGCGCCGCCGCGTCCTCTTAACCCTGAGGTCTCTAAGGTATTCAACACATCATCTCGTGAATACTCGTTGACTACTTTTGCTAAGGCTTGATAGCCATCGAAAGCAATGTATTCTTCGATCTTTTCAGGATTGATCCGCCCACAATTTCGCAGGGCAACACGCTTTTGTTTATGATAAAAAGGTGTATCCATCAATTTATTGATAATTTCTTTCGTCTCGTTATCGTGGTACAAAAGTTTTTCAACTAGTTTTCCTTTAACTAAATGATCTGAAACAATCTTTTTTGCATGCTTTGGCTGTACTTGGTGATAGAAGACGGCCTCTGGATAAATGATGACAATTGGTCCTTGAGCGCATAACCCAAAACAGCCAGTTTTTACGATATTTATTTTTTCTGTTAACTCATGTTTAGCCAATTCTTCTTTTAAAGCTTCAACAAACTCACCACTTTTAGAAGAAATACATCCTGTACCGGCACAAACTAATATTTCCTTTTCGTACTGATTTTCATTGAGACCTTCATCGTCCAAACGCATTGTTACGGTTTGACGATATGTATCTCGAAGTTCCTTTAATTCATTCCAATCTCTCATATTTTTTACTCCTGACTCTTGAGGCTTTATTCAACGACAACGTTCTTTCCAAAAGATTTTTATACACCTTTTGAAAAGTAAAGGAGCAACAACCAGTTATTCTTTTTTTTGATATGTTAACAATACTTTGTCAGCTTTTTTCTTAGATAGGCGACCATAAACTTCTTCATTTACAGTTAAGACAGGTGCTAAGCCACAGGCGCCAATACAACGGCATGATTCCAAGGTGAATTTACGATCGATTGTTGTTTCACCTGGTTCGATATTTAGTTCCGTTGAAAACGAATCTAAAATATCTCCTGCACCTTTTACATAGCAAGCAGTTCCCATACAAACACTAATCGTATGTTCTCCTTTAGGGACGAAAGTGAACTGCGCGTAGAAGGTTGCTGTACTGTATAGTTCCTCCATGGGAAGTTCCAGTTCTCTAGAAAGCCTTTTCAAAACTTCGATTGGTAAATAGCCGTAGATTCTCTGTGCCTCTTGTAAAGCGGGCATTTGCGCGCCTCGTTGGCCTTTTAACTCCTTGATACAAGCTTGAAACTCTTGATACTGGCTTTCAGTTTCAATAAATTCAAATACTGCTTCTGTACTCATAAATCTATGCCTCCTCCTTCCTAATGTTAAATCAAATTTTCTGACTACTCATCATAATTTTATTTGAAAAAATTATTCTATATAAAATAAGTATATCAAAAATATCAGCATCTTTGTGATTAATCAGACAAATGAGAATGAGAACTGTTCTCGAATAATCTTCGTTGCATCAATAGACATTGTTTTTATAGGGGTGAATGAACTAAATAGATTTAATATAGATAAATATTTGTTATCTAAAATTGTGAACGATGATTAGTAAAAGCACCTAAAGAAGGCTGGATATTTTAGATTTATTTAACACAGGGTTATTTTAATTTCTTTGATGAAAATATGGAGAAAGAAAATAAAACTTAAAAAAGATTTGTTTAGTTGTTTTTATCTGATAATTGTTCTAGCTGCCTGGTTCATTTTTGGCAAAAAAAGAGGAGAAAGATGAACTGACCATGATAAAATAGTTTATTGACATGGGACGCGTCCCATAGGTTACATTGGTAGTGTAAACTGTCTTTAGGAGGAAGTCCCAATGGTAAATATCCGCGACATTGCAAAAATTACAGGTGTCTCTAAGTCAACGGTTTCCCGGGTAGTTAACAAGCATCCATACGTTTCAGAAGATATCCGAAAGAAGGTACAATCCGTGATTGAGGATACAGGGTATGTGGTTAATGGCAATGCAGTAAAATTGAGTAATGGCAAAAATTATACACTTGGTGTTACCTTGCCTTATAACAGCTCTTGTTACGATAGATTAGTAAATAGCCTGCTGTTTCACGCAAGAGAAAAGGGGTATCAGGTTTTACTTCTACCGACTTATTATGATGAAAAAGCAGAAGAGGAGTATTACTCACTATTAGAGAAACGAATGATTGATGGATTAGTATTGGTTTCTCGAGCGAAAAATTTAAAAAATTGGGACAAGCTCAACTCTAGAGGCCGAATTATTTCTACTGAAAAGGTTGATGATCCAAAAATTCCTATGATTTATCCAGACCGTACTATGGTTTACAATCGATTGTTTAAAGAACTTGCTCAGAAGGGATTTTCTAAGGTGGTCTTCACTAATAAACGGGCACTTTCTGAGAGCATTAGTGCTAAAGATAAGGCAGAGTGCTATCAAAAGTACTTTGGTAAGGTAATAACTGGTGAAAATTTCTTTATAGGAATTGAAGGGTTCGATAGCGGTTATTATTGGGCAAAAGAAACTTATAAAAAAATGACGATTCCCGAGGTGATTTATGCGAGTGCAGATGATACAGCAGCAGGGATTATTCATGGTCTCCAAGACATAGGCTTCATTCACAAGCAGGATTATCATATTATTGGTGAGGGAAATTTACCATATAGTCAGTTATTAAATTTTACTACAATTGATTTTCTTGCAGAGGACATTGGATCAGAGGTGGTGGATTATATTCTATCTGAGCAAGAAATGATTCATAAAGCTAAGGAACCATTAATTATCAGAAGATAAAATACAACAGAAAACTTTGATTTAGGAAAGGAAATAAGAGAATGCATATCGAGCATGTAGCAATTTGGACGAAGGATTTAGAAAAAATGAGAGAGTTTTATGAAAAATATTTTAATGTCAGCAGTACCGAACTTTATCATAACAAGAAGACGGGCTTTAAATCATATTTCGTCAGCTTTGATTCAGGGAGCCGCCTAGAGTTAACGACGAAACAACATCTGTCGAATCGCGTGGTAGAAAGTTTGGGTTATACTCATATGGCGATTTCAGTTGGAACAAAAGCAGATGTTGATTCGTATGTTGAGAAGTTCTTAGCCGATGGATTTCCGTTATTGAACGGCCCTAGAACAACGGGCGATGGGTATTACGAAGCAGTGATTCAAGATCCAGAAGGAAATTTGATTGAACTGACGACAGTTTAAAACTAGAAACAGCAGTCGCTCTTTTGACTGCTGTTTCTAGTTTTAAGAAGTCTTTCGTTTAGTAAAAAATCTCTGAATGATTAAAAAGCTAAAAAGAAGAGCAAGGGAAAAGATTGGAAAAAAGCAGCGAAAGAAAAGGAGACAATGAACGACTGGCGCAAGGGGATGATTTTTTTAAGAAGTTAGGTTCATTGGATAATGAGACCTATCAAGAAAATGTGTTAGATAAACGACAAAAAGAATTGATTGGCTTAACAATTTCAATTCTATCTAAATGCGACGAGTGTATTCTTTATCATTTAGAAGAATGTCAAAAGGCTGGTGTCACAAGGGCTGAGGTGTTGGAAGTAGTCAAACTGACAACCATCGGTGGAGGGTCGGTCCTGTATCCTTTTGCTAGAAAAATTTTGAGAATGATGGATGAGCTTGTGTTTAATTAGCTGTAAATATGGATAGCAATTTCGGAATAGCCGTTGCTTTTACTTTCCGCACTTTGTTATACTGATTGTGAAAATAAATCAAACACCTATTAACGAATGGAGTATGTTTTGTGAGTGTCACAGGTATCTAATCAATAAGCTGAATAGCCGAATAAACCTGTTTTATTTGGTGTGCTTGTAGAAGTGATATCTGTCGAATGAGTGGGATGAGTGTATTCTCAAGGCGATAGTATGACTATCGCCTTTTTTGTATGTCCAAATCCTTTGCTGAGTGGTTTAAAGGATACCGGAGCAATAGACAAATTGTGAGGAGTAGTTGGCGATCGCGTGATGAAGGTAGGATTCTATTTCTGATCTACAGAAAGATGAAATTCAATCCTTGAGTTCGCTATATTCTTTTAGGTGAAGAAGTTATTTTCGCGGCAGATATCTCTCAATAAAAAAGAAAAAGGAGCTTGGTGTATGCTATCGGAAATAAACACTTTTCTGCGGAAAAATAGAAGAAAGAATATGACAATAGGAGAAAAAATACTTTATGAAGACAAAAAATATCGGAAATCCTCCAGCTGAAACAATCGCACAAATCACAGCAGTTTATAAAGATTTATTTGAGATTGAAAGTGACAAAGGGAAAGGCTTGGGTAGAGTTAAGCGGAGTCGTTATGATGATCAGCAAGAACTCTATCCAACCGCAGGTGATTATGTCGCCGTTGATTGGCAAGGAGCAGATCATAGCATTATTTTGCGAACTTTGCCTCGAACGTCCGTTTTATCACGCTTAGATTCTTTTAAGGGAAAAGAACAACTGATTGCTGCGAACTTTGATTACGTTTTTATCTTGCAATCATTGAATCATGATTTTAATTTGCGACGCTTAGAGCGCTATTTAACACTAGCTTGGCAATCGGGGGCAGTTCCCGTTGTGTTACTGACAAAAATGGATCAAGCAAGCGATTGTTTAGATCAACTAAAAGCGGCTCAGAGTATCGCAATAGGAACAGACGTCCATACCATCAGTGCACAAACAGGGGAAGGTCTGCCAGAACTGGATCTGTATTTGCAGCCGGAGAAAACAGTTGTACTCGTCGGTTCCTCTGGGGTAGGCAAGTCGACATTGATTAACCGTTTAGCAGGAAAAGAAATGATGGAAACGCAAGAAATTCGCGAAAAAGACGGTCGGGGACGTCATACGACCAGTCATCGCCAGTTATTTCAATTGGGTAATGGGACGAAGCTCATCGACACACCGGGAATGCGTGAAGTCGGAATGTGGGATGTCAGCCAAGGCTTGGAAGAAAGCTTTGCGGATGTAGAAGCCTATTTTGGTAAATGCAAATTCAAAGATTGCCACCATCAAAGTGAACCAAATTGTGCCATCAAGGAAGCTTTACGCAATGAAGAACTCTCACCAGAGCGATGGGAGAGTTATCTAAAACTTCATACCGAAGCGAAATATACGAAGGACAAAACGGCCTATCTACGGGAAAAAGAAGTTTGGTTAAAAGATATTAGCAAATTTACTCGACAATTAAAAAATAATTATCAACATACAGCCTGTACAGAAAGCTTTGTTTGCCAAGAATGTGGCATGCCGACGAATCCAGCAAGCGCCGGAAGTCACCATCGCAATCATTGCCCGCATTGTTTGGTAAGTATTCATGTGGACAATCGTCCCGGAGACCGTGCATCATTGTGCAAAGGGAAAATGGAGCCAATCAGCATTTGGCCAAAAGCAAGTGGTGAATGGGCAATTATTCACCGTTGTCGCGGGTGTGGTACGTTAAAAACAAATCGCATTGCTGCAGACGACAATCAAAAATTATTAATTAGAATTGCAGAAAAAGCAATGAAACATCCACCGTTTAGTGTGAATTAACAAATAGCTGCTCAGAAAAAACTGAGCAACTATTTTAAATTGAATCGGTTACAGTAGAAGAAAATACGATATGTGTAGAGGGTGTACCAAATTGCATAGATTCATCAACGAAGTCTTCTAATATTTCCATATTTTCAGCGACAACTTTAACAAGATAACTATAGTATCCAGCAATACGGTAATATTTAAGTACCATAGGATGTTTTGAACAAAATTCTCAAAAGGCTTTGCAATTGATTGTTTCAAACATGATAAAGGCTATGATGCTTTTTCCTAGTTTTTTATGGTTAATATGGATAGTGTATTTATCAATTATCCCTGTATTTTCCATTTTCGTAATCCGCTCTTTTACAGCGGGAGGACTAAGGGACACTTTTTGAGCAATTTCACTATAAGGAATACGTGCATTCTCTTTTAAAAGATTCAGTATTTTTTTATCTGTTTCATCCATTCATTTTTCATCTTTCTATTATTAAGTAAAATAATCTAGATTCGTAAATTAATAAAGTAAATGGGTAAAAAGCTTTAAAACGAGTCTGTAGATTGTAATAGCTATACCTTATCATAAATAAAACGAATAGGAGGGAAATAGATGAAAAAAATATTGTTACTTTTAGCTGATGGATTGAATCATATGAGGCAAGTGTCTTTACAGATGTCTTGGCTGGAATCTTTATGAAGGGGATCATTCAACAGAACTAATTTCAGTTGGGTTACATTCAGTACTAAAGTGTATGTGAGGTTATTCCTGTATTCAAATGTGTCAATTAAATGAAATTGAGTTGGACGAATTTGACGCTCTGGCGATTCCTGGTGGATTTGTAGAAACAAACTTCTATGAAGATGCTTTTAGTGAAGAATTTTTAAATGTGATTCGAACATTTGATCGACAGAACAAACCAATTGCCTGTGTTTGTGTCGCTGGTCTGGTGGTTGCCAAAAGTGGCGCTTTAAAAGACCGTTCTGGAACTACGTATCATTTTGAAAAAAGTTTGCGACAAAAACAAATGAGAGAAATGGGTGTTCAAGTAAAACATAATGAAAGGATCGTAGAAGATCGAAACATCATTACCTCTTCTTCACCTGAAACAGCTTTAGATGTAGCCTTTTGTCTATTAGAAAAATTAACAAACGAAAACAACACTCGAGAAGTAAGACGAAAAATGGGCTTTACTTACTAATAAAAAAACTCTTTAGAGATGAAACATGTTAGTGAGGATATGAAAATGTCTTGAAGACGAAAATTCATAAGACTGTACGAACTAGATAAGCATTCGAAGGTATCAAAAATCTGCCGGCGATAATCTTTATGATCGAACAGTTATCCGAGAAAATATTTTTGTTACTATAAATAATGGAGCAATTATTGCAATAAAAAAGAGTAGTGATTTTTCGGAGCCACTGATAAAGTTCAATAACAAAA
>NZ_JXLA01000040.1 GCF_001886185.1 Enterococcus raffinosus | reverse complement strand
TTCACCAACACTAGTTGACGAAGAGCCTTTTTAAATAACACTTTAGTCTTCAGAAACGAATGCTAATAAGCCCATAATACGTGCGCGTTTAATAGCGATCGTTAATTTACGTTGGTTTTTAGCGCTTGTTCCAGTTACACGACGAGGTAAAATTTTACCACGTTCGCTAATGAAACGTTTTAGTAATTCGATATCTTTATAATCGATATATTCGATATGATTAGCAGCAATATAGTCTACTTTACGACGTTTGCGACCTCTTCTTTGTTGTGCCATTCCGTTTCCCTCCTATTCAATTATTAGAATGGTAAATCATCATCTGAAATGTCGATGGAGGACCCACTAAATGGATCTGAATCTCTATCGAAGTCAGGCATAGTGTTCTTAGCTGACTGAGAGGATTGATTATAATTGTTGTTAAAATTATTTCCCCCGCCTTGGAAGCTATCATCAGAACTTGGATTCTGCTGACGTTGTTCACTTGCAGTACGAGATTCCAGTAATTGGAAATTTTCAGCAACAACTTCTGTCACATAGACCCGTTGTCCTTGCTGATTTTCATAATTTCGTGTTTGGATACGGCCAGTCACACCTAAAAGAGTTCCCTTACGCGCATAATTAGCTAAAGTTTCAGCTGATTTCCGCCAAATCACACAGTTGATAAAGTCTGCTTCACGATTACCGCTTTGATTCGTAAAATTACGATTCACCGCTAAAGTAAACGTTGCAACACCTGTCCCATTTGCTGTATAGCGTAAATCAGGATCCTTTGTTAAACGACCAACTAGTACAACATTATTAATCAAAGTAAAGCCAGCTCCCTTCTCGTCAATTGTTTCACGTGAAACAATTATTCTTCAATCTTAACGATCATGTGACGAATAATATCGTCGTTGATTTTTGCAAGACGATCGAATTCGTTAACTGCACTAGCTGTTGTTGGCGCAGTTGCATTGACGATATGGTAGATGCCTTCACGGAATCCGTTCATTTCGTAAGCGAAACGGCGTTTTTCCCAATCTTTTGAATCGATAATTTCTGCTCCATTATCTTTCAAGATTGTATCGAAACGTTCTACTAAAGCAGTTTTTGCTTCTTCATCAATGTTCGGACGAATGATGTATGTGATTTCATACTTCGTGTTTTGACTCATTGATTTTCACCTCCCTATGGACTATAAGGCTCTTAACTTTCTTAAGAGCAAGGAGAGCGATCTAAAAATATATAGACTACTCACAAATATTCATTATACATAATCGTCCTACAAAAATCAAATCTTTCTTTATCTAAAGTTACGAAAAAAGACTGAGATTGCTCTCAGTCTTTAAAAATTTATTCTTCTGTATCTTTTGTAATATCCTCAGATGTTTCAATATTATTCATCGTTTCTACATCATCAGCTTCTTCGTCCTCTGTATCAACGATTGCCATAGTCACAACTTTCGTATTTTCTTCCATCTTCATCAGACGTACACCTAGAGTAGCTCGACCTGTTTGTGAAACACCGCCGACATTGAAGCGAATAATGACCCCTTTGTCAGTGATCAGTAAAATATCTTCATTGCCGTTTACAGTAGTTAACCCAGCTAATGGTCCATTTTTATCTTTTACATTCGCTGTTTTGATTCCTTTACCACCACGGCCTTTAACTGGATACTCTGTAGCCTTTGTTCGTTTACCATATCCTTTTTCAGTGATGACCAGAACTTCTTGCTCCTCTTTCAATACAGCGGAGCCAATCACATAATCCTCATCGCGTAAGCGAATGCCACGAACACCACTTGCTGTACGTCCCATATCGCGAACAGCTTCTTCTTTAAATGTTACTGAGTAGCCATCGTGAGTACCAATAATAATGGTTTCATCACCTTCAGTTGACATCACGTTCACCAATTCATCACCTTCGCGTAATCCAATTGCAATTAAGCCATTAGCACGAATATTTGAAAAGGCTGTGACAGTCGTCCGCTTAACCGTTCCTTTTCTCGTTACGAAAAATAGGAAGTGACCATCCTCTGCTTGCCCATTAACTGAGATCACAGCTTGAATGGTTTCATTTGAATCAATTCCTAACAAGTTGATTATTGGAATACCTTTTGCAGTACGACCGTATTCAGGAACTTCATAGCCTTTCGCACGGTATACTCGTCCGCTATTAGTGAAGAATAGTAAGGTATCGTGCGTCGAACAAGAAATCAAAGTTTTTACGAAATCATCATCGTGAATTCCCATTCCTTGAACACCACGCCCGCCACGACGTTGTGCACGGAACTCTGTCGAAGCCACTCGTTTAATGTACCCATTATTGGTTAGAGTGATAACAACATCCTCTTCTTCGATCAAGTCCTCATCTTCTAAACTTAAAACTTCACCGACTAATAACTCCGTTCGACGATCATCGCCAAATTTAGCAGCAACTTCTGCTAATTCAGTTCGTATAATTTCTTCTACACGTTCAGGACGCGCTAGAATGTCTTCTAAGTCGCTGATTGTCTTCAGCAGCTCTTGATATTCATTTTCAATTTTCTCACGTTCTAAGCCCGTTAAACGGCGCAGACGCATGTCTAAGATTGCTTGTGCTTGACGATCAGATAACTCAAAGCGTTCAATTAAAGTGGCTTTTGCAATATCATCTGACGCTGAGTTTCGAATAGTCGCAATGATTTCATCAATGTGATCTAACGCAATTCGCAGTCCTTCTAAAATGTGTGCACGTGCTTCAGCTTTTTTCTTATCAAAAATAGTTCTACGAGTGATTACATTTTTTTGATGTTCGATATAATTTTCCAAGATCTGTTTTAAGTTCAGAATTCTTGGAACACCTTTTTCAATTGCTAACATGTTGAAGCTGAACGAAGTTTGCAAAGAAGTCATTTTGTATAAGTTATTCAAAATAACAGAAGCACTAACATCTCGTCGAACTTCAATAATGATACGCATCCCCTCACGAGAAGATTCATCACGCAGATCAGTTATTCCTTCTATCCGTTTATCCCGGTGCAGTTCAGAAATACGTTCAATCAGTTTTGCCTTATTAACCATGTATGGTAACTCGGTTACAATAATACGTTCTTTGCCGTTCTTTTGTTCTTCAATTTCGATTTTCGCGCGTACCGTGATCGATCCTTTACCCGTTTCATAAGCACGACGAATACCTGATTTCCCCATAACCAAGCCGCCCGTTGGAAAATCTGGTCCTGGGATGCATTCCATCAACTCTTGCGTGGTTGCTTCAGGATTTTCCATTAATAACTCGATGCCTGCTGTGACTTCCCGCAAATTATGAGGTGGAATATTTGTTGCCATCCCTACTGCGATACCAGTTGCTCCGTTAACTAGTAAATTCGGGAAACGTGCTGGTAAAACGATCGGTTCTTGCTCACTATCATCATAGTTTCCTTGAAAATCAACAGTATCCTTATTGATATCTCGTAACATTTCCATCGCAATCTTGCTTAAACGTGCTTCGGTATAACGCATTGCTGCAGCGCCGTCACCATCGACAGAACCAAAGTTTCCATGACCATCGACTAACATATTGCGGTAGCTGAAACTTTGAGCCATCCGCACCATTGATTCATAAATCGCACTATCGCCGTGAGGATGATACTTACCCATTACATCCCCAACGATACGAGCTGATTTTTTATGGGGTTTATCTGGTGTAACCCCTAATTCATTCATTCCATATAAAATTCGACGATGAACGGGTTTCAATCCATCCCGTACATCTGGTAAAGCCCGAGCTACAATAACGCTCATTGCATAATCAATGAAGGAGTCTTTCATTTCACTGGTTAGATTGACGGCTTGTATATTTTCTCTGCGATCTTCCAAATTGATCCTCCTTACTAAATATCCAAGTTCTTAACATAATGCGCATTTTCTTCGATAAACGCGCGACGTGGTTCTACTCGATCTCCCATCAGCATTTCAAAAACTTGATCGGCCTCGATCGCGTCATCGACACTGACCTGCAACATCAGGCGATTTTCTGGATCCATTGTTGTTTCCCATAGTTGATGATCATCCATTTCACCTAAACCTTTGTAACGTTGAACGTTTGGTTTTGGTGTCGCAGGTAATTCTGATATTTTTTGGACCAATTCTTCTTCGGCATTTTTGCCTGGTTGAATATACGTGATATTTTTACCTTGCTTAATCCCATACAATGGCGGCTGAGCAATATAAACGTAGCCAGCTTCCACGATGGGACGCATATAACGATAGAACAGGGTTAATAGCAATGTTCGAATATGCGCACCGTCGACATCGGCATCGGTCATAATGACTAATTTGTGATAGCGAGCTTTTGACACATCAAAATCTGCGCCAAATCCAGTACCCATTGCTGTAAACAACGATCGAATTTCTTCATTCGCTAAAATTTTATCCATTGATGCTTTTTCAACATTCAAAATTTTCCCGCGAATTGGTAATATTGCTTGAAATTCTCGATTGCGTCCTTGCTTCGCAGAACCACCAGCGGAGTCCCCTTCGACAATGAACAATTCGCATTTTTCTGGATCATTACTTGAACAATCGGCTAATTTACCTGGTAAATTACTTATTTCCAATGCACCTTTTCGGCGTGTTACTTCACGAGCCCGCTTAGCGGCTAGTCGTGCTTTAGCAGCTAACATGCCTTTTTCCACAATTCGTCGCCCAACAGATGGATTTTCCATCAAAAACTTCATAAAATTCTCTGAGAACAAGCGATCAGTAACTGTTCGAACCTCAGAATTACCAAGTTTTGTTTTTGTTTGCCCTTCGAACTGTGGTTCTGGATGTTTAATAGAGATTACAGCTGTTAATCCCTCACGGACATCTTCACCAGAAAGATTTTCATCATTGTCTTTCATGATTTTTTGTTTACGAGCATAATCATTTATTACTCTTGTCAGAGCGGTTTTGAATCCAAACTCATGCGTACCACCTTCATAGGTATGGATGTTATTAGCGAAACTTAAGATATTGGTGTGATAGCCATCTGTATACTGCATCGCAACTTCAACCGTAATATCTTGCTGCTCGCCTTCTACATAAACAGGCTCATCGAAAATCACAGCTTTACTGTGATTTAAATGCTCAACGTAGCTCTTGATTCCGCCCTCATAATGATATTCGCGTAAAACAGGCGTTTCTTCACGTTTGTCTTCAATTGAAATTTTTAACCCGCGATTTAAGAAAGCTAACTCTCGTACACGTGTTGCTAATTTATCAAAATTGAAAATCGTTGATTCAGTAAAAATCTCAGGATCTGGGATAAAGTGAACCGTTGTTCCATGCTTTTCGGTTTCTCCTATCACTTTAAGATCATCTACAACCGCACCTCGACGGTATTCTTGGAAATAGATTTTACCATTTTTGAAGACACGTACATCTAAGCTTGTAGACAAGGCATTAACAACGGAAGCCCCTACACCGTGAAGCCCTCCAGATACCTTGTATCCGCCACCGCCAAATTTCCCGCCTGCATGCAGGATGGTATAAACTGTTTCAACGGCTGGACGTCCAGTTTTTGCTTGAATATCTACTGGAATCCCACGACCATCGTCACTGACAGTGATACTATTATCTTCTTCAATCACTACATGAATATGTGACGCAAAGCCAGCTAACGCTTCATCAATGGAATTATCTACAATCTCCCATACCAGGTGATGCAACCCTTCCGTGCTTGTCGAGCCAATATACATTCCTGGGCGTTTCCGAACGGCTTCTAACCCTTCCAGTACCTGGATCTGACTGGCATCGTACTCTTGCGCACGTTCTAGTAAACTCTTTTCCTCTTCTGTCATCTACGTTTCTTTCCTTTCTATCTGTCCTTGATGGACATAAAAAATATCCGGATGAACCGTCATTTTTCCTTTAACATGATTCAACGTCGTCGTTGTTAAAAACGTTTGTACTTTGTTTTCAATTGTCTCTAATAAATGAATCTGGCGACTATCATCCAGTTCACTCATGACGTCATCTAATAGTAAAATCGGATATTCTCCTGTTTCTTCTTTCATCAAATCGATCTCAGCCAATTTGACACTTAATGCCGTAGTACGTTGCTGTCCCTGTGAGCCATAAGTCTGTACATTTTGCTGATTAACTTTAAATATCAAGTCATCTCGATGAGGCCCTAAAAATGTATTGCCTTTAAAGATTTCTCGCTTACGATTTTTCTGCAGCTCATCTAGAAACACCTTTCGTATCTCTTCAACGTCTTCACTTTTTAACGAAATACTAGCATCGTACTCTATCGCAAGGTTTTCTTTTTGATTTGTAATCTTGCTGTGAAGATCGTTAGACCAATATTCTAGTTTTTTGACAAATTGCAAACGATTCGCTAAAACTTTACTGCCAAAATCAACTAATTGTTCTGTTAAGATATCCAGATATATTTCATCAGTCTGTTTATTTTCAGATAATTGTTTCAAGTAAAGATTACGCTGCTTTAGCGTCTGCTGATATTGAGCCAAATCATAGAGATAGACTGGATTAATTTGGCCTAGCTCCATATCAATAAATCGTCTTCTGATTTGCGGACTCCCCTTCACTAAAGAAAGGTCCTCTGGCGCAAATAAAATGACATTTAATTGACCTATGTAACTGCTCAATTTTTTTTGTTCAATGTGATTGACTTTCGATTTACGGCCTTTTTTGGTCAGCAATAATTCTAATTCTAAACCGCTAGTTCCTCGTTCAATCCGTCCTTTAATATGAGCAAAGTCATCCTGCCAACCAATTAGTTCTTGTTCGCTGCTGGTTCGATGACTGCGGGTCAATGCTAAAACATAAATACTTTCCAAAAGATTGGTTTTTCCTTGCGCATTCTCTCCTAGAAAGACATTCAAACGGTTGGGAAATTCCAAGACAAGTTCTTGATAGTTCCTAAAATTTCTTAACTCAAGCTTATTCAGCCGCATCTTGTTCTTCCTTATTTTTGACCATAAAAAAAGTTCCTACCTCAGGAATTTCAATCATCATTCCTGGATAGAGCTTTCGGCCGCGGCGGTTTTCCAACTCACCATCTACAAATACTGTTTCTTCCGCTAGAAACCACTTGGCTTGTCCACCACTAGAGATAAGATTGATCTCTTTCAATAACTGACCAAGTGTCATGAACTCTGTTTCTAAAAAAATTTTTTGTTTCACATTCATCCCTCATTTTCATGCTAGAAACACCTCTTTATTATACCCTTTTTTAATAGATAAAACAAATTAACTCGTTGTATTTTTCGTTTTAAGAAGTTTTATGCTGTTTTAATTAATTCACTCAAAAAAAAGTAAAAGGTCTTAAAATCGATTTTAAGACCTTTTACTGGAGTTCTGTTTTTTACATGTTTTTTTCATATTTTTCAAAAAATTTGTGAAACTCACTATTTTTTTCTAGTTTGTTCTTACTGGAGTGATTAATTGAATAAAGGAAACATCCCCTTCACTCGGTTCCAAAGTAAATGGACGAATGGCTGAAATAAATTGAATCTTAATACTCATATCACCAAAAGCACGCAAAGCATCTTTCATATAATCAGGATTAAACGAGATTTCCAATGGGTCTCCACTTACCTTTTCGTAAACCAACTCTTCTTCCACTTTACCGATTTCTGGAGAATTTCCATAAAGAACTACTGAATTATCCGCAATTGCCAATCGTACAATATTATTACGTCCTTCATGAGAAAGTAATGATGCCCGTTCGATAGCCGCTAAAAATGTTGGCACAGAGAATGTGATCTCTGTATTGAAGCTCGTTGGGATTAAACGATTTGTATCAGGATAATTTCCCTCTAATAGTCGAGAATAGAAATACATTGTCGGTGTTTTGAACAATACTTGGTTTTCCATAATACTGATTTCAACTTCTGCTTCTTCATCCGATAACGAACGGGACAATTCAACTAAGCTTTTACCAGGAATAACAATATCAAAATCTTTATTTGCATTTTCCACAGGGACAACACGCTGACTCAAACGGTGAGAATCCGTAGCAACAGCTAATAATTGGCCATTAGACATGGTGAAATGTACACCAGTTAAAATTGGGCGACTTTCATGCTGAGAAACAGAAAAAACAGTTTCACCAATCAATTTTGTCAACATGTGGACAGGTAATTTTAATTGATTTTGTTCTTCTACGACAGGAAGATGTGGATAATTGTCAGCATCTAATCCATTGACAGTGAAATGAGCAGCTCCAGATGTGATTAGTACTTGATAATTGTCTTGGACTTCTAAAGTAAATGTTTTTTCAGGCAATCGACGAATAATCTCGCTAAAAAAGCGAGCCTGTAAAACAATTGTTCCTAATTCCGCAATTTGCAGCTCCGCTTTTTCATCATCAGTAGCTAGGAAAGTTTCAATCGAGATATCCGCATTACTCCCAGTTAAATTCAATCCTTCATTGTTTAATTCTATTTTTACGCCAGTTAAGATAGGAATGGTTGTTTTAGTGGAAATGGCCCGTTGTACGGTTTGTAACTCTTGAATAAAGCGAGCGCGATTAATCGTAAATTTCATGATAGAACTCCTTTTTTATTTTTTTCGATAAATTTATTTTACAGGATACCGATCTTCTAAAGAAGACGTTTTTTGTTTTGATCAGCAGTTTATTCTTTTTATTTATTTTAGTTAATTAAGTAATAAAAGTAGTAGGTCTTGTTAATCATGTGGAAAACAAAGAAAAAAGCTTGGTAATTCAAGTTTTCCACTTGTGGATAAGGTGTGGAAAAACAAACTTCTCTTTTTCGTTCTTTCCACAGGCTAGCCAAGAAGTAGATTTTTGATCTCTGCTATTTCTTGTTGGATACTGCTGTCATTTTTCATCAATTGGCTGATTTTTTCATGGGCATGGATCACGGTTGTATGATCTTTTCCGCCAAATTCTGCGCCAATTTTTGGTAACGAACTTTCAGTCATTTCTCTAGCTAAGTACATAGCAATTTGTCGGGGAACTACAATTGCTTTCACACGTTTTTTCCCTTTCAAGTCTTTTACTTGGATATGATAGAATTTAGCCACTTCGTCTTGGATCTTTCCAATAGAAAGTTGTGCATTGCTCGTGCCTTTCAAACTTTTTAAAGCATCTGCTGCGATACTGGTAGTAATATCTGCGCTATTCATTGTTGCAAAAGCCTGAACACGAACCAATGCTCCTTCCAGTTCACGGATATTTGAATCAATTTGTCCGGCAATGTAACTCAAGGTATCGTCTGGAATTTCAAGGTTTTCCGCTTGAGCTTTTTTCCTCAAAATTGCAGTACGTGTCTCCAAGTCTGGCGGAGTAATGTCCACCGACAACCCCCAAGCAAAACGCGACACTAAACGTTCTTGTAATTTAGGGATCTCATTGGGCAGACGATCACTAGTTAGAACGATTTGTTTGTTGTCATTATATAGGTTTTCAAAAGTATGGAAAAACTCCTCTTGTGTCGCCTCTTTATCCGCAAAGAATTGAATATCATCTACTAATAGCAAATCTACTTTTCGATATTCTTGTCTAAATTCTTCCGACGTTTTATTTTTTATGGAATTGATAAAGTCATTAGCAAAAGTTTCACTAGAAACGTATTTTACTTTTGCGTCGGGATTGATTGCTAACATCTGGTGCCCGATGGCATGCATCAAATGTGTTTTACCTAAACCAACGCCACCATAGAAAAAGAGCGGATTATAGATAGAACCAGGTTCTTCTGCTACAACCAAGGCCGCTGCATGAGCCATTTGGTTTCCCTTTCCGATGACAAAGGTGTCAAAGGTGTATTTTGGATTAAGCATGGCACGCTTTGTTGTATCTAACTTGGGTGTCTCCTCTTTTTCCACAATGCTGACGGGCGGTGCTTCATCTGGTGTAACAAACAAAGGCATTATTTCATCCCCTGTCACTTTAAACCCAATTTCGACGATTTTCGCGGCTAAATGTTTTTCCCAATAACGCTTATGTAGATCACTAGTAACTTCAATTGTTAGTTGATTATTTGTTAAAGCTAAGGGTTTAGCTGTGCCTACCCAGGCATCATAACTGGCAGGATTGAGGTCATTTTTATAGCTGTCCTTCAATTCCTGCCAGAAATTGTCCAATGAGGTCAAATAAGTCGCCTCCTATATTATAAAATTCAGATAGACCTACTTTATCATTTTTTCAAAAAGTTTTCCACAACCAGAAAGGAATACGATGAAATTTCTCTTTTTCCACAGAATGTATAAAAATACAAAGAGTGAATAAACAGGAGGGAAAAACATATACACAGCTTACAGAAAAAATGTGGAAAGAATCCTTTTTCCACTAAGGAATTCACAAATAAAGCAAAAATAAGGCGCTGATAGATAAGGTTGAAGAAGAGTTATGCACAAAACTTATCCACCATGTGGACAAGTTGCTAATAGGATTATTTTCTGGGGAAAAAACTTTTGGAAAATCTTGGAGCTTTTTTTGTGGAAAAAAGTTATTCACATTAAGAAGGAGTTTATCCCCAGATTTTGTGGATAAAAAAATGAAGCTGGTTTATTAACCTCTTTTTCATTTCGTGATTGACAAAGTAGGGGAAGAGTCGTTATAATATTCGGGTATGTCTATGTAATGTTAGCTATGGAGGTGTATTTCAATGAAAAGAACTTATCAACCAAATAAACGTAAACGTCAAAAAGTTCATGGATTCCGTAAACGCATGAGCACTAAAAACGGCCGTCGCGTACTAGCAAGCCGTCGTCGTAAAGGAAGAAAAGTACTTGCTGCTTAAGCCACTGCCGGTCAGTGGTTTTTTTTGTATCTAAAATGAGATTCTTAAGGAATTTTTCTGCTGAATAAGGATGCTTCCTTATTTTGAAGTATGGTATTATTGTCAGGTATAGATTTAAAAGAAACGAAGGAAGCTAGATGAAAAAAAAATATCGGGTCAAAAAAGAACGAGAATTTCAAAAAGTGTTTCAAGAAGGTGCTTCTTTTGCGAATCGGAAATTCGTGGTATACCGTCTAGAACCTTCTGGTCAGAAACATTTTCGAGTAGGCATATCCGTCGGTAAAAAGGTTGGAAATGCTGTGATGCGGAATCAGGTAAAGCGGAAAATTCGTGCAATCTTGCAAGAGTTAAAGAATGACCTGCCGCCAATAGACTTTATTGTGATCGCGCGACCAACTACAAAAGACTTGCCTTACGATGAAATGCGTTCGAATCTTATACACGTTTTAAAATTAGCCAAAATATTAAGTTAGGAAGGAAACAGATTTAGGTGAAGAAATATAAAAAAATATTATTAATGACAGGATTATTAAGCCTTGTCTTCTTACTATCGGCCTGTGGGACAGGGGAAGTGAGTGCGCACAGTACAGGTGTCTGGGACCGCTATGTAGTCTATTATTTCGGTCAAGCTATCAAAGGGCTAGCTTTTGGAAATGTCGGAATAGGAATAATTTTATTTACTATTATTATTAGAATTATTTTGATGCCGTTAATGCATTTTCAAACCAAAAGTATGCGAAAAACGCAAGAATTACAGCCTAAAATCAAGGCCCTGCAGGAAAAATACAGCTCTCGTGATCAAGAAACACAACAAAAGCTGCAAGCGGAAACTAAAAAATTATACGCAGAAAATAATGTGAGCCCTTACGCAGGTTGTTTGCCGCTTTTAGTACAAATGCCCGTTATGATGGCTTTGTATCAGGCAATTTTACGAATTCCAGAGTTAAGATCAGGACATTTTTTATGGTTGAATTTGAGCCAATCCGACCCTTATTTCATTTTACCAATTCTTGCAGCAGTCTTTACTTTTGCAAGTAGCTATCTATCAAGTATGAGTCAACTAGAATCAAATGCATCATTAAAAATTATGAATTTTGCAATGCCTGTCATGATTTTTGTTATGGCATTAAATTTAGCGAGTGGTTTGTCTTTATACTGGGTTATTTCAAATGCTTTCCAAGTGATTCAAACGTTGTTAATCAATAACCCATTTAAGATCCGTCGAGAAAGAGAAGAAGTTGCTCGACAAATTCGTGAAAGAGAACGGGCATTAGAAAAAGCTAAACATCCAAAGAAAAAACGGAAAAAATAAGGACAGATATGTTCGAAGCATATTATTTTTTATATAGAATACAACTGAGGAGGTCTAGAAGATGCCTGTTTATGAGGGTCCAACAATTGATGATGCAATCTCAAAAGGACTGCAAGCTTTAGGGGTGAAAAAAGAAGCTGTCGATATTGAAATTTTAACAGATGCAAAAAAAGGTTTCTTGGGAATGGGAAAAAAAGATGCTCGTGTTTCCATTGAACCAATTAACGTCGAAGAACCTGTAATTGCTGCTGAAACGAATAAAAAATCGACAGAAGAGGAACAAACATTTGCTGAAGAAAAGACGGAAGAAAAAATTCAACAAGCAGTTGAATCAAGTAGTTCTGATATTCAGCTAATTGATTTAGATGAAGAAGAAGCAATTAAAGAGCTGGCGCTTTATTTAACGAATATTACCAATGACATGGGCGTACCGGCATTAGTAAAAATACAGCATGAAGCTAACGGTTTGATTGTTATGAATTTAGAAACGAGTAAGCAAGGTATGCTGATTGGTAAACATGGCAAGATATTAAATGCCTTACAATATTTAGCGCAGGTTTTTCTACATCGTGTAGCAAAAGAAAAGCTGTCTGTAGTCGTGAATGTTGGAAACTACCGTCAAAAACGCGAAGAAGTCTTAACACGGTTAGCACAGCGAACTGCAGAAAAAGTAAAAGAGACAGGGAGACCAGTCTTTTTGGAACCAATGCCAGCGTTTGAACGAAAAATGATTCATTCAGCTTTAAGTAAAGATGAATACATTAAAACTCATTCTGAAGGCGAAGATCCTTATCGTTACCTAGTTGTTGAACCAGCCAAAAAATATTTTTAGAAATCAGAAGCTGTGCCAAATGTTTGGTTCAGCTTTTTCTTTAGCAAAATTTGAAAAAGTAAGGCTATTTCGACAAGTATGCTTGAATTGTCAATAAAAATATGCTAATCTTACACCAGAATTTTGTAGAAAAAGCAGTCAAAGTGCTCAATCTACTCCTTAATCAAGGGGTGGAGTAGGCACTTTTTTTATGTTCTTAATTCATTAGGAGGAAAAAAGTTGGCAGAGATTACCTTAGAATTTGATACGATTGCAGCAATTTCAACCCCGCCAGGTGAAGGCGCAATCAGCATTGTGCGCTTGAGCGGCGATCGAGCGGTAGAAATTGCAGATAGTGTCTATAACAGCGGAAAAAAATGTTTGTTAGATGTGCCATCACATACGATTCATTATGGACACATTATTGATCCCGCGAATCAGCAAGTAGTTGATGAAGTAATGGTCACTGTTATGCGGGCACCGAAGACGTTTACACGTGAGGATATTGTAGAAATAAACTGTCATGGTGGAATTGTAGTGGTCAATCAATTACTGCAGCTTATTTTACGTTCTGGAGCACGTTTAGCCGAGCCAGGTGAATTTACTAAAAGAGCCTTTTTAAATGGTCGAGTAGATCTTTCTCAGGCAGAAGCGGTAATGGATTTGATTCGAGCAAAAACAGATCGGGCAATGAATGTTGCAATTAATCAATTAGACGGCAACTTGTCTCATTTAATTCGTCAACTACGTCAAGAGATATTAGAGACGTTAGCACAGGTAGAAGTAAATATCGATTATCCAGAATATGATGATGTGGAAGAATTAACTACCCAATTATTATTAGAAAAAGCACAACAAGTCGGGCAGCAAATTGATGCTTTGTTATTGAACGCTAAACAAGGAAAAATTTTGCGTGAGGGATTGAGTACAGCCATCATTGGTCGTCCCAATGTCGGTAAATCAAGCTTGCTAAATTATCTTTTACATGAGGAAAAAGCGATCGTGACAGAGATTGCTGGGACGACACGCGACGTAATTGAAGAATATGTTAATGTACGTGGTGTACCTTTGAAATTGATTGATACCGCAGGAATCAGAGAGACAGATGATGTGGTAGAACGAATTGGTGTGGAACGCAGTCGTAAAGCGTTAAGTGAAGCAGACTTAATACTACTGGTGTTGAATCAAAGCGAAGCACTAACGGCAGAAGATAAAGAATTATTAGAAGCTACCAAAGGGTTAAAACGAATTGTTTTATTAAATAAGACGGATCTGCCAAGTCAATTATCACCACAAGATCTTAAATCCTATCTTAGTGAAGATGAAGTATTTGCAATATCTGTTTTGGAAAAAGCGGGTTTGGATCAATTAGAAGAGGCAATCGCAAAACTTTTCTTTGGAGGTCAGACAGCTGAAAAAGATGCTACTTATGTATCGAATACGCGGCATATTGCCTTGCTGGAAAAAGCAGGACAATCATTAAAAGAAGTTCACAATGGTATTATGGCAGGCATGCCAGTAGATCTAGTTCAAATAGATATGACACGTTGCTGGGATTATTTAGGTGAAATTGTTGGCGATAGTGTACAAGACGAACTGATTACGCAATTATTCAGTCAATTTTGTTTAGGAAAATAAAGAGGGAGATGCTACATGGAATATCAAGCAGGAACATATGATGTAATCGTTGTGGGTGCAGGACATGCCGGTTCTGAAGCGGCATTAGCAGCAGCACGCATGGGACAAAAGACCTTATTGATTACAATCAATTTAGATATGGTGGCATTTATGCCATGTAATCCCTCCATTGGTGGTCCAGCCAAGGGAGTGGTTGTAAGAGAAATCGATGCACTCGGTGGCGAGATGGGACGAAATATTGATAAAACATATATCCAAATGCGGATGTTAAATACAGGTAAGGGTCCCGCAGTAAGAGCTCTGCGTGCACAAGCAGATAAGCACGCTTATGCGGAAGAAATGAAACACACGATTGAAAAAGAAGTCAATCTAACCTTGAAACAAGGTGTTGTTGATCGTTTAGTTGTGGAAGAAGGAATCTGTAAAGGTGTTGTAACATCAACAGGGGCTGTCTATTCAGCTAAAGCAGTAATAATCACTGCAGGTACAGCTTTACGCGGTGAGATTATTATCGGTGAGTTGAAATATTCGTCAGGTCCAAACAATTCACAACCATCCATCAAGTTAGCAGATCATTTACAAGAACTTGGGTTAGAGATTCATCGTTTTAAAACAGGGACACCTCCACGAGTGAAATCAGGCTCGATTGACTATAGTAAAACAGAAATTCAGCCTGGTGACGAAAGACCTAATCATTTTAGTTATCAAACACCAGATAGCCAGTATTTACAAGAGCAGATTCCATGTTGGTTAACATATACAAATTTGAAAAGCCATGAAATCATTCAAAATAATTTACATCGTGCGCCTATGTTTACAGGAATTGTTGATGGTGTAGGTGCCCGTTATTGTCCTTCCATCGAAGATAAGATCGTACGTTTTGCTGATAAAGAACGCCACCAATTATTCTTAGAACCAGAAGGTCGTTATACAGAAGAAGTCTATGTTCAGGGATTGTCAACATCGTTACCGGAGGATGTGCAAAATGAAGTCCTACATTCGATTGAAGGCCTAGAAAAAGCTGAAATGATGCGAACCGGCTATGCTATCGAATATGATATGGTCGCTCCTCATCAATTACGCCCAACACTTGAAACAAAAGTGATTGAAAATCTTTATACAGCTGGACAAACGAATGGAACAAGTGGCTATGAAGAAGCTGCTGGTCAAGGATTGATGGCCGGAATTAATGCTGCTTTAAAGATTCAAGGAAAAGAACCTTTCATTATGAAACGCAGTGACGGGTATATTGGAGTTATGATTGATGATTTGGTGACGAAAGGAACGAATGAACCTTATCGATTATTAACATCAAGGGCAGAATATCGTTTGATTTTACGTCATGATAATGCAGATTTACGTTTAACAGAAATCGGGCATGAGATTGGATTAGTAGAAGAGGAGAACTATCAAGCATATTTGACTAAAAAGGCGCATATCGAAGCAGAAATGGCTCGGTTACAGTCTATTCGGATAAAACCCAGCAAAGAAGTTCAAAGCTTCCTAAGAGCTAAAAATAGCGCAGAATTAAAAGATGGTGTCTTAGCGAGCGACTTTTTGAAACGCCCGGAAATCTCTTACCAAGAATTGCTACAGTTCATTCCTGCGAATGAGGAGTTAACAGAAAAAGAAGTAGAACAGGTAGAAATTCAAATTAAGTATGAGGGCTATATCAAAAAAGCGATGGAAAAAGTAGAAAAATTGAAGCGAATGGAAGCAAAACGTATCCCAGAACGAATCAATTATGAGGCAATTAATGGTTTAGCTACAGAAGCAAAGCAAAAACTTCAAAAAATTCAGCCAGAAACAATCGCTCAAGCTAGTCGTATCAGTGGTGTAAATCCTGCTGATATTAGTATTCTGATGGTTTACATCGAACAAGGGAAGATCGCTAAAGTAGGTAGTATAACTGAGTGATGTAAGTCGAAAGCCATGTTAAAACGTATGCAATATGAACGCACAAAAAGAGGACAATCCCAAACGGTTTGTCCTCTTTTTCAATCTATAAAATAAGTAATTCTATAAAAAGAGACATCCATAAACAAACTGATATTATACACATTTGTTTATGGATGTATTCAGATTCGTTTAATTCAATTTTAGTGTTGCCAGCATTTTACGTAACTCGACAACAGGAACCTGTCCAGGAGCAGATGCCGTTCCAGCAGAGCCAAACGTTGCTGCAGAACCGAAAACTTGTCCAGAAACGCGGCTGACCATTCCAAGTGCTCCCATTGACATAGTAATTAACGGAACTTTAGCGAACTCTTCATGCATTTCACGAGTAGCTGCTAATAAAGTTAACACATCAGCAGAATTATTTGGCATTACAGCAATTTTACAGATGTCTGCTCCTTTATCTTGCATAGCACGTAAACGAGTAACTAATTCATTTTTTTCAGGTGTTTTATCAAAATCGTGATTGCACATAATAATTTTAATTCCGTTTTGATGGGCTAGTTCAATGGTTTCAGCAACTTCTTTTTCTGGCATGAATAACTCCACATCCAATAAGTCTAATTCACCCTCGGCTATGATTGTTTTATAAAGGTTAAAGTACTGTTCATCCGAAAGTTCACAGACCCCACCTTCTTTTTTCGTACGAAAGGTAATTAACAAGGGCTTGTTTAAGATAGCCTTCAAATTATGTGAAAGGGTAGCGACAGATTGTGGATCTTGAACATGTTCAAAGAAATCAATTCGCCACTCCACTAGATCACAGTCTAATGTACGAACCTTTTCTGCCTCATCTAATAAATCCTCTTTTGTTTTTCCAACTATTGGTACGATAATTTTTGGCAAACCTTCGCCTATCGTAACTTGATCAATCGTTACTGTTTTCATCTTGTTCCTCCTAATCTTTAAATAAAAGTTCTTTAATATAATTGACGGGCATGTCTTCTCCGGTGAACAGTTTAAAGGCAGCGGCTCCTTGATAAAGCATCATACCAAGTCCATTGATCGCTTTTTTTGCCCCATGTTCTTTAGCAAATTTCAACAACTTCGTTTCACGAGGAGAGTAGACTACATCAAAAACAACTAAGTCTGGACGGATCATTGCGGGATCATTAATTAAACTCATATCTTCCAAGGGTTTCATTCCAACACCTGTTGCATCGATGTAAATAGCACTTTCTGCAATAGACGCCTTGAAACTGTCTTGATCCGCTAAATCCGTCACAGATGCTAGACAATCGGTGTTTTCATTAATTTTTCGAGCAGTTTCTTCAGCATTCGGGAAAACAGCATCGTTAGCATTAAAGATTCGTAACTCTTTGGCACCATCAAAAGCCGCTTGGATTGCAATGGCTGTACCAGCGCCTCCAGCCCCCGTTAAGGTAATGATTTGGTCCTTTACTTCGACGCCCTCATCTTTCAGAGCTTCCATTGCTCCTATCCCATCTGTATTGTACCCTACAAGATGTCCTTTACCATCAATATTAGTAACAGTATTAACGGCTCCAATTAGAGCAGCTTCAGGTGATACTTCATCTAAATAAGGGATAATGGCTTGTTTATTAGGCATTGAAACGTTTGATCCTCGGATGCCTAAGGCGCGAATTCCTTGCACCGTATCTTTTAATTCATTGTTTCCTACTTCAAAGGCTAAATAAGCGTAATCCAGTCCCAATTTCGCAAAGGCTTCATTATGCATTGTTGGTGACATACTGTGGCGAATAGGGGTAGCGATTAGACTAATTAATAATGTGTGTCCAGTAAGTCTTTCTGTCATAGCAGAGTTCCTCTTTTCTATGTTTTTATTGTTCAATACTTCTCAATAGAAGCGTTTTCTATTTTTGGTTATTATGAAACTAATCACAATGTACATTTCTATTGTAGGTTTTAATGAGTTGGAAAACTAATGCTTTATATTGATAAAATCAATAAAACAAATAAATAAAACGATTAGCTCAAGACTAATCGTTTTATCAATTTATTGTAGCGATGGACAATCACAAATGAAGCCATTAGGCCAATGATATTTAAAAGAATGACGAACCAAAAAACATAGGTAATTCCTTGTTCACTGATCACACCTGTAATATAAGGAGTAACCATGATAGAGACAGAAGTGGCAAGTGAATAATAACTGGTGCACTTGCCTTTCTTTTTTGGAAATAACTCTAGCATTAAGGCTAGTCCTAACTGCCAAATTCCGCCAGCCGCAAAGATTCCGATACAAATAGCGGCTATAACTACCGTTATGAAGTTTGGGGATAGAAGCATCAGGAGTAAAGATATTCCAGAAATTAAAAGACAGAAACAGATAAATTTAGGAATGTTGATCCCTTTTTTTACTATACCAGAAGTAAAAAATACGGAAATAAAGGAGCCTGTACTGTAAAGGCTAACGAAGATTAGGCTATTTTCATGAGAAACGATCTGCATACTTTCAGCATATTGAGGAATCCATAAGATGAAAATATTAAATAATGAAACGGAAACAAAAGAAAAAACCAATAAAGCAATGCCATCTATTTTAAATTTTCCGCGATTTTTAGGTTCAACAGTTGTTGTAATTTCAGTGTCTTTTTTTATGATTGTTGCAGAACTGGGAAAATGTGCAAAAAGTAGATAGAACATGTTTACAAATAAACACACTGCGCACAGGATAAATGGCCATCCAAAAAACAGCTTATGTTGTAGCAAATAACGCGTAATAAAAGGCAAAAGAAATTGACCAAGAGAGATAAAAGCCTTATTTAAAACACTTAATGAGCTGTTTACTCGTTCATCTGGATAAGCCTCGACGAGTGTCGGATAAGTACTAGTATCTAGAAAAGCGTTACTAACACCACCAAACATTGCTAAGAAAAATGCTAGCTGATAACTAGGACTTAAAAGCATGCCGCAAAAGAAAATCATATATGAAACGATAGCAATTAACACGGTTTTTTTTCGTCCGAATTTATCTGAAAAATAACCAGAAAAATACAAGCTCAATATTCTTCCAAGTCCAATGGCGCTCATAACTAATGTTACTTGTGCAGTTGAAGCCTGCCAATGTATTCTCAAATTTGTCATATTTTGAGATAAAATAATGGCAGCCATTCCTTGAAAAATATAATTAAAATACAGGCTAGAAATTAAAAGATGGTACTTCTCTTTTTTCATAAGAGACTCCTTTCATGTGATATATTTCACTTGAAGTCACCCACATAGTAACGCAATTTTATTATGAAAACTAATGATTTATATCAATAAAATTGATAAAATCTATTTATCAAATAAGTAGTTACCTTTTAGTGGGGTGAAGTAATGAATTTGCGACAATTAGAGTTTTTTGTAATATTGGCCCAAACAGAACATATGACACAAGCTGCGAAAGAAACGAATACATCACAGCCTAATATCAGTCATGCAATGACGATGCTAGAACAAGAGATTGGTGTTAGACTATTTGAAAAAAAGGGACGAAATATTCAATTGACCCGCCACGGACGGATTTTTTACGAGTATGTCGCTCCAGCACTGGTTGAGATAGAAAAAGGCCAACGTAAATTGCAGGAGATGGTCGATCCTGATTCTGGTGAAATTCAATTTGGGTTCATTTTTACGATGGGAGCAAATCTGGCACCAAAATTAACACAATCTTTTCATAAGAAAGGCCATCAAAAAATTAATTTTGAATTTCAGCAGGGAAACTCCAATCAAATTATTCAAATGTTGCTTGAGGATCGCATAGATATTGGGATTTGTTCAAAAGTAAGTAACGATTCCGAATTAATTTATCAAATTTTAACACAGGAAGAGATGGTAGTGGTAGTCCCATTAGAGCATCCTTTGGCAAAATATGACACTATTTCTTTGGTGGAGACCATCAAATATCCATATGTCTACTATAGTAAGCAAAGTGGATTACGCCCGTATCTAAATCAACAAATAAAAAAACTAAATTTAGATTTAGATATTGTTTGTGAATTGGAAGAGGATCATAGTATTTTAGGCTTTGTGGGTCAAAATTATGGGATAGCTATAATGCCTAATATTCCATCAATCAGGTCTTTTCCTGTTAAAAAAATAAAGATTACAGATGAGCTGGATGATCGGAACATTTACTTAGCGGTGAAAAAAAATAATTTAGAAATTCCGGTTTTGAAAAAATTTTACGATTTCTGTTTAGAAAATGCGAATAAAAAGTGGGATTAAGCCTTTCTTAATCTCTATGTGAAACATACGTAAACCATTGCATGTAAAGCAATAATGCGTTAAAGTAGAGGATAGTCTGTGAAACATTTTGCTGTTTCACGAAAATGAAAGGATTTCTTATGACACCAGAAGAATTTCAATTGGAATTAAGTAAGCAAGGAATTGAACTAAACGATAAACAAATGGAACAATTTGCGGCTTATTTCCGTTTATTAGTTGAATGGAATCAAAAGATGAACCTTACGGCGATTACTGAACACAAAGAAGTTTATCTAAAGCATTTTTATGATTCTATCACATTGGCGTTTTTAGATACGTTTAAACCTGAAGGACAACTGTGCGATGTAGGATCAGGTGCTGGCTTTCCTAGTTTACCGTTAAAAATTGTTTTTCCAGATTTAGAAGTGACAATAGTTGATTCTCTGAAAAAACGAATCACTTTTTTTACAACATTGGTAGAAGAACTGCAGTTGGATGGTGTGCATCTTTACCATGATAGAGCAGAATCTTTTGGAAAAAATTCAAAATTTCGTGAAGGATTTGATTTTGTAACTGCTAGAGCAGTAGCAAGATTGAATGTATTGACGGAGCTTTGCTTACCGTTAGTCGAAAAGGAAGGCTATTTCTTTGCCTTAAAAGCAGCAAAAAGCGAAGAAGAATTATCTGAAGCGAAGCATGCAATTGCTCTTTTAGGTGGTAAATTGATTAACGCAGAAGATGTTTCATTACCCAATGGTGATACGCGTCATATTATTACAGTGCAAAAAAAGAAAGAGACACCAAAAAAATATCCTCGTAAACCAGGTTTGCCTAATAAGCAGCCGATAAAATAATTCATTTAAGTAGTACAACTTATTTTCCATTTGGGAATAAATTTTTTAGTAGGAACTAGGAGGAAATTAGATGGCACGGATCATATCTGTTGCAAACCAAAAAGGCGGGGTCGGTAAAACGACAACGACTGTTAATTTGGGTGCGTGCTTAGCGTATGATGGAAAGAAAGTCTTGTTAATCGACAGCGACGCACAAGGAAACGCTACGAGTGGCTTAGGTGTGCGTAAGCCTGATGTAAAACAAGATATTTATGACGTTTTAGTAAATGAGGTCCCCATCAAAGAAACGATTATAAAAACCTCAAGAGAAAATTTATCAATCGTACCCGCTACGTTACAATTAGCAGGAGCGGAAATTGAACTAACATCAATGATGGCTCGGGAATCTCGTTTAAAAAGTGCTTTAGCAGAAGTTAGCGATGAATATGACTTTATTTTAGTGGACTGCCCACCATCATTGGGACATTTAACCATTAATGCATTTACTGCTAGCGATGCTATCTTAATTCCAGTTCAATGTGAATATTATGCATTGGAAGGATTGAGTCAGCTTTTAAATACCGTTCGTTTGGTTCAAAAACATTTTAACCCGGGATTAGAAATCGAAGGCGTACTGTTAACCATGTATGATGCCCGAACAAACCTTGGTGCAGAAGTGGTTGAGGAAGTTCGTCGCTATTTTCAGGAAAAGGTTTATGATACGATTATTCCAAGAAATGTCCGTTTATCTGAAGCACCTAGCCATGGTAAGCCTATTATTGATTATGATCCACGCTCGAAAGGTGCAGAAGTTTATCAAGCTCTAGCAAAGGAAGTGTTAGTTCGTGAGCAAAAATAAAGGATTAGGACGCGGAATTGATGCCTTATTTCAAGATCTTTCTGAGATTGAAGAAGTAGACATGAAGAAAGATCAAGTGATTGAAATTCCTTTAAGTGATTTACGCCCCAACCCCTACCAACCACGGAAATCTTTTGACGAAACCACTTTGCAGGAATTAGCAAACTCAATTGAACAATCTGGCGTCTTTCAACCGATTATCGTAAGGAAGTCCGCTGTTAAGGGATATGAACTAATTGCGGGTGAACGTCGCTTCCGTGCTTCTAAATTAGCAGGTAAGGAAACAATTCCAGCCATCATTCGGGAGTTTGATGAGGAAGCCATGATGCAAATTGCTGTGTTGGAGAATTTGCAAAGAGAAGACCTTAATCCCTTAGAAGAGGCAGAAGCCTATGAAATGCTAATGAAGAATTTAAAACTTACGCAAGCTGATGTAGCAAATCGTTTAGGGAAAAGTCGCCCCTATATCGCAAATTACTTACGTTTGTTGACGTTACCTAAATTAGTTAAAGAAATGGTGCAAGATGAACGCTTATCAATGGGCCAAGCGCGTACCTTGTTAGGTTTAAAGAAAAAAGATCAAATTTTGAAACTAGCAAACCGTGCAGTAAAAGAAAATTTGACAGTGCGTCAGTTAGAACAGATTGTTAATGAGTATAATGAGGGGAAAGCAAAGGATAAGAAAAAGGTTCCTCGCTTATCCAAGGAAAAACCCTACTATTTGCGTGAAAGTGAAGACAGGCTGATGGACAAGTTTGGAACGGGTGTAGAAATCGTTGAAAAAGACGGTAAAGGTAAAATTTCGATTGAGTATCTATCCCCATCAGATCTTACACGTATCTTAGATATTTTGAATATCCATTTTGATGAATCATAAATGTGTGTATAGCCAAAAGAATGAATGGAATCGAGGAGGTTTGCCAGATGTATGATTTAGGTGATATCGTTGAGATGAAAAAACCACATGCCTGCCAGACAAATCGCTGGGAGATCATTCGCATGGGTGCAGATATCAAAATCAAATGTGTAAATTGTGGGCATATTGTCATGATGACACGCCGTGATTTTGAAAAGAAAATGAAAAAAATCCTTGAGAAGAAAAATGATTTGACTCAAGAATAATTCCTTAGTAGAGAAAGAGTGAAGTTAACCATGGCCTTAACAGCCGGAATTGTAGGGTTACCTAATGTTGGTAAGTCTACCTTATTTAATGCAATTACTAAAGCAGGTGCAGAGGCTGCTAATTATCCTTTCGCGACAATTGATCCAAATGTTGGAATGGTAGAAGTACCTGATTGGCGTTTAGAACGCTTAACTGAATTGGTACATCCTAAAAAAACTGTACCGACAACCTTTGAATTTACAGATATAGCAGGTATTGTAAAAGGAGCCAGCAAAGGTGAGGGTCTAGGTAACCAATTTTTGAGCCACATCCGTCAAGTTGATGCTATCTGTCATGTTGTTCGGTGTTTTGATAATGAAAACATCACCCATGTTGAGGGACGTGTGGATCCGTTAGAAGATATAGAAACAATCAACCTAGAGTTGGTCTTAGCTGATTTAGACTCAATCAATAAACGGTATGCTCGTGTAGCAAAAGTAGCAAAAACAAAAGAAAAAAACGCTGTGGCAGAATTAGCTGTATTAGATAAGTTAAAGCCTGTTTTAGAAGAAGGACAATCTGCCAGAACGATTGAATTTACTGAAGAAGAACAAAAAATTGTCAAAGGTTTGTTCTTATTAACAAGTAAACCTGTTCTTTACGTAGCTAATGTTGATGAGGATACAGTAGCTAGTCCAGATGATAATGAGTATGTGCAAACTGTGCGGAATTTTGCAGCGAGTGAACATTCAGAAGTAATTGTTGTTTGTGCCGAAGCAGAAGAAGAAATTGCTGAGTTAGAAGATGAAGACAAAGTAGAGTTTCTAGAGGCGATGGGAATTGAAGAATCAGGATTAGATCAATTGATTCGTGCCGCATATGATTTACTAGGTCTAGCAACTTACTTTACAGCAGGGGAACAAGAAGTTCGAGCATGGACTTTCCGAAAGGGAACTAAAGCTCCTCAAGCAGCAGGAATCATCCATACAGATTTCGAACGTGGATTTATTCGAGCTGAAACGGTCTCTTTTGAAGACTTAAATAAATATGGCAGTATGCACGCAGCAAAAGAAGCTGGACGTGTCAGATTAGAAGGAAAAGATTATGTCGTACAAGATGGCGATGTAATGCTGTTCCGTTTCAACGTTTAGGGAGGAAAGAAACAATGGAACCAGAAAAGTTACAAACGTTGCAAGCAGAAAACGTTCAACTTGAAGAGAAGCTTACTAAGCGTAACGAGCAATACATTTTTGACTTGAAAAAAGCGTTAAAGGCAGCAAATTTGACGGATGAACAAACTATCGTAGCCTTAAACGAGATGCTTCCCACGTTAGTGGAGGAGCAAAAATCTGGGAAGACAGCCCGACAATTATTCGGAACGGTTTCTGAACGACTTGATGCGATTGTCAATAAACCCGCTGAACAAAAAAAATCGACTACTGCTTCATTGATGTGGCTAGATAATTTTCTATTGTTATTTGGGTTATTAGGAATATTATCAGGTATTATGGGGATGTTTGTTTCACGTGGAACACAAATGGTGACTTATGGGTTAACAACATTAATCGTAGCTTCCGCAGTCGGAGGATTAGTTTTCTACATGATGTATATATTCTTTTACCAATTTGAACAACCAGGAGCAGATAAATCAAAAAAACCAAAAACTTGGAAGTCCATTCTTATGTTAGTTTCAGTTACACTAGTATGGTTCTTAGTCTTTAATGGGGCAGCATTGTTACCTCCAACGGTAAATCCTATTCTAGATCCAATGTTAATGGTTATTTTATCAGCTCTTGCCTTAGCACTACGTTATTACTTGAAAAAACGTTTCGGAATTGTTAGTAGTTTAGCAACCGCACCACGTAGATAGTAAAAGAAGCTAGATTCTGTTGAATCTAGCTTCTTTTTTCTATCCTTTTTTTGTTACTTCAGCAATTAATTTTGCCATACTTTGTTGTTGATATTCTTTGGTAGCTTGCTGTATTATTTTTTGCTGAGTTGCTTGATCCATAGACGGATTCTGTATCATAGCCGCTTCAACTTTTTCTTGAACGAACTTCTTCGCATCATTTTGCATAGAAGTTTTATTTTTAGTTACTAGTTTTGCCAGTTCTTTTGCTTGGTCCGTACTTAATACAAACCAATCCTTTTGGACATTGAACGTATTTTTTTCATTAATCAATTGATGATTTTTACTAGAAAGTCCAAACCAAAATTTTGCAATCTCGTTTTTATATACCCAATATGTTTTAGCAGTAACTAGCTGTGTCTTTTCTTGATTTTTTTTCACACGGTTACTTACATGGTCTGTTCCAGTTGTTTTAGGTTTTTTCTGAGATTCATTGGTTTTGTATAAATAAATTTTTTCTGTTCCATTACCAAGTGGTTGATAGAGTAACATCTTCATATCCTTATTATCCGCTGTAGAAGTTAATGTCTGGGTGGTCGTTTCGGTTACTTTTTTCATGCCATAGTGGTAATGGTCATTAGCAGTAATAAATCCTAAACTAATTAAGAAAATCCCTGCAAAAATTATTGAAAGAAATGTTTGCCAAGTCTTTTTAGCAAAAATATTTATTAAAGCAAAAGCTAGAACACTGATAATGGTTATCGCGAAGATCATTTTGCCACTCCTCCTTCTGCTTTAGTATTGGCTTTCAAGAAAAATGTAATAATGAAACCAATGACCCCAAATATTACTGCTACATAGAAAGCGGCGTGATAGCCAGATAATGTAGCACTAATTGCTTGATTCTTGTAGGTTAAAGGTAAAGTCTTTAATAAATGGGCTGCAGGTAAATTACCTTTTGTGACATTTGTTAGCACGCTGATCAATATTGCTGTTCCTATAGAACTTGCTACTTGTCGGAAGGTGTTGTTGACAGCTGTACCATGACTGATCAAATTCATTGGTAAAGCGTTCATTCCTGAAGTTGTAACAGGCATCATAACCATTGAAATTCCAAACATACGCATTGCATATAAAATGACGATCATAGCGATTGGTGTTTCGGAAGTTAAAAAGGCAAATGGTAAAGTAGCTGCCGTTAAAATTAACATCCCGCTTATTGCTAGGCGTTTTGCACCGTACTTATCAAAAATTGACCCAGTAATTGGCATCATTAAGCCCATGACTAAGGCACCGGGTAGTAGCATTAAGCCAGAATGGAAAGCCGATTCCCCACGGATATTTTGAATATATAAAGGAAGTACCATTTCAGCACCAACCATTGCCATATTGACGACTCCACTTAAAATAGCCGCAATTGTAAATATAGGTGATTTAAATACACGAAGTTCTAAGAATGGGTGTTCCAAATGTAGTTGTCGCCATACAAAGAGTCCGATCACTATCACACCGACAACTAAAAATCCAATAACTTTAACACTGCCCCACCCATCATTACCAACAGAAGAAAAACCATATAATAGGCTTCCGAAACCAATCGTTGATAAAAGAGCTGACAGTATGTCAATACTTGGGTTAGATAATTGAATGACACTTTTCATTAAAAAAGTAGCTAAAACTAAAACTAAAATGACAATCGGAATTACCATGCCGAAAAGATCACGCCAAGTATAGTGATCAATGATCCAACCAGATAAGGTAGGGCCTAAGGCAGGAGCAAGACCAATAACAATTCCGGCCATCCCCATTGCGGATCCGCGTTTTTCCGGTGGAAAGATAGATAGCATGATATTCTGCAATAGAGGCATGGAGATACCGACGCCGGCAGCTTGAATCAATCTTCCAATTAATAATGTAGAAAAGTTCGGTGCAACGAAACATGTGATGGTTCCAATCAAAAAAATAGTCATAGCTGATAAGTACAATTTTTTTGAACTGAATTTATTAATTAGCCAAGCACTGATTGGGATCATAATCCCGTTTACTAGCAAGAAGCCAGTAGTTAGCCATTGAACACTAGAAGCAGATATATCAAAAGCTTTCATTAGTGCTGGAAAAGCTGTTGTTAATAAAGTTTGGTTTAACACCGTACAGAAAGTTCCTATTAATAGCACCACGACTAGTAAAGAACGATTGTAAGGTTTTCCATAAATATCGACCGTTTGATTATTACTCACGATCTAACGCCTTCTCTCTTTTTGAAAATTTTCAGAAACATTAAATGTTCGTTTGTTACTTTACTGCGATTAGAATTTTTTGTCAACTTACTTGACACGTTTGTTATTGAAAGTATAATCGGAGGGGAAGAGAGGGATGCATCGTGAAAAATAATACGGTCAAGCAGCTCCTAGAAAGTGATGACTTGTTAGTAGGAATCAGTGAGTTAAGTAAAGTAACTGGTGTTTCACCACGTCAAATTCGTTATTGGGAACAAAAGGGATTCATTAGCTCTACAGGTGAAAAAAGTGGCAACCGAAAATTTAAATTACCAATGGTAATTAAAGTTGAGATTATCAAACATTTTCTTGATGAAGGGTACACGTTGACTGCTGCAGTTAATAAAGCTCAAGAACGTCAAAATAATATTCATCAAGCAAAAGTGCTATTACGTGAGATTTTTAAGGATATCCAACAAGTTGGTGAACGGTATTTAATTATTCGTTTAGATAACTTTGAAAATAAAGAAGGTTTCTATTTAATTCGAGATACTCTTAAGAATAAGGTGACCTATCAAATAGTCGGTGCCGATAGCGAGATAACCACTGATTTGCTTGAAAAATGGTTCTAATCTGTAGAAAAATAAAGGTTAGATGAGGATTTTGGCACAAGTTATTGACTTCACTCGCTGGTTCTGTTAGTTTCTTTATTAAAAATAATTCTGGGGAGTGGTAACGAACAATGTCTAATTGGGAAACGAAATTTGCAAAAAAAGGTCTGACTTTTGATGATGTTTTGTTGATACCGGCTGAGAGTCATGTATTGCCAAATGAAGTGGATATGAGTGTGCAGTTAGCGAAAAATATCAAATTGAACATTCCGTTGATGAGTGCAAGTATGGATACAGTTACAGATAGTAAAATGGCTATTGCTATGGCTCGACAAGGTGGATTAGGAGTTATCCATAAAAATATGAGTATTGCTGCCCAAGCAGATGAGGTTCGTAAAGTAAAACGTTCAGAGAGTGGGGTCATTATTGATCCATTTTTCTTAACACCAGAACATAAAGTACAAGATGCTGAAGATTTAATGAGTCGATACCGTATTAGTGGTGTGCCCATTGTAGAAACTTTAGAAAATCGAAAGTTAGTTGGTATCATCACGAATAGAGATATGCGTTTTGTAACAAATTATGATATTCCCATCTACGAAGTGATGACCAAGGATGGTTTAGTAACAGCTCCTGTAGGTACTAAATTACAGGATGCCGAAAAGATATTACAAAAGCATAAAATCGAAAAATTACCGATCGTTGATGAAGAAGGACGTCTAAGCGGGCTAATTACAATAAAAGATATTGAAAAAGTTATTGAGTTTCCTAATGCTGCTAAAGATGAACATGGTCGTTTATTAGTTTCTGCAGCAGTAGGAGTTACCAGTGATACTTTTGAACGTGCGGAAGCTCTACTGAAGGCTGGTGCTGATGGTATTGTAATAGATACAGCTCATGGACATAGTGCAGGCGTTTTGCGTAAAATTCGTGAAATTCGCGAAACTTTTCCAGAAGCTACTTTAATTGCAGGTAATATTGCAACAGCAGAAGGGGCAAAGGCTTTATACGATGCTGGTGTGGATATCGTAAAAGTGGGAATTGGTCCTGGATCAATTTGTACAACGCGAGTAGTAGCAGGCGTTGGTGTGCCTCAATTAACGGCGATTTATGACGCAGCATCTGTTGCACGCCAGTATGGAAAAGCAATTATTGCTGATGGGGGAATCAAATATTCCGGAGATATTGTAAAAGCATTAGCAGCAGGAGGACATGCTGTTATGCTGGGTTCCATGCTAGCTGGTACTGACGAATCTCCTGGTGAGTTTGAAATTTATCAAGGCCGTCGCTTTAAAACTTATCGAGGAATGGGATCTCTTGGTGCGATGGAAAAAGGCTCAAGTGATCGCTATTTCCAAAGCGGCGTGAATGAAGCTAATAAGTTGGTCCCAGAAGGAATTGAAGGACGCGTAGCTTACAAAGGAACAGCTGCGGATATCATTTTCCAGATGATAGGCGGACTTAAAGCTGGAATGGGGTATGTTGGTGCTGGAAATCTAGAACATTTACGTGAAAATGCACAATTTGTGCAAATGAGTGGAAATGGTTTGAAAGAATCACACCCTCATGATGTACAAATCACAAAGGAAGCACCGAACTATTCAGTGGAACAATAATAAAATAATTGCTAAAAAGTGGCATCTTCCTACATTTGAAGATGCCACTTTTTTTAATTTATTTATCGTTTCTAATAACTTTTACATTCCCCATATATGGAACTAAGACTTCAGGAATCGTAACTGAGCCATCTTCGTTTTGATAGTTCTCCAAGATAGCAGTTACAGTTCGTCCTACAGCCAAGCCAGATCCGTTCAGTGTATGAGTATATTGGACTTTCCCCTCTTCATTGCGATAGCGAATCATTGCTCGACGTGCTTGGAAATCTTCACAATTTGAACAAGAGCTAATTTCACGATAGGTGTTTTGAGCAGGCACCCATACTTCTAAATCATAAGTTTTAGCTGCTGAGAACCCCATGTCTCCTGTACAAAGAGTGATGACACGATAAGGTAGATTTAGTTTTTGTAAAAGAATCTCAGCATTCTGAGTCATTTTTTCCAATTCGTCATAAGAAGAGTCCTTATCACTGAACTTTACCATCTCTACTTTGTGGAATTGATGTAGACGAATCAATCCACGAGTATCGCGACCAGCGCTACCAGCTTCAGAACGGAAAGAAGGAGATAAGGCTGTGAAATAAATTGGTAAATCTTTACCATCTAAAATTTCATCCGCATAATAATTTGTTAATGGAACTTCTGCAGTAGGTATTAATGTTAAGTCACGATCTTCCACTTGAAAGACATCCTCTTTAAATTTCGGGAACTGTCCTGTACCAAACATTGACTTACTATTTACCAAATAAGGTGTAATCATTTCAGTATAACCCTGTTCATAAATGTGTTCATCCAGCATAAAATTGTAAACAGCACGTTCTAAACGCGCACCTAAACCTTTATAGTAAACAAAACGACTACCTGAAACTTTTGCTCCGCGCTCAAAATCTAAGATGTCTAAATTTTCAGCAACTTCCCAATGAGGCTTTGGTTCAAAAGCAAATTGACGAGGCTTACTCCAGCGCCGAACTTCTACGTTGTCCTCCTCATCATCTCCAATAGGTACAGAATCATGAGGCAAATTTGGTAATGTTGTTGCAATTTCAGTCAATTGTGCATCGATATCAGCTACTTGCGCATCGAAGTCTTTAATGGTCACACCAACTTCTTTCATTTCAGTAATTTTATCGGTTGCGTCATTTTTTTCGCGTTTTAATTTCGCGATTTCACCTGAAACATCATTACGATATTTTTTTAATTCTTCTGTTTTTACTAGTAATTTTCTACGTTGTTCGTCTAAATCCAAAAAACGTTCTAAAACTTCTTTTTTAACACCACGAGTAGCTAATTTTTCATTTACTTCAGCAAAATTATTACGAATCATTTTGACATCTAGCATTACTTTTCCTCCTTTAAATAAAAAAACACCGTTTCATCCCATGAAATAGGGACGAAACGGTGTTGAATTTCGCGGTACCACCCAAATTCAGCATAAGCTGCACTTGATTAACGGATATCGACGTCACTCGGTTTTTCTTTCAAAAAACACAGATCATGAAACTGGATTTCTTTAAGCTGTTTTGTTGATTTACACCAGCCATCAACTCTCTGAAAAAACAAACTTACGTACTTGGTTTCCTGCATGTCTTATTGAAATCAGTATAAGCAATCAAAAAATCAAAGTCAATGATTATCTTGGATAGCTTTAACTTGGTTTTTGTAAAGTGGTAAATGAATAATAAAGGATGTCCAGTTCTCATTTGATTGAGCATAAATATATCCGCCATGAAGATTAACAATGTTTTGAGCAATAGCTAAGCCTAAGCCGGTACCACTAATCTCTTGTGAACGAGAACCGTCAACACGATAAAAACGATCAAATAACTGATCCAAAGCTTCTCTAGGAATAGGAGTTCCATTATTTTTCACGGTAACGACTGCTTCATTTTTAGCTTTTTCTATCTCTATTACTATTCTGTCTGCTTCAGCGCCATATTTTAAAGCGTTAGTAATTAGATTATTAAAGACACGGACCAGTTTTTCAGTGTCGCCGTCCATTATTAATTGAGTTTCTTTGGTTTCAACTTGGATTTGAATATTTTTCTTTTTCGCTTCTAATTCAAAATCAGCAGCCAGCTGTTCTAGTAATTGTACCATATCAAAAGAGATATTATTAACAGGAACAGAGGGTTGTCGAACCTTTGAATATTCAAATAAGTCTTCTACTAATGACTTCATTTGTTTCGCCTTTTTATAGGCAATACTTGTATATTTAAGTATTTCATCGTTACTTTGATATTGACCGTCTTCGATTAATCCAAGGTAGCCAATGATGGAGGTTAGCGGTGTACGAATGTCATGGCTGACATTTGTAATTAGTTCATCTTTTGATTTTTCAATTTCACGTTCATCTTCGATAGCAGCAACGGTACTATCAACTAAACCGTTAATACTATCAACAACTTTACTAAGATCGCCTCGTAATTCAAAAGGAATCCGATAATCGTAATTTCCGTTAGCAATATAATGGAGCTCGTTAATAATGTGTCGTAATTGCATTTGTCGATATCGTCTGATTAAACGCCAAAAAACAACAAGTACATCAATGACAAGAAATAGAGGAATAACAAAGTTTCTTCCACTCCAAAAAATGTCACTACCTAGATTATTAGCAAAAATATCCTTTGAGCGATAAATTGCATCTGTTAAATCTGGCGAATTATTGAGCATCTGGGTAAAAAGAACCATGATTGCTACATTTAATAATAGTAACAAAATAACGGTTACTATTCCTTCAGCAATTAACTCACTAACTTCTTTTGATGTGAGGGTAATTCGCTTTTTCTTTTCCGAGTTATTTTGCATCTATTTTATATCCCACACCCCAAACGGTTTGAATTACCTTTTCACCATCAGTCGCTTCTTCGATTTTATCCCGTAAATGACTGACATGAACCATAACTGTTTTTGCAGAAACGATGCTTTCTTGCTTCCAAACTCGTTCAAAAATTTCATCTGCACTGAAAACACGATTTGGATGGCTCGCTAGTAGATATAAAATCCCGAACTCTAATGCGGTCAATTGAATTTCTTTTCCATCTACTGTCTTAACTTCATGTGAATCCTTATTAATAATCAATGATTGAATTTCAAGAATATCTGGTTGATCTTCTGCAACATGCATTTTTGTTCGACGTAGCAAAGATTTAACCCTAGCCATAACTTCCAAAGGATTAAATGGTTTTGTTACATAGTCATCAGCGCCAGCAACGAGTCCTTTGATTTTGTCCATATCTGTTGTTTTTGCTGTCAGCATAATGATTGGAATCTGTGATTCTTTCCTTAATTCCTTCACGACCTGCATACCGTCCATAACAGGCATCATAATGTCTAATATTAATAAATCAATGTCATTTGTAGTTCTAAGCTTACTTAAAGCTTCTTTACCATCATAAGCCTTTACAACTTCATAACCTTCATTATGTAGATAAATACTAAGAAGTTCTACAATCTCTTTATCATCATCTGCAACTAGTACTTTCATTAAACTGTTCCTCCGTTCATATTAAGTAATAAATACATCATCATTTTACCAAATAAATCATTGGAAGGCGAAAGACAGCATTACTAGTTAAGGAAAAATCAAAATTAAAATGACGAAAATTAATTTATCAAAAAGAAAAAAGAAGGTTTAACAGACCTTAAAAACGAACAAAATAAAAGTATTTTTTTTTATCTGTCGTGTTCTAAAAAAAGTAAATAAAATTACTTTTTTTTGTTGACCAAACTGTATAATACTGCTATATTATTCTATGTTCTTGAGGCAATTAAAATAATTCGGAACACCTAAAATTATTGTTGACAGATGGCTGACTTTCAGTTATTCTATCAAAGTCGCATAAAACGATGACAACAATTCCTTCGAAAAAAACTTCAAAAAAATTGTTGACATTCACTCGGTAACCTGTTAAGATATAAAAGTTGCTGA
>NZ_JXLA01000004.1 GCF_001886185.1 Enterococcus raffinosus | reverse complement strand
TGTTTGTTGGTATGCTTATATAATAGCAAGTAGTTATGAATAAAATATGATGAAAAACTAGCGAAACCATTAATTTTATAAAAAATAAAGCTCACTTATATATATGTATAAGGATAATTAACGCTGTGATTAAAAAAATTGAATGAATCAACGATAAACAATAAAAATGAAAGTTGTTCCTATTCGATTTTTATAGATAAATGGATGCAGAGTCTTTATTGTTGAAAAGCTAGGACGGATTCTATAATAAAGAAGCAGGAGCGCATCACTCCTGCTTCTTCCTATTCATACACTCGATTTTTCTTGTCGTAAATATTCCGCAGTTCCAAATAAAGTGGGACCAACTCATTTTTCGTATAAGGGAAATCAAGCTGATACAGCTGAATGTTTGGTTTCTCCTTTTTCAGTAACGATGAGGAGCTAATGATCAAATCATAATCATCCTTCAAAGATACATCGTAAGGCTCCGCATCGATAAAACGCAGATCCTCTAAGAAGCGATATAAGTCTCGGACAAAAATCGCATTGTGTTCGAGAGCGATGCCCACCTTCAAGTTTTGAGCATAAGGAAATTGATTGAAATACGGCAGCAACAATCGTTTGAAGGCTCGCGTAATCATTGGATGAACAGAGCTGATGAAACTATAGGATGGATTGTCCTTGTTCATCTGCATAAAGTTTTGGATATTTTGATACAAAATATATTCGCCGCGGGTTTGCTTTTCATTCGGGTCCATGACCAGTTCAATAATACTTGGAAATGGCTGACGGAAAATAAAATAGCCAAAGGTAATATTTAACATGTTGGCGACAATCAGCGGGTCATCCATGACGGTAGGCCGATCTGGGAAGAGCGCCTTTTTCGCGAAATTACAAAATTCAGTCACAAAATCGTTGACTGGATTTGCTCGTACTTCAAAGTCATGAATCGTTTGTTTCATGCTTTGATCATCACGAATCGTGTAGAACGGGGAATAATGAGCTAGGAAATAAATAAAGCTAGATTCGCCCTTTAACTGTCGTGTGGTCATCGGAACATCTACTAAATCGCGTAATGAAGTAAAGTCGTAATAAGGATTGTCCTTCATTAAGAAATTATAGCGGGGATCGTACTTAACAAATTTCTTATTATTGACACGAGTCAAATTAATACTGGTGAACAATTTAATTTCTTGTGTGCCAAAATAAGTTCGTGATAGCGGAAAATAGTCCTTGTAAGTATCAATGATTCGCGTTAATTGTTGCTGGTCAACATTGATCGGGCATTCGATTCCTCGAGTTCCCAGCCATAGAAGATTGAAAAGAGCTAAGCGAATCAACCGTTCGTCTCCTGACATGCCGGCTTCTGTATATGTAAAGCGAATATTAAATCGTTTCAAATGTTTCTTCAGCTTATCAATTTTTCGAGAAACTGTGGAACGACTCACAAAATATTTCTCACAAAATTGTTCAATTGTTGGATTTTCTTCATTCAAAAAGTATAACATGAACTGGAATGGGACAGCCTGCTGGAGTAAATGGTAACGATATTCATCAACAGTAGCATTAAGGTTTTCCAAATTTACTTTTCCGGCACGCATCATGATGGTTTCGTGGTTCGGTCGGATTTCTGCCAATTCTTGATCTATTTCATTTAGTTCGATAACACTTTGTTGATAATTTAAATCCATATCTTCTGACAATTGGCTAATTGCAAGTACTTGTTTTGTGGATTGGTTTAAATATTTGAAGATATTAAAACGCAAGAGGAGCGACGCATCAAACATAAGTTCCTCATATAACATCTGTTTTCCTCCTTTATTAAATTAGGCGATTAATCTGAATTTTTTTAAGCATATTTCTCCTATATTGTACTTTATTTACAAAAACCTGTCAGTTATTAACTGGTAAAAAGTGAGTAAAATTATATAGAGAAAAACAATTTTCATGCTATTCTAAGAAAGAAGGTGAAAAAATGACAAAGTCACGTTTAGAGGCATTTACAGACGGAGTCGTCGCGATTGTTTTAACGGTTCTGGTATTGGATATTCAAATACCAGATGCGCCAACTTTGGCTTCTTTACTAAGTATTACGAATACATTATTTGCTTACGTGGTTAGCTTCATTTTTGTTGCAGTTATCTGGGTAAACCATCATCGGATGATGCAAATGGCAGAAAAGATCAATTATCGTGTTATTTGGGCGAATATTTTTTGGTTATTTTGGCTAACTTTATGCCCCGCAGTGACGAGTTGGGTAGGTCGTAATCCTGACCATTTTTGGCCTGAATTTTCCTATGTCGTCGTCTACACGATGTGGAGTTTTTCCTATGGGATTTTATCGAAGCAAATCATCAAAGCGAATGCTCCAGAAAGTCATGTAGTGAAGGTTTTGAAAAGAGATCAACGAAGCAAATTATCCATGATCATCAATTTGGCTGTTTTAGCAGGAGTCTTCTTTTTTCCTTCCATCGGTATCTTTGGACGATTTTTGGTCTCTGGCATTTGGATTGTTTCCTATCGTAAAGCCGATCAATACTATCAAAGAATCATTGGCAAAAAAAATCACGACAGAAGTTGAACACTTCCGTCGTGATTTTTTTTTAAGGTTCTGGATGCAATACACGATGTAGAAATTCTTTGGTTCGTGCTTCTTTCGGATTGCCGAAAATATCATCTGGATGTCCTTCTTCAGCGATGATGCCTTTGTCCATGAAGATCACGCGATCTGAGACTTCTTTGGCAAAAGCCATCTCATGAGTGACAATAACCATTGTAAGGCCGCTTTCGGCTAATTTTTTCATGATTTGCAATACGTCACCGACCATCTCTGGGTCTAAGGCAGAAGTGGGCTCATCAAACAGCATCACTTCAGGGTTCATAGACAGAGCACGGGCAATTGCTACACGTTGTTTCTGACCACCGGAAAGCTGTGCTGGTTTCGCGTCAATAAAGCGATCCATGCCAACCTTTTCTAAATTTTCTAATGCGATTTTTCGAGCCTCTTCTTCTTTACGGCCTAAAACGGTGACCTGACCGCTCATACAATTTTGCAAAACGTTCATATTATTAAAGAGATTGAAGGATTGGAAAACCATGCCTAGATGTGTACGGTATTTTGGGAGATTGTAGCCCGGAGCTAAAACATTCTCTCCTTGATACATGATTTTTCCATCTGTTGGTGTTTCTAACAAGTTGATGCAACGAAGGAAGGTTGATTTACCAGAACCTGATGCACCAATGATCGTTACAACTTCTCCTTTGTTGACGTTCATGCTGATATCTTTTAAGACGAGATTATCGCCGAAACTTTTTTTCAAATGTTCGATTTCAATGATACTGCTCATAATGATCCTCCTTGGATAAGTATTCTTTCATAGTAACAAACTGCGAAAAACGTATAGAAATTTCCTATTTATCCTCACCAACAGCTACATCTACATCGTCTAAACGGACATAAGCGGAGGGACCATCCATCTTTTTCTCTACCGCTCGTAAGATACGTGTGGCTGTGAAGGTCAATACGAAGTAAATCACGCAAATAATGAAGTAGGTCTGGAAGAACATGTAGTTTGTACCAGCCGCTGATTTCCCTTGGAAGAACAATTCAGAGACAGAGATGATACTCAATACAGAGGTATCCTTAATATTGATGACTAATTCGTTTCCGGTTGCTGGCAGGATGTTTCGTAAAACCTGCGGTAAAACGACTTTACGCATTGTTTGCCCGTGGGTCATCCCGATGGCATGAGCAGCCTCAAACTGTCCTTGATCAACAGCGAAGATTCCGCCGCGGACAATTTCAGACATGTAAGCACCAGTATTGATCGAAACGATGAATAGCGCAGCTGCGGTACGATTTAAATCAATTCCGAAGGCCATCGCGATTCCATAATAGATAACCGCTGATTGAACAATCATTGGGGTACCGCGGAAAATTTCGATATACGCATTCAGCAGCCAGCCAAAGATTTTTTGCAGACCACGTTTTGCACGGTTGTCCGATTCTGGAATCGTCCGGAAAACGCCGACTAATAAACCAATTAAGGTACCAACAGTCGTACCGACAATCGCAAGGAGTAAGGTCATCCCTGTACCGCGAAGGAACATCGAACCATTTTGTTTTAAGATACGAACAAAGACATTTTCCTTTTTACCTGAAGAGCTTTGTGTTTCGTCAGTCGCTGGCTGGTCTTTGATGGCTTGATCCATGATGTCAACACGTTCATCTTGTGGAATTTCAGCTAGGATCTGATTGACTTGTGCCATATCAGAATCTCCTTTACGCATACCCACAGATACTTGTACATCTTCAGGATTGGTTTGGAAACCATCGGCTTTATCAAACTCAACCATTTTTAAATCAGGGTTGACACTTTCAGCGGTCACCCCTTCAGGTCGTTCACTGACATAGCCATCGATGGTTCCGGATTCCAAAGCGACACGCATCGCTGGGAAATTATCCATGGCTTCCTGTTTGTTTACGTCAGGGATCTGAGGAATGACATCATAATGGAACGTGCTCAACTGAGCGGTAATTTTTGCGCCAGCAAAATCCTTAATTGAAGTTGCTTTTGCATACTTTGTATCTTTACGAGTGACGATGACTAGTTGAGATTCGTAATAAGGATCAGAAAAATCGACTTCCTTTCGGCGTTCAGCCGTTGGCGACATTCCGGCGATGATCGCGTCGATCTTGCCAGATTGCAGTGCAGGGAGTAATCCGTCCCATTCGGTCTTTACAATGACCAGTTTGCGGTTCATCTTATCAGCGATTTTTTTCGCCATTTGAACGTCGTAGCCGCCGGCGTAAGCCTTGTCTCCTTGAATTTGGACAGCGCCGTTTCGGTCATCTTTTTGCGTCCAGTTGAAGGGAGCGTAGCCGGCTTCCATGCCCACGCGTAATTCTCCTTCAGGGGTCTTTTCATCTGCCCGAGTGACTAGCGGGGCTCCTAAAAATGAAATAAATAAGGCAATGAGTGCGATAACTGAAAATTTTCTTCTATTCATATTTTCTCCCTTTCTTGAAATCACGAGATTGGGTAAGGGCTGTCTTTGAAAATCTGCAACAAAAAAAGCCGCCGATTTGTGTATAAGGCCGCTTGCAGATAATAAGAAGATGATGTTCCCTCTCACAAAAACATAGCGCAACTTAGCATCACTGCTAAGACAGTCCGCAAGTTATTCGCTTGCGTCCCAACATACAAAACAAAGAGAATTTTGTACATTTCGGCGAAACTTCCTAGACCTATTTCAACGTGTCTCTGCACTCCATAGGGTTAATAAGGTTCGCGACCTCTACCTCATTGTTCTGAGGCATCTCGTATTCAGTTATTATGTTTCACAGTCTAAAGCCTAGAAATGAAAAAGTCAATGGAAATCATTTGAAACGAACAAAAAACTTGTTCGTTTTTTTAATTACTTTGAATTATTTGTTCGAAAAGACCAAAAATATTAGCAAATAATTTTTCTTTTAGTAAAAAAGTCCTTTTTTGTTTGGATAAAAGTATTGCAACGGTACTATTCGTTCTGAATAATACGATTAAGCGGCCTCAGCACATAATTTTGCTTTCGGTACAATCATTTTGAATTTCAAAACGTAAATTGTACTGAAGAAGGTTCGATAATAAAACGGTTACACTCTATACTTTAGTCAGGAGGTGAGGAGAAAGTGAATTACAAAATGAGCTATCTCCTATCCAATTATTTTAATCGTTACGTAACATTAAAAGAAGCGACCCAGCAGACGGGATTATCTACTAATGAGCTCGCGACTCAATTAGCGGAGTTAAATTTGACCGTTGAAAGCGGGACAGCTTCAGAAGAACAGCATGTGTTCATTAAACCGCTCTCTATCGAGCAATGGACACGAAAACTTGTGAATCATACGTATGAATACCTTGTTTATACTGAGGAGCAGCGTCAGGCAATGATTTATTTGTTAAGTTACTCTGCATTTGAGGAATTGTCACTGTTTCATTTTCAAGATTTTTTAGAGGTTTCAAAAGGCACGGCAATCGCTGACGTTAAAAAGCTTCGAACCTATTTATCCACCCAAGGGATTGAATTGGTGTATTCCAGAAGAGCAGGATTTTATCTAACTGGTAATGAACTGGAGATTCGGCGAGTCGCGCAAAATTTTGTTGCTCGTTTAGTACAGGAAACGACGGGAAAATTTGGTTTGTTCTATTGGTTGAATCAGTTTGATCTGACATTGTATGCGAGCATTCGTGATCATATTCAGAAATTAACGAGTAACCTAGGGCTGACCATTGTACCAAGTAGAATTGAGGAAGTCTGCTTATTGATCGGATTGTCCTATAAGCGTATCAATGAACAGCGTTTGACTCAATTGACTGATTTGGACATTTTACAGTCGTTAACGGTCCATCAAGCGAGTGAGCAGTTTTTTGATACTTTTTTTGAAAAAAATCATCCAATTGAAACAGGCTATCTGACGGTGGTGTTAATGACTATCGTACAAGGAGAAATTCGTGATTTACAACTGGATTTCTTACTAAGCTGTTCGGCAGAAATTATCCATCGGATGGAAAATTATTCAGCAATTCAATTTTCAAATTTTAGAGAATTATTGATGAATCTTTTTTATCATCTAGTTCCCGCTTATTTTCGTATTCGGTTCGGTTTTTACTTGCCTAATGTTTTGATTGAAAATATTCAACTGGATTATCCGGAGATTTTCGATTTTACAAAACAAGCACTTTATCCGTTAGAGCAAGTTGTAGGACAAAAAATTCCCATTGAAGAAGTTGGTTTCTTTTCCATCTTGTTTGGTGGAGCGATTACCAACCAGAAGGCTGAAGAAGCTGAGAAGGAAGTCCGGGCGCTCATTGTTTGTCCAAGTGGGATCAGCTCTTCTTTGATCTTACAAACAGAGTTAAAAAAAATGTTTTCGACGATTCGCTTCCAGGAAGCTGGCTCGATCGATCAGCTGCAGAATATTTCGGAGGAAAATTATGATGCGGTTTTCTCAACCATTCCATTGAATAGCAAGAAACGTGTGTATCTTGTTAAGCCGCTAATGTCGCAGCTGGAAAAAAATCAATTGATCAATCATGTTCAGGAAGAATTGCTTGTTCCTGGTTATTCACTGCCCAGTGCGGAAGAAATACTCAAGGCACTGAACCCCTATATTGATTTGAAAAAAGGGGTGACGGAAGAAAAGCTGTACAAAGTGTTAAATAAGAAAATGAATCGATTAATTGAGAAAAAGGAGGACAATCGTCCAATGTTAACAGAACTTATTACTCCGGATATGATCCAAATCAGCACAGAGGTTGCGGATTGGGAATCAGCGATTCGTTTGGCGGCACAGCCTTTGCTAGATAGCCAAAAAATCGAGGATCGTTATTCGGAGGCAATGATTGAAAAAGTAAAACAGTATGGACCATTTATCCATATCGGTAAAGGGATCGCTTTGCCCCACGCACGACCTGAAGACGGTGTAAAGGCATTAGGAATGTCGCTCTTAAAGGTGGAAAAGCCCGTTTTACTATTAAATGATGAAAAGCATGCCATTCAACTATTTGTTTGTTTAGCAGCAGTCGACAACGAAGCTCATTTGCGTGCATTGTCTAGTCTAACCAAATTATTATCCAATCGAGAGAACTTGGATGACCTATTGGCATCCACAACCAAAGAAGAAATCACAACTATTTTAACTAGAGGAGAGAATAACTAATGAAATTTGCAGCAGTATGCGGCTCAGGCTTGGGCTCAAGCTTTATGGTAGAAATGAATATTAACAGCGTATTACAAGAATTAGGGGTAAAAGACGTCGAAGTTGCTCATTACGATATGGGGAGTGCCGCGCCCGATCTGGCGGATGTCTTTTTTGTGGGGACAGACTTAGCAGATAGCGCGAAGCATCTTGGAGAAGTCGTTGTTTTAGACAGCATTATTGATATGGATGAATTAAAAACCAAGGTTCAAGCGGTTTGCCAAGAAAAGGACCTGCTTTCCTAACATTTTTGCTAGATAGTAAAGATGTCTTGTTCTTAGCTATCTGAACGGATAGTAAGAGGGTTACTTGAAAACGATATAGGAGGAATACAAATGAACGGAATTTTGGATATTTTGATCGATATTGCCAGTACACCTGCTTTATTGGTTGCATTAATAGCCATTTTAGGGAATGTTTTGCAGAAAAAAGATACAGCGTCTATTGTTAAAGGCGGAATTAAAACGTTTGTTGGATTCTTGGTAGTAACTGCGGGTGCTGGTGTAGTTGAGGGCTCGTTGGCACCGTTTGGTGAGATGTTTCAAGCCGCCTTTAACATGCAGGGAGTGGTACCAAATAATGAGGCCATCGTAGCGCTGGCTCTAACGAAGTATGGCACGTATACAGCACTTATTATGTTAGTCGGAATGTTTTTTAATATTTTGATCGCGCGTTTTACACGTTTCAAATATATTTATTTGACTGGGCATGCAACCTTATACATGTCTTGTATGATTGGTGTCATTTTAAGCGTAACGAAAATGGGTGCCGTTCCATTAGTGCTGTTTGGCGGTCTAGCCTTAGGAATAGCCAATACTATTTTTCCAGCGGTGGCTCAACCATTTACAAAGCAAATTACGAAGAATAATACCGTTGCCTTAGGACATACTGGAAACTTCGGCTACGCCTTGAGCGGTCTCATCGGAAAATATGTTGGCAACAAGGAAAAATCAACAGAGGATATTAATTTTCCAAAAGGCTTATCCTTCCTACGAGATTCTACTGTCAGTATCACGATCACGATGGCTGTTGTTTATGTGATTGTGGCTCTCTTCGCCGGAAATTCTTATGTTACGACCAATTTAAGTGATGGGACAAACTACATCATCTATTCCTTACAACAAGCTGGGTCGTTTGCGGCGGGCGTCTTCGTCATCTTAGCTGGGGTTCGTTTGATCTTAGCGGAAATTGTTCCAGCCTTCAAAGGGATTTCAGAGAAATTAGTCCCAAATTCAGTACCTGCATTAGATTGTCCAATCGTATTTCCATATGCGCCAAATGCTGTATTGATCGGGTTCTTGACTAGTTTTGTTGGCGGGATTGTAAGTTTGGTGATCATGGTTCTTACTGGAACGACTGTGATTATCCCTGGTGTCGTACCTCATTTCTTCTGCGGAGCAACAGCTGGAGTTTACGGGAACGCTACTGGGGGACTGCGAGGAGCAGTCGTTGGTTCTTTTGTTCATGGAGTAATTATCAGCTTTATGCCGATTATTTTAATGCCGGTTATGGGTGATTTAGGCTTCCAGGGGTCCACCTTCTCAGATACCGACTATGGTGTCGTGGGTATCTTCCTAGGAAACTTAGCAAATGCTGGTGGACAAATCGCAGTCATTTCTGGAATTGTGGCTGTCTTAGCGGTATTGGTTGGATTAACGGCCATAGGCAAAAACAAAAAATCAAAAGCTGTCTCAGAGTAAGAGGAGAAGTGTGGAATGAAGAATGTGACAATCAAAGAGTTAGAGGATTTGGCGACAAAAATTCGAATCAATAGTATTGAAGCTATTCGAAAAGTCGGAGCGGGGCATATCGGGGGTTCGCTATCAATTGTTGAACTATTAGCTGTGCTTTATGGGAAGCAAATGGTTTATGATCCCGAAAATCCTCAGTGGGAAAAGCGTGACCGCTTAGTATTGTCAAAAGGACATGCGGGTCCAGCTTGGTATAGTGCATTATCGGCAGTTGGCTTCTTTCCAGAAGCATGGTTATGGACATTGAATGAGGGAGGAACCAAGTTGCCCTCACATCCAGACCGAAGAAAAACTCCTGGTGTGGATGCTACTACAGGTTCACTAGGACAAGGAACTTCTCTAGCGGCAGGGATAGCTACTGGATTGAAACTGCAAAAGAGCGAGAGCTATGTCTATCTAATTGTCGGGGATGGCGAATTAAATGAGGGGCAATGCTGGGAAGCTTTTCAATACATTGCTCATTTCAAATTGAATCACTGCATCGTAATCATTGATGAAAATAAGAAGCAATTGGATGGCACGACACAGGAAATATTGAATCCGTTTGATCTTACAGAAAAAATGCGCGCGTTTGGTTTTGCTGTACAAAAAGCCAAAGGAAACGATCTAATCGCCATTGATCAAGCGATTGAAGCATGTAAAAAAATTGAAGACCAAGCAGTTTGTATTATTCTAGATAGCGTAAAAGGGCAAGGGGTAAAATTTTTTGAAGAAATGGCGGCCAACCATTCAGTAAAATTTGATAATGATGCCGTTCAAGAGGCTACAGATCAAGCCCTAGAGGAATTAAGAAAGGGGCGTGCCTAAAATATGTTCACCTTAGCAGAGAATCATGAGGTTGGTAAAGAATTGCGGGCAACGGTAGTAGATGCCTTGAAAGCGGCGATGTCAGTAGATGAGAAAATCATCGCACTGGATGCGGACCTGGGCGGCGCAAGTAAGTGGACAGAGCTTGCTCAAAGTACACCAGAACGTTTTATTAATGTTGGAATTGCTGAAGCCAACATGGTCGGGGTGGCAGCAGGACTTAGTCTGACTGGCTACACACCATTTATCCACACCTTTGGTCCTTTTGCGACGCGTCGTGTGTTAGATCAAATCTATCTATCTGGTGCTTACGCAGATAACACGATAAATATTTATGGTTCAGATCCAGGCTTTACTGCGGGGCATAATGGCGGGACACATACCACATGGGAGGATGTCGCACTATTGCGTTCAATCCCAGAAGTCATCATATGCGACGCCGCCGATGAAGTGCAGATGGATTGGATCATCAAGGAATTCGCTAGATTAAAAGGCGTACATTATGTTCGCGGCAATCGTAAAGGTGTAAAAAATATCTATGCACCCGGTTCGACCTTCAAGCTTGGTAAAGGCAATGTATTGCGAGAAGGACAAGACTATTTGATTGTTGCCACAGGTCAGCTTGTTTCTGAAGCATTAGAAGTAGCGAACGCCTTAGAAGCGAAGGGAGAATCAGTCGAAGTTATTGATATGTTTACTATCAAGCCTTTAGATAAGGAATTGCTGCTGGAACGATTCATTGGAAAGAAAGTCGTTATCACGATTGAGAACCATTCGATTACTGGTGGCCTAGGTAGTGCTGTGGCCGAAGTTTTAGCCGATAACGGGTTGGCGATACCATTGAAACGAGTTGGTGTTGATGAGCGTTTCGGTCAAGTAGGAACGCCAGCTTTCCTACAGGAGGAATTTGGCTTGACGACGACAAAAATTTTAGAACAACTAAACAGCCTATAAAAAAGAATTCCCTCAATTTTTAATTGGGGGAACTCTTTTTGTTTTGTGTTGAATTTATACTATACTGATTCTTGAGGTGATAGAAATGGAAATCACAGTTGAACAAGCTGTAGAAATGATTTAACAAAGCAAAAGTATTACATTTCTAACAGGAGCAGGGGTTTCAACGCCTTCTGGAGTCCCTGATTATCGGTCGCTGCAAGGGGTATATCATGGACTTGAGGCGCCAGAATATCTTTTAAGTAATGCGTGCTTGGTTCATGAGCCAGAAAAATTTTATCAATTTGTAAAGCATTTATACCATGAAGAGGCGCAACCCAATAGTATTCATCTAGCAATGGCGGAAATGGAAAAAACGAAAAAAATCTGGGTCGTATCGCAAAATATTGATGGTTTGCATGCAGCAGCAGGAAGTCGGCATTTAGTGAATTTCCATGGTTCCTTATATGACTGTTATTGTCGTAATTGCGGAGAAGCCGTGCCATGGGAAGAGTATTTACAAAGTGATCGGCATCGCGTATGCGGTGGACAGATTCGGCCAAACATTGTTTTATACGGTGAAGGATTTGAAGAGAAGGTGATTCAGCAGGCAATCCAAGCAGTTGGAAATGCTGAGCTTGTAGTTATCGTAGGAACAAGCTTTCAAGTTCATCCGTTTTGTGATTTAATTTATGAAAAACAACAGTCTGCGAATGTTTTAGTAATAAACCAGACACCGATTCAATTGGCAGGCGAGTATAATTTTGTGCAAACAAATGGTGTAGCAGTTTTTAGTAAATTGTAGATACGTATCTGTTCCATCTGCAGTTTTTAAGAGAATAGAAGAGCATTGTGACATAAAAGTTAGGAGGAAGATGAGTGGAGTTAACAGAAAAAGAAAAAATGATTGCAGGCAAATTATATTTTGCGGGTGATCCTGAATTAGTAGCCGACCGTAAAGATGCACGAGTGAAATTGCATGCAATCAATCAAGAGATGGATAAGAAAAAACGCGAGGAATTGGTAAAGGCGACCTTTGGCGGGACTAAAAACCGTGTATACATCGAGCCGACAATCTCCTTTGATTATGGCTACAATATTTTTGTTGGAGAGAATTTCTATTGTAATTTCCATAATGTTTTCTTAGATATTTGTCCAATTACCATTGGTGACAACTGCCTGTTTGGACCGAATGTTCAATTGTATACAGCTAGTCATCCACTAGAACCAGGAAAACGGAACAGCGGACAAGAACTTGGCAAACCAATTACTATTGGGAACAGTGTTTGGATCGGCGGTTCTTCTGTCATCATTCCAGGTGTGACTTTGGGTGATAATGTTGTTGTTGCTGCGGGAGCAGTCGTGACGAAGTCCTTCCCAGACAATGTCGTGGTAGGGGGGAATCCAGCGCGGATTATCAAGACGATCGAGGAAGACAAGGAAAAGGACGCCTTGACTCAAGCACGTGAAAAAATTGATCAAATTGATCAGGAGCTCGTGAGTCTATTAGAAAAACGAATGTCGGCAGTTAGTGAAGTGACTGCTTATAAAGCGCAAACAAAAAAAGCGGTCTTAGACACTAATCGAGAAGAAGCAGTGTTGGAAAATGTCGCGAATTTGGTAAAGGATGAAAACTATCGAGAAACGATTGTAGAGACATTTAAGGATATTATGAAACAATCACGGAATTATCAAGAAAGGCGGTTGAAATAGCATGATGGATGGGGATAAACGTAAAGCTGAAATATTACGCGCGCTGCAGCAAACGGAAAAACCAATCAGTGCCACCAGCTTTGCAAAAGAATTTGGCGTGAGCCGTCAAATCGTAGTTGGTGATGTTGCATTATTGCGAGCCTCAGGAGAAAATATCATCGCAACTGCCCGCGGTTATCTGTTAGAACGTGAATCTGAAAAGCTAATTAGTAAGATAGCTGTACAACATACGCCACAGCAAACAGCGGAAGAACTGCGAACGATCGTTGAACACGGCGGTGAAGTGATTGATGTCGTCGTAGAACATCCTTTGTATGGTGAACTTGTCGGAGGCTTGCATCTTACAACGCAGCAAGACGTGGATACGTTTATTAAAGAAGCGAATGAGCTGCAAGTAACCCTCTTATCCGAGTTGACAGCGGGGATTCATTTACACACGATTGCCTATGAAACGTTAGAAGATTTAGCAGAAATCAAACAGGCGCTTTCAGAAAAAGGGATTCTATATGAAGAAAAACACCATTCGTAGTGAATGGTGTTTCTATTCGATGACTAAAACGCCATCTTTTAGTTGTAACGGATTCTTTTCATCGATATGATCGTAGAACATGACGCCATTAATATGATCAATCTCATGCTGTACAACGATTGCGTTATAGTTTTTCAAACGTATTTTATGTTTCTCGCCCTCTGCATCAAAATAAGAAACAGTAATGCGTGCAGCACGAACAACATAACCTGGTACTTCACGATCAACTGATAAGCAGCCTTCTCCTTCGCCTAAGCAGGCCTCTTGGACCGAGTGGCTTAAAATTTTCGGATTATACATCACTGTACTGATTCCGTTCTCAGGTTTTTCTGGATCAACACTTGGAACATGAACAGCAATGATCCGTTTTGAGATGTCTAACTGGGGAGCGGCCAAGCCGACACCGCCTCGTAGATTTAATTCTTCTGCTTTTACGGGGTCTTGACTGTTTTTAAGAAACTGCAGCATTTCTTTGCCAAGCTCCACATCTTCAGCGATTGGAGGAATCGGGACTTCTTTGGCAACAGCCCGCAAGGTCGGATGGCCTTCCCGAATAATATCATCCATTGTGATCATTAAAAAGTCTCCTCTCAGACATGATTTCATCAAGTTAGTTTAACACAAAAAGTAAGTAAGGTAAAAAAACTGTTTCTAGAGAAGCCGTTCTTTAAAAAAATTGTAATGATTGTAAAAGACTTGCTTAAATTGCTGTACAGCTTGATTTTTTAGAGTAAATAAAGTAAAGTGTTAGAGTGTGCAAAGCGCACCACCTATCACTTGGTTGGGCGATTCACCAACGCTCTACTCAGTCGTAGGAAGAAAAAAAGGAAGAGGTGAAAACCATGGCATTATCAAAAGAACGTAAAAACGAAATCATCAATGAATATGCTCGCCATGAAGGAGATACTGGTTCTCCAGAAGTACAAATCGCTGTATTAACGGAAGAAATCAATCAACTTAATGAGCATGCACGTGTCCACAAAAAAGACCATCATTCATATCGCGGTCTAATGAAAAAAGTTGGTCATCGTCGTAACTTGCTAGCTTACTTACGTAAGAATGAAGTACAACGTTACCGTGAATTAATCCAACGTCTAGGACTACGTCGTTAATTCGTACTACTATGAAAGTGAGGTTCCTAGGAATCTCACTTTTTTTGACAGTTTCACTTCGTATTTTCAATACGTTAATGAAATGTTATGCGAAGCGAGAATAAGTTCATTTTCTCTATTTTTGAGAAAATGAATACTTTGCTTCCGAGATAGTTGCTAGTTTTACTTCCTGCTTTAGCAGGTTAGTAAAATAGTATGCGTACGAAAATCAATTCATTTTTCTGGTTTTCTGGTTTGTAGAAAAATGAGTTCACTTAAAATGAGCTAGCTGCTAGTTTATCATACGAACGTAGAAAATATTAGTAGGCGATCGTTCATATCTAAGTGAATCTATTACCGAGACTTTCTCGGAAAAAATAAAAGACCTTTGATTAGCGTGTTGTCACTCTACTAACCAAATGCAAGTAGAGGTTGAAACAGAAGTGTTCAGCTTCAAGAAATAAGACAGGCAATCTGAAAACAGCTTTTCATATTTTCGAGATTGACGGACTTATTTCCGTAGAAGCTACTTCTGGTACACCGTTTATTGGCAATTTCAGTGTACGGATGTTTCACCCGCTGTTTCCATTTGTTTAGTAGCGTCGCACTGGTCAAAGGGAAAAGGAGAAATTATGTCAGAAAAACAAGTTTTTAAAACCACTTGGGGCGGGCGCCCTCTGCAAGTTGAAATTGGTCAGCTTGCTAAACAAGCGAATGGCGCAGTATTGGTTCGCTATGGAGACACAGTTGTATTAAGTGCAGCGGTTGCTTCAAAAGAAGCGAAGGATACCGACTTTTTCCCATTAACGATCAACTATGAAGAAAAGATGTATGCGGTAGGTAAAATTCCTGGAGGCTTCATTAAGCGTGAAGGACGTCCAAGTACAGATGCGACTTTAACCGCTCGTTTGATTGACCGCCCGATTCGTCCGATGTTCGCTGATGGCTTCCGTAACGAAGTTCAAGTAACAAACGTGGTAATGAGTGTGGAACAAGATTGCTCCCCTTCAATGGCAGCGATGTTTGGTTCTTCATTAGCGTTAGCTATTTCAGATATTCCGTTTGACGGTCCTATCGCAGGCGTTGATGTGGGACGTGTGAATGGCGAGTATGTGCTAAACCCTACGACGGAACAACATGAGGCATCAGATATTGATTTAACCGTTGCCGGTACGAAACAGGCTATTAACATGGTTGAATCTGGTGCAAAAGAAGTCTCTGAAGAAGATATGTTAGGGGCATTATTGTTCGGTTTTGAAGCAATTAAAGAAATGGTCGCTTTCCAATCTGAAATCGTCGCAGCAGTCGGTAAAGAAAAAATGGAAGTGTCCTTATTACAAGTCAATCCAGAATTGAAAAAAGAAATTTTTGACGGCTATTACGAAACAATGAAGACAGCTGTAATGACAATGGACAAATTGGCTCGTGAAGATGAAATCGAAAAAGTTAAAGAAACAGTGAAAGAAGTCTATGGCGAAAAATTTGCGAATGTTGAAACCGAAGACTTAGTTCAAATCACAAAAGAAGTGAAACAAATCGCAGAAGATCTTGAAAAAGATGTCGTGCGCGAATTAATCACGATTGACAAGATTCGTCCGGATGGTCGTAAATTAGATGAAATCCGTCCATTGGCAGCAGAAACAAGCTTATTGCCACGGGTTCACGGATCAGGTTTGTTCACTCGGGGACAAACACAAGCATTGTCTGCTTGTACCTTGGCGCCTTTAGGTGAGCATCAAATTATTGATGGGTTAGGAACAGTTGAAAGCAAACGATTCATTCATCATTATAATTTCCCACAATTCTCTGTTGGTTCAACAGGACGAGCAGGCTCTCCTGGTCGCCGTGAAATTGGCCATGGAGCATTGGGTGAACGTGCTTTGGCTCAAATTATTCCAAGTGAAGAAGATTTTCCTTATACAATCCGTTTAGTGGCGGAAGTATTGGAGTCAAACGGATCGTCTTCACAGGCAAGTATCTGTGCAGGTACTTTAGCATTGATGGATGCGGGTGTTCCAATTAAAGCGCCTGTTGCCGGGATCGCTATGGGATTAGTTTCAGATGGAGAAAACTATACAATCTTGACAGATATCCAAGGGTTGGAAGATCATCTTGGCGACATGGACTTTAAGGTTGCAGGAACAAAAGATGGTATCACTGCTTTGCAAATGGACATTAAAATCCAAGGGATTACAGAACAAATTCTTTCAGAAGCGTTGACACAAGCGAAAAAAGCGCGGATGGAAATTTTAGAAGTGTTGACGGATACGATCGCTGAACCACGTGAAGAATTAAGTCCTTATGCACCGAAGATTGAAATGATCCAAATCGACCCAGATAAGATCAAGACAGTTATCGGTAAGGGCGGCGACACAATCAATGGCATTATTGAAGAAACTGGCGTGAAAATCGATATTGATCAAGAAGGCAATGTCAGCATCGCTTCTTCCGATGCTGAGATGATTAAGAAAGCTATCAAGATCATTGAAGAACTAACAAAAGAAGTAAAAGTCGGCGAAGTTTATCTAGGTAAAGTAGTTCGTATCGAAAAATTTGGTGCTTTCGTAAACTTGATTAAAGGCAAAGACGCGCTGGTTCATATTTCTCAACTTGCTAACGAACGCGTTAATAAAGTGGAAGATGTTGTGAAACTAGGGGACGAAGTACTCGTTAAAGTCACTGAAATCGACCGTCAAGGACGTGTAAATGCTTCTCGTAAAGCCTTGCTGAAGGAAGAAGAAAGCAAAAAAGAAGAAAAATAGTTTCTATTTTGAGGTTATTCTTTGACAATTTTCTCTGGAAACTGGATAATACGGATAAGTTTTAGGGGAGTAGCGACATAGAGAACCGCTCTATGCTTTTAGATCAACAACTAGTGCATAGCACTGGTCTAAGAGGTAATTTGCAAGACCTAAACAATAGTGAAAGCTGTTGTTTAGGTCTTTTTTTGCAAGTTCTTCTTCGCGTTTTCCTGCGATTAGAAGGATGGTAGGCGTAGCGAGATTCAGGGTTTCGGAGCAATGAACTTCGCACTACAAAATAGCAGCGAGTTTCACTCCTTACTTCAGTAGGGCTAGTGGGACTGAATATGCGAAGCGGATTGTTTTTCCGAAAGCTTTGTCTGCCTAAAACTTTTTAAATGGAAATCACCACCGATTCAATGAGAACCTGTAACAGGAGTGTGCAAAATGGAAAAAAAGAAAGACCATATCAAGAAGCTTTCAGCGGCAGGTCTGCTGATAGCGATGGGCGTTGTATATGGAGATATCGGAACGAGCCCACTATATGTAATGAAAGCTATTTTAGAAGAAAATGGCGGATTAAATACCGTTACTCAAGATTTTGTTCTTGGTGCGGTTTCGCTAGTGTTCTGGACAGTCATGCTTCTGACGACCGTCAAGTATGTATTAATTGCCCTGCGTGCAGACAACCATGGAGAAGGAGGAATTTTCTCTTTGTATACATTGGTACGCAGAGATGGAAAATATTTAATCATCCCGGCGATGATTGGTGGGGCGGCATTACTAGCCGATGGCGTATTAACACCGGCCGTAACAGTAACCACTGCTATCGAGGGATTGCGGGGGATTCCTGATTTCTATCAAAAGTTCGGGAACAATCAAAATGTTATTGTAATTATCACATTAATCATCTTGTTATTCTTATTTTTAATTCAACGATTTGGAACTGACTTTGTTGGAAAAGCCTTTGGGCCGATTATGTTCTTGTGGTTCTCCTTTTTAGGGTTAATGGGTCTGATGAACATTCCCTATGACTTTAGTGTAATCAAAGCATTGAATCCTTATTATGCCATTCATTTGTTATTCAGTTCTGAGAATAAAATGGGTATCTTTATTTTGGGGAGCATCTTTTTGGCGACAACCGGGGCAGAAGCGCTCTACTCTGATATGGGCCATGTGGGGAAGAAAAATATTCATTTTAGCTGGCCCTATGTGTTGATTTGTTTAATGTTGAATTATGCTGGCCAAGCAGCGTGGATTCTTCATGCGAAAGGAAATGCTTCGATTGAAGCCATTGATAACTTGAATCCATTCTTTCAAATTTTACCGGATGGCTGGATGATTTTTGGTGTGGTTTTTGCGACAATAGCGGCAATTATTGCTTCTCAGGCATTGATCTCCGGTTCGTTTACATTAGTATCTGAAGCGATCAAATTGAAGCTTTTACCAAGAATGCGCATCATTTATCCCGGTAAAAGTATCGGACAGATGTATATTCCGGCGATTAACCTGATTTTATGGGCCGCTTGTTCATTGATTGTTCTGACCTTCCGAACCTCTACTCATATGGAAGCAGCCTACGGACTGTCAATTACAGTGACGATGCTTATGACGACCTTCTTGCTCTATCATTACTTATTGCAAAATGGCCCCTCACGTGTTTTAGCTACATTAATGCTGCTCTTTTTTGGTACGCTAGAAGGATTTTTCTTTATCTCGAGTGTTACGAAATTCTTCCACGGCGGATTTGTTGCTGTTGCGATGGCGTTAGTGATTTTGAGTGTGATGTACATCTGGCACCGCAGCAATCGTGTTCAAGAAAACGCAAGTCAAGATGTTCGATTTAAAGATTATCTGCCGCAACTTCAGGAGCTTCATGATGATGAGAAGATTCCGTATTATCAAACAAACGTGGTCTTTTTGGTGCCGCGGTTAGAGGAAGATAGTATTCCGCAACAATTTATTTATTCAATTTTGGATAAACGGTTGAAACGTGCCAAAGTCTATTGGTTTGTAAATGTGGAAGTTACTGATGAACCATATACAGAAGAATATAGTGTGGATATGATGGGAACAGATTTTATCGTGAAGGTAAAATTGTATTTAGGTTTCCGAATTGCGCAAGATGTGAATGTTTATTTGCGTCAAATTATTCATGACTTAATGAAGCAAGGACGTTTACCAAAACAACCGCAGCACTATTCGTTAACTCCAGGTCGTCAAGTTGGAGATTTCCGTTTTGTGATGATACAAGAAGAGCTGTCAAACATGACACGAATTGATAAATGGGATCGACAGGTTATGCAGGCAAGATTAGCGATCAAACGGCATACAGTTACCCCAGAGCGCTGGTTTGGTATTGAGTATAGTGAGGTTACCTATGAGACGGTTCCACTAATTGTTGGTGAAACAAGAAAAACCTGGCTTAAGGAGAGAAAGTCCTAGCTGCTCATTGACTAGCGTTATTCCATTTCCTCAAAAAGTTTAAATAGACTGGGAACTTTTGGCTCAAACAGATGTCAAAAGTTCTTTTCTTTTTATTTGAAATGCGTTAAATTAAGATTAAAAAAGAGTGAAGGTGAGGGTTGCAAGATGGAAATGACGATTTCGGGATTGCGGGAAAAACTGGGCGAGGCGAATGATGAACAGCTAAGAGAACTGATTTGTCAGCTATACAAACAATCGGAGGTTGCTCAGCAGATTGTAGATTCACGTTTTTTGGGGGATGGTTATGGACTACGGATCGCAAAAGAAGCCAATCAAAAGCTGGAACAAGCTTTTTTTCCACATCGAAAAATTGATCGTTCTTTATCCGAGGCAAAGGAGCTGCTGCGAAAGTTTCGTAAGAGCTGTCAAAACCAACGGGCATTGATTGATGTAGAATTGTATTTTGTTGAATGTGGTTTGGATTTTATTGGTATTTTTGGTGAATCAGATAAGTCGATCATTACGTTGATGAATACAAGCTATGCGTCAGCGATTGCTCGAATTTTAGAAGATGACTCGCAAGTATATTTTCATGAGTATTTTTCTAGATGCAACCAAATTGTTGATAATGCTAGAAAATTTCAATCAGAGTTCTCGCAACAGATGTTAACGATCTACCATCAGTTAGCCAATGAGTAAGAGATTGTTCGATTGTTCAAACCAATGAGTATAAGAGAAAAAGGCAAAAATCCAAACGGATTTTTGCCTTTTTAATGTTCGAAGCTTATTTCTGCGGCTTCAAGGGTCTGCTGATTATCCAATTGTTTCAATCGGCGTATGGCCTTAAAATAAGAGGCCAACAAGACAAGTGTTGAACCAATCCAAGCTAGTGGAGAAGCGAAAGCGGCGCCAGCAAACCCGAAGGAGTGGGTCAAAATAATAGCAGCAAAGGAGCGCATAATCAACTCCATCATTCCGGCGATTGTAGGGATTTTTGCTTGCCCCAAGCCTTGCAATGTGTAACGCAGAATTAGTAAGGTTGCTAGCACCCAATACAAAGAACCGTTAATTGTGAAATAGGTTTGCGCTAAATCAAAGACATGCGTTTCGCTGCGAGCGACAAACAGGGCAATGAATGTGCGACCGCATGTAATAACTAGCAGACCAGCGAACAAGCTAAATGCACCACTCATTAGTAATCCATACTTCACTCCTTGCAGGATACGTCCGTATTGTTTTGCGCCTAAATTTTGTGCCGTGAAAGTAGTCATGGTAATACCAAAGGACATCATAGGAAGGATCGCAAATTGGTCGATCCGACTAGCCGCCGCCTGAGCAGCAACCACATCTGTCCCTAACGTATTTAGCGCAGATTGTAAAATCACAGCACCGATAGCGATAATGGATGATTGGAAGCCCATAGGTAAAGCTGCTCGTAAATGCATCCCCAGCTCCTTTTTATCAAAAGAGAAATGTTTACGGCTGATTTGCAGCAAAGGAATCTTGCGTCGAATAAACCAAACACATAAAAGGCTAGCAAATACTTGGGCAATAACTGTTGCATAACCGGCACCGGCGACGCCCATATGTAAATAGATAATGAAAATCAAATCCAAGACAACATTAACAACAACAGCAGCGGCTAAGAAAAATAAGGGTGTTCGACTATCGCCTAAAGCTCTTACCATATTTGACAAAAGATTAAAACTCATGGCCGCAAAAATCCCAGCTAAAATGACAGAAATAAAATCTTGCGCTTGATTTAAAAGTTCAGGCGGTGTTTGCATCAACAATAACAAGGGACGTAAAAAGACTAAACTTAAAATCGTTAAAATGACAGTGACAACTAAGCTGATTACAATGGAGGCAGCAAAACTTTTACGAACGCCTTGCAAGTCTTTTGCACCGAATCGTTGTGCGGTAATAATTGAGAGACCTGAGGTTAGCCCTTGTGCAAATCCAATAATTAAAAAGCTGACGCTGCCTGTTGCACCAACAGCAGCTAAGGCATCTTTACCTAATACCTGACCGACAACTAACATATCTATCATGCTATAAAATTGCTGAAAAACATTTCCTACGAACAAGGGCAGTGTAAATAATAAGATCAATTTTGCTGGATTTCCATGAGTTAATTCTTTCATTCTTTTCCCGCTTTCTATTAAAATTTTCTGATTGATATTACCACAAAATTTTCTGAAAGCAAGAATAAATTTTCAATTATTAAGAAAAAAAGACATCCCTTAAGAAAAGGAATGTCTCGTGAATTAACGTTGGCGAATTTCATTTGGCAACAAAATTGTTTGACGGTTGCCATCATCGTAAGCATATACTTCTTGTGGGAATTCACTAGAATATCTAAAAGGTAAATCAATGCCCATTTCAACACTACTGTCTTCTTGAGAGAAGTGCATGGTAACGTGGCCGTCATTATTGATTAAATCAAAACTCAAAATATTTTCTAATGGGATTAGTCCCTTTAAGTCTAAGTCAATGATATACCAGATACTATCAATCAGCTCGCCTGGCAAACTGGACACCACACCGACAGAGGCATAACGACTTTTTTTAGAATCAAATGTTTCAAACATAGATTTTCCTCCTTTAGTTGGAATCACTTACTTTAAGTACAAATAAGCTTTGTAGTGACTTATTGTAATTCTTTTTTGCTAAAAAAACCACTCATTGTACTTAGTATATAAGAAAACGTAAAAATTTACAGAAGCCAAGGCTTGTCAGATTTCCTGTATTGGAAGATAAAAAGACATATCGAAAGTCATTCGATATGTCTCGTTGGTTTGTTTATTCTTCTGTTGATTCGCCGATAACTTCTGGTTCGGCACCTTCAGAAGCTTCGTCTTCTTCAGGAAGTTCTTGTGCTTCTTGGACAGCTACAATTTGTTCTTCTGAATCCGTAACGATTGTGTAATCATCATTTTTAGGTAGATCACCAACAGATAGTGATTGACCAATTTCTAATCCAGAGATATCGACTTCAATACCTTCTGGTAATTTTTCTGGTGTAGCGGAAACCGTTGCTGTATAAAGTGTTTGTGTCAACACACCGCCAGCCTTCACACCAACAGATTCACCAACTAGGTTGATCTCTGTTTCGGCTTCTGTTTCTTCTGATAAGTTTACAGATAATAATTCTACATGAGTTAAGCGATGGGTAAAGGTATCCACCTGTGAATCACGCAATAGGGTATTCACTTTTTTTCCACCGATTTCGATAGCGAAAACAGTATTTGCACCATTCTCACGTAATAATTTAGAAAATTCACGTTCGTCGAATGAAATAGGGGTACTTTCTACTTTATACCCATTAACGACTGCAGGGACTTTTCCTTCGTGACGTAGCTGGTTGCGAATGGAACGGGGACGAGTTGCTCTTTCTTCTACTTTCAATGATACTGCCATAACCAAATTCCTCCTTAAAATGTGACTGTCTGTGGTTAAGCAGACAGATTTTATTTAAGTGATGGGTTATTCTCAGCACAATGGCTTTGCGAAAAAAACGCAAAAAGACAGTCGTATACACAACTGTCCAAAAAAAGTCTAAGTTCAACTTTCTCTACCAGGTCATAACGCTGTGTATGAGAAACCTTTGACACCGGAGTGTCGATTCACTTAATCATACGAATCTCTGACTCGTATAATTAAATTCTAGGGCTCATCTAATCAAAATGCAAGTATAAACTCCTTGCACCTACTGGAAAAGTGTGGAATTTTTCCCTGGAATTGCTTTAAGTAAAGGGTTTTGATAAGGAATTTATTTTTTCATCGGTTAGCTGAGGAACGTAAAAAAGCACTGTATGGAGTAGAAATAATAGGAAGAGGAGTTCTAGGGTTTTGACTTTTTTTAAAATTCGGTATAATGAGTCCGATAGATTTAAAGGAGTATCAGCATGCGGCTAGATAAGATCATCGAAGAAAACCTAAAAACGACTCGAAAAGAAATGAAACGTTTATTTCTCATGAAAAAAGTTTTAATAGACGACAAAGTGGAAATGAACCCCCAGAGAAATGTGGATAGCAAGCTTCATAAAATTCAAGTCGATGGGCAAAAGCTGCAGACGAACCACGTATACTATTTATTGAATAAGCCCTCAGGTGTCGTAACAGCAAAAAAAGATACGAAGTTTCAAACGGCAACAGAATTAGTAAAAGAGTCAGAACGTCCGGAAGCTCTCTATCCGGTAGGGCGATTAGATCGTGATACGACTGGATTACTGCTTTTAACAGACAACGGACAGTTGGGTTACGACCTTTTGCAGCCGGAATCCAAAGTTACCAAGACCTATCGAGTGATTGTCAATGAGGCGGTAACAATGGAGGACGTAAAGGCGTTCAAAGCGGGGATCGTTTTTCATGGAGGCGTTCGATGTCAACCTGCGAGATTAAGTATTGTAAGTTCCGCGTCTAGGTTTTCTGAGGTGCTATTGACGATTAAGGAAGGCAAGTTCCATCAAGTGAAAAAAATGTTTCTGGCTTGTGGGAAAAAAGTTATTGGATTAACGAGGGTTTCTATGGGGCCGCTAGTGTTACCAGAAGATTTAGCAGAGGGAGAGTATCGAGCTCTAACGATTGCGGAGCTTCAACAATTAAAAACATATTTTAGATAGAAGGTATAGAAATGGGATACAAAACAATTTTATTTGATATTGATGACACCTTGTTAGATTTCAAAGCCGCAGAGGAACAAGCTTTAAGCTGGTTATTTCAAGATATGGGTGTAGAGCCGTCTTTAGCCGTAAAAAATCAGTATAAGAAAATGAATCAAGGGTTTTGGCGAGACCATGAAGTTGGTTTGCTTTCTCGTCAAGATTTATTAGATAATCGTTTTCGCTTGTTCTTTGAAGAATATGAAAGAGAGGTTGATGGACCGAAGACGGAGGCGCGTTATCGTCATTATTTGAATCAAGGGCATCAATTAATTTCGAATAGCCTGGAAGTGGTAGAGAATTTAAGTCAGAAAAAAGATCTTTATGTGGTCACTAACGGGGTTTCTGCAACACAACATGAACGTTTGACAAAATCAGGCCTAGCTCCTTATTTCAAGAAATTTTTTATTTCTGAAGAGATGGGTGTCCACAAACCAATGAAAGAATTTTTTGATATCGTTTTTGCTGAAATTCCTCATATAGAAAAAGAAAGAACAGTGATTGTGGGAGATTCTTTAACCTCGGATATTAAGGGCGGACAGGTTGCCGGCATCGATACGATTTGGATGAATCCTCAGGAAAAAGAAGCCCAAGAAATAAAACCAACATTTCAGATAAAAGAATTAACCGACCTCTATCAAATTTTAGAAGAATTTTAATTTTTTGATAGCAATTTAACGATGATTCGCTATAATAGGACTAATGAAAAACGAAAGAGGTTTTAGTTGCATGGAAAACAAGCCGATCATTATTGGCGTAACGGGCGGTTCAGGTAGTGGGAAAACTAGCGTCAGCCGCGCAATCTACAATCGGTTTCCCAATCATTCAATTATGATGTTGGAACACGATTCTTACTATAAAGACCAAAGCGGTATCAGCTTTGAGGAACGTTTAAAAACGAATTACGATCATCCGTTTGCGTTTGACACAGATTTATTGATCGAGCATTTAAAGGAATTGACGAAATATCAATCGGTAGAAGTACCGATCTATGATTACGTAAAACATACACGCAGTGATGAAGTTTATTTGCAAGAGCCAAAAGAAGTCATCATCTTAGAGGGGATCTTAATCCTAGAAGATGAACGGCTGCGTGATCTGATGGATATTAAAATTTATGTAGATACGGATGATGATATTCGGATTATCCGCCGTATTAAACGTGATATGAACGAACGAGGCCGGACATTGGAATCGGTAATTGATCAATACTTAACAGTAGTAAAACCAATGTACCATCAATTTATCGAACCAACGAAACGCTATGCAGACATCATTGTGCCTGAAGGCGGCGAGAATCACGTCGCCATTGACCTGATTGCTACAAAAGTGGCAAGTTTCTTGAATCATGATTAAAAAGAGCAAGACAGAAAACTTCTGTCTTGCTCTTTTTACAGCTTGTATTATGCGGCCGAGAAGACTCGAACTTCCACGGTATTGCTACCACTAGCGCCTGAAGCTAGCGCGTCTGCCAATTCCGCCACGACCGCAAAGAAAGTACTTATTTATTTTAGCACAAAAAGAACAATGTGCCAGAGATAATGCAACGAAGTATAAAAAAATCCCGACCCATTAAAAATGAGTCGAGAGAAATTTTATAGGTAGTATTTTTTAGCGACAGTTAAGTCATCATTCAAGTCATAAACTAATGGTTGACCTGTTGGGATTTCTAAATCCATGATGTCTTCGTCAGAAATACCTTCAATGTGTTTAGCCAATGCGCGTAGTGAGTTACCGTGTGCAGCTACTAAAACAGTTTTTCCATCTTTCAAAGCAGGAGCGATTTCGTCTTGCCAGAAAGGTAATGCACGTTCCAAAGTAACTTTTAAGTTTTCGCCTCCAGGAATATCGCGAGGGTCTAACATTGCGTAACGACGATCTTGAGCTGCTGAACCTTCGTCAGTTGCTTCCATCAATGGAGGTAATACGTCGTATGAACGTCGCCAGATGTGAACTTGTTCGTCACCGTATTTTTCAGCGGTTTCTTTTTTGTTCAATCCTTGTAATTTACCATAATGACGTTCGTTTAAGCGCCAAGATTTAACAGTTGGTACCCAAAGTTGATCAGAGTATTCTAAGATCAAGTCGCAAGTTTTGATCGCACGAGTTAAAACAGATGTGTAAGCTACATCAAATTCAATTCCTGCTTCTTTAATTTTGCGTCCGCCTTCTTTTGCTTCTTCGACACCTTCTGGAGCCAAATCAACATCTGCCCAGCCTGTAAATTGGTTCAATTTGTTCCATTCACTTAAGCCGTGACGAGAAAAAACTAATTTTGGCATATCATTCTCTCCTTTTGAAATTTCTGAAATTTTCAATTCCTGATTCATTGTACAATGTTTCGGTCGTGATTTCCATTAAATTGAGTGTGTTTTTTATCAAATCACAAGCTTTGCCAGGAATTTTAGAGAATTATTTCGCTGGAACCTCAAGAATTTTTGGTCCCTTAGGAGTACCAACAATAACACGTGAGATCATATCAATAAATAACCCGTGTTCAACGACACCAACGCAAGTGTCTAACTCTGCTGCAAGCGCATGAGGGTCTTCTATTATGTCTAGATGTAGATCAATGATGTAATGACCGCCATCGGTAGTTAGAAGTTCTCCTGCATCGTTCAATCGCCAAGAAGGATGGTATCCTTTTGCTTCAAATAATCGAAACACGTTGTGGCTGCCGAAGGGAACAACCTCGACTGGTAAAGGGAATTTTCCAAGCTTATTAACCATCTTGCTTTCATCAACGATCCAGATACATTCTTTTGAATAAGTGGCTACGACTTTTTCGAAAAGCAGGGCAGCACCGCCGCCTTTGATTCCTTGGAAGTCCTCACTAATTTCATCTGCGCCATCAATTGTGAGATCAACAGACACTACCTCATCGATAGCTTTTAGGGGAATACCTAATTCTTTTGCTTGTTCTTCTGTTTTAATAGAAGTAACAACACCTGTGATCTTCAATCCTTCTTCATTGACACGGCGACCTAATTCTTTTACTAAGTAATAAGCAGTTGATCCTGTGCCTAATCCAACAATCATTCCATCTTTGACAAATTTTGCTGCTTCGATCCCAACTAACTCTTTCAAATTCATTGAAAAATCCCACCTTTTGCTAAGTTACGTTTATTGTAATCGCAAAAAAAGAAAAAAGATAGCCTTTTAAGTAAAAAAGACCAAAAAAGTGAATCCGCTTTATTTGCTGATATATAAATCATCAAGAGAAGCTGCTTAATCTAAATAAATTTTTTTATTCTAATATAAAATCTAAACGCTGATCCAAAGTAAAAAAACTCTAGATAGTTTGTTGACAGCGAAAATCAATCATGGTATGCTATCAAAGGTGCTTTGTGAACAGGTCTCTCAATAGAGACGTGCTGACTGTGTCAAGGTACGCTTGATAGAGAATGCAGGGATGCATTATTTTTTATCGCTGAAAAAGAACCACCAGGATGTGTGGTACTAGAAAGCGGATCGAGGAAGGAGGAAACAAGGAATGCCTACAATTAATCAATTAGTACGTAAACCTCGTAAATCAAAGGTGGAAAAATCAAATTCACCAGCATTGAACAAAGGATATAATAGCTTTAAAAAAGCTCAAACAAACGTGAACTCACCACAAAAACGTGGAGTTTGTACACGTGTGGGGACTATGACACCTAAGAAACCCAACTCAGCATTGCGTAAATATGCTCGTGTTCGTTTGTCAAACTTGATCGAAGTAACAGCTTATATTCCAGGTATCGGCCATAACCTACAAGAACACAGTGTTGTTCTATTACGTGGTGGTCGTGTAAGAGACTTACCAGGGGTACGTTACCATATCGTTCGTGGTGCACTAGATACTGCCGGTGTTAACGATCGTAAACAAAGCCGTTCTAAATACGGTACTAAAAAACCTAAAGCTTAATCAAACGAATAGATAAAGACATATTTTCGGAAGGAGGAGTTACGTATGACTCGTAAAGGAACTATCGCAAAACGCGACGTTTTGCCAGATCCTATGTATAACTCTAAGCTAGTAACTCGTTTAATCAACCGTGTAATGGTTGATGGAAAACGCGGAACTGCTTCAAATATCGTATACAACGCTTTTAACACTATCAAAGAATCAACAGGGAATGATCCATTGGAAGTTTTCGAACAAGCAATGGAAAATATCATGCCTGTACTAGAAGTTAAAGCTCGCCGTGTTGGAGGTTCTAACTATCAAGTGCCCGTTGAAGTACGTCCAGAACGTCGTACTACTTTAGGTTTGCGTTGGGTTGTTAACTTCGCTCGTTTACGCGGCGAACATACAATGGAAGAACGCTTAGCGAAAGAAATCATGGATGCTGCTAACAACACTGGGGCTTCTGTGAAAAAACGCGAAGATACACACAAAATGGCGGAAGCCAACCGTGCATTTGCTCATTATCGTTGGTAAGATTTTTTCTGCTGGCGAAGGTCAACAGAAAACTGACCAGACAATGCTAAATTTAATTTAAGAGAGGAGCAAACAAAGAAATGGCAAGAGAATTTTCTCTAGAAAACACTCGTAATATCGGTATCATGGCTCACGTTGACGCTGGTAAAACAACTACGACAGAGCGTGTTTTATACTACACTGGTAAAATCCATAAAATTGGAGAAACCCACGAAGGCGCTTCTCAAATGGACTGGATGGAACAAGAACAAGAACGTGGGATCACGATCACTTCTGCTGCAACAACTGCACAATGGAAGGGTCACCGCGTAAATATTATTGATACCCCTGGACACGTGGACTTTACAATTGAAGTTCAACGTTCATTACGTGTACTAGACGGCGCAGTAACTGTACTGGACTCACAATCAGGTGTAGAACCACAAACAGAAACTGTTTGGCGTCAAGCAACAGAATACCGTGTTCCGCGTATTGTATTCTGTAACAAAATGGACAAAATTGGAGCAGACTTCCTTTACTCAGTAAGCACTTTACATGATCGTTTACAAGCGAATGCTCATCCAATCCAATTACCAATTGGTGCTGAAGATGACTTCACTGGTATTATCGATTTAGTTAAAATGAAAGCTGAAATCTATACAAACGATTTAGGTACGGAAATTCAAGAAACTGAAATTCCTGCTGAATATCAAGAACAAGCTGAAGAATGGCGTGAAAAATTAGTTGAAGCAGTCGCTGATACTGATGAAGACCTAATGATGAAATTCTTAGAAGGTGAAGAAATCACTGAAGAAGAATTAAAAGCAGGTATCCGTAACGCAACTTTAGCAGTAGACTTCTACCCTGTTCTTTGTGGATCAGCCTTCAAAAACAAAGGTGTTCAATTGATGTTGGATGCAGTCATTGACTATCTTCCAGCACCGACTGATGTACCTGCGATCAAAGGTTTTGATCCTAAGACAGACGAAGAAACTGAACGTCCAGCTGATGATTCTGCTCCATTCTCATCACTTGCGTTTAAAGTTATGACTGACCCGTTCGTAGGTCGTTTGACATTCTTCCGTGTTTACTCTGGTGTTCTAAACTCAGGTTCATATGTATTGAATGCTTCTAAAGGGAAACGTGAACGTATCGGACGTATTCTGCAAATGCACGCGAATACACGTAAAGAAATCGAAACAGTTTATTCAGGAGATATCGCTGCAGCTGTTGGGTTGAAAGACACAACAACTGGGGATACATTGTGTGACGAAAAAGCACCAGTTATCCTTGAATCAATTGAATTCCCTGATCCAGTTATCGAAGTGGCTGTTGAACCTAAATCAAAAGCTGACCAAGATAAAATGGGTGTTGCTTTACAAAAACTTGCTGAAGAAGATCCTTCATTCCGCGTTGAAACAAACGTTGAAACTGGCGAAACTGTTATCGCTGGTATGGGTGAACTTCACTTAGACGTATTGGTTGACCGTATGCGTCGTGAATTTAAAGTGGATGCAAACGTTGGTGCACCTCAAGTATCTTATCGTGAAACATTCCGTTCTGCGACAAATGCAGAAGGTAAGTTTGTACGTCAGTCTGGTGGTAAAGGTCAATACGGTCACGTATGGATTGAATTTACACCAAACGAAGAAGGTGCCGGCTTCGAATTCGAAAACGCAATTGTCGGTGGTGTGGTTCCTTGTGAATACATTCCAGCAGTTGAAAAAGGCTTAGAAGACGCTATGGCAAACGGTGTGTTAGCAGGTTATCCATTAGTTGATATCAAAGCTAAACTTTATGACGGTTCATACCATGATGTCGATTCAAATGAAACAGCCTTCCGTGTAGCTGCGTCTATGGCGCTACGTGCGGCTGCGAAAAAAGCGAGTCCATCAATTCTTGAACCAATGATGAAAGTTACAATTACTGTTCCTGAAGATTACTTAGGTGATGTTATGGGGCATGTAACTGCACGTCGTGGTCGTGTTGAAGGTATGGAAGCACATGGTAATTCACAAATCGTTAACGCTATTGTGCCGTTAGCTGAAATGTTTGGTTACGCAACAACGCTTCGTTCTTCTACTCAAGGACGCGGTACATTCATGATGGTCTTTGACCACTATGAAGATGTACCAAAATCAGTTCAAGAAGAAATTATTAAGAAAAACGGCGGCAAAGCTGATTAATTCTTAAAAGTCAATTGTTTTTGACTGCTTTTCCGAAAAGAACTGTATTTTTAGTAACGTTTCATGTAAAATAATTAACTGATGATATGGGCTCGCATCGCTTGTGTGGTGCGGACCTATCAGATAAAAAAACTAATCTCATTTACTTAGGAGGAACATTTTAAATGGCTAAAGAAAAATTTGACCGTTCAAAACCCCATGTTAACATTGGTACTATCGGACACGTTGACCATGGTAAAACTACTTTAACAGCTGCAATTACAACTGTACTTGCTAAACAAGGCGGAGCGCAAGCTATGGACTACGCTCAAATCGACGGAGCTCCTGAAGAACGCGAACGCGGAATCACTATCAACACTGCTCACGTTGAGTACGAAACTGACAACCGTCACTATGCTCACGTTGACTGCCCAGGACACGCGGACTACGTTAAAAACATGATCACTGGTGCTGCTCAAATGGACGGAGCTATCTTAGTAGTATCTGCTGCTGATGGCCCTATGCCTCAAACTCGTGAACACATCTTGTTATCTCGTAACGTTGGTGTTCCTTACATCGTTGTATTCTTAAACAAAATGGATATGGTTGACGATGAAGAATTACTAGAATTAGTTGAAATGGAAGTTCGTGACTTATTAACTGAATACGACTTCCCAGGCGACGACACTCCAGTTATCGCAGGTTCAGCTTTGAAAGCCTTAGAAGGCGACGCTTCATACGAAGAAAAAATCTTAGAATTAATGGCTGCTGTTGATGAATACATCCCAACACCAGTTCGTGATACTGACAAACCATTCATGATGCCAGTGGAAGACGTATTCTCAATCACTGGTCGTGGAACTGTTGCAACTGGTCGTGTTGAACGTGGACAAGTTCGCGTTGGTGACGAAGTTGAAATCGTAGGTATTGCTGAAGAAACTGCTAAAACAACTGTTACAGGTGTTGAAATGTTCCGTAAATTGTTGGATTACGCTGAAGCGGGCGACAACATTGGTGCATTATTACGTGGTGTTGCACGTGAAGACATCCAACGTGGACAAGTATTGGCTAAACCAGCTTCAATCACTCCACATACAAAATTCTCTGCAGAAGTTTACGTTTTAACTAAAGAAGAAGGCGGACGTCATACTCCATTCTTCACTAACTACCGTCCTCAGTTCTACTTCCGTACAACTGACGTAACTGGTGTAGTTGATCTACCAGAAGGTACTGAAATGGTAATGCCTGGTGATAACGTAACTATGGAAGTTGAATTAATCCACCCAATCGCGATCGAAGACGGAACTCGTTTCTCTATTCGTGAAGGCGGACGTACTGTTGGTTCAGGCGTTGTAACAACAATCAAAGCTTAATTAGCTTTATAGTTTAATTATTATGCTCGGACGCAAAGAGTCACTGGAATTCCAGTGACTCTTTTTTTGGATCGAATATTGATATCTGGTTTGGTCTTGATTTTACAAAGACTGAAGAACTTGTCGTTAGTTATAGATGATAAAGTGAAATGCTATATTATATAGTAGGAAACATATCAAGCAGGTAATATTTTGATTTTCTGAAAACGTAATAGAAAATTCAAAAAAACTGAGAAAATCCTTGCAATCATTGATGCCATATAATATAATCATAAAGGTGCTGTTTGCAGAAGTGCAACTGACACTGGGGGGGTTCTGAAAAGAATCCGTCGGCTTTGAAACGAGAGGTTGCGACACGCCCGGACGCTTTGCCACGAACGAGCGTGACGGAGATTTTCGTGGAGCTATGTCTACTTTTTAAAATAGGCGAAGGAGGGAACAAGATGGCAAAACAAAAAATTCGTATCCGTTTAAAAGCGTATGAACATGGTATTTTAGATCAATCAGCGGATAAAATCGTGGAAACTGCAAAAAGAACTGGAGCTAGCGTGTCTGGTCCAATTCCATTACCAACTGAACGCAGTCTTTACACTGTAATCCGTGCGACTCATAAATACAAAGATTCACGCGAACAATTCGAAATGCGTACTCACAAACGTCTGATTGACATTGTGAACCCAACACCGAAGACAGTTGATGCTTTAATGAAGCTTGACTTACCATCAGGTGTGAATATTGAAATCAAACTATAATTAAGAAGATGGAGGTGTAATCATGACCAAAGGAATCTTAGGGAAAAAAGTGGGAATGACTCAAATCTTCACTGAATCTGGCGAACTTATTCCAGTTACTGTTATCGAAGCTACTCCAAACGTTGTTTTACAAGTGAAAACAATGGAAAATGATGGCTACGAAGCTGTTCAATTAGGTTACCAAGATATGCGTGAAGTTTTGTCTAACAAACCTGCGAAAGGTCATGTTGCAAAAGCAAACACGGCTCCTAAGCGCTTCATTCGAGAATTCAAAGATGTTGAGCTAGGAGACTATGAAGTAGGTAAAGAAGTGAAAGTTGATACTTTCCAAGCTGGAGACATCATTGATGTTACCGGAACGACTAAAGGTAAAGGATTCCAAGGCGTTATCAAACGTCACGGACAAAGCCGCGGCCCAATGGCTCACGGTTCTCGTTACCACCGTCGTCCTGGATCTATGGGTCCTGTTGCACCGAACCGTGTATTTAAAAATAAACGTTTAGCTGGCCGTATGGGTGGCAATCGCGTGACAATTCAAAATCTTGAAGTTGTTCGTGTTGACGCTGACCGCAACGTTATCTTAGTAAAAGGAAATGTTCCTGGCGCTAAAAAATCTTTAATCACTATCAAATCAGCTGTGAAAGCTAAATAATTAGTTAGAGGAAAGGAGGAACTAAGGAATGCCAACTGTAGCATTATTCAAACAAGATGGAACTCAAAACGGTGACATCACTTTAAATGAAGAAATCTTCGGAATTGAACCAAATGAAAGTGTTGTTTACGATGCAATTGTTATGCAACGCGCTTCATTAAGACAAGGAACACACGCTGTGAAAAATCGTAGCGCAGTTCGTGGCGGTGGTCGCAAACCATGGCGTCAAAAAGGAACTGGACGTGCTCGTCAAGGTTCTATCCGTTCACCACAATGGCGTGGGGGTGGCGTTGTCTTCGGACCTACACCACGTTCATACAGCTACAAACTTCCTAAAAAAGTTCGTCGCTTAGCAATTAAATCTGTATTATCAGAAAAAGTTGCTGAAAATAACTTAGTTGCTGTTGATGCTTTAAGCTTTGACGCACCTAAAACAAAAGAATTTAAACAAGTTTTAACTAGCTTGTCTATTGATTCTAAAGTATTGGTTGTATTAGAAACAGAAAACGAAGTTGCAGGTTTAGCTGCTCGTAACTTATCAAACGTAACTGTTACTACTTCAAACAACGTTACTGTATTAGATGTAGTCGCTAATGACAAAATCTTAGCAACGCAAACTGCTCTTACTCAAATTGAGGAGGTGCTTGCATAATGAACTTACTAGACGTAATTAAACGCCCGGTGATCACTGAAAAATCTATGTTAGACATGGACGAAAAGAAATATACTTTCGAAGTTGACACTCGCGCAAACAAAACTTTAGTGAAACAAGCAGTAGAAGCTGCTTTCGACGTTAAAGTAAAAAACGTAAACATTATGAATGCTAAACCAAAAGCAAAACGTATGGGTAAATACCAAGGCTTCACAAAAAAACGTCGCAAAGCTGTTGTGACTTTAACTGAAGACTCAAAAGAAATCCAACTTTTCGACGCTGAATAAGCGTTAGAAAATCACTAGTAAATAGGAGGGAAACTAGACGTGGCGATTAAAAAGTACAAACCTACCTCAAATGGTCGTCGTAATATGACAAGTTCTGATTTCGCTGAAATCACTACTTCAACGCCTGAAAAGACGTTATTACAACCATTGAAAAACAACGCCGGTCGTAACAACAACGGTCGTATCACTGTACGTCATCAAGGTGGCGGACATAAACGTCAATACCGTGTTATCGACTTCAAACGTAATAAAGATAACGTGGTTGCTACAGTTCAAACGATCGAGTACGATCCAAACCGCTCAGCAAACATTGCATTAGTTCATTATTCAGACGGAGTGAAAGCTTACATCTTAGCCCCTAAAGGCTTAGAAGTAGGTATGACAATCGTTTCTGGACCAGATGCAGATATCAAAATCGGAAATGCATTACCACTAGAAAATATTCCAGTAGGTACTGTGATCCACAATATTGAAATGAAACCTGGCAAAGGCGGACAATTAATCCGTTCAGCTGGTACAAGTGCTCAAGTACTTGGTAAAGAAGGAAAATACGTATTAGTACGTTTAAACTCTGGCGAAGTTCGTATGATCTTAGCTACTTGCCGTGCGACAATCGGTTCTGTTGGTAATGAACAACATGAATTGATCAATATCGGTAAAGCTGGTCGTTCTCGTTGGATGCGCAAACGTCCAACTGTACGTGGTAGCGTAATGAACCCTAACGATCACCCACACGGTGGTGGTGAAGGTAAAGCTCCAGTCGGACGTAAAGCTCCAGTATCTCCTTGGGGACAACCTGCATTGGGTTACAAAACTCGTAATAAGAAAGCTGCATCTGACAAGCTTATCGTACGTCGTCGTAAGACTAAATAGAACCATTGACTATGTGTCGCATATTTTGAGAGGAGGTACACCATGGGTCGTAGTTTGAAAAAAGGACCTTTCGTCGATGATCATTTGATGAAAAAGGTTGAAGCGCAACAAGGTGTTGAAAAGAAAAAAGTTATTAAAACTTGGTCTCGTCGTTCAACAATTTTCCCTAGTTTTGTAGGATTTACAATTGCTGTTTATGACGGACGCAAACATGTACCAGTTTACATCCAAGAAGACATGGTAGGACATAAATTAGGTGAATTTGCACCATCAAGAACTTATCGTGGACATGCCGCCGACGATAAGAAAACAAGACGTTAATTTTGAGGGGAGGATATTAACATGGCAGAACAAATTACATCAGCTAAGGCAACTGCAAAAACAGTTCGCACTTCTCCTCGTAAAGCACGTTTAGTAATGGATCTTATTAGAGGAAAAAGCGTAGCAGAAGCAATTTCAATTTTGAAATTCACACCGAACAAATCTGCAGGAATCATTGAAAAAGTAATGATGTCAGCAGTTGCTAACGCAGAAAACAACTTTGACTTAGATGTTGAAAATTTGGTAGTTTCTGAAGGATTTGTTAACGAAGGACCAACAATGAAACGTTTCCGTCCACGTGCAAAAGGATCAGCTTCACCAATCAACAAACGTACAAGTCATATTACCGTTGTGGTATCAGAAAAATAAGGAGGGATAATCAGTGGGTCAAAAAGTAAATCCTATTGGAATGCGTGTAGGCATCATCCGTGAGTGGGATGCTAAATGGTATGCTGAAAAAGAGTATGCTGAATTTCTACACGAAGATTTGAGAATCCGTAAGTTCATCGCAACTAAACTTGCTGATGCCGCTGTGTCAACTGTTGAAATCGAACGCGCTGCAAATCGTGTAAACATTTCAATTCACACAGCCAAACCTGGTATGGTTATCGGTAAAGGCGGATCTGAAGTTGAGAGCCTAAGAAAAGAATTAAATAAATTAACTGGTAAACGAGTTCACATCAACATCGTTGAAATCAAAAAACCAGATTTAGATGCAAAATTAGTCGGAGAAGGAATCGCACGTCAATTAGAAAACCGTGTTGCTTTCCGTCGTGCACAAAAACAAGCGATCCAACGCACTATGCGTTCAGGCGCTAAAGGAATTAAAACACAAGTATCTGGTCGTTTGAATGGTGCGGATATCGCTCGTTCAGAAGGATACTCTGAAGGAACAGTTCCTCTTCATACATTGCGTGCCGATATTGACTACGCATGGGAAGAAGCAGATACAACATACGGAAAACTAGGAGTTAAAGTGTGGATTTATCGTGGAGAAATTCTTCCTACAAAGAAAAACACTGAGAAAGGAGGGAAATAATCATGTTAGTACCTAAACGTGTAAAACACCGTCGTGAATTCCGCGGTAAAATGCGTGGGGAAGCTAAAGGTGGTAAAGAAATCGCATTTGGAGAATACGGCTTACAAGCTGTTGATTCACATTGGATCACTAACCGCCAAATCGAAGCTGCCCGTATTGCAATGACTCGTTACATGAAACGTGGTGGGAAAGTATGGATTAAAATTTTCCCTCACAAATCTTATACTGCCAAAGCAATTGGTGTACGTATGGGATCTGGTAAAGGTGCTCCTGAAGGCTGGGTTTCACCAGTTAAACGCGGCAAGATCATGTTTGAAATCGCCGGCGTTCCTGAAGAAGTTGCTCGTGAAGCATTACGTCTTGCTTCTCACAAATTACCAATGAAGACTAAGATCGTAAAACGTGAGGAAATGGGTGGTGAATCGAATGAAGGTTAAAGAAATCAGAGAATTAACCACTGCCGAAATGCTAGATCAAGAAAAACAATTGAAAGAAGAATTGTTCAATCTTAGATTCCAATTAGCAACAGGTCAATTAGAAAACACTGCACGTATTAAAGAAGTACGTAAATCGATTGCACGCATCAAAACTGTGTTGCGTGAACAAGCTGACAAATAGTGGAAGGAGGCCATTTCCAGTATGACTGAAGAAAGAAATCAACGTAAAGTTTATCAAGGACGTGTGGTATCTGACAAAATGGACAAGACGATCACTGTTGTCGTTGAAACCAAGAAGAACCATCCAATCTACGGTAAACGTATGAAATATTCTAAAAAATACAAAGCTCACGATGAAAACAATGAAGCAAAAATTGGCGATATCGTGAAAATCATGGAAACTCGTCCATTATCAGCTACCAAACGTTTCCGTCTGGTTGAAGTCGTTGAAAAAGCAGTGATTATCTAATCACACGAGATTTTCCTATATAGATGTTTCTTAAATCTGAAAGGAGGATACACAAGTGATCCAAGCAGAAAGCCGTTTAAAAATCGCGGACAACTCAGGCGCTCGTGAAATTTTAACTATTAAAGTTCTTGGCGGATCTGGTCGCAAAACTGCAAATATCGGTGATGTGATTGTTGCTACGGTTAAACAAGCAACGCCAGGTGGTGTTGTCAAAAAAGGTGACGTTGTAAAAGCCGTTATCGTTCGAACTAAATCAGGCGCTCGTCGTACTGACGGTTCTTATATCAAATTTGATGAAAATGCAGCTGTTATCATTCGTGATGACAAGAGCCCAAGAGGAACACGTATCTTCGGACCTGTCGCTCGTGAACTACGCGAAGGCAACTTCATGAAGATCGTTTCATTGGCACCGGAAGTATTATAATCGAAAGATTCAACCAAAGGAGGTGCGCAACAGTAATGTTCGTTAAAAAAGGCGATAAAGTAAAAGTTATCTCTGGTAAAGACAGAAATAAAGAAGGCGTAGTATTAGAAGCCCTTCCTAAAAAAGACAAAGTCGTTGTTGAAGGCGTCAATGTCGTGAAAAAACATAAAAAAGCCTCTCAAGAAGCTCCTCAAGGAGGAATCGTTGAGGTAGAAGCACCAATTCATGCTTCTAATGTTATGGTGATCGACCCTTCAAATGGAGAAGCGACACGCGTTGGCTACAAAGTGGTTGACGGTAAGAAAGTCCGTGTTTCTAAGAAAACCGGCGAAGCTCTAGATAAATAATTAAACAAGGAAGGAGGATCTTATAGATGAACCGCCTAAAAGAAAAATTTGTAAGTGAAATTACACCATCTTTGATGGAAAAATTTAACTATAATTCAGTTATGGAAGTTCCTAAAGTTGAGAAAATCGTCATCAACATGGGTGTTGGTGATGCGGTATCAAACGCAAAAAACTTAGACAAAGCTGTTGAAGAATTAGCCTTGATCTCTGGTCAAAAACCAATCATTACAAAAGCTAAAAAATCAATCGCTGGTTTCCGTTTACGTGAAGGAATGCCTATTGGTGCGAAAGTAACACTACGTGGAGAAAGAATGTATGAATTCTTAGACAAATTAGTGTCTGTATCACTTCCCCGTGTACGTGACTTCCACGGAGTAAGCAAAAAATCCTTCGACGGCCGTGGTAACTTTACTTTAGGTGTTAAAGAACAATTGATCTTCCCTGAAGTAGATTATGATTTAGTTGATAAAGTTCGTGGTATGGATATCGTTGTGGTTACAACAGCTAAAACAGACGAAGAATCTCGCGAATTATTAACACAACTTGGAATGCCATTCCAAAAATAATCAAGGAGGCGAAAAAATTGGCTAAAAAATCAATGATTGCTAAAAACAAACGTCCTGCAAAACATTCAACGCAAGAATATACTCGCTGCGAACGTTGTGGACGTCCACATTCAGTTTATCGTAAATTTCATCTTTGCCGTATTTGCTTCCGCGAACTTGCCTACAAAGGTCAAATTCCCGGCGTGAAGAAAGCTAGCTGGTAAAATAAACTCGCATAAAGGAGGTAAACAGTTCAATGGTCATGACAGATCCAATTGCAGATTTTCTAACTCGTATTCGTAACGCCAACATGGTAAAACACGATTCAGTGGAAGTACCTGCTTCAAAAATCAAACGTGATATCGCAGAAATCCTTAAACGTGAAGGTTTCGTACGTGATGTTGAATATATCGAAGATGACAAACAAGGCATGATCCGTGTTTTCCTTAAATACGGTAAAAATGACGAACGTGTTATCACGAACTTAAAACGTATCTCTAAACCTGGCTTACGTGCTTATGTCAAAGCTGACGAAGTGCCAAAAGTATTAAATGGTTTAGGTATCGCAATCATCTCTACTTCTGAAGGTTTAGTAACTGATAAAGAAGCTAGAGGCAAAAACGTCGGCGGCGAAGTGCTAGCTTACGTTTGGTAAGAACAAACAATCCATGAGGAGGTGTCTTTAAGTGAGCCGTATTGGTAATAAATTAGTCGTTTTACCTGCAGGAGTTGAAGTAACTCAAAACGGAAATGACATTACTGTTAAAGGACCTAAAGGTGAATTAACTCGTACTTTTTCTTCTGATATCAAAATGAGTATCGAAGGAAACGAAGTAACATTTACTCGTCCAAACGACAGCAAAGAAATGAAAACAATTCACGGAACAACTCGTGCAAACTTCAATAACATGGTTGTTGGTGTTTCAGAAGGGTTCCAAAAAGCATTAGAATTAATCGGGGTCGGATACCGTGCGCAATTACAAGGATCAAAACTTGTTTTGAACGTTGGTTATTCACATCCAGTTGAGATCGTAGCTCCAGAAGGCGTTACAATCGAAGTCCCTGCAAACACTCAAGTAATTGTTAAGGGATCTAATAAAGAAGTAGTAGGCGAATTAGCTGCGAAAATCCGCGGAACTCGTCCTCCAGAACCTTATAAAGGCAAAGGTATCCGTTATGTTGGCGAATACGTACGTCGTAAAGAAGGTAAAACTGGTAAATAGTAGGTTGACCCTACACGCGGCTTAGGCCAGCTTAATTAAAGAGGTGACAATTGTGATTACAAAACCAGACAAGAATAAAACACGCCAAAAGCGCCACATGCGTGTACGTAACAAAATTTCTGGTACTGCTGAGTGCCCACGCTTGAACGTTTTTCGTTCTAACAAAAACATCTACGCGCAAGTAATTGATGACGTAGCGGGTGTGACGCTAGCAAGTGCCTCTGCCTTGGATAAAGAAATTTCAGGTGGAACAAAAACTGAACAAGCACAAGCTGTTGGGAAATTAGTGGCAGAACGTGCTTCAGAAAAAGGTATTAAGAAAGTAGTCTTTGACCGTGGTGGATACCTTTACCATGGCCGTGTAGCAGCTTTAGCTGAAGCAGCTCGCGAAAATGGACTAGAATTTTAGGAGAAGGAGGAACACCATTCATGGTTTATATCGATCCAAAACATTTGGAATTAGAAGACCGCGTTGTAGCGATCAACCGTGTTACTAAAGTTGTTAAAGGTGGACGTCGTCTACGTTTCGCAGCACTTGTTGTTGTCGGTGACAAAAACGGTCACGTAGGCTTTGGTACAGGTAAAGCACAAGAAGTACCTGAAGCAATTCGTAAAGCAATCGAAGACGCTAAGAAAAACCTAGTCGAAGTACCAATGGTAGGAACTACGCTTCCTCACGAAGTTATTGGTGTATTCGGCGGCGGCCGTATCTTGATGAAACCAGCCGTTGAAGGTTCTGGGGTTGCTGCTGGTGGACCAGTTCGTGCCGTCTTGGAATTAGCTGGGGTTGCCGATGTAACTTCTAAATCTTTAGGTTCAAACACACCAATCAACGTTGTTCGCGCAACTGTTGAAGGTTTAACTCAATTGAAAAAGGCAGAAGAAGTGGCACAATTACGTGGCATCTCTGTTGAAAACTTAGCTAATTAAGGAGGACGAATGACATGGCTGAATTAAAAATTACTTTAAAACGCAGTATTATCGGACGTCCTCAAAACCAACGTGACACTGTTAAAGCGTTGGGTCTTAAAAAAATGAACAGCACTGTTGTTAAACCAGCCAATGATGCAATCAAAGGTATGGTTAACACCGTGTCTCATTTAGTGGACGTAGAAGAAGTTTAATAAACAATGATGATTAAAATCTAAGGAGGTGCCCAATATAATGAAACTTCATGAATTACAACCTGCCGAAGGTTCACGTAAAGTTCGCAACCGCGTTGGACGTGGTACTTCATCAGGTAACGGAAAAACAGCTGGACGTGGTCAAAAAGGTCAAAAGGCTCGTTCAGGCGGTGGTGTACGTTTAGGTTTTGAAGGTGGTCAAACTCCTTTATTCCGTCGTTTACCAAAACGTGGATTTACTAACGTGAATCGTAAAGAATATGCTGTTATCAATTTAGATGTCTTAAATCGTTTTGAAGATGGAGCTGAAGTAACTCCAGTTGCTTTAGTCGAAGCTGGAATCGTGAAAAACGAAAAAGCTGGAATCAAAGTTTTAGGAAACGGATCATTAGATAAAAAACTAACCGTTAAAGCAGCAAAATTCTCTAAACATGCTCAAGAAACAATTGAAGCTGCTGGTGGTTCAATCGAGGTGATTTAATGTTCAAACTTTTAAAAGATTCATTCAAAGTTCAGAACATCCGATCACGGATCCTGTTTACTGTCATGATGCTATTAGTCTTCCGATTAGGTGCGCAAATCACTGTACCGGGAGTTGATGCACATGGATTGCAAGGCCTGAGCGAAATGCCATTTTTCAGAATGTTGAATATGGTCAGCGGCTCAGCTATGCAAAACTTTTCGATCTTCTCGATGGGGGTTTCTCCATATATTACGGCTTCAATTGTGATTCAATTGCTGCAGATGGATATCATCCCTAAATTTGTCGAATGGTCAAAACAAGGGGAAGTTGGACGTAAAAAGTTGAATCAAGCGACTCGCTATTTAACTTTGGTTTTGGCTTTCATTCAGTCTGTAAGTATTACAGCTGGATTTGACTATTTTGCACAATTCGGTTTTGTACCAAATCGTAATGTTCAAACATTCGTTACGATCGGTATTATTCTTACAGCAGGTACCATGTTTGTTACTTGGTTGGGAGAACAGATTACTGAAAAAGGAATCGGTAATGGTGTATCAATGATTATCTTTGCGGGTATCATCTCTCGATTGCCGCAAAGTATCAAAGATATCTATGATGATTATTTCGTAAATATCGATCCTAGTGATCTATGGAAATCGGTTATTTTTGTTGTGATTTTACTTATTGCTATTGTATTGATTGTCGTTTTTGTAACGTACTTTCAACAAGCAGAAAGAAAAATTCCGATACAATATACAAAACAAGTCGTTGGTGCGCCCACAAGTAGCTATTTACCATTAAAAGTGAATGCTGCGGGGGTTATCCCAGTTATCTTTGCCAGCTCATTCATTGCGACACCAAATGCGGTGTTACAAGCATTGGCTAGCAAGTATAGCGCGGAAGGCTGGTACGATGTTTTAACCAAATTATTTAGTTATAACACAGTGCCTGGTGCTGCGATTTATACGGTTCTTATTGTTGCCTTTACTTTCTTTTATGCCTTTGTTCAGGTTAATCCTGAAAAATTGGCTGAGAACTTACAAAAACAAGGAAGTTACATTCCTCGTGTAAGACCAGGTAAAGGGACAGAAGAATATGTTTCTGCAATTTTGATGCGTTTAAGCGTAGTCGGAGCCATTTTCTTAGGTTTGATCGCTTTGATTCCAATTATTGCACAAATGGTTTGGAACCTGCCTCAATCAATCGGTTTAGGTGGTACAAGTCTTTTGATCGTAGTTGGTGTAGCACTCGAAACAGCAAAACAATTAGAAGGACTCATGTTGAAACGACGTTATGTCGGATTCATGGATGAAGAGTAGATTCGCGTGTTGAGGGTTTCCTCAACGCCGTTCTCACTTCAAATACTTAGGAGGGAAAGCAATGAACCTGATCTTAATGGGACTGCCAGGAGCAGGAAAAGGAACACAAGCAGAAAGAATTGTTGCGACGTACAATATTCCACATATCAGCACGGGGGATATGTTCCGAGAAGCAATCAAGAACGAGACAACACTCGGATTGAAAGCAAAATCTTACATGGATGCAGGGGATTTGGTCCCAGACGAAGTTACTAACGGTATCGTGAAGGAACGTTTAGCTCAAAAGGACACTGATAAAGGGTTCTTGTTAGACGGCTTCCCTCGTACTTTAGATCAAGCCAAAGCATTAGCTGAAATGTTAACGGACTTGAATAAAAAGATTGATGCTGTGATTGAAATTCAAGTAGCAGAAGAAGTGTTAGTTGAACGTTTGGCAGGACGCTTCATGTGCCGAAACTGCGGTGCAACTTATCATAAAATCTTCAACCCTACAAAAGTAGAGGGAACTTGCGACCGTTGCGGTGGTCATGAGTTTTACCAACGTGAAGACGATAAGCCAGAAACAGTTAAAAATCGTTTATCTGTAAACATTAAAAACAGTGAACCAATTTTAGCTTATTATGATGAAGAAGGTCTGTTATATCCAGTTGATGGAGATCGTGAAATTGATGCCGTATTTGCGGATGTAGAAAAGATTATCGAAAAATAATTTGCCTACCGACTTGAGATGCAGTTTATCTTGCCAAGTTCGATGTTTTATGATAGAATTTGTCAGTCCGACTTCTAGCTTTTTTTAGAAGTTAACTTAAGAATTAGGGTGGGAACTGCAGTTTCCGCCATTTTATCGTGTGAAAATGCGAAACAACTACAAGGAGGTACTCTGCGTGGCAAAAGAAGATATGATTGAAATCGAAGGAACAGTCGTCGAAACTTTGCCGAATGCAATGTTTAAAGTCGAATTGGAAAACGGACACGAAGTTCTTGCACACGTATCTGGTAAAATCCGGATGTATTATATTCGAATCTTGCCTGGAGATAAGGTTACAGTTGAACTTTCTCCATATGATTTGAGCCGTGGTCGCATTACCTATCGCTTTAAGTAAGTTGTACTCCGTAAAACTTCAGGAGGTATAATCATGAAAGTAAGACCATCAGTAAAACCAATGTGTGAACATTGTAAAGTAATTCGTCGTAATGGACGTGTTATGGTGATTTGCCCAGCAAACCCAAAACATAAACAACGTCAAGGATAATTGGAGGTGTAATTAAGTATGGCTCGTATTGCAGGAGTAGATATTCCTCGTGATAAACGCGTGGTAATTTCACTTACTTATATTTACGGTATTGGAAATACTACAGCGAAACAAATTTTAGCCGATGCAGGCGTTTCTGAAGACGTTCGTGTACGTGATTTAACCAACGAACAAACAGACGCTATCCGTGCTGAAGTTGATAAATTAAAAGTTGAAGGCGATCTTCGTCGTGAAACTAACTTAAACATCAAACGTTTGATGGAAATCGGTTCTTACCGTGGAATCCGTCATCGTCGTGGCTTGCCTACACGTGGACAAAACACTAAGAACAACGCTCGTACTCGTAAAGGCCCAGCTCGCGCTATTGCCGGCAAGAAAAAATAATTAGTGAAGGAGGTTTAAATCTTCATGGTAGCAAAGAAAGTCAACCGTAAACGTCGTGTGAAGAAGAATATCGAAACTGGTATTGCTCATATTCATTCGACTTTCAATAACACAATCGTCATGATTACTGATGCAAGCGGAAATGCTTTAGCATGGTCATCTGCAGGTGCATTAGGGTTCAAAGGTAGTAAAAAATCAACTCCTTTCGCTGCTCAAATGGCTGCTGAAACTGCAACAAAAGCTGCAATGGAACATGGATTGAAAAGTGTTGAAGTAACTGTTAAAGGACCTGGTTCTGGTCGTGAAGCAGCGATTCGTTCATTGCAAGCAACTGGTTTAGAAGTAACTGCAATTCGTGACGTGACTCCAGTACCTCATAATGGATGCCGCCCTCCAAAACGCCGTCGTGTTTAATGAGTGCCCCACTCTATGAGTTTTACAGGAACGTCATTGAACAAGACACTTTTCGTTTTGAAAGGGGTAAAAGACAAGAATGATTGAATTCGAAAAACCAAGAATCACAAAAATTGATGAAGACAGAGATTATGGCAAGTTCGTTGTTGAACCTTTGGAAAGAGGTTATGGAACTACTTTAGGTAATTCTCTACGTCGTATTCTACTTTCTTCTTTACCAGGCGCTGCCATTACCAATATTCAAATCGATGGGGTGTTACACGAATTTTCAACCATCAAAGGTGTAAGAGAAGACGTTGTACAAATCATCTTGAATATCAAAGGTTTGGCTTTGAAATTATTCGCTGAAGAAGAAAAAACCCTTGAGATCGATATTACTGGACCAGCTACGGTAACTGCCGGCGATATTATTGTTGACAGTGACGTTGAAATCTTGAATAAAGATATGTACATTTGTACTGTTGCTGAAGGAGCGACATTCCATGCTCGCTTAACAGTAAAACCTGGTCGAGGCTATGTTCAAGCAGACGAAAATAAAAAGGAAGACATGCCAATTGGTGTCCTTCCAGTCGATTCTATTTACACACCAGTACGTAAAGTAAACTACCAAGTTGAAAATACACGTGTTGGCCGTCGTGATGACTTCGATAAATTAACGATGGAAATTTGGACTGATGGATCAATCATTGCTCAAGAAGCATTGAGTCTTGCAGCGAAAATTTTGACTGAACATTTAGATATTTTTGTAAATCTTACTGATGAAGCGAAAAACGCTGAAATCATGGTTGAAAAAGAAGAAACGCAAAAAGAAAAAATGTTAGAAATGACCATCGAAGAACTAGACTTGTCTGTACGTTCGTACAATTGCTTGAAACGTGCTGGAATTAATACGGTTCAAGAATTAACGAATAAGTCTGAACCTGAAATGATCAAAGTTCGTAATTTGGGTCGTAAATCACTTGAAGAAGTGAAAGCTAAATTGCATGATCTTGGTTTAGGATTACGTAAAGACGATTAATATTGTTTACAAAGGAGGGAAACCTACGTGAGTTACCGTAAATTAGGACGCACATCTAGCCAACGTAAAGCGATGTTGCGTGACTTAACAACTGACTTAATTATCAACGAACGCATCGTTACGACTGAAGCTCGTGCGAAGGAAGTTCGTTCAACTGCTGAAAAGATGATTACCTTAGGAAAACGCGGGGATCTTCATGCACGTCGTCAAGCTGCTAGCTTTGTACGTAATGAAGTCGCTGATGTTCGTGAAGAAAACGAAGCAATCGTTGTTGAATCTGCATTACAAAAATTATTCAACGATATCGCTCCTCGTTACGCTGAACGTCAAGGTGGATACACTCGTATCTTGAAAACTGAACCTCGTCGTGGCGATAACGCGCCTATGGTCGTTTTAGAACTTGTATAATAATCACTCTTCACTTTATAGATGATTCTTTTAGAGTGTTATGATGTTGGAGATTTTCTCCGAGTCTAGCTCAGCGCCGCTTCCCAGATTGACTGGGAAGCCGGCACTCATCATAAAGTGTTTTTTTATACCCAAAAATACTGTCAAGACAGATCGGTATACAAAAGCATTTTATCGAGTATCAAGGATTGATAAAACGTAGCTTTTTTGCTAGGCTTAGAACAGATTTGCAAAGAAGTGGGAAGGTGTAACCATGAAGCCAATTATTGAAATCAATCAAATTGAATTTAGCTATCAAGAAGACGCGACACCCGCTTTGAAGGATGTCAGTTTTTCAATTAACAAAGGAGAATGGATCGCTATCGTTGGGCATAATGGTTCAGGAAAGTCTACATTAGCCAAAGCAATCAATGGTCTTCATTTACCGCAAAAGGGAACGGTGACTGTTGGAGGAATGGAACTGTCTGAGGAATCTGTATGGGATATTCGTCGAATGGTGGGAATGGTCTTTCAAAATCCTGATAACCAGTTTGTTGGAGCAACAGTAGAAGATGACGTTGCCTTTGGATTGGAAAACCAAGGAATTGAACGAAGCGAGATGCAAAGTCGTGTACAGGATGCCTTGGAAAAGGTAAAAATGCAAAATTTTGCAACACGAGAACCTGCACGTCTATCAGGTGGACAAAAACAACGAGTAGCTATTGCCGGTGTTGTTGCTCTCCGACCGGATATTATTATTTTAGATGAAGCGACTAGCATGTTAGATCCTGAGGGTAGAGATGATGTTATTGCGACAATTCGTAAGATTAAAGAGGAAAGTGATTTAACAGTCATATCAATCACTCATGATATTGACGAAGCAGCCAGCGCCAATCGAATTCTAGTAATGAGAGAAGGCAAACTATATCAAGAGGGGACCCCTGAAGAAATTTTTTCTGCAGGACCTGAGTTAGTTTCGTTGGGATTAGATTTGCCGTTTCCTGAAAAATTAAAGGCTGCATTAAAAGCCCGTGGTGTAAAGGTGCCGTTGAATTATTTAGATGAAGAAGGGATGATGGACTGGTTATGGACATCCGTTTTGAAAAAGTAAGCTACGTTTATCAACCGAATACGCCCTTTGAACAACGAGCACTTTATGATATTGATCTATCTATTAAAGAAGGGTCATATACTGCATTAGTGGGACATACTGGTAGTGGAAAATCCACTTTACTTCAGCATTTGAATGCGTTATTAAAACCAACTGAAGGGCAAGTGAAAATTGGTGATCGGATGATTACACCGACTACAGATAATAAGAATTTGAAGCCTGTTCGGAAAAAAGTAGGAATTGTCTTTCAATTTCCGGAAGCTCAATTATTCGAAGAGACGGTGGCAAAAGATATTGCCTTTGGACCGAAGAATTTTGGTGCTAGTGATGAAGAAGCTTTCGTTTTAGCAAAGGAAAATTTGAAATTAGTTGGCTTGGATGAAGAATATCTTGAGCGATCTCCTTTTGAGCTCTCAGGAGGGCAGATGCGACGTGTTGCGATTGCAGGGGTGTTAGCCATGGAACCTGAAATATTAGTCTTAGACGAGCCAACAGCAGGCTTAGATCCGCTTGGACGTAAAGAAATGATGGAAATGTTTTTGCGGTTGCATCGGGAAAAAAATATGACGATCGTTTTGGTCACTCATTTAATGGATGATGTTGCCAATTTTGCTGATTATGTTTATGTTTTAGAAAAGGGCCATGTGGTAAAACATGGGACTCCTCAGTCAGTCTTTGCTGATGTTGCATGGCTAAAAGAAAAGCAATTAGGCGTCCCTCAGGCAAGTGCTTTTGCTGAAAAGATGCAAGCACGCGGGGCTGCCTTTAGTGAATTACCATTAACAGAAAACGAATTGGCTGATTGGATCGTTAAACAAGCAGGAGGTCCTGCTCATGATGAATAAATTGATCTTTGGCCGCTATATTCCGGGGGATTCCTTGATTCATCGTCTGGATCCACGGGCTAAATTAGTTGCGAGTTTCTATTTTATTGGGATTATTTTTTTAGCGAATAATTGGCAAAGCTACGTATTTTTAGGGGTGTTCACATTATTCGCAGTCTTTTTGTCAAAAATAAATATAAACTTCTTTTTAAAGGGTGTTAGACCCTTGATTTGGTTGATCATCTTTACTGTAGCATTGCAAATGTTGTTTACACGCGGTGGAACTTTGTATTGGTCATGGGGAGTATTTAGTCTTTCCTCCTACGGGATTCAAAACGGACTATTTATCTTTTGCCGTTTTGTGTTGATCATCTTTATGTCAACATTGTTGACTTTAACGACACCGCCATTGTCAATGTCCGATGCAATTGAATCTTTGTTGAATCCGTTAAAAAGATTCCATTTACCAGTTCATGAGATTGCTTTGATGCTGTCGATTGCTCTGCGGTTTGTTCCTACATTGATGGATGAAACGGAAAAAATAATGAACGCGCAACGTGCTCGCGGCGTTGATTTTAATGATGGCAATTTGATCCAAAAGGTTAAAGCAATCGTGCCTCTATTGATACCGTTGTTTGTTAGCAGCTTTAATCGTGCGGAAGATTTGGCGACTGCGATGGAGGCCCGTGGGTATCGTGGTGGTGAAGGACGTAGTAAATATCGTAAATTACAATGGGCATCACGAGATACGATTGTCCTTGTTGTTTTTGGGATAGCAACAATTCTTTTAATATTTTTACGCAGCTAAGCTTGGAGAAATCCAAGCTTTTTTTGTACGCCAATTAGTTCGAATGCACAGAGATTATTTTGTAGTTTTTATGTTAGGATGAATAAAGGAATAAGATGGCTGAAAAGCGACCAGATTTACACGCAGGGATGAAGGTAGAAACATTTAGCGAATATTATTATTTATAAGAAGAACTGCAAGCCTTTTGTCAAGCTCATGGTTTGGCAAAATCAGGTAGTAAAGCGGAGTTGAACCAACGAATTGCAAACTTTTTGCGCACGGGGAAAAAGCTAGTTCCTAAAAAGAAACCAACAAAAATTGCACGTACGGAAGAATTAATACTGGAGAGTTTAATCGAAGAGAATATTATTTTTTCTGAGAAGCATCGTGCCTTTTTTAAACAAGAACTCGGCGAGTCTTTTCGTTTTAAAGTAGCCTTTCAAAAATGGCTGAAATCTAACCCAGGAAAGACTTATCGTGAAGCGGTTCTGATGTATCCTGATATTGCAGTGAAGAAGCCTGAAAAAATTGATGCGCAATTTGAATACAATACTTATATCCGTGATTTCTTTATAGCGAACAAGGATCGATCATTACAAGAAGCGATCGTATGTTGGAAGCATAAAAAAGCATTGCCAGGCAGCAATAAGTACGATGTTTCAGATTTAAGTGTGTTGGAATCCCGATAAAAAAGCTGTTATAATGACTCCGGTTAAGAATATCCCTCTATGTTTAATTTAAGAGATATTAAATTAAGATTCGTTTGTTTTTAAAAGGAGAATTAGGATGGTTAGATATAAGGCAGTGATTGCCTATGATGGAACAAATTTTAACGGATTTCAGCGACAACCCAATGGTCGAACAGTACAAGAAGAAGTAGAAAAAACGTTACAGAAAATGAACAATGGAATACCTGTAACAATTTTTGGTTCAGGTCGGACAGATGCTGGAGTCCATGCGATTGGACAAGTCATTCATTTTGATTATCCGCAGGAACGGCCGCTAGAACGTATGCGGTTTGCGTTGGATACACAAACCCCCGAGGATATTGCGGTTTCCTCAGTTGAGGTTGTGGCTGATGATTTTCATGCACGTTATCACGTTGTAGAGAAAACCTACCATTTTAAAGTTCAAATTGCTAAGCCACGGAGCCCTTTTCGGCGCCACTATGCTGCGTATTATCCGTATCCTTTAGATTTGGATTTGGTTCGCCGAGCATTGCCGGATTTATTGGGAACTCATGATTTCACTTCATTTTGTGCGACAGGTGGAGCGATTGAAGATAAAGTTCGGACGATTTACCAAGCAGACCTTGAGGTGAATGCAGCAGGAACAGAACTGACTTTCATTTTTCGTGGAAACGGCTTTTTGTACAAGATGATCCGAATTTTGGTGGGAACTCTGTTAAAGATTGGAAATGGGCGTATTCCTGCAGACGGAATTCCAGAGATTCTTTCAGCGATGGATCGGAACGCTGCCGGACCAACAGCGCATCCAGAAGGATTGTATCTTGCAGAAGTCAAATATAAATAAAAAAAGGATCAAACAACTGAAGACTCAGATTGTTTGATCTTTTTTTACGGTCTTTACTAAGAATGACGATGTATTTTTTTGGGTTTAAGTACTCTTAGATAAAGAATGAACATACCAATAGCAATTACAAAAGAACATGCACCAGCGATGAATCCTTTAGGCAGGTAACTAAAGGTTACTTTGTGCTTGCCTTTTGGGACGCGAATACTGACAAAGGCGTTTTGGAAGGCTTTTGTCTCCACTTTTTTTCCATCGATTTTGGCAGTCCACCCTTCATCGTAAGGAATCGTTGTAATTAAAGTCTTGGCTTCTTTCGTGTCTACTGTTCCTTCAGCACTATGTTTGCCGACTTGCATGTCTACACCATTTTCTTTGATCTTATCGACAGCTAATTGATAGGCTACGGTGTCTAATGCTAAGACTTGCGGGTTTTGGAAGCTGATCGATTTTGTACCATAAAAACTTGCGGTGAAGGTAACTGTTGTTGCTTTTTCATAGTAACCTAAATCATAATATTGTCCGCTGATTCCGATTTGCGCTTGGCGTGTTTGTCCGTTTGCTGTAACGGTAGCGGTCGAACTTTCTAGCTCAGCAAAATCGTAAGGATAGAGACTTAAGTAGGCTTGAGTGTTTGCTGGGACCTGTACTTTCCAGGTGACATCTTTCGCTACATTTCCTTGTTTTTCAGTAATTGTTGTAATATTGCCAGCGTTAGTAACATTGGCATTTTTTGTGTCTATTTGTGTGATAGGCAGAAATTGATAATACTGAAATTGTTCTTGCGACAATGCGTTGAATAATTGTGTCTGCGTGCCAAGGTTATCATTTGGCAAGGCCTTTAATTTATCAATACTTGTTGGAGCCGTAAAAGCTAATGGCAAGGCGTTATTATTTTCAAAAAGATTATACTCGCCAACGCTTTGCGTTTTCGTGAATCCATATTTATTTAAGTCTTTCGTTTTCGCTATATTGTATTTAATCCCTGTGAAGGCATCAGCTAGCAATGTATTATTTTGATAACGAATGTTTAGACTTGTGCCTCTTGAACGAAATCCTAATTGATCCATATAACCAGAAGAGTGTCGATTACGAATTGAAGAGAACATGCTGACACCGCTATAGCCATAATTAAAGGCATCGTTAGAGGAAACGGGGTCAAGGTTCTCCATTCGATAAAACGTGTCGTTATCACTCTTGGTTTTATCAACTAATGCTTTGATCGAAGGATAGGGCTCAGTATAGAGGCTGCGAGAAGCATAGTTCCAATCTTTCAACACGCCACGTACCATAAAGTCACTATTAATAAAGGCTTCTGTAGACATCAGTAATAAAAGTAAAATGCTGAGTGCCTTGAACGGAATCTTATTAAAATGGTGGGCGGTAAAGATCAACGCATATACCGCTAAAAAGCCTAATGTGATGTAAAGTGAAATATTTTTAAGGTAGTCGTAATCTTTGCCCTTCATTCCCCAGAAAATGGCAAAGAGTGCGATTAGCAGCAGACAGGAAGCTACCAGTTGCAAAATATTCTCTCGGTCTAACTTTTCCCAGCCCCACGCCGCTAGTGTGATCACTAAAAATGAAAGTAAATACGCGTAACGGAATAAGAACATGTTTGGCGCATGCATCCCATGCCAAAATAAATTCATTGGCTGAATATAAAAACTTGCAATCAGGATTGCACCAATCACACCATAAGCAAGTTTATTTTTCCAAGGAATCTTTTTGCAGATAAAGAAAAACAAACACAGAGCTAATGGTAATAGACCGATATATATAAATGGAATCGAACCGTATTTCGTTGTATCGTAGGAGCCAATCAAATTTTTTGCAATAAAATCCCACCAGCTTGTCGCTTCCGTTTTAAAGGTAGTGATTTGCGTTAGTTCTTCACCATTTGTCCGTAAATCAAGGATTGAGGGTAGAATTACAATCATTGAAGCAAAACCGGCTAATAACGAAGTGGCTCCATAGGGAATAATGCTTTTTTTATACAGCTTCCAATTGGTGATCAAACGTGCAATAAAGTAAAGAACTGAAAAAACACCAATCATAAATCCCATATAAAAGCTCGTTAGAAACAACATTAAATAGGAGACAAACAGTACAGTCGGCTTTTTCAAATCCATCACACGATTGATTCCTAAAATAATCAATGGTAGATAAATAAAGGCATCCAGCCACATGATGATTTCAGAATGCGCAATAGCAAAGGACATCAGAGCATAGGTGACACTCAGTGCTACACGAGACCAGTCGGGCAATTTAAAACTCCCCTTGGCGTAAAACCAAAAGGCTAGTCCCGCGGAGCCAATTTTGATCAGAGTTAAGAAATACAGAGCATCCGGCATCATTTGATTTGGAAAGAAAATAACCAACGGTGTAAAAAATCCGCCGAGGTAGTAGGAAACTAATGACAGATAATTCAGCCCCATAGAGGCATTCCAAGTATAAAAAAGGCCTTGCTTACCTAAAAGCATATTTCGAAAACTTGCGTGAAAATTTGAAAATTGGGAGAAGGCATCACTGGCTAAAACACTACGACTTGATCCAGGATAGATACCAATCGTTAGATAGACGATCACCATGAGGGTGAGCGGCAGGAAAAAGCTGGCTAATAAATACCAACGGTTTTCTTTAAGATAGTTTTTCATATAAAAATCACCAAACTTCTTTCAACAGACTATCCAAATTTTACCATAAACGCAGCAAAATATTGTGAAAGAGCTATGAAACTCAAGCAAAGATTTGAAATTTGTGTGGAGAAGTGTCTATTCAAAATGAGAAATAAAAAAACGAGCCGATACGATCGACCCGCAATTCTTATTCAAAATATGTAAAATAGAAAACTGTCAAAAAAAACCGTTCAGAATTGAACGGTTTGACTTAGTTGGATAATATTAAACGCGCTCAACTTTTCCAGATTTCAAAGCACGAGTTGAGACCCAAACTTTTTTAGGTTTTCCGTCCACTAATACGCGAACTTTTTGTAAATTAGGTTTTACAGTACGTTTAGTAGCGTTCATAGCGTGAGAACGGTTATTTGCACTTCTTGTTTTCCGACCAGTAAAATAGCAAACTTTTGCCATGTGTTGTTTCCTCCTTTTGCCTTGATATTGGAGCGCTTCTTTGGCTCATACTAAAATAAAATAGCACAGATTAGCAAGATTAGCAAGTGAATTTTTTTAGAAAGATTGACATTCTATGGATTTGCAGGTAAATTATACTCTGTTAGCGTAAAAATTTTTTAGTAAAAGTTTTGATGCAAGAAAGTTGGTACAATTTGCGGCAAGCAGGCAGCGCCCTATCAGCAAATCGCAATGGAACTTTCTTTTATTTGTCATAGGGCTATGATAAACTATTATAGTAGAAAAAATGGGCGAGTGTGCCTATTTAAGGAGGCTAACAACTATGGCTGTGAAAATTAATACACAGACTGGTATGATCGAAATTTCAAACGACGTCATCGCGACGGTTGTCGGCGGTGCAGTTACTGACGTGTTTGGTATCGTCGGTATGGCTAGTAAAAATCAAATCAAAGACAATATCACAGAAATTTTAAGAAAAGAAAACTATTCACGCGGCGTCGTAGTACGTCAAGAGGAGAACGGGATCGCAGTCGACGTCTATACGATCGTCAGCTACGGCACGAAGATCTCAGAAGTGTCGCGCAATGTCCAAGAAAAAGTGAAATATAATTTGGAAACGATGCTTGGGGTTACAGCCAACTCAGTGAATGTCTATGTTCAAGGTGTACGTGTTCTGCCTGATTAAGGGCAGCGTTCTTAAGGAGGACTAAGTAAGTGAAGGTAACAGAAATCAGCGCGAGTCAATTCCAAGAAATGGTAGAGGCTGGCGCTAAACGTCTGCAAGTCAATGCAGAATATGTCAATTCATTAAATGTATTTCCAGTACCGGATGGTGATACTGGGACCAATATGAATCTATCTATGACTAGCGGTGCAACGGCCGTTGTCAATTCTGCTTCTGAAAAGGTTGGAGAGTTAGCTAATGTTTTAGCAAAAGGATTATTGATGGGCGCTCGCGGAAACTCCGGGGTTATTTTGTCACAATTATTCCGTGGTTTTTCTAAAGAGATTTTAGAGGTGGATACATTAAATGCGCGAGATTTAGCAGAAGCATTAGTGCATGGTGTAGAGACTGCCTATAAAGCAGTGATGAAACCCGTAGAGGGGACGATCTTAACTGTGGCTCGCGAATCAGCAAAAGCTGGTGAACGTAAAGCGAAACAAACAGATGATGTGGTTGAAGTCATGTCAGCTGTTGTTAAATATGGAAAAAAAGCGTTAGATAAAACACCTGACATGCTGCCAGTATTAAAAGAAGTTGGTGTAGTTGATAGCGGTGGACAAGGGTTATTGTTCATTTATGAAGGCTTCTTGAGTGCGTTAAATGGCGAATTTCAAGCAGATGATACGTATGAGCCAAGTCCAGCTGAAATGGATGAAATGGTGAATGCGGAACATCATCGCAGTGTTCAAGGACAGCTAGCAACAGAAGACATCAAATTCGGCTATTGTACTGAAATTATGGTTCGTCTAGGGGAAGGACCAACCGTTGATAGTAAATTTGATTACGATACTTTCCGTAACTATTTGGATGGCATTGGCGATTCACTGTTGGTGGTCAATGATGACGAGATCGTTAAAGTACACGTGCACACGGAACATCCTGGCGAAGTCATGAATTATGGACAAAAATTTGGTGCGTTGATCAAAGTTAAAGTGGATAACATGCGTCAACAGCATGAAACGATCTTAGAACATGATGAAGAGGTCGCAGCTTTTGAAGCAGCACCAGCAGAGCATAAACCTTACGCAGTGATTGCTATTGCAGCCGGTGAAGGAGTCCAAGAATTATTCAAGAGTCTAGGAGTCTCTTATGTCATCAGCGGCGGTCAGACCATGAATCCAAGTACAGAAGATATTTTGAAGGCTATCAAAGAAGTCAATGCGGACCAAGTCATTGTCTTGCCGAATAACAAAAATATCTTTATGGCGGCAGATCAAGCAGCGGAAGTTGCGGAAATTCCAGTTGCAGTAGTACCAAGTAAAACTGTTTCTCAAGGAATGACAGCGATGTTGGCATTTAATGGGGATCAAAGCCTAGAGGATAATAAAACATCAATGACTGAGATGCTGGATTCAGTAGTTAGCGGTCAAATTACGAATGCGATTCGTGACACAGCGATTGATGGTGTTGAGATTCATGAAGGCGACTACTTAGGGATGATTGATGGGAAAATCGTTCTTTCAGAAGCAGATAAATACCAAGCGACCTTAGATACCTTGAATAAAATGATCAGCGAGGATATCGAAATCATCACGATCATCGTAGGTGTTGAAGGTACCCAAGCAGAAGCTGAAAAAATAAGCGAAGCAATTGAAGCAAGCTATCCTGATTTAGAGGTTGAGATTCACGAAGGAAACCAACCCGTTTATCCATACTTGCTTTCAGCAGAATAAATTAGTAAAAGTCGGAGGGAGTGGGCCAAGAATATCTGGCTCACTCCTGTTTTTGTCAAATTGAATTTTCGCTTAAACACAATTAGCGGAGTCGTATGCTGAGCGAGAATAAGGTGATTTTCGAAAAATAGCGCTATTGACTCCGAGACAGCAGAAAGCCAAAAACGAAAGGGGGATTACGATGACGATCCAAGAATCTGTTTCGGTATTACCAGGTGTAGGGCCGAAACGTGCGCAAACGTTAGCTGACTTAGGGATTTTAACGATTGAAGATCTATTAAGCTATTACCCTTTTCGTTATGAAGACATTCAAGAAAAAAATTTATTAGAGATCAACGATCAAGAGAAGGTTACATTAAAAGGTGTCATTGTCTCGGCACCCGTAGTTAGCCGCTTTGGCTACAAAAAAAGCCGTCTTCAGTTTCGGATGATGCAAGATCACGCCGTATTTATGGTTTCTTTTTTTAATCAGCCTTACTTAAAAGATAAAGTTGAAGTCGGTGAAGAGCTAGCCGTTTATGGAAAATGGGATGCGAAGCGTAAGTCATTAACTGGAATGAAGATTTTAGGCGGCAAACAAACAGAAGAATATGCACCCATCTATCATGTGACGAAAGCGATTCGACAAAGTACCTTGATTGACTTAATTAAGGCTGCTTTTGAAAAATTTGGTGATCAAGTGATGGAAAACCTGCCTGAATATCTTTTGGAAAAGTATCGCTTAATGCCAAGAAAGCAAGCGATGCGAGCGATGCATTTTCCTAAAAATCCGGCAGAAAGCCAACAAGCCAAACGGCGAGTTGTTTTTGAAGAGTTTTTCCTATTCCAAATGAGAATGCAGGGATTAAAGAATAGTGAGCGCAGTGAAAAGAATGGGATCGCAATTCGTTACGATGTAGAACGATTAAAACAATTTACTCAAAGGCTGCCTTTTGAGTTAACAGACGCGCAAAAACGGGTAACCAATGAAATTTGTTATGATTTACGAAGTAAAAAACATATGCAGCGTTTGCTGCAGGGAGATGTTGGGAGCGGAAAAACAGTAGTGGCCGCCATTGCTTTATACGCGACAATGACAGCAGGGTTTCAAGGAGCTTTAATGGTGCCAACGGAAATTCTGGCGCAGCAGCACTTAGAAAGTCTGAATCAACTGTTTGATCCGTTGGAGCTGACGACAGCACTATTGACCGGTTCAACGAAAACAAAAGAGCGACGAGCGATTCTCGCAGGCTTACAAAATGGCGAAATAGATGTGGTCATTGGGACACACGCTTTAATTCAAGACGATGTCCAATTTGCTAATCTGGGATTAGTTATCACGGATGAACAACACCGATTTGGGGTAAATCAGCGGCGAGTCTTGCGAGAAAAAGGGCTACACCCTGATGTTTTATTCATGACAGCGACACCGATTCCACGGACATTGGCGATCACAGCCTATGGAGAGATGGATGTTTCTGTTATTGATCAAATGCCTGCGGGGCGAATTCCCGTCAAAACCAGTTGGATTAAGCCTAAACAATTGGAGCATACCTTAGATTGGGCAAAACAAGAATTGCAGGCTGGTCATCAGTTGTATGTGATTTGTCCTTTAATTGAGGAGTCTGAAGCGTTGGACGTGAAGAATGCGACTGAAATTTATGAGCATTTGAAGGAGTACTATGCACCGACTTATCAGGTTAGTCTATTACACGGAAAAATGAAGAATTCCGAAAAAGATGCGATTATGGAAGCATTCAAGGATAATCAAAGCCAAATTTTAGTTTCTACCACCGTTATTGAAGTGGGAGTCAACGTTCCAAACGCGACTGTGATGTTTATCATGGATGCGGATCGTTTTGGTTTGGCACAGCTTCATCAATTACGTGGTCGTGTGGGCCGTGGTTCAGATGCTTCTTATTGTATTTTAGTTGCTAGTCCTAAAAATGAGCTGGGCAAGGAACGTATGAAGATCATGACTGAAACAAATAATGGATTTGTCTTAAGTGAAAAAGATTTAGAATTACGCGGACCTGGGGAAGTTTTCGGCTTCCGTCAATCCGGGTTGCCGCAATTTTTAATTGCGGATCTGGTAAATGATGCCAACGTATTAGAAGTAGCGAGGGACGAGGCCAATCAGATTTGGCAAGTAGATAATTGGCGTGAGCAGCCAGCCTTTGCACCATTAGCAAAGACCTTAAAACCGGATGAAACTGGCGAAACATATTTCGATTAGTATGCTATACTGTAGAAAAAATTAAAGACTCCCATTACCGTTTTGGATGATATAAAAGGCAAATGGGACACGGATTAAATATGAATTTATTGAAAAAAAGGAGAGAGTGTTCTCATGAAAATTGCTGTAGATGCAATGGGCGGAGATTTCGCACCTAAAGCTATCGTGGAGGGTGTGATGTTAGCACAACAAAATCACCCGGAAATCGAGTTCCAATTATATGGAAAAGAAGACGCTATTCGTCAATATGTAACTAACGAAAAGAATATTACGATTATCCACACAGATGAAAAAATTAATAGTGATGATGAGCCTGTTAAGGCTATTCGTCGCAAGAAAAATGCTTCAATGGTTTTGGCAGCGCAAGCGGTCAAAGAAGGGAAGGCAGATGCGATTTTTTCTGCAGGAAATACAGGAGCGTTGTTAGCTGCTGGGCTATTTGTAGTAGGAAGGATCAAAGGAATCGAACGTCCTGGGTTGATGTCTACTTTGCCTGTTTTAAATAGCAACAGCGGATTCGACATGCTGGACCTAGGAGCGAATGCAGAAAACAAAGCAGAGCATCTTCACCAATATGCGATTTTGGGTTCATTCTATGCAAAACATGTTCGTGGTATTGAAAGCCCTCGTGTCGGACTTTTAAACAACGGGACTGAAGAAACAAAAGGCAGTGAATTAACAAAAGAAGCATTTAAACTATTGCAAGCTGAAGAGAGCATCGACTTTATCGGCAATGTGGAAGCTAGAGAGCTGTTAAATGGTGCCGCTGATGTCGTTGTTACAGATGGCTTTACAGGAAACGCGGTTTTAAAAACAATCGAGGGAACAGCAATGGGTCTGATGAGCTTGATTAAAGGCAGTATCAATGAGGCAGGTGTCAAAGGGAAATTTGGAGCACTGATGTTAAAAGATACGCTTTATGGCTTAAAAGACAAATTGGACTATTCTTCTCATGGCGGTGCAGTGTTGTTTGGTCTGAAGGCACCAGTGATTAAAACACACGGTTCTACCGGTCCAGAAGCAGTAGCTAATACGATTGATCAAATTCATACGATGCTTGAAACGAATGTGGTTGGGCAATTGGTCCAGTTTTTTGAAACACCTAAGGGCGAATAAGCAGGGTGACAATTTACCGAAAAAGGTAGACAAAGGGCACAAACATCAGTAAAATGAACTGTGACCTTCTGGTAAAACATAGACGAATATTAGTTGATCAAGTGGAGGTGAATGTTGTTGACTCGTGAAGAAGTATTTAGCAAAGTTGCTGAAATAATTTCAAATCACTTTGAAATTGATAAAGACAAGGTAACACTTGAATTGAGTATAAAAGACGACTTAAATGCAGATTCAATCAGTATTATGGAATTTGTTCTAGAATTAGAAGATGAATTCGGAACAGAAATTTCTGATGAAGATGCTGAAAAAATTGAAACAGTTGGAGCTGCAGTTGATTACATTGTGGAAAACAACCAAGCTTAACAAAGTGGTACACCGGCAATTGCTGGTGTATTTTTTTGTGTAATAAAAGAGAGATGAAGGTCGATCATTTTTTGAAAATTTCTTACTATCATGACTTCTGATTTAAAAATCCTAGAAAAAACAGTATAATAAAGCGTGATGGAAATCTCAAAAAAAGGAATGAGCCCATGGATACACAGTTGATCAATGAATTGAAAGAAAACTACGGCATCGTTTTTCACGATGTGAACTTATTAGAGCAGGCGTTTACCCACTCATCATATGTGAATGAACACCGTAACATGAACATCTCAGATAATGAACGGTTAGAATTTTTAGGGGACGCTGTCTTAGAAATTCAAGTATCGGACTATTTGTATCACCATTATCCAAATTTGCCAGAAGGCCGCTTAACTCGGCTGCGTTCGGCAATTGTAAGGGAAGAAAGTTTATCAAAATTTGCGAAAGAATGTCATTTTGATCACTATATCCTGTTAGGAAAGGGCGAAGAGAATTCTGGCGGTCGTGAGCGTGCAGCACTCTTGTGTGACTTGTTTGAGGCATTTTTAGGTGCTTTGTATCTAGATCAAGGCTATGATGTGGCTCTACGTTTCATTCAAACCGTTGTCTTTCCGAAAATTGAGGCAGGAGTCTTTACAAGAGAAATGGATCATAAGACTCGTTTGCAGGAAGTTTTGCAAAAAGGTGGGGACGTATCGATCGATTATCGATTAGTGAATGAAGAGGGCCCAGCCCATGAGCGGATTTTTACGATTGATGTGTATGCTGATGATGAATTGATTGGTTCAGGTCAAGGGAAATCTAAAAAATTGGCAGAACAAGATGCAGCGGAAAAAGCATTAATAAAAATTGCAGCTAAATAAGACGTTGTTTTACGTATCAAAATAGATGAGGCAGACGTAGAACTACGACATATCTTAAAGGTAAAGTCAACAGTTATTTCTGCTTAACAAAAGGGATGCACAGCAACTGTCGTTGCTGTGCAAGTTCGTATAGCTCTTTTTATGAAAGTATAGGAGGAACATTTTGTATTTAAAACGAATTGAGATCGCTGGTTTTAAATCCTTCGCCGATCGAACAAAGATCGAGTTTGAAAAGGGCGTAACGGCGGTTATTGGACCAAACGGCAGCGGGAAAAGTAATATTACTGAAGCGATTCGCTGGGTTTTAGGCGAACAATCTGCAAAGAGCCTGCGGGGAGGCAAAATGCCCGATATCATCTTCGCTGGTTCAGAATCGCGAAAACAGTTAAATATCGCTGAGGTGACCGTAGTGTTGGACAATACGGATCACTATTTACCGTTAGCCTTTAGTGAAGTCAGTGTGACGAGACGTTATCGACGAACGGGAGAAAGCGATTTTTTCATTAATAAAAAAGCTTGTCGTTTAAAAGATATCCAAGACCTTTTTATGGACTCTGGGTTAGGAAAAGAATCCTTCTCGATTATTTCTCAAGGAAAAGTAGAGGCGATTTTTTCCAGCAAACCGGAGGATCGTCGCGGAATTTTCGAGGAAGCCGCAGGTGTCTTGAAATATAAGCAACGAAAGCGTAAAGCCGAACAAAAGCTTTTCGAGACAGAAGATAATCTAAGCCGCGTTCAGGATATTATTTATGAATTAGAGGATCAGCTGACTCCTTTAGCTGCTCAAAGTGAAGCAGCCAAGGAGTTTTTAGCGCTAAAAAAAGAATTGACAGCTACGGATGTCAGTTTGATGGTAGCCAAAATTAAGCAAACGCGAGATTCTTGGCAATCAGCTAAAACTGATTTTGATACATTGTCCAAAATAGTCGAAGAAAAAAGCCAGTTTATTCAACAAACAGAAGTGCAATTAGGCACACTACGAGAAAAACGTGGAACTTTGGATGAACAACTGGAAACCGGTCAGCAGCAATTACTCCATTTGTCAGAGGCCTTGAAGCAAGCAGAAGGCCAGAAGGAACTATTGAGTGAACGTTCAAAGAATACCCAAAAAACTAGCGCGGAATATCGAACAACATTAGAAGAACAGCGCAAGAAAAAAGCAGAAGCACAATTGAACCTGCAGGATGTTCAAGCGCAGCAGAAGGATAAGCAAGCCGAAAAACTGGCGTTAGAGGAAAAGATTCAAGAGTTAACTTCGGAAGCTGAGAAATATCAAAAATCTCCCAAAGAATTATTAGAGGATCTACGTGGCACTTACGTAGAATTGATGCAAGAATCAGCGAATGTCAGCAATGAATTGAAATATTTAGAGCGCCAATACTCGCAAGAAAAAGCAAAGAACCAACAAAGCATGAGTCGCTTTGAAGCGTTAAAAGAGCAATTGGAAGCATTGACAGCACAACAAACAACCGCACAAACTAAGTGTCAAGACTTAGAGAAACAGTTGAAAGAAGAGCAGGAAAACTATCGACGGTTAGCAGAAGAAAAAAATGCGGCGCAGCAGCAACTGCAAAAAGAGCAGCAGCTGATGTATGATTTGATGAGTCAGGTCCAGCAAGCGCGCGCACGACAAAAGAGTCTGCAAGAAATTCAAGAGAATTATAGCGGCTTTTATCAAGGGGTACGTAGTGTCTTGCAGCACAAGGACCAGCTAAGCGGAATTGTTGGTGCAGTGGCAGAATTGATTCAGGTACCCAAAGAATACACTTTGGCGATTGAAACAGCTTTAGGTGCATCTTCACAGCATATCATCGTAGAAAATGAAAAGGATGCCCGTCAAGGTATTACTTTTTTAAAGAGACAACGCAGCGGCCGGGGAACTTTCTTGCCGTTAACGACGATTAAGCCACGAAGCTTAGGAGCTCATCAATATCAGGCAATTAAGGATGAAGCTGGCTTTTTAGGAGTTGCAAGTGAGTTAGTATCATTTCCTGAGAATGTTGCACCTGTTATGGAGAATCTCTTGGGCGCTATTGTAATCGCCAAAGATCTAAACTGTGCCAATCAGCTTGCTCGGCAATTAAGATATCAAGTTCGAGTGGTCTCATTGGATGGGGATGTGATGAATGCCGGCGGCTCCATGACTGGTGGTGCGACGAAGCAAGGGAATCGTGGGAACTTATTCAACCAAGGTCATGAATTGGAAGAATGGACGAAACGCTATGAGGAAATTAATCAAGCGTTGCAGACAAAGGAAAAATTTGTTCAGGAGCTACAAACAAAAGTAGCGGAGCAAACAGATACACTTGAATCTTTGCGAACGCAAGGGGAGCTAACACGGTTAGCCTATCAGGAAGCACAAAACAATGAAGAACAGGTTAGCACTGAGTTGGCGCGTTTGCAGAAAGAGCAAGCGTTATTCTCGTATGAAGCTAAGGAATTAGAAAGCTTTTTGAATGACTATCAAACACAAAAAGAAGCTTTAGAAATTCAACAGGTTGAATTGAAGACGCAGCAAGAACGAATCAATCAAGAAATTCAGCAGATGAATGAAGAAAGCGATCAGTTAGAAGAAAAACGCGCAAATATCAATGCTGAATTAAGTCGTCTTCAAGCGGATTACGCTGTATTAGATGAGCGGTTACTGTATCTAGAACGACAAGCTATAAGCTTTGAAAGTCAGATGAATGAGTTGACGGGTCAGATTATGAGTCTGGAAAACCAAATATTAGCACTCTCTAGTGATTCGTCAGATCATGAGGAAACTGAAGAAAGCTTAAATCAGCGCCTAACAGAGTTGTCCACGGCGAAAGAGCATTTGCAAGAGCAGTTGACTTTGTGGAAGGAATCGCGTCAGGACTTACAGAAACAAGTGGATCAGTCTGATAGTGCATTAACTGAAGCCAATAGGGAACAAAAACAATTGCTTGCAAGACAATCACAGGCAGATGTTCAAAAAAACCGGTACGAGCTGAAATTGGATAATGCATTGACCTATTTACAAGAAGAGTATAGTTTGACCTTCGAAGGGGCAGAAGCTCAGGCGGACCCTGAAATTGATCAACAGATAGCGCAAAATGAAGTCAGTCGCTTGAAACAAGCCATCGAAAAATTGGGTCCAGTTAATCTGAATGCGATTGAGCAATATCAACAGGTTGAAGAACGCTATGATTTTCTTACTACACAAAGAGATGACTTGTTATCAGCGAAAGAGCAACTATTTGAAACGATGGACGAGATGGATGATGAAGTTAAAACACGTTTCTTCACCACATTCCAAGCGATACGTGAAAAATTCAATGAGGTCTTCCCTAATATGTTCGGCGGGGGTCGTGCGGAGCTAGTATTGACTGATCCTGATGACTTGTTGAATACAGGAATTGAGATAGAAGCACAGCCCCCAGGGAAGAAATTACAAAGTCTGTCGTTGCTTTCTGGTGGAGAACGCGCATTGACGGCAATTGCCCTACTCTTTTCGATTATTCAGGTTCGCCCAGTACCATTTTGTGTCTTGGATGAGGTAGAAGCTGCTTTGGATGAGGCGAACGTTACTCGCTTTGGTCGTTACTTGAGTGCTTTCCAAAATGATACGCAGTTTATTGTAGTTACTCATCGTAAAGGAACAATGGAAGCCGCTGATGTCCTATATGGAGTGACGATGCAAGAATCAGGTGTATCAAAAATTATTTCAGTGCGGCTTGAAGAAGTGAAAGAGGATGGAAAATTTCAAGTGAAGGAAAGGGAATTGTTGGAATGATAAAATTAATTGCGATTGATTTAGACGGAACATTGTTGACGGATGCGAAAACAATCTCCGATACAAATAAAAAAATGTTGGCTGAAGCAAAGACACGAGGGGTTAAAATCGTGATTTGTACAGGACGTCCACTGATTGCGATCAAGGATTATTTAGCCGAGCTAAACTTATTGGATGCAGATGATTATTCTATTACATTTAATGGAGGATTAATCCAAACAAATACAGGTGAAATTTTAGGAAAGACAGCAATGGATTTGGCTGATGTACAACATATTCATCAGTTATTGACGAATCTTGCTCTGCCGATGGACGTTCTATCAGATGCTCTATGTTTCCAATTTGAAACAGCAAAAGATCATCCATCGATTTATCCAACATTGAACAAAGCATTAACGTATGTTCCAAAGATGATTGAGGCATTGGATGAGGATACGTTGTACAATAAAGTGGTGGCGGCAATTGATGCAGCATACTTGGATCAAAAAATCGCCTTAATTCCGAATGAAGAATACGAGCGCTTCGAGATTTTCAAGACGCGTCCTAATTTATTAGAATTTATGCCAAAAGGTGTGACAAAAGCTTTTGGTCTTTCAGTCTTAGGTGAGCATCTTGGTATCGAAGCTCGTGAGATGATGGCATTAGGCGATGAAGCGAATGATCTGTCGATGATCAATTATGCTGGAATGGGTGTCGCGATGGAAAATGCGACAGATGGAGTAAAATCGGCTGCTAATTTTGTGACGAAAACCAATCAAGCGGATGGTGTTGCGCATGCTATTCAAAAATTCGTATTTGATGATTTAATGGAATAATTGAAATGAGGGGGGATATTCATGGGACTATTTGATCGAATAAAAAAGGCTTTTTCTAGTGAGCAAAAAGAAGAAACGGAAAAACAAGAGGCGCTTGTAGAAGATAAAGAAGTCTTAGATTCAGAATCTGCCACTGACAATGAGGAAGAAACAGTCGTTAGTGAAGATATTGCTGACGATGGGATAGAACAAAAAGAAGAAGCTCAGGAAGAATCGCAGGAAAAAGCGACTGACGAAGCACTAGACACTCCTTTGGAAGAGATACCTCCACAGGAACCTGACAATTCTGATGCATCTGATGATTTAGTGACGATTGAAGAGGAGCAGTCTGACAAACAAGCTGAAGTTATCGAGGAACTCGTTGAAGAAACTGCAGAAGATTCCGAAGAGGCTGAAACAGAGACGGAGATAATGGATTCAGCAGAACCTGTTCAGGCAGAAGAGACGGTTCAGGAAAAATATGACAAAGGGTTGGAAAAGACGCGTAAATCATTCGGCGAACGAATGAATGAACTGTTTGCTCGCTTCCGCCGAGTTGATGAAGACTTCTTTGAAGAATTAGAAGAAACCCTGATAGGTGCTGATGTTGGCTTTGATACGGCCATTAAATTGACAGATTCCTTGAGACAAGAGGTTAAGTTAAAAAATGCCAAGAAACCAGCTCAGATCCAAAATGTAATTATTGAAAAGCTGGTAGAAATTTATGAGGCAGAGGGCGTCAACGAAAACAACAAACTCAATCTGCAAAATGATGGATTAAGCGTGATTTTATTTGTTGGGGTCAACGGTACAGGGAAAACCACCAGTATCGGAAAATTAGCTAATCAGTATAAAAATGAAGGCAAAAAAGTTTTACTAGCTGCAGCAGATACATTTCGTGCTGGCGCGATTGATCAGCTAGTGGTTTGGGGTGAGCGTTCTGGAGTAGAAGTTGTTCGCGGCAATGCAGGTGGCGATCCGGCGGCAGTAGTTTTTGATGCGGTGGATAAAGCCAAGAGAGAAAATTATGATGTTTTGCTGATTGATACAGCAGGACGCTTGCAAAATAAAGTTAATCTAATGAACGAGTTGGAAAAAATCAAACGAGTGATCAAACGAGAGTTTCCAACAGCTCCACATGAAGTTCTGCTAGTAGTTGATGCAACAACTGGTCAAAACGCGTTAGTTCAAGCACGCCAGTTCAAAGAAACTACGGATGTTACAGGATTAGTTTTAACCAAGCTAGATGGAACGGCGAAAGGCGGTATCGTGTTGGCGATCCGTAATGAGCTTCATCTGCCAGTTAAACTAGTTGGGTTAGGTGAAGGAATCAATGACCTTGAAGCCTTTGATCCAAATGATTTTGCAGTCGGACTCTTTAAAGGTCTGTTGAAGGAAGAATAAAAAAAGAACTGTTGAGAAAACCTCAACAGTTCTTTTGCATAGTCTGAAAATATGGCGGAACGTGCAGGCTGACGTTGCTTTGCCGAGCATTGGCATCCATTATTCGACGAACCTCGTTGCAATGGAACTGATGTTGATGATGCGGTTTTAACATCACGAACTCTTTTGGGGTCGTTTCTTGTTGTAAATGAGTGGTATCTATCATTGAACCATTTTTTTCTTGCATGAGCGAGGCCTCCATTCTTTTAATAAAAACAAACTAAAACTGTAGTTTGATTAGACTAGTTGTTATTAATATTTAATCATATTTTCATTTAAAAGGCTATTTCTTTTTCAAGCATTTCCGTTCTGTTTCTGGTTATTCTTCTATATAATGTAGCTTGGGAGGACTATGGACAAATGAATACAAAAAAAATGATGGCACAAGAAAAGGTAAAACCATTCTTGCTGCAAGCACGCTATGGGATCGAAAAAGAAAGTCAACGGGTCACCTTAGATGGTGAGCTTGTACAGACGGATCATCCAGCCCCTGTGGGGAACCGGAGCTTCCATCCCTATATCCAAACAGATTTTTCTGAAACACAATTAGAGCTGATCACCCCAGTGACAGAATCAGTGGATGAAGTTTTAGCATATTTAGAAGCAATCCATGATGTTGCACAGCGAAGCATGTCAAAAGATGAAATGATGTGGCCGTTTTCTATGCCACCAGTACTTCCCGAGAAAGAGGAAGATATCCAGATCGCGAAGTTGGAGCGACATGCAGATGTGTTGTATCGGCGTTACTTAGCGCGGGAGTATGGCAAACGTAAGCAGATGGTCAGTGGGATTCATTTTAATTTTGAATATGGCTTAGATTTAGTAAAGCAGCTCTTTTTAGCACAAACTGAAGAAGCTTCTATGGAAGATTTCAAAACGCGATTATATATGAAAATAGCCCGTAATTTTTTGCGTTATCGCTGGCTGTTGACCTATTTATTTGGAGCGAGTCCGTTAAGTGAAAACCGCTACTTTGATAGTGAGGATCGTCCAAAAGAACCTGTCCGAAGTATTCGGACTAGTCATTATGGCTACGTAAATAAACCAGATGTACAAGTCTCCTATGAAACCTTGACACGTTATAGTGAAGATTTAGCGGAAAATGTTTCGCAAGGCCGATTATCGGAGGAAAAAGAGTTCTATGCACCCATCCGCATGCGTGGTGGAAAAAAGGTGGCCGATCTTTTCCATACAGGAATTCGTTATGTAGAGTTGCGGAATATTGATTTGAATCCCTTTGATCGTGTGGGGATCAATGCAGAGGAGATTGAATTCATCCATTTGTTCATGTTGTATTTGTTGTGGACCGATGAAAAAATGTCAGCTGATGAGTGGGTAGCGGAAGGAAATCGCATAAGTGATGAAGTCTCTTTAGAGCATCCAATGAAACCAACTGCACATTTAGTAGAGGGACAAATGATTTTTGCTGAGATGCTGCAAATGGTTGACGAGCTAGAATTAGAAGGTGCTGAGCTGATTAAAAAATATCAAGCATGGCTGGAGCAACCTGAAGAGACGTTAGCAGCAAGAATTCTTGCTTTGGATGAAACTGAAGGACAGGCAGCAGTGGCAACCATGTTGGGACGCAAGTTCTATGATCAAGCGTGGGCACACCCTTATCAATTAGCAGGCTTCCAGGAAATGGAATTATCAACACAAAATTTACTGTTCGATGCTATTCAAAAAGGAATCGAGACGGAAGTATTGGATCGGCAAGATCAGTTTGTGAAGCTGCAGCATAGAAAACATCAAGAATTAGTAAAAAATGGAAATATGACCAGCAAAGATACGTATATCGCACCGTTGCTGATGGCAAATAAGACGGTCACTAAAACGGTTCTAGCTCGAGCGGGCTTCCGGGTACCAGATGGAGAAACCTTTGGCTCGATCGAGACAGCGAAAAAGGCATACCCACGATTTGCTCAAAAGGCTTTCGTGATTAAACCAAAATCTACGAATTATGGCTTAGGGATTACCATTTTTAAAGGTGAGACCTCGGTGACGGATTTTAATAGTGGTTTGGCGCTTGCTTTTGCTGAAGACGATGAAATCATTATTGAAGAATTTTTACCTGGAACAGAGTATCGGTTCTTTGTCATCGATCACCAAGTGAAGGCCGTTTTACTTAGGATTCCTGCGAATGTTATAGGCGATGGGGATCGTACGATTGAAGAGTTAGTCGCTGAAAAGAACGCAAATCCTTTACGTGGAATGAATCATCGGTCGCCTTTAGAAAAAATTCAATTGGGTGATTTAGAACAATTGATGCTGAAGGAACAAGGATTACGGATTGACAGTATTCCCGACAAAGATCAACAAGTCTTCTTGCGGGAGAACTCCAATGTTTCTACCGGCGGAGATTCTATTGATGTAACGGATGAAATTCATGAAAGCTATAAACAAATAGCAATCGAAGCAGTGGAGGTATTGGGAGCTAGTATCAGTGGTATTGATTTGATCATCCCAGACAAGAACAAGCCTTATGAAACACACGATGACTATGGGATTATCGAGGCGAACTTTAATCCAATGATGCATATGCATATATACCCCTATATCGGAAAAAGTCGTCGATTAACTTTGGATGTCTTGCGTTTCTTATATCCTGAAATGACTATCTAAAATACTCCACACGACTTGGCTCAGTCGTGTGGAGTATTTTTATAAAAGCACTGTATGAAGTTGTCGATTTCGATTAATGAGTCAGAAAATAAAACGAGCTGACGATCCTCCGCTGACAAAAAGTGTTGTTCCACCATTTGATCGAAAAAAATACGTAGAGGACGATAATACTCGTTTACATCTAGAAAGATACAGGGACTATTATTTTCCCCAACACGAGCCCAAGAATAAGCCTCGCTGATTTCTTCTAATGTTCCGACGCCTCCAGGCAAAGCCAAACAAACATCTGCGTGTTGCATCATCATCTTTTTTCGTTCGTCTAAGTCATTTACGGTGATCATACGTGATAAACCGGTGTGAACACGTTCGCGATCCTGCAGAAATTTCGGCATGATGCCAATCACAGTACCGCCGGCGTCCAAAACGCTGTCTGCGACCACACCCATCAACCCAAGTTTGCTGCCTCCATAAACAAGTTCGTTCCCATTCCTTACGATCCAATGTCCCAGTGCTTGTGCTGCAAGAGCATAGGCAGGGTCGGCCCCAAGGTGTGCACCACAATATACAGCTATTCGCATCAGTGTTCTTCCAATTCGAGCGTTTGCTTCGTTGATTCCACGATTAACCCTGTCTTCTCTTCCCACCATAGCTTCATTTCATTTTCATAGGTATTAGGGAATTTATCAACAGTGTTCATTAAAGGTTCTTCCTGTAGTTTGGCGTAAGGATAATTCATTGCCAGATTCAATTTCAGTTCTTTTAACAAACTATAATATTGAAACATCATGTAATACATCTCTTCATCATCGCCGCTTGCTAAAACTAATGCTGCCCGATCAAGCATGAATCCTAAGCTGCGCATCATAAATAAAAAAGCAGGAATCTCTTCTGTTTTAATATCGTTGACTTCTTTTAAAATATCCACGTGTAAATCAAGCGCTTGCAATAAATCGGTTTGAAGATTTTGATAAGTAACCATTCTGTTCTCCCCCTTAAATTCTTTCTTTGAAATAAGTATAGCACAGACCTGAAATATCCTACGTGCGGATTCAGCTTTTGGCTCGCATTATTACAAGGATTTGTGTAAAGTAGACGGGTAAGGAGGCAGTATGATGGGAAAATTAGCAGTGATCACGGACCTACATGCAGATATTAATCACTTTGGCGAGACTGAACTGTCAAAACTTTTTGCTTTACTAAAAGAGCAAGAGGTGACACGCTTACATTTTGCTGGAGATACTGCGAATAAGATGGATCAGACACTAGCGGTCAATCATTTTTTTCGTCAACGAGAGCTTCCGACAACCTTTAATTTAGGAAACCATGAGATGGGAAATGTTAAAGGAGAACAAATGATTGAGCATTATCCAGATAGTCATTTTTTAAATCTCCGTTATTTGCCCCTCAACAAAAAAATGGTTCTATTAGGGTTTAATGGCTGGTATGATTATGGCTTTTCTGAGTTAACAGATCCAAAACAAATTCGTTCAATCAAAAATATTTATTGGTTCGATCGGATCATCGAACGTTTTTCAGATGATCAGACGGTGAATCAAGAGATTTTACGCCAATTGCGCAATGTACTGGATGATTTGGCTAGAAAAAATTATCAGGTTATTTTGGCAACCCACTTTGTTCCAAAAGAAGAGTTTATTGTACATTTAAGTGGGAAATATCAAATTTGGAATAAATTGAACGCTTTCTTGGGGTCGAAGGCATTAGGCGAACTGCTGGACCAGTATCCTAATGTTCAACAAGTTGTATTTGGACATACACATCGCCGGTTTGGCGATCGTAAGATTCATGACACCATTTATAGCTGTCGACCATTAGGGTATTATTATGAATGGTCGATTACAAAGAATTTTGTTTTAGATAATCATTTAGCAGAAGTTTTCATTCCTATGAAAATGCGCAGCTTATTGAATAAGCATCAGGAAGATTTTGCTGCTTATAAAGAGGATCATTTGATTGAAGAATTTCAACAAGCGATAACGTTGATTTCTTATTAGTGGAAGGATAATTTTAATGGAAGTAATAAAAAAATTTTTAAGACAATTTACGCAAACAACCCCTTTTGTTTTAGCCAACACGATGATTGTTATTCCGTATCTATTATTTATGCACTTGGTAGATCCGCAATCGTCTGTTACGGTTCTACCCTTTGTTTTCTTTTATACGTTTCGTGTGACTGGAATTTTTCTGATTCGCGGATTATATCGGTCGATTGATCAGTATACGCTATTAATGGTTTCTCTTTTGGTTGGTGGGATTGGTTCTTTTCTAACCTTAATTGGAGCATTGCATTTTACTTTCTATTTATTTGGCAGTATCTTTTTAGGATTAAGTGCGGCTTGGTTGCCGCCAGCAAATGCCAGTATTAATTTTTTTGAAAAATCTAAAGGCTTTCAAACGATGAGCAGCCGTCGCTATCTGATCGCTTTAATTGTTCTGGCGCCCTTATTTTATGGAACAACACTTGCATTTCCTATTCAATCAGTTATCGTGCCAAGTGTCGTTACCCTTTATTTTATTTGTGCTTATCATACGGTGAAACATTATCCGCATTACGAGATGGATTTTAAAGAATTAACGAAGCATGTTTTTTCAATTTCTGAATTGACCTGGTTCATTTTATTCTTTGTTGCTCTCTTTTTATTACGAAGTGGTCGATTGTTGTTTAATGAATCTTTGTTGAACAATGCCATTATTTTGTTTGCGGGAATATTTATGGTGGCTGTCGTTGTGGTTAATCAAGTGAAAAGTCGATGGAAGTTGCCGCTTTGGCAGAATGCACTAACATTTCTTAATGGCATGTTAGGAAATTTTATTTTTCTTTTCGGTGCATTTTACGTTGCGGTTTATAAAGGGGCTGCTTCACAAGGCCTGTATCTATTTTTACCCTATCTTTTAGGGGTTATTAGTTCCTTAGTATTGGCAGGAAAGGTGCGTCAATCGTTTAAAAATGAGTTGAATGTACAACTGGCTGGTTTAGCGGCGGGTTTATTACTATTAAGTATTCGCTTCTTATTTCCAGTTGCCATCTTTGTACTAACCTTTTTTCAAAAAGGAACCAGCGCTTGGCTAAATCGTTTGTACTATCAAACAGAGAGTATTGAAGCGCAGCAACGCCTTACTGCAAAGTATTCAACATCTAACAAGGGGAGCATCACGCATCAATTTATCTTAATGTTGTTGATGCTTGTCACATTGCAGGCGAAAAATTTACCAATAAAGGATATTTTTCTGCTGCGCAGCTTGCACTCCTCAGAAATCCTTGCCACAATGGACATAGTTAAATTTCTCTCGATTATTATTCTATTAGTTGGGCTGGGTCAAATTAGAAGGGTTGGAAAACATGCGTTTAATTATTGATGGCGATGGGTCGCCAGTAAAAGAGACAACCATTATGATCGCTCAAAAATATGGGTTGCCTGTTGTGATCGTAACGAGTATTGATCACTATTCAAAAAAAGAGTATCCAGATTTCGTGACGTTCATTTATGTGGATCGTGGTGCCGATTCCGCCGATTTTAAAATAGTTTCTGTTATTCAACCAGAGGATATTTTAGTGACACAGGATTATGGTTTGGCGTCATTGACCTTGGCGAAGGCTGCACATGTTTTACATCAAACAGGGATGGAATATACGCAAATGAATATTGATGCGCTCCTGACACAACGTTTTATTGGAGGCAAAATGCGTCAAGCGAAACAACGTACAAAGGGACCGAAACCTTTTACTAATGAGGATCGAACACATTTTCAAGAAGTTCTGGAAAGCTTGATCCAACAGTCTTTGTTGTAATCTAAATGATAAGCTTTGTAATACTTGTAAAATTTCTTTTTGGGGATTTTGATTTTTGTGCTAAAATGTTAGGGATCAGAAAGTAATGGAGGACATTCAGTTGAAAATTATTTTACTTTATGGTGGGAAAAGTCCAGAACACGATGTAGCGATTTTATCGGCTTTTTCAGTTATTTCTGCGGTTTATTTTGACTATTATCAAGTACAACTTATCTATATTGATAAAACCGGACAATGGGTTAAAGGCCCATTGTTAACGGAAGCACCAGAAACAGATGAAACGCTGCGCCTAACTTGGGACCCAACCGGTCATGAAGTTGAGGGATTCAGCGGCAAGGTAATCGCTCCCGGTGATATTAAGGAAGACAATGCGATTGTCTTTCCAGTTTTACATGGACCGAACGGAGAAGATGGAACCATCCAAGGCTTTTTAGAAACATTGGATATGCCGTATGTCGGTGCAGGTGTGATGACGAGTGCTTGTGCGATGGATAAAATTATGACGAAATATATCCTGCAAGCAGCCGGTATTCCACAGGTTCCCTATGTTCCCGTTTTGAAGAACCAATGGAAAGAAAATCCAAAACAAATCTTTGATAAATGCGAAGGGACCTTGTTGTACCCAATGTTTATCAAACCTGCTAATATGGGTTCGAGTGTAGGAATCACACGAGCAGAAAACCGTGAAGAGCTGCAAAATGCACTGCAAGAAGCCTATCGCTATGATTCTCGTGCTTTGGTAGAGCAGGGAATTGATGCTCGTGAAATCGAAGTAGCTGTTTTAGGAAACGACGACGTGCGGACAACATTGCCTGGAGAAATTGTAAAAGAAGAAGCTTTCTACGATTACAACGCTAAATATATCGACAACACGATTCAAATGGCGATCCCGGCAAATATTCCAGAAGAAGTGATGCAGAAAGCTCGCGATTATGCCAAGTCAGCCTATACAATGTTAGGCGGTTCAGGACTTAGCCGAATCGACTTTTTCCTAACGAATAAAAACGAATTGTTCTTGAATGAATTGAATACGATGCCTGGTTTTACTGAATTTAGCATGTATCCATTATTATGGGAGAACATGGGCTTGAAGTATGGCGATTTGATTGAAGAATTGATTCAATTAGGTACAAAGCGTCATGAGCAGCGAGCTGCCCTTGAATAATTTCGCTTCTGTTTAACAACCGAGTAGGGCTTGAGACATGATTCGATTGAATGATGTTTCAAGTTCCTTTTAACGTCTGGCGTATCAAAGGAGTATTATTTGGAAGATACACAGGTACATGAAAATTTCACTGTAGTCAGAAACAAAAATTTGGGAGGAACACCATGAATTTTACAACGACAATCATCAGCAAGGCCGTTCAAGGTAAAGTATTGGCGGAAAATGAGGTGACCGTTACTGGTGTCGAATTCGATTCACGAAAAATTGAAGCTGGCGATTTATTTGTGCCTTTGCAGGGAACAAATGATGGCCATGAGTTTGTATCAAAGGCAATAGAAAATGGAGCGACTGCAACACTATGGAGCAATGATCCAGAAACAGCGCCAGAAGGTATTGCTGTCATTTTAGTTAAGGATACGCTACTAGCCTTTCAAGCTCTAGCAAGCTATTACTTATTGGAAGAAAATCCAGATGTGATTGCTATTACAGGCTCAAACGGAAAAACCACAACAAAAGATATGACTGAATCGGTCCTTAGCCAAAAGTTTCGGACATATAAAACACAAGGAAATTACAACAATGATATTGGCTTACCTTATACGATCCTGCACATGCCAGAAGGAACTGAAAAATTAATTTTGGAGATGGGCATGGACCATGCTGGTGAGATCAGTATCTTATCAGAGTTGGCTGAACCGGATGTTGCAGCAATCACGATTATCGGTGAGGCCCACATAGAAAACTTAGGTTCGCGCGAAAAAATCGCAGACGCGAAGATGGAAATTACAACAGGTTTAGCTTCAGACGGCCTACTAATTGTCCCTGCCGACGAACCTTTATTAGAAGAGCGTATTAGTTCATTGTCTCAAACGGTCGAAACCGTTGGCATTCAAAAAGGGGACCTATCTGCTACGATTCTGAATGAAAACAAAGGCGCGACAGTTTTTTCAGTTGATGATAATGGGTACCAAATTCCTCTGCCAGGAAGCTATAATGTGCAGAATGCGTTGATTGCGATGGCAATTGGTCGATGGTTCGACGTTAGCAATGAGCAAATTTTTCAAGGACTAGCCTATGTACAGGTGACTCAAAATCGCACCCAGTGGTTGAAGGCGAATAATGGCGCAGACATTTTGAGTGATGTTTATAATGCGAACCCAACAGCAATGGGACTAGTGCTGGATACTTTTGCAAAATTACCAACAGAAGGCCGCCGCCTAGCTGTTTTAGCGGATATGTTAGAGTTAGGTGCGGATTCCTATTCGCTACACGCGAGTATGGTAGATCATATTAATGACCAAGACTTTCAAGAAATCTATCTTTACGGGGATGAAATGAAAGGACTAAAGCTTGCTTTGGCGGATCGGTATCCATCATTGACAGTGCGGTACTTCAATAAAAGTGATAAATCCCAAATGATTCAGGCGATCAAAGAAAGTTTGCAAACAACAGACAGCATTGTTTTAAAAGGCAGCAACGGCATGGGCTTATTCGAAGTTGTTGAAGCTTTGCAGCAATAGTGAAAACTTGCAGAAAATGAAATGATGTGCTAAAATGAGCCATTGCCGAGAAATGAAGTAATGATTGAATGAGTCATCCAATAAATTAAAGATTCGCTAGCGGTGTATCGCTGGCTTACCAATTATTTTTGAGAAGCGGTTGGGGCATTTTTCAATTGAACGATGTCTCAACCACTTTTTGTGAGAGATGATCCTTCCGCCTGACTTCGCGGAGCGGTTTTTCGGTAGTATCGCCAAGGACGGCAACTAAAGGGACAGTTGCAGACCAAACGCAGATACCAAACCATACGCTCTAAATGATAAGGTCAACAGACATTAGGAGGATATCATTTGAAATTCAAAGAACTAAAATTATCACCAGAACTATTAGTAGCGATCGAACGCTCAGGTTTTGAAGAAGCAACACCGATTCAAGAACAAACTATTCCTTTAGCACTAGACGGAAAAGATGTTATTGGTCAAGCACAGACAGGGACTGGTAAAACAGCCGCTTTTGGTCTACCGATGTTAGACAAAATTGATACGACCAAGAATGTTTTACAAGGCCTAGTAATTTCACCAACCCGTGAACTTGCTATCCAAACACAAGAAGAATTGTATCGTTTAGGCCGCGATAAAAAAATTCGTGTACAAGCTGTCTATGGCGGTGCAGACATTGGTCGTCAGATTCGTGGATTGAAGGATCGTCCACATATCGTCGTGGGAACACCAGGACGGATGTTGGATCATATTAATCGTCACACCCTAAAATTAGAAACAGTCGAAACGCTTGTTCTAGACGAAGCAGACGAAATGTTGAACATGGGCTTCCTAGAAGATATCGAAAAAATTATCAGTAAAGTCCCTGCAGAACGCCAAACATTGTTGTTCTCAGCAACAATGCCTGATGCAATCAAAAAAATCGGCGTGAAATTTATGAAAGACCCTGAACACGTGAAAATCAAAGCGAAAGAAATGACCGCTGATTTAATCGATCAATATTATGTTCGGGCGAAAGATTATGAAAAATTCGATATTATGACTCGTTTGTTTGATGTTCAAACACCAGATTTAGCTATTGTCTTTGGACGTACTAAACGTCGCGTTGACGAATTAGCACGTGGCTTGGAGGCGCGCGGCTACAAAGCAGAAGGAATTCATGGCGATTTGTCACAACAAAAACGAATGAGTGTCTTGCGCTCATTTAAACGTGGAGATCTTGATATCTTAGTTGCAACGGATGTTGCTGCTCGCGGATTGGATATCTCAGGTGTCACTCATGTGTATAACTATGATATTCCACAAGATCCAGAAAGCTATGTTCACCGCATCGGTCGTACAGGTCGTGCTGGTAAAGGTGGTATGTCTGTGACGTTCGTTACACCAAACGAAATGGGTTACTTGCATGTCATTGAAAACTTAACGAAAAAACGGATGAACCCAATGCGTCCGCCAACCGAGAAAGAAGCCTTCAAGGGTCAACTAGGAGCGGCGATGGAACAAATTCAAAGCCAAATGGAAGAAAATTCTGATAGCTTAGAAAAATACAATGAATCAGCACAGGAGTTATTAGCAGCTTATTCTCCAGAAGAATTAACTGCAATGCTGTTGAAGACGGTCGCTAAGGACCCAGCTGACTCTGTACCTGTTAAAATTACACCAGAACGTCCATTGCCTTCAAATAAAAAAGGCGGCTTTAATCGTGGCGGTAAACGCGGCGGAGGAAACAACCGTGGCGGCGGACGCGGAAAAGATAACTACCGCAAAGATCGCGACCGTAACAATAACAATAACAAGAACAAAAACTACGGCGGAAACAAACAACGCAGCAACAACAAAAATTCAAACCGTAGTAACGACAAAAAGCGCGGGTTTGTAATTCGCACCAACACAAACGATTAATTCGTTCATAACTGTCAAAGCCATCAATCTTTTTGATTGATGGCTTTTTTCTTGATATAAAGGACTTTGCGCGGATTATTAAAAAAAAATCATAGCATTTAAAGAAGTCTTTGGTAAAATAAAGATGTTACTTGAAAGGGTTGAGAGTATGATCAAAGGAATCGGGGTTGATGCGACTGAACTTGAACGAGTCGCAAAAATCATTGAGCGCCGACCGCATTTTGTGGAACGAATATTAACTCCGGCGGAACAGACCCTTTTTGCTAGCCATTCGCCTCATCGTCAGGTAGAATTTCTAGCAGGACGGTATGCATGTAAAGAAGCTTTTTCAAAGGCGTGGGGGACCGGCATTGGAAAAGTCAGTTTTCAGGATTTAGAGATTTTACGAGATGATAACGGTGCACCCGCCTTTACAAAATCACCTCATCAGGGAAAAGTTTTTGTCAGCTTGACCCATACGGAGGACCTAGCGATCGCTCAAGTATTGCTAGAAGAATAGAAAGAAGGATACTTAGTTTATGGTTGTAACGTATCATCGACCTACAAGAGCTATCATACATAGGAAAGCATTGAGAGAGAACATCAAACATGAGATTGAGCGTTTGCCGGAAGGCGTGGAATTGTTTGCTGTAGTGAAAGCAGACGGCTATGGTCATGGAGCGGTTGCTACTGCTCAAACGGCTTTATCGGTTGGTGCTACAGGTTTTTGTGTGGCGACACTGGATGAAGCAATCGAGTTGCGAGAAGCGGGGATTACGGAGCCTATTTTAGTTTTGAGTGTGGTATTCCCAAGCTATCTATCATTGGTTATCGATTATGATTTGTCAATCACCGTGGCAACAAAGGAATGGCTGATCGAGGCTCAAGAAGTTTTAAAAGATTTAGAAGAGGCAACAAAACCAATAAAGATCCATATTAAAGCGGATTCTGGAATGGGGCGAATTGGTTTCTTAACACCAGAAGAAGTAAAGGAAGCTGCTGCAATCATTGATGATTCACCACATATGATTTGGGAAGGTCTATTTACTCATTTCGCTACCGCTGATGAGAAAGACGCTTCTTATTGGCATAAGCAAGCAGAGCGGTTTAACATGGTGATTGAGGCACTAGATCATTTGCCACGCTACGTTCACTCAAGCAACAGCGCGACGGCCTTATGGCATGACAAAGAAATGCCGGGAAACATGATTCGCTATGGCATTGGAATGTATGGATTGAATCCATCAGGTCATGAATTGCCAGAGACCTATCCATTAAAACCTGCAATGGAATTAGTTTCTGAGTTGATTCAAGTAAAAGAATTGGCTGCCGGTGAAGGTGTTGGTTACGGTAAAACCTATGACACACCTAAAAAAGAATGGATTGGGACTATTCCGATCGGCTATGCGGATGGTTGGCTGCGGAAGATGCAGGGATTTTCATTATTGGTAGAAGGCGAGTATTGTGAGATTGTTGGTCGTGTGTGTATGGATCAATTAATGGTTCGTCTGCCACGAGAGTTCAAGGTTGGTACAAAAGTCACATTGATCGGTCAAAACAATGGAAAAGAGATTACAATGCAAGAGGTTGCAGATCATTTAGGGACAATCCATTATGAGGTTTGCTGCATGCTTTCAGAACGTGTTCCTAGAATTTATCAAAACTAAAGGAAAGAACATCGGGGGCATTTTTTGGTAAAAAATGCCTACATTAAAAGGAGTAAGGAGATTATTATGGTTAAACGTGGTGATATCTATTTCGCGGATTTATCGCCAGTCATTGGTTCTGAACAAGGTGGCATTCGGCCGGTATTGGTCATCCAAAATAATTTAGGAAATCATTTTAGCCCGACAATCATCATCGCTGCGATCACAGCGAAAATGGCTAAGCCTAAATTACCAACACATATCGGAATCAAATCAAACGGTACCGGAATTGAACGAGATTCGGTTATCTTATTAGAGCAGATTCGCACGATTGACAAATCACGTTTGAAGGAAAAGGTTTGTCATTTAGATCGGTGCTTGATGGCAGAAGTGGATGCTGCCTTACGTATCAGCGTGGGTATCGAGACGATGTCTGCTGTGACATCGAATCTTACATAAAATCAGCTAGATTTACAAGGCTTGTTTCTCATCTTAGGAACCAGCGTTTAAGCTACAGGAAAATTTCTCAAAATATGCTAGCTAACAAGGACACAACGATTCGTTGTGTTCTTTTTTTCATGGTTCAACGAATCATCTATCAATGATTTATAGTAAACTTGGAGGTTAGCATTATATAATACAGGTATAGAAAAGCACTGGAAATGAGGGAGAGCAATGGTTGATATCGGAGAACAGCTTCGGTATTTTCGTCAAAGAAAAAAGATGAGCCAAAAACAGCTTGCTGAGCTTCTGCATGTTACACCGCAAACCATTTCTAAATGGGAATTGAATAAAAGTGCACCAGATTATGATCAGCTGATTGCCCTTAGTAAAATTTATCGAAAAAGTATCGATGAGCTTTTAGGCCAGGCCAAACCTAGCCTTTTGGATTATTTGGCGGATTCGCAGAATTTTAGAAACCAGTATGGGATGTCCAGTACGAACGGAGGAGAGGATGATGGAAGAAAGGATTCGTAAAATCAATAAGCTACTTTTAATTACCTATAATTTAGGCGGAGTGTGTTTAATTGCGATAGGCCATTTGAGAGGCATCGGTGCTTCACCAGGGTATATTCCAACAGGAATAAAGATAGTCACTGCGATTGTTTTTTCTACGATGCTGATAGCTCATCTTATTCGCTATATTATGGAGCGGACAATAAAAAAGTAGGCTGGCACACAAAGTGTCAGCCTCTTTTTATGCTTGCGCATAAACGATCAGATTGACGGTATCGCTGAGACACGTCTGTAAGGTAATACGTTCGCCTCCACCAGCAGAGGTAATCTGGTCCCAATTATCTATTCCAGAAGCGATGTCTCTGCCGCTATCATCGACTTGAATCAATCCATTTACTATATAAGTGGTTGCATTGCCTGCGTTATCAGTAACAGTAATGGCATCTCCTCCACCAAGGGCTAATAATGGCGAGAAGATTCCAGGATTGTGCCCAATAAAATGAGTGTTTTGATTATCCATACCAGATTGTGTAGGGTTTCCACCCCAAGTTGCAGCAACCGCACTACCATTGATAACCCCCTGGCCGCTGCCTTGCCCAGCATTTACATAAGGAAGAAACTGACCGTGAAAAGAAATTTGATTTGGCTGTAAAGAAGGTGTTTGTGGAGCAGTAACTTCTGTTTGAGTTTCCTCTGGAACTACAGGCTGTATTTCTTGTTCATTGTTGAGCTGTTCTTGTTGTACTGGAGGTTCGACAGGTGTTTGTTCTGTTTTTGAAGAAGAAGTAGTAGGTTCTGCTACTTCTGGCGGATCGGGAGTTTCAACAGGGGCTATGGTTGCCTCTTTTTGCGAAGCAGCAGCGGTATGAGTTTTATCTTCTTTTTTTTCAGAAGGAGCAACTTTTTCTTCCTCAACAATAATAAGGACTTTCCGCTTATCGTAATCCTGTTTGTTTTTTGCCGATAAGGTTAGTGAGTGGCGTCCAGGTTTGCTTGTATTAATTTTAGAATAGTTGAGTTTGATAAGTTGATAGTTATCATCAACGGCTTTGTAATACTGTTTTGGGTGAAAGGAATGGTTCGCAGTGATCGTGATCGTGTCTTCACCATAAATCTTTACTTGATTTTCATAGCTATCTTCCTTTTTATTATTGGATCGAGCATCTGAAATGGAAGAAAAAATAAGTGGGACAAATAATAAGAGGAGACATACAATAACAGCTGAAAAAATAGTTTTTTTCCTTCGTGCTGATTTCATAAAAAACACTCCTTTTTCTTATTTGCCTAGATGATAAAGCATAAATGATTAACAAAAAATAAAAATAACGTAATTGTTAAAAGGAGTTGTTATATGTGGATTTTAGTTAAATAAATATCAATATTTTTCCGCTTTTATGGAGTTATTTTATGATATAATGACCAAAGAATGTTATAATCCAAAAAAATAAAAAAGATTATTGAATTTGAAGAATAGTGACAATTGGCTTAAGGGGGGACTTTTGTGCGAAGATTACTAAAAAATACAACACAACGGCGGCTAGCCATTATTGGTGTTTTAAGGGATTTGATTGGATGGCAGAATCCAGAAATGATTGCTGATCTGTTAGATTGCTCAATGAAAACGGTTATCTCTGATGTTGAAGCAATCAATGATCATTGGGGAGAACATGTTGGGGTAGAATATTCTCGTACAAACGGCTTTCGTTTGAATGATGCACTTCATAATAAGACACGACAGCTAGCGCGAAATTTGATGGAAGAGTCTGAGGCCTTTACTTTTTTGGAACGAATCTTCTTCCAACCAAATGAGGATATGGATTATTGGATTAAGGAGCTGTACATTAGTGAAGCGACCTTTTATCGCATGATCAAGCAAATTGATAAGGTTTTAAAAGAAAAAGGGCTCGTTTTGGAACGAAGGCCCTTTCGAGTAAATGCGAAAAACGAACGGTGGGTCCGTGTTTTTTATGTTCAATTATTTTTAGAGAAATATGGATTAAACGAATGGCCCTTTGTATTAGAACGCCAACGAATGATTGAGTTTATCAAATGTGCGAATCGTTCTTTTGATATTGTTTATAATGATCGTGAAGTTTTAGAGAGCAGTTACTTATTGGCAATCATTATCGAGCGTACGTCACAGGGTTTTGAATTATCAGAGCGAGAGAAAATGAGCTTGAATCAAGCGTTGGTTGATAAAATTTTAACCTTAAGACCAGCAGCTGATCGAATAGTCCAAAACTCGGAATATTTAGTGACAGATGAGTGGTATTATGAGGTGGCGAATAGTTTGTTTTGTTCGTGTTTCATTACGCGTTTTGATCCAACTTGTCAACATACATTAGGGTATTTAGAAAGTTTTCTTGGAGAGCTGGAACATGTCTATGAAGTCCCTCTGTCTGATGAAAGACGCAAAGTTATCCTGCAAAAACTTTTGCAAATACAAGCAGCGTATCAAGTTTGTCCTTATCCACGGTCAATTTTATTTGACTCAGCGGCCTATTTTTCACGAAATGCGAAACAGCAATACCCGCATTTCACAAAATACGTCCATCAATTATTATTGCGGATGGAACGCACACTCGGTGATCCTTGGTTTAGTCAATTTTATTTTTCAGTTCTGACGGTTTTATTTAAAGAATGGGAGGGATTGGCTCATTCTTTAGATACCCATTCGACAAAGGTTAAGATTTTGGTGATGAGTGATTCTGGTAAAAGTCATGCAGAATTGCTTGCAGAACTCATTAGGAGTCGCTACTATTCGCGTGTTTGGATCGAAGCCCATCAAGGATCGGCGTTGGATTATCGGCAGGATGTGAACTTCAAAGATTACGATCTAGTAGTTGCTAACTACCCAATCAAAAATTATTCCTATGGTAATTTGAAAATCGTTGATGATTTTTTGACAGAGAGTGATTTGTCATCAATTGGTACTGTGATAAAAGAGATTCGTTAGACTCGCTTTGAGTCTCTTTTTTTGTTTCCATTACTCAGAACTTTCGCTACAATGAGATTAACTGTTTTAAGTAAGGAGAAAATGATGAATCCCATACTATTAGCTGTAGGTATTGTTTTGATTGTTGCGATATTTTTTGTCGTGTTAGATATTTCTTCCCAACTCAAGATTCGACATTTGGTTAGAACCCAGTGGGGAAAATTGCCACGTCAGACTCGTTTTGATAAAGAAGAAAGCTTGAAGTCTGTCTGGCAGATTGAAAAGCAATTTCACGAATGGGATAGTGAAATTGACGATTTAACTTGGTACGATTTGGATATGCGTGAAATTTTTGAACTGCTCAATGGGACTTATTCTAGTATTGGATCAGAGGCGTTGTATCAACGCTTGAGAAACTATAATTTTCATCAAGCCGATGATTTAGAAGAGTTGATCCAGTTTTATCAAGCGAACCCTGAAATCAGAGAGAAGGTTCAGTATTATTTTGCTGGATTGGGAAAGCGGGACAATAATTTTACTAAGCAATATATTGCGAATGGTCAAAAAGAAAAGTTAGGGAATTTATGGTTATTTGTTTTACTTGGAGCTTTGCCGTTTGTGGGACTTCTTTCGCTTTTATTCATTGGACCAATAGGTATATTTTTCCTGCTGGGGTCTATTTTATTCAATATTATTTTTTATATGACAAAGAAAGCCAACTTGGAAACAGAATTAGAAAGTATGCGCTATTTGGTTCAGTCGATTTCTTTGGCTAATAGATTAAGTAAGTTAGCAACTCCACGTCAGACAGAAATCATGAAAAATGTAAAACCCTTAAAATCCATTGCTCGCTGGGGTTTTACCTTTCGAGTAAAGAGTACAAGTGAAGCGGATATTTTATTTGAATATTTGAATTTGGCTTTTATGATTCCTTTTATTGCCTACAATTTCGTGATTACTCGCTTGAGTAAATATAGTCAAGAAGCAATTGCTTTGTGGACAGTGCTGGGAGAGATGGAGGTTGCCGCAGCGGTTCTGAATTTTCGGACGTATTTCCCAGAAAGCTGCCAGCCAGAATTTGCTGAAGGAGGAATTCAAGCGAAGGACGTTTATCATCCACTTGTTGATTATTCAGTGGTTAATCCTGTTGACTGGCATCGAAATACATTAGTTACCGGATCCAATGCCTCTGGAAAATCGACCTATGTCAAAAGTATTGCTATTAGTGCGATTCTTTCTCAGACGATCAATACAGCAATTGCTGAAGAATTTATCTTACAGGCGGGACACGTTCTAACTTCCATGGCTGTTGAAGATGACATTATCGCAGGTGACAGTTATTTTGTCGCTGAGATAAAATCAATCAAAAGGCTTCTGGATCAAGTGGAAAAAGGTGAACGATGCTATTGTTTTATTGATGAAATACTAAAAGGAACGAATACGATTGAACGAATCGCAGCTTCTTCTAGTGTTGTTACCTGGTTGGCAGATTACCCAAGCTTAAGCTTTGTAGCGACACATGATATTGAATTGACTGAAATCCTGAAAAATCAATGTGATAATGTGCATTTTGAGGAAACTGTGACAGAAGAACAAGGCATCACGTTTGACTACTTATTAAAGAAAGGACCGGCAATCACTCGTAACGCAATCGCCTTGTTGAAGGTGATGGATTATCCTGAAAAACTGGTCACTCAGGCTCAAAATGAGGCGCGTTATTTCGATCAGCAGCGAAAGTGGCCGATTCTAAAAAAATAGGCGGACAAGTATGTTTTGTTTCGAAATGAAAGAGCCTCTTAAAAACAAGAGGGCTCTTTTTTATGAAAAAGGGGTTAATTTATTAGAACTTTTGTATAAAAATCTCTATACTATAGTAAGCAATTAGTTAGGAAAGGACGTGAATACATGCTGAAAAAATTACTGGCAAATGTCGGTGAATATAAGAAGCAGAGCTTACAGACCCCTCTATTTACAATGGGGGAGGTTTTGATGGATGTGATCATGCCCTTGATCATGGCAGGGTTGATCGATCATGGCATCGAAAAAAGTGATACGAATACGATTTTACGTTATGGTGGTTTATTATTTTTGTGTGCATTGTTTGCACTAGCTATGGGAACATTAGGCGGGCGAACCGCCGCTATCGCTTCAGCAGGATTTGCCAAAAATTTGCGTCATAACCTGTTTGAACGGATTCAAAGTTTCTCCTTCTCGAATATTGATCGTTTTTCAAGTTCGAGTTTGATTACCCGTTTAACCACAGATGTTACCAATGTTCAAAATGCTTATCAAATGGTGATACGGATTTTGGTACGCTCACCGCTAATCTTGATTTTCTCATTAGTGATGACCTTTCATATTAATCGAGAGCTATCCATGATTTATTTAGTGATTGTTCCGATTATGATTGTGGGGCTAGGTCTGATTATTCGCTTTGCCCATCCTTTGTTTGAAAAGGTATTCCGAACCTATGACCGATTGAACAACGTGGTCCATGAAAATCTGCAAGGAATACGAGTGGTGAAGTCTTATGTCCGTGAAGGCCATGAAGAAGAAAAATTCAGTCGTGTATCAAAAATGGTTTTTGATAATTTTACGAAGGCACAACGAATCGTTGCTTTCAATATGCCGCTCCTGCAGGTAGCCGTGTATACGTGTATGCTGCTGCTTTCTTGGTTAGGTGCGGAATTAATCGTAGACAAAGGGAATCTGACCACCGGTGAGTTAGTCAGTATGTTCAATTATACAATGCAGATCTTGATGAGCTTGATGATGATGTCAATGACCTTTGTTCAGTTGATGATCGCCCGTACATCTGCGGAGCGAATCACAGAGGTGTTGACGGAAGAAAGTGATCTGAAAAATGGCGATAATCCTCTGACAGAAGTATCAGATGGTTCAGTAGAATTTAATGATGTCTGCTTTAGCTACAAAGATGATATGGATAAACTCGTATTGGAAAATATTGATTTGAAAATAGCTTCTGGTGAAGTCATCGGAATTGTGGGCGGTACTGGGAGTTCAAAATCAAGTTTGGTCCAGTTGATTCCACGACTTTACGATGTTACGCATGGTCAAATCAAAGTAGGCGGTCATGATGTTCGCAGCTACGATTTAGAAACATTACGTGACCAAGTGGGAATGGTTCTGCAGAATAATGTTTTATTCAGCGGAACGATCACGGAAAATCTGCGCTGGGGCGATGAAAATGCTACAGAGGAAGAAGTTATCCATGCAGCAACGATTGCGCAGGCAGATTCATTTATTCAAGAATTTCCTAATAAATATGACACAATGATCTCTGAAGGCGGGAACAATGTTTCCGGCGGTCAGAAGCAGCGCTTGACGATTGCCCGTGCTTTGTTGAAAAAGCCCAAAATTCTAATCTTAGACGATTCTACGAGTGCAGTAGATACGAAAACGGATCGGGCGATTCGCGAAGGTCTAGCTAAAGAGATTCCAGGGACGACGACCTTCATTATTTCTCAACGGATCAGTTCCATCCAAGATGCAGATCGGATCATCGTATTGGACGATGGAAAAATCAACGGTGTTGGAACGCATGATGAGCTGCTGGCAAATAATGTTATCTATCAAGAAGTCTTTGATTCTCAACAGAAAGGATTTGGTGACCATGATGAATAAAGCAACGATGCCCAAATCCAGCCCTATGAAAACAATCAAACGCCTTTTGAAAATTATGGCGAAGGAGCATAAAATGCAACTGATCATTGTCTTTTTCATGATCCTGATCAGTGCCTTTGCGAATGTGCGGGGCTCACTGTTTTTGCAGGTCGTGATCGATGATTACATCACTCCGCTGATTGGACAAAGCAATCCTGATTTTACAGGTCTGTTGAAGGCGATTATGACGATGGCTTTGATTTACGTTGTCGGGATTATTGGGACGCTTTCTTATAACCTGATCATGGTAAAAGTTTCTGAAGGAACGCAAAAGAAGATTCGCGATCAAATGTTTAATCATCTAGAAACGTTGCCCTTACGCTATTTTGATTCAAATGCTGATGGAGACATCATGAGTCATTTTACCAATGATACCGATACATTGCGTCAGATGATTTCGCAAAGTATTCCGAATCTAATGATGGCGCTAGTCACATTTGTTTCCGTGTTTATTGCGATGTTTTCATTGAGTATTCCTTTAACTTGTTTTGTTATCGTTTCGGTTTCATTGATGTTTGTCATGCTTCGTTTTATTACCAATCGCAGCGGAAGGTATTTTGGTGAACAGCAGCGCTCTCTTGGAAAAGTCAATGGATACATCGAAGAGATGATGCACGGACAAAAGGTAGTAAAGGTCTTCAATCATGAAGAAAGTGCAATGAAGGAATTCGACGTAATCAATGATCAGCTGCAAGAAAGTGCGACGAAAGCCAATGCTACTGCAAATACATTGATGCCCATTATGATGAATCTCTTGAATATTCAGTATGTTTTAGTGGCAATAATTGGCGGCCTCTTTGCAGTTTACGGTGTTTCTGCTCTGACTGTCGGAATGATTGCTTCGTTCTTACAATTGAGCCGTTCGTTGAATGGTCCTATTAGTCAAATTTCACAACAAATCAATTTCGTTATTATGGCTTTGGCAGGAGCGGATCGGATTTTTCAATTATTGGATGAAGAATCTGAAGTGGATGATGGCTATGTAACGTTAGTTAATGTCAAAGAAGTGAACGGCGAGCTAGTTGAGACCAATGAACGGACTGGTATATGGGCTTGGAAGCATCCTCATGAAGATGGCACGACTTCTTATGTCCGTCTGACCGGAGATGTTCGATTCGAGGATGTGAATTTCGGCTACAATGACGATCAGCTGGTACTGCATGATATTAATCTTTATGCCGAGCCTGGTCAAAAGGTGGCTTTTGTTGGGGCGACAGGTGCTGGTAAGACGACAATCACGAATCTGATTAATCGATTCTACGATATTCAAGAAGGTAAAATACGCTACGATGGTGTCAATGTCAAAAAAATCAAAAAAAGCTCTCTGCGTTCTTCTTTAGGGATCGTTTTGCAGGATACCCATCTATTCACAGGGACCGTTAAGGAAAATATTCGTTACGGAAATTTAAGTGCGACAGACGAAGAGGTTTATCAAGCAGCGAAGCTATCAAATGCGGATACCTTTATCCAGCATTTGCCAGAAAAATACGATACGGTGATCACTGGCGATGGCGAAGGTCTATCACAGGGACAACGTCAATTATTGGCGATTGCCCGTGCCGCGATCGCAGATCCCCCAGTTATGATCATGGACGAAGCAACCTCCAGTATTGATACTCGAACGGAAAGCATTGTTCGATCTGGAATGGATCGTTTAATGGAAGGGCGCACGGTATTTGTTATTGCCCATCGATTATCAACGATTCAAAACTCGGATGTGATTATGGTAATGGATCATGGTCGAATCATTGAACGTGGAGATCATGAAAGTCTGTTAGCCGAAGGCGGAATGTATTATCAATTGTATACTGGAAAAGTTGAATTAGATTAGTTGCTAAAGAAAAGGTGTGTCTTGCATAGGTGAGACACACCTTTTTGTTGGAACAACTGTAAAAGAATCGCTACAATAAAAATAAAGGTTTCCGGAAAGGAAGCGGTGGGATGAATGTTGAGATTTCAAGGTTGGAACTATCGGAATTATCTGAGGCGAAAAAATTAGTCAAAAAAGTATTTATGACATTTGAAGCACCAGATTATTCAAAGGAGGGCGTGGCTCATTTTTTGACATATTTGGATGAAGAGCTAGAAATGGAGTTGTCGGTGAATCAAGTACAGGTTTGGTGTGGGAAAGATGCCCGGCAAATCGTAGGATTACTAGCGGTCCGTTTACCTGCCCATGTAGCACTTTTGTTTGTTGACGAAGCCTATCATCGTCAAGGAATCGCGAAGCAATTATTTCAAGAGATGCTTTCAGAACTAATGCCGGAACAAGTAACAGTCAATTCTTCTCCCTATGCTGTTCCGATATATGAACGGTTAGGGTTTCAAATTGAAGGAAACGAAAAAACTGTTTCAGGGATAAGGTTTCAGTCAATGGTTTATAAATAATAGAAAGGACAGATGAAGATGAAACGTTTTGCAATAAAAGATTACGGTACGGCCAAAGATGTATTGATAGAAATCGAGGCAGAACCTCGAGCGGTGGATGCGAGCCATGTTCGGGTAAAGCTATTGTCTTTCGCGATTAATCCTTATGATATTGCTTTGCGGCAAGGAGCGATGCGTGATTTTCGAACACTTAAATTTCCTTACGTATTAGGCAATGATGGTGCGGGAATCGTGACAGAAGTTGGCAGCGAGATTGCCCATGTAAAGATTGGCGATGAAGTGATTGTTCATGCGGTTGGAGGGACTTATGGCGAAGAAGTAGTTGTTCCAGGTAAAAAAATAGTGAAGAAACCAGCTTCAATGTCGTGGGAAGCGGCAGCAGGTGCTGTAACTCCGTGGTTAACAACGTACAATTTAGTCACGCACGTATTAGGTGATGGCATTGGGGAGACAGTGATGGTACAAGGAGCATCTGGAGCAGTCGGTTCACTCCTAGTCCAGTTTTTAAAGAAACAAGAAAAGACTGTTTTGGCTTCGGCTTCTAAACGGAATGAGTCCTTAGTGCGCCAACTAGGAGCGGACCAATTTGTTGCTTATGATGAAGAGGATGCTGGAGTGATTTTTGAAAATCAGGCGGATACAGTAATTGACGCAACTAAAGGCGGGCGTGCTGGTGAATCAGGGATGCAAATTATGAAAGAAGGCGGGAATTTTGTCGCCTTAAACGTCCTGCCAGAGGAACAAAAAAAATCTGGGCATTATCTCTCTTACAGTCCTTCAAAGGATTATTCAGATTTTGAAGCGTTGACGGCATTAACAGAACTAGCGGACAATCTTCAGTTAACGATTGCAGAAGTATTGCCCTTCACTTTATCGAGTGTGATTCAAGGACATGAAGCATTAGAGGGGCACCCATCAGCAGGAAAAATCATTATTAAAAGAGAGGAATAAAATGGATCAACGAAAATGGTTATTAATAAAAGCGAATTTTGATGGAACAGAAGATTTGGCAGATGGCTATTATCGCTTGCGTGAAATTGATGGAGGCTATCAGCTTGCGTTTTTAGTCGCGGGGCCTTGCGGAGACAAGATTCCACATCCAGAAGTGACGCTGCGTTTAGAAGGGAATCAGATGCAGCCGATTCGTTTACGGGATTTGGAAGCGACACCGATTTTGAACCTATCAAAGGAAAATGATTTAGAAAGAATCGAAGCCTTGACAGATCAACTTCTAAATCGCTTTATCAAGGCCAAGAAACTCAGTCTTTAAGCATTTCTTTAGCTTTTCATAGGTGAAAAGGGATACAATTATGACAAATCGTTAGGAATGTCAAAAAAGGTCATTTCAGCCCCACACTAGAATTGAAATTAGCCGAAATTCCGTGCTAAAGTGGTTCAGCGAGAAAAAATAGTAGGTGAAATCAATGAAAGTTTTACAATCTCTCAAACATACATGGAGTCTTTTTAAATTAGATTGGCGACGAATTTTCAAAAATCCGATCGCCATTTTTCTGATGGCTGCGTTAGTCATCATTCCATCCCTTTACGCCTGGTTCAATATAAAAGCCTTATGGGATCCATATTCCAATACCGGTGAATTACCAATCGCTGTGTACAGCGCCGATACAGGGGCGAAATTCCAAGACAAGGATGTCGAGATCGGAAATGAAGTCGTCAAAAATCTTCACAAAAATAAGCAATTAGGCTGGCGCTTCGTTGACTCCAAAGAACAAGTTGTCGAAGGCGTAAAGTCTGGTAAATACTATGCGGGTATTTATCTGCCAAAAGAATTTTCGAAAGATTTATTGAGCTTCACCTCCGGAGATATAAAAAAACCAAAGATCGAATATTATCTGAATCAAAAAATCAATGCGATCGCACCGAAAATTACGGATAAGGGTGCCGGATCAATCCAACAAGAAATCAGTCAAGAGTTTATTAAAACAGCTAGTTCAACACTATTGAAGGTTTTTAATGAGATCGGCTATAACATTGATGAGAACTTAGTAAGTATCAATAAGGTAAAGAATTTGATTCTTACTACAAATGATAATTTAGGTGAAATCGATAAATACACGCAGGAAGTTGTAGAGGTGCAGGGCAAATTACCTGAGTTGAAGGAAAAATTGGCAAAAGCCAATGAATTGCAGGCTTATTTACCGCAAGTCGATGAAATGGGCCAAAAATTGATCACGTTAAATCAAAAGATGCCAGAGATCAAACAGCAAGCTAGTGTTATCTTGACTCTGCAGCAGAAGATTCCAGAAATTCAACAAGCCGGCAATCAGTTGGCACAAGTGGATGGTGACTTTGCTGAGATTCAAAAGACGATGAATGACGGCATTAACGAGGCCAAACAAGGATTGAACATCATTCATCAAGTTCAAACGATCCTGCCGGACATTCAAAAGCTTGGGAACCAAGCGGACGATTTTGCTGCAACAACAAAAGATGGCGCAGAAAAACTGAAATCCGCGGTACCAAGTATTTCAAGCAGTGTTCAGGTGACGCTGCAGTCGATTGGGGAAGTAGCGAACACGACTAGTTCTTTGGCGGATTCAATCAAGACTGCAGTGGCAGATAATGATTTAACACCTGAAGAAAGAGCGACCTTAAGTAAAGTAATTAATAGCTTTATTCAAGGAAATAAAGACCAACAAGCCGCAATTGTTTCAGTATCCAATTTAATTCAAAATATGAAAAATCTAGCTGATAAAAATGGTGATGCAGACGCTAGTCAAAAATTAGCTAATATACTTCAAGCGTTGTCTAATACTAGTGGGGCGTTGGATATTCTAAATGATCGTTTAACAAAGTTAGACAATTCAGTAAGAAATGGTAGTGTTGAAGAGATAGAGAAATTACTGGAAGATGTTCAAGATGCTGCGGATAACGTTTCTTCTGTAATAAGTGGCATAAACGCTGAGCAAATCTCTCAAACGGTCAGCACGATTCTCGATAAATTAATCAATACAATTACTACTGCACAAGGGGTCTTGAATCAAGCACAACAAATTGATTTTGCTTCTTTATTAAATTCGACAGAAGGCACTGTCAGCAATGCGATCACCTTCCTAGAAAAATACCAAAAACAAATGCCAGCTATTGGTCAGGAAGTACATGATGCAAATGTGCTATTAAATGGACATATGAACGACATTGTTAATGGGATCAATACAGGTGCAGATCTTTACAATAATGAATTGCCAGTAGTAGAACAAAAGTTAGGCATGGCTGCGGACTTCATGCTAAATGATTGGCCAGGTGTGAAAAAGGATCTGACTGGCGGCTTAAAGGTCGCAAATGATAAAATGCCCGAGGTTGAACAGGCCTTAAATCTTGCGACGGATTTAATCCAAAATGATTGGCCGACTCTACGCAGCGGTATCCAAAAAGCGGCGAATGCGATCCAACAAGGGGATAAGACGATTGACTTCGGTCAAGTATTGAAATTATTGAAGCTGGATGCACAAAAGGAAAGTGACTTCTTCACGACTCCTGTAGATTTACAAACCAATACGATGTATCCAATTGCGAATAACGGGTCGGCAAGCACCCCTTTCTATACAGCATTATGTCTGTGGGTCGGAGCGGTATTGTTCTCAAGTGTTACCACAACAGAGTTCTTCTTGGATAAAAAAGATCGCGGCAAATACACGAAACGTGAACAATTTGGCGCACGGATGTTAACCTATTTAGTCGTAAGTGTTGGACAAGCGTTGATTGTAACGCTAGGAAATATGTTCTTACTAGGCGTTTATGTGAAAAATCCAGTCTATAGCGTACTGTTTGCTGTATTGGTCGCTCTGGCCTTCATGATGATTGTTTACACACTTGTGGCGCTCTTTGGGACAGTCGGAAAAGGGATCGCGATTATTGTTCTCGTGCTATCCATCTCTGGAGGCGGGGGAAACTACCCGATCCAGGTATCTGGGAAGTTCTTCCAAGCAGTCAATCCTTGGTTGCCATTTACCCATGCGGTTAACTTGCTACGTGAAAGTGCTGGTGGAATCTATTGGCCAAATGCGACAGGAGATATCATTATTATGATCGTTCTTTTCATTGTGTTTGGTATCCTAGGAACTTGGGCGTATCCAGTATTACAACCTCGTTTAACCAAACTTACAAAAGTTGCCCATGAAAGCAAAATTTTCCATTAAAAAAGTACAGGCAAGACAACAGCGTATTACTGTTGTTTTGCCTGTTTTCGTGTTTTACTAAAGGTATGAAAATTTGTTGGAAAAATCATTGACATTTGATAGGAGTGCGAGTAATATTTCGCTTGTTTGCATTTTTTAAAGAGAATGCTGATTAATAGAAATAGGGAGTGAGTCTAGTGGATTATCTTAAACGCTTGCTGGTTGGCCGGCCGCTAAAGTCTTCGGAAAACGATGATCAAAACTTGTCACGTTTTGCTGCTTTAGCAATGCTTTCCTCAGATGCGCTATCTTCTGTGGCCTATGGGACGGAACAGATCGTTGTTGTTCTGGTTACCTTGTCAGCAGCAGCGATTTGGTATTCATTGCCAATCGCAATAGTCGTTTTGGTTTTATTAGCATCATTAATTTTATCTTATCGTCAAATTATTCATGCCTATCCTCATGGCGGCGGAGCATACGTCGTCAGTAGTGAGAATTTAGGAAAAAATGCTGGTCTGATTGCCGGCGGCTCACTTCTAGTCGATTATATGTTGACCGTAGCTGTGTCCGTATCAGCGGGGGCGGAGGCAATTGCTTCTGCAATTCCAGCCCTGTATCATCATCGCGTATTGATTTCCGTTATTATTGTTTTATTATTGATGCTGATGAATTTACGTGGGCTGCGTGAAAGTGCGGGACTGTTGATGGTTCCTGTGTACAGCTTTATTGCGGTGATTACGATCTTAATTATTGTTGGTCTTGTTAAAATTGTGACAGGTACAGCGCCTATGCATGCAACGGCTCAAGTCGGAGCAGTTGTTCCAGGAATTACTATGGCGCTCTTGCTGCGGGCATTCTCTTCCGGCTCTTCCTCGTTGACAGGGGTTGAAGCAATTAGTAATGCCGTTCCGTTCTTCAAAAAACCGCGGGCAAAGAATGCTGCAGGAACATTAGCAATGATGGGCTTGATTTTAGGATTCTTCTTTACGGGAATTACTTTTTTGAACTATTGGTTTGGAATTGTTCCAACGGCGGAAGTGACCGTCCTATCACAAGTGGGGGAAGCCGTCTTTGGTAAAGGTATCATGTATTATCTATTGCAATTTGTTACAGCATTGATTTTAGCGGTAGCAGCAAATACGGGCTTCTCAGCGTTTCCTGTCTTAGCTTACAATTTAGCAAAGGACAAATTTTTGCCTCACCGCTATCAAGATCGTGGCGATCGTCTAGGCTACTCAAACGGGATTATTACTCTGGCCTTAGGTTCCATTGTCCTGTTGTTGATTTTCCAAGGATCAACAGAACGCTTGATTCCATTGTATTCAGTAGGGGTCTTCATTCCATTCACGTTATCACAAACTGGGATGGTCTTGAAATGGCGTAAAGAAGGACATCACTGGATTCGAAGATCTATTGCTAACATTATCGGTGCTTTGATTTCATTTGCAATCGTAGTGATTCTATTTGTTTATCGTTTACCGGATATTTGGCCCTTCTTCATCATTATGCCGATTTTGATCTTTGGTTTTTACAAGGTTCATGAGCACTATAAAAATGTTGCCGAACAATTACGTTTAGTTGACGATGTTGAATTGCACGAATACGCTGGAAATACTGTGATTGTGCTAGTTGGAAATGTGACTCAAGTAAATATTGGCGCAATCAACTATGCGCGTTCAATCGGTGATTATGTCATTGCCATGCATGTATCGTTAGAAGAGAATGAAGAGAAGGAACGGGAGATACGTCATGAATTCCGAGAAAAATTCCCGGATGTTCGTTTTTCAGTTGTTCGTTCTCCGTATCGTTCGATTGTTAATCCAGTCAGCCGTTATGTGGATCGTGTAAGTAAAAATGCGAAACAGCACAACTATACAACGACTGTCTTGATTCCGGAATTTGTACCTAATCGAACGTGGAAGCGATCCTTGCATAACCAAACGGCGTTGCGCTTACGTTTCCGCTTGTCTTATCGGGATGATATCATTATCAGTACCTATAATTATCATTTGAAAAAATAGAAAACTGTCAAAAGTGGGGTGTCCAAATTGCATGGATACCTTGCTTTTTTATGCTTAAAAACTATATTTCTTAAGAGAAATCAAAAAAATTAAAAATAAAACGGATTCATCTGTTTTTTTGAGTAAAATGGGTTGATTTTAATTGCTATTAGCGGTAATATCAAACAGCATTAATTACTAACACTGTTAGGTATTAATGGACTGAAATTATTTTTTCAAAAGAAGGAGGAGTCTAATGACATTCGCAGAAGATGCTGAACGTGAACTGATGCAGCTGATGGTCCAAAATCGTCATGGCGCATTCAGTAAAATAGAAAAGAGCAGCAAAGGCGCTAATATCGTCATTAAGGTGCTGGATCGTTTAGGTGAACCGACAAATCCGAAGCATTTAGCCGATACGCTTAATCTGTCTACTGCTCGAATTGCTGCTGTGCTGGGGAATTTGGAAAAGCGCGGATTGATTAGCCGAACGATGGATCCTGATGATCGACGGCGAATCAATGTCAGTTTAACGGAAAGCGGAAAAAAAGTAGCCAAAGCTGAAAAGCAGGAGATGCGAAATAAAATTGTTCGAGTGTTTGAGCTTATGGGAGAAGAAGACACAAAAAAATATCTCGAATTAACTGCAAAGTTTGTCGACTACTCGCAAAAATTATCCATGGAAGGGGAAGGTGAGCAATAGTGAAGATTTTTAAATATCTTGGTAAGTATTGGTATGCGATCATCGCCGTATTTTTACTTTTAATTGTACAGGCATCTAGTGATCTGAGCTTGCCAAGTTTAACATCGGATATCGTTGATGTCGGTATTCAACAAGGAGGACTTGAACAGTCGACTCCAGATAAAATTAGAAAATCAACGCTTCAAGGAATCGAAATCTTCATGACCGATAAAGAGAAGCAAACGATTAAAGACAATTATAAGGAAGCTACTCAAACCGTTGATGGAAAAAAAGTGGCTATCTATAAACTAGATCTTCAAGAGGGCATGACGAAAGAAAAATTAGCAAAAATCTTTGATCTGCCAATGATGATGATTGCTTCGACTCGCTCAAAAGATTCAAGCAACGCGAAAGAAGCAAAAGAAATCATTAATGATTACACAGCTATTTCAAAAGATGCTGCCAAAGCACAGGCGTTAGGACAGGAAGCAAAAACTTTAGGTGAACAGGCACAAGCTGCTGGACAAGAAGCCGCAGCGGCAACAGATGGCGCAACGGCTGCCGCTAAAGGCGCTGAAGCTCAAAGCTTAGCTGCTGAGGCCCAAGCAAAAGGAGCAGAAGCTCAGAAGCTTGGCGAAGCGACTAAAGCCAAAAATGATGCGATGCCAGCCAAAGTAAACGCTGCTCGTAAGGCGACGAAGGATAGCTTAGGTGATGTTGGTGAAGCTTCATTGAAGACTGTCGGTATCCAGTTGACTCTAGCTGAATACAAAGCCTTAAACGTCAACACGCAAAAAATTCAAACCGACTACATGATCAAAACAGGTGCTAAAATGATCGGTCTAACACTCCTATCAGCAGTAGCAGCGATTATTGTAGGTCTGATTGGTTCGTTGGTTGCCGCAACAGTGGGTAAAAACCTGCGGGTTGGACAATATGAACGCACATTGGAATTCTCTAACAATGAGATGGAAAAATTCTCTCCAGCTTCATTGATTACTCGAAATACCAACGATATCCAGCAGATTCAAATGGGGATCGTTATGATCATGCGTATCGTACTGTATGCACCGATTTTAGGAATTGGTGGTATTTACAGAGTATATAAAACCGGGACTGGCATGGGCTGGATCGTTGGTGTAGCTGTAGCGGGTGTCTTAGTTTTAGTCGTGACCCTGTTACTGACCACGATGCCTAAGTTTAAAGCTTTGCAAACATTGGTTGACCGTGTGAACTTGGTTTCTCGTGAAATTATCACTGGGCTCCCAGTTATTCGCGCGTTTTCTCGTGAAAAGTATGAAGAAGAACGATTTGATGTGGCCAACACGAATTTGATGAAAACACAAATGTTTGTAAACCGTGCGATGTCACTAATGATGCCGATCATGATGCTGTTGATGAATGGTATCTCGGTCTTGATCGTTTGGGTCGGCGGACATAATATGGACAATGGTCAATTACAGGTCGGAGATATGATGGCGTTTATTACCTACACGATGCAAATCGTTATGGCCTTCATGATGTTGTCGATGGTATCTATTATCTTGCCTCGTGCCAATGTGGCTGCAGGTCGTGTGGATGAAGTTTTGAACACAGAACCTACGATTAAAGATCCAGAACAACCAAAAGACGACCATGACTTTAAAGGTGAAGTGAAATTTGAAGGTGTTCAATTCCGTTATGGCGATGCTGATGCTGATGTACTACATCACATCAATTTCACGGCTAAGCCTGGTGAAACAACAGCCTTGATTGGGTCGACTGGATCAGGGAAATCAACGATCGTTAATTTGATTCCGCGTCTATTTGATGTGACTGGTGGACGAATTACCATTGATGGCATCGATATTCGTGAAATGAGTATGCACAAGCTGCATGAAATCATGGGCTTTGTACCGCAAAAAGGGATATTGTTCTCAGGTGACATTGCTTCAAATATCAAATTTGGCGATGCGGATATCTCTGATGAGCAAATGAAAAAAGCGGCTTCGATCACACAAGCTGATGAATTTATCAACTCGAACGAAAAAGGCTTCGATCGTGCAATTTCTCAAGGTGGGACAAACGTTTCAGGTGGACAAAAGCAACGCTTATCTATTGCCCGCGCCTTAGCGAAGAACCCTAAAATTTTGATCTTTGATGACTCATTCTCAGCTCTTGATAACAAAACAGATGTTGCATTGCGTAAAGCGCTAGCTGAAAATATCAAGGATGCGACGCAAATCATTGTGGCACAAAAAATATCAACGATCCTGCATGCAGACAATATTATCGTATTGGATGAAGGCCGTGTCGTTGCGCAAGGACGTCATGAAGAATTGATGCAAACATCAGCTGTCTATCAAGAAATTGCTCAGTCACAATTAAGCAATGCTGAATTAGGCATAGAAGAAGCGGATTAAGGAGGAGCGAGAAGAATGGCAGAACAAAAACAAAATCGCCCTCATGGTGGCGGACCTGGCCGGGGAATGGCTGCGCCAGTAGAAAAAGCCAAAGACTTCAAAGGAACAATCAAAAAATTAGTTTCCTATCTTGGCGCATATAAAATCGCAGTTTTTTTTGTAATGATCTTTGCAGCAGCCTCAACGATTTTTAATATTTGGGGGCCAAAAATCTTATCAAAGGCGATTACTGAATTATTTAATGGCTTGATTAAGAAATATCAAGGAACTGGCGATATCAACTTTGAAAAAATCGGTGGCATCCTCCTTTTCATGTTAGCTCTTTATGGAGTTGCTTCCTTATTCGGAATCATCCAAGGCTGGATTATGTCGACGATTTCGCAAAAAATCACATATCGGATGCGGAAAGAAATTTCTGAAAAAATCAATCGCATGCCGATGAACTATTTTGAAAGTCGGACGACAGGGGAAGTCCTTTCACGTATCACAAATGATGTGGATACCTTAGGACAATCCTTGAACCAAAGCTTAACTCAATTGATTACTTCAACCTTTACGATTGTTGGAGTTATTGTTATGATGCTTTCGATTTCAGTGAAGATGACAGGGATTGCGATCTTAATCGTACCAATTTCTTTAATACTGATCTTAGTTGTTGTGAAAAACTCACAAAAATACTTCAAAACCCAACAGGAATACCTTGGAGTTATCAATGGGAAGGTAGAAGAAACCATCGGTGGGTATACAATCGTTCGTTTATTCAATGAAGAAGAAAACTCATTAAAAGAATTTAAAGAGCAAAATGATGTATTGTTCAAATCAGCTTGGAAATCACAATTTCTTTCTGGATTGATGCAGCCCATTATGAACTTTGTCGGAAACTTAGGCTATGTCGGTGTGGCGATCGCTGGTGGGGTTATGGCATACAACGGCTCAATCACAGTCGGAGATATCCAAGCGTTTATCCAATATGTACGTAACCTGACACAACCAATTGCTCAGCTTGCGCAAGTATCTAACATGCTTCAATCAATGGCGGCAGCGGCTGAACGCGTCTTTGAATTCCTAGCAGAGGATGAAGAGGATCAAATGGCTGAAAACCCAGTTCAGATTGACAAAGCAGAAGGCATGGTGGACTTTGAACATGTTCAATTCGGTTACACACCGGATAAGATCGTTATCCAAGACTTTACTTCTCATGTTGATCCTGGTCAGACAGTCGCAATTGTGGGGCCAACTGGTGCTGGTAAAACGACAATGGTTAAGTTGCTGATGCGCTTTTATGATGTAAATTCTGGTGCAATCAAAATTGATGGTCATAACATCAAGGACTTCAATCGTGCAGATTTACGTAAAAATATCGGGATGGTTTTACAAGATACCTGGTTATTTAAAGGCACAATTATGGACAACCTTCGTTACGGTCGTTTAGATGCTACCGATGAAGAAGTTTATGCAGCGGCAAAAGCCGCTCACGTGGATCACTTCATCAAGACATTACCTGGCGGCTATAATATGGAATTAAACGAAGAGTCTTCCAACATCTCGCAGGGGCAAAAACAATTGTTGACGATTGCTCGCGCGATTTTAGCAGATAAACCTATTCTAATTCTCGATGAGGCGACATCCTCTGTTGATACACGGACAGAAGGATTGATCCAAGAGGCTATGAATAACTTAATGAAGGGGCGTACCTCTTTCGTTATTGCCCATCGTTTGTCAACAATCAAAGATGCGGATAAGATTCTCTATATGCAAGGCGGAGATATTAAGGAACAAGGAAGCCACGAAGAATTATTGGCTCAAAACGGGCTTTATGCCGCATTGTATAATTCGCAATTTGAAGAATTATCAGAATAATAGAAAATGGACGAGACATCCTTCTGATGTTCGTCCATTTTTTTAATCACTCAGTAATGATCTTTGTCTGTGATCATCATTGTCTCTTTATCGTAGTGAATGGTGATCGAATGACTAGTATACTCCCCATTTTTTAGTTTATTCCAAGTAGCCATTGCTCTTGGGGGCATTCCATAATCTTCTTTTTCCCAACTAGTCACCGTATCTGGTGGGCCAACAAGCTTTTCTAGTTCTTCGTAACTGGAACCGCCGGTGAAAGAATATTTCTCGTTATCGGCGTCGTAGTTCTCTGTTGCAACTTTTACCGAATCGTAAATACTTGATGTCCATTCTCCGGGAAATTCGGTTTTTTCTCCAGAATTTGCAGCATTAGGTTTAATTGGTTCGTATGTCGGTGTGCGAGTATCATTTATTTTTGTAACCAAAAAACTAAGCGGACCAATTAAGACAAAAATAGTCGAAAGAACCGACCAAATCAGAATTTTCGTCTTTTTCTTTTGGGGATTGGACGGCTCTTGAATTGGTTTTTCTGGTGTCTTCTTTCTTTGTTTTAAATAGAGCGTGCCACAGTAATCGCATTTCCAGCCATTTTCAACTTGATGAAATTTAGTACTTCCACAGTTCATACATTCTTTACTTTTCATGATAAAGTCCATCCGATCCATAATTTTCAGGAAAATCATCTGGATACTTGCCTAGTCCTGCGCGTGGATATTTTTCCGGTAATCGAGTAAAGGAGACATAGCGGACTATCGGCGTCACATATCCTACTTGATCATCAGTGAAATAGACATTAGGTTTTCCTTGTTTTTCATAAACGAATTGCTTCGTATAGCCTGCATAAGAATTATCTTGAACGAAGGCAATAAAAGCTCGTACTTCTCGCCAAGTCAGTTTGCCTTGCTGCCATTGTTCTCTAAGGACTTTGGCTTCGTAACTCACGGGGTTATTTTGATCATCAAACTCAAGGGTGAGATTTTTTTGAATTTTCTCTGAATTTGTGAGGATGTCATCAGGTTGTCCCCAAATGCGTATAATATCTGAACTTGAGTATTGATCAAAATTAGGGCCATAAGCTGCAAGAAAACCTGCTTCGCGATAATAGGTGGTTACAGCGAATTCAGAGTCTGGATTTTCAATAATCATATCCTCTTTCGGTGCCGTTTTAAGTCTCTTATTTTTTAGTGACTCATGTTCCGCTTGGGCTTTCTTCAAACGCTCTTCGAAGTCCGCAGTTTTGTCTCCGCCGTATTCTTTGACGGATGCGCTAGCTAGTTTCAGTTCGGCTTGATTCAAAGAAAGCTCAGCAATTCGTACATTTCTTTCTGGATTTTTTAATTGACTAGCAGTATACGTTTCTTTCCCAGGTTTATCAATTGCTGCGGGATTAGGGTAAGAAGCTGTTTTTGTTGGTGTTTGTTCTTTCGTAATGACCAGAAAAAATCCGCTAACTAAAAGAAGACCCAACATGATAAGCAAAGTAATCCGCGTAATAGGCATCCTTTTTTGCGGAAGGCTACTCATTTTTTTCGGTTTCTCTTCAAATTCATAAACAGCATGACAATAATCACATTCATAGCCCTCTGCGGTTTTATTAAAGTGATTTCCACCGCAATAGTTGCATACTAAACCCTTCATCTTTTCTCCTCAAACTTTTTCTCATAAAAGTCCTCTTCAAATAACTTGAATAAATGATAACACGGAGTAAATGGTGAGGAAAAGCACAAAAAGAACAGATTAGTATTAAATAAGAAAATGCTGCTGTTTGAAGGTCTCTTCAAACAGCAGCATTTTTCATTTTATTTACTTGTTTTAGTAGCAGGGTCTAATTTCCGTTCGACCATCCCTAAAATCCAGTCAGTCATAATAGCCATTAAAGCAGTAGGTAAGGCACCTGCCAAAATAATAGCGGTCCCATCTGTTGCATTCGTACCACGAATGATAATATCGCCTAAACCACCCGCTCCAACGAATACTCCGATGGCAGTGATTCCGATGGCAACGACTAATGCATTTCGAATTCCTGCCATAATGACTGAAACGGACAGAGGCAGTTCGATCATATAAAGTCGCTGCCAATTTGTCATGCCCATGCCGGTTCCGACGTCTAAGGCATTTTTATCGACTTGCCGCATACCAGTGTAAGTATTTTTGATAATTGGTAGTAACGAATATAGAAATACTGTCAGGATAACAACGTTGACACCAAGACCCATTCCAATCATCAATACGGAAATCATTGCCAATGAGGGGATTGTTTGGATAACATTGGCTAAACGAATAACCCAATTGGCTAACTTCGTATGGCGCGCAATGAAAATCCCCAACGGAATTCCAACGATCGCGGCGAAGATAACTCCATAGATCGAGATTAAGAAGTGGCGTACAAATTGGGCAAAAATAATACTGCCATTCGTTTGATAGTATTGAATGAATTGTTGAAAAGTATTTAGATTTTCCACTACGCTCACTTCCCTTCGAAATAGTTATGTTCTTTTAGAAAATCTTCTGCAACGATTTGTGGTTCGACTAAGTCATTATCTGCGCGATAATTAAGCTTTTGCATCTCTTCAGTAGAAATCGTTCCTGCAAGACGTTCCAGTGCATCTTTTACTTTGGGATCAGATTTCAATAGCTTATTAGAAACGATTGGCGCAGCGTCATAAGGAGGGAAGAAGCGTAAGTCATCTTCCAGCATTACGAGATCATAGCTGGCGATACGTCCATCTGTTGAATACCCGAGAACAATGTCCATCTTTCCAGCTGAGAGGGCATCATATACAAGGCTGACCTGCATCGGTAAGATTGAAGAAAACTCAAATCCATAGGCTTGCTTAAATCCTTCGTAGCCATCTCCTTTACGTGTAATCCAAGAAGTGTCTACCCCAGCTTTCAATTCTCCTGAAACTCGTTTTAAATCACTTACCTTTTTAAGATTATATTTTTCAGCGGTATCTTTTCTTACTAAAAAGACATAGGTGTTATCAAATCCGTAAGATGGGAACCAGGTTTGATCAAAACGCTTTTCAAATTCATCATGTACGATATTGAACGCTTTTTTCGGATCTTTTTCCGCAGGCAATTGCAAGATAGAGGATAAATCTGTTCCCGTGTAGCGTGCGGAAGATATGGAAGCATCGTCTTTTAACATAGCTTGATGGTTAATCATATTGGTAGCTAAATTATTAATTACAGTGGTCTTTTTATCCGTATAATGTTCAACCATACCAGCAGTGATGCTTCCTAATATTTGCATTTCTGAAGTAATCCCGCCTGTAATCGCGATTGTGTCTTCATCATCATTGGAAGCTAATCCAGGAAAAGAACAACTACTTAGAAACAATAATGAAAGTCCGAGTAAAGCTAAAACTTTTATTTTTTTCATTCTTTACTCCTCCTTCCTTAGTGCTGCGGGTGTCATGCGATCCTCTAAGAAACCTAATAAGAGGTCCACAATTAACGCCATTAAGATAACAGGAACGGTTCCAGCGATAATCAAAGGGGGTTGGAAATTATTCAAACCACTGAAAATCATATCCCCTAATCCGCCTGCTCCAATATAAGAAGCCAGCGTTGCCCATGCAATTACATACACTGCGGCTAAACGAATACCAGCCATGATCGTTGGGACTGCGATTGGCAATTCTACCGTGAAAATTGATTGCAAATTGGTCATCCCCATGCCTTTAGCAACATCTCGGTAATTTCGGTCCACATTCTTCATTCCGATATACGTGTTTCGTAAAATCGGCAATAAAGAATAGATAAACAACGCGATGATCGCTGGGAATTTACCTACGCCGAAGAAGGGAATCATCAAAGCAAGCAAAGCAAGTGAGGGAATGGTTTGTAAGACACTGGCAACTCCGATAACAAAATTTGATATTTTCGGCAGGCGAGTCAATAAAATGCCTAAAGGTACAGCAACTAAAATACCAAGACCTAATGCAATAGCAGAGATATATAAATGTTCAGCACTCTTTGTCAGCATTTGCCCACCATATTCATTGATGAATGCTTGCATAGTTATGCCTCCTCGCTTGTAATGCTTTCGGCCGCATCTCCGAAGGTTTCTTCTTCACCCCAAAGAACATCATAAATGATGTCTACAAGGGAAACTCTAGTTAAAATGCCGACAAGATGCTTGTTTTCATCTACGACGGGAACATATTTAACGCCACGTTTTAGAATTCGTTGTAAACTATCACGAACCAAAGCTGCTTCCTTCACATAAAAAACGTTTGGATTAATAATATCCCCTACACTTGTCGCTTTACCGCGTCGACGTTCACGGTCGATAGTTTCGACATCGACAAATCCCTTTAAGACATTGTCTTCATCAACAATCAATAACGTATCTACACGTTTTTCGCGCATTAAACGAATGGCATTTTGCAAGCTCTTTTCCGGTGTAATGGATACGGCGGTATGCATCATAATTTCGCCAACTGTTGTCGTATCCGGTTTTGCTTGTAATAATCGATCTTCACCCAAAAGCTCCTCTACGAATTCATTCGCGGGTTGCTGCAGGATGTTTTCCGGTGTATCAAATTGAATGACTTTTCCGTTGTCCATAATCGCAATTCGATTGGCCAATTTTAAAGCTTCATCCATATCGTGGGTAACGAAAACGATGGTCTTACCTAAGCGTTCTTGTAAATCCTTCACAAGGTCCTGTAAAGAATCGCGAGTGATCGGGTCGAGGGCACCAAAAGGTTCATCCATTAAAATGATGTCTTGATCGGCTGCGAGTGCTCGAACAACCCCAATCCGTTGCTGTTGCCCACCAGATAGCTCATGGGGATAACGATCCAGCATGTCCCGCGGTAATTCGACTAGATCAATCATTCTTTCTGCTGTTTTATTTTGCTCTTCTTTGTCTACCTTTAACAAACGTTGAACAAGATTAATATTTTCACGAATCGTCATGTGTGGCATCAGTCCAATATTTTGGATGACGTACCCGATTTGACGACGCAATTCAACAGGGTTTTTCTTCTGAATGTCTTCTCCGTTAATCGTGATTGTTCCTTTTGTTGGATCAATCATCCGATTAATCATTCGCATAGTCGTCGTTTTCCCGCTCCCACTTGTACCAATCAAACAAATGAATTCTCCTTTTTCAAAAGAGAGGTTGACGTCCTCAACGGCTACTTTGTTCCCATTGTAAATTTTAGAAACGTGGTCAAACTCAATCATTTTTTCACTCCTTCTTTCTGAATAAAAATCATCTTATTAGCGCTTTGTACACCAAGATTACGAACTTGCTAATGCAAGTTCGTAATCTTAATAATTAGCATCTTAAATGTAGAAAAGTTAACAGACTTATAGTTTTAGTATGCAACAAAGGTCAATTAAAAACAAATAACTGGCTTGTTTTTGGTCAAAATAATGTATTAGAAACCGTTATCTATGGTTTTAAAATAACCGTTACACCCTTAGTACATCACATTTTTCTCATCACAAAGGAGTAGAGAAGGGGAGAATAAAAAAACATTTTTATACTAATGAAAGAAATCAATTTTTAAATTTGTATTATTTTTTCTTTTGGTTCTTGAGGAAGAAAGCAGCACGGTGCTTTTCAATCAGAATTCCCCATGATAGAATAGCGAAGGAAAAGAGGAGAAGCTATGTTAACCACAGAGGATTTTGATTTTGATTTACCAGAAGAATTAATTGCCCAGACCCCTCTAGAAAAACGCGATAGTTCACGTTTGCTGATTTTGGATCGGGAGACTGGTCAAATTGAGGATAAACATTTTGAAGAGATTATTGAGGAGTTAGCTCCTGGTGATGCATTAGTAATGAATGATACTCGAGTTTTGCCTGCTCGCTTATATGGAGAGAAGCCAGAAACCGGCGGTCATCTAGAAGTACTTTTATTGAACAATACACAGGGTGATGAATGGGAGACATTGATCAAACCAGCGCGTCGGGCGAAAGTAGGGACTCAGATTGTTTTCGGTGATGGGCGCTTACGTGCAGAAGTGAAGAAGGAATTGGAACACGGCGGACGAATAGTAGAATTTTCATATGAGGGAATCTTTTTAGAAAATTTAGAGTCGTTAGGTGAAATGCCTTTACCGCCTTATATCAAGGAACGCTTAGAAGATCCTGAACGCTATCAAACGGTATATGCGAAGGAAAATGGTTCGGCAGCTGCGCCAACTGCGGGGCTGCACTTTACTCCGGAATTGTTGGAAAAGATTGCAGCTAAAGGTGTGAAGCTTGTCTATTTGACCCTGCATGTTGGGCTTGGTACATTCCGCCCTGTAAGCGTTGATAATATTGCTGAACATCAAATGCATAGTGAATTCTACCGTTTGACAGAAGAAGCTGCGGCTCAATTGAATGAGGTTCGTGCGAATGGCGGAAAAATAATTGCTGTTGGGACGACATCTATTCGTACGCTAGAAACAATCGGAACGAAATTCAATGGTGAAATCAAAGCCGACAGTGGTTGGACAGATATCTTTATCACGCCTGGCTATGAATTCAAAATCGTTCAAGCATTTTCGACGAATTTCCATCTGCCGAAATCAACACTAGTAATGTTAGTCAGTGCTTTTGCTGGACGAGAAAAAACTTTGGCGGCTTATCATCATGCAATTGAAGAACGTTATCGTTTTTTCAGTTTTGGTGATGCAATGTTTGTTAAATAAGAAGGAGACCAGTGGATGATTTCACTGGTTTTTTTGCACACAAAAAAGCCAGGCTCTCGACTGCCTGGCTCTTAGAATATCGGAAGGATTAGTTCATTCGAATTTTATATTACTTTTTATGATACATGCAAAGTATTACATGAATTTCTTGACTATAAACATAAATATTTGTTTTTACTACGTTTTCACTTTTATTCAGTTTTAAGAAACTTTTTTCTTACTTACGTATCTTTTTACTTGTGTGTTTGATGTACTACTCAACCTCTGATACGCATTCACTATTTATAAAGAAATACTTCACACGTACACTCTTGACAACTTTTCGGTGAATCTTGTATTACTAACAATTTTATTGTTTACTTTTTTCTACTTTCTTATCGAGAAATCCTTCGAATGATCTAAGTTCCTCCTTCCTTGTATCTATAATATAGCACATTTGAATTGTTTTTGGAAGCGATTACACTTGGTTATTTAGAAAGATTAATTTTGTTACTTTTTGACCAAAAGACAAGGTGTATGCTTTGAGTTAAGACTCTTTTCTGTGTTATAGTAATAATATAGACAGGTTTTTTATAACGAAAAGGAGGAATGGGATGGAACCCTACAAAGAGACGATAGATACCGTAGTTAGCGAATTTGACGCTGATTTAGCTGATGGATTGACGGAAGATAAAGTACAGGAACAAATAAAAAATAACGGAAAAAATAAATTTGATGAAGCGCCAAAGGAATCCTTGATTAAAAAATTTTTTCATAGTTTGACGGATTTTACAACGATTATTTTATTAGTTGCAGCAGTTATATCCCTTTATACCGCTATAGCGACTGATCATGGTGATTATTTCGAAAGTTTTCTAATTATAGCTATTGTTGTGATTAATTCGGTTTTAGCGATCGTGCAGGAAGGAAATGCGGAGAAAGCATTATCTGCTTTGCAAGATATGAATAAGCAGACAGCGACTGTCATGCGTGATGGAAAACAAGAAGAAATTGATGCTGAGAATCTTGTGCCGGGGGATACACTACTACTTGAATCTGGCTCAATGATCACTGCGGATGCAAGAATCGTAGAAGCGTCACAATTACGTGTAGAGGAATCAGCATTAACGGGTGAAAGTGAACCAGTGATGAAAGATCCAGAATATCAAGGCGAAGAGGACGATGCATTAGGTGATCGCTTGAATATGCTTTACAAAGGATCGACAGTAGTTAATGGTCGCGGTAAAGCAATCGTAACTGCAACTGGTATGAAGACTGAGATGGGAAAAATCGCCGGTCTTTTAAATAGTGATGAAACACAAAAAACACCTCTGCAAAAACGATTAAATCAATTAGGGAAACGGATCAGTTTGATCGCTTTGGCAGCTGCGGCTTTTGTGTTTTTCATTGGAGAGATGCAAGGCGAACCAATGTTGGATATGTTTATCACTGCGATTTCCTTAGCTGTGGCGGCCGTGCCGGAAACATTGACGGTTATTGTGACATTAACATTAGCCTATGGCGTTCAAAAAATGGCGCAAAAGAATGCGATTATTCGCCGATTACCAGCTGTGGAGACTTTAGGATCAGCAAACGTGATTTGTTCTGATAAAACTGGGACATTGACGCAAAACAAAATGCGTGTTCGTCGTGTCTGGACACATGGTGATTCGGTCGTTGATACTGAAGAAGGTATGACGGAAGAAGCGATGGAAGTTTTGAGCATTGCGGCTTTATGTACCGATGTCATTGTGGAAAATGATGACAATGAATTAGAAATTAAGGGCAATCCTACAGAAGCAGCAATTGTTCGCGCAGTAGAGGAAAATTATCATACGAAAGCTGAACTAGAAGAAAAATACCCGCGAATCGGTGAAATTCCTTTCGACTCTGATCGGAAAATGATGACGACTGTACATAAGCGCGGGAAGAAATTTATTTCTATTACTAAAGGTGCTTTCGACGTGTTACTACCAAAATTCCATTATGGGGATGTAGATCAGGCGGCGATCGTTAATGACCGTTTCGGGAAAAAAGCGTTACGAGTCATTGCTGTAGGTTATGCGATCCATGAAGAAGAACCTAAGGACATAACCTCGGAAGCATTAGAAAAAGATTTGCGCTTGATGGGCTTGATCGGTATGATTGATCCGCCAAGACCAGAATCAAAAGCAGCTATTGCACGTGCCAAAAAAGCAGGGATCAAAACAGTGATGATCACCGGGGACCATGTCGTTACTGCCGGAGCTATCGCCAAAGAATTAGGAATCATGAAAACTCGGAAAGAAGCGATTTCTGGTGCTCAATTACAAAAAATGAGTGATGAAGAGCTTGATGGACGTGTAAAGGACTTATCTGTTTATGCACGTGTGACACCAGAAGATAAAATTCGAATCGTCAAATCCTGGCAACGTACAGGCGCTGTCGTAGCGATGACTGGAGATGGCGTCAATGATGCTCCGGCATTAAAAGCGAGTGATGTTGGTTGTGCCATGGGAATCACCGGTACCGATGTTGCAAAAGGTGCAGCCGATATGGTGTTGACCGATGACAATTTCGCAACAATCGTTGATGCAGTAGCTCGCGGACGTTCTGTGTACCAAGGAATTCGTAAAGCAATCAACTTTTTATTAAGCTGTAATATCTCAGAAATTTTCATTGTAGTGATTGCCATGCTATTAGGCTGGGGCGCCCCGTTTACGGCAGTACAATTGCTGTTTGTAAACGTAGTAGCAGATGGGCTTCCTGGATTTGCGTTGGGGAGAGAACCGGCTGAAGCTGGAATCATGGATGAAAAACCAATTCCTCGCGATGAAGGAATCTTTGCTCGCGGCCTATGGAAAAAAATTGGTTTGAACGCAGTGGTCTTTACGATTGTGACTCTGATTGGTTTCTATATTGGGGCATTTGTTGAACATGTCAGCTACTTTACGCCACCAAGTTTAGAAGTTGGACAAACTGTTGCATTTCTAGTTTTAGCTTATTCATCAATCCTGCACGTATTTAATGTACGTAGTAGTAAATCGATTTTTAAAGTAGATTTAGCAACGAATAAATCATTGGCTCAAATGGCCTGGTTAGCATTAGGAATTACAACGGCAATTGCGCTAATTCCTCAGACACAAGAATTGTTCTATCTTGTACCAATCAGTATGAATCATTGGGTGATTGCGATCTTGCTTTCAATTGTACCAATCATAGTGAACGAGCTAATCAAGTTCCATAAAGCACCAGAAGTAGATCCGGAAAATATTTAGAAACGAACGTCTTCGATGGTCATTCTTTCCATCGAAGACGTTTTTTAATAGTAAGGGAAAGGTTATACGCAAAAAGAGATTTTGAGTCTATTTAAGTTCTTCTTAGGATCGCTGTAAGAGAAGTTGCAAAAGCGGCTTAAAACCAGTATTATGGTACAAGTTGCAAACACATACATATAGAAGAAAGTAGGAAATTAAATGACTGAACCTGCCATTTCTTATCGTTTAATAAAGAAAGAAAAACATACAGGGGCACGCTTGGGCGAGATTATTACGCCTCACGGTACTTTCCCGACACCTATGTTTATGCCCGTAGGAACGCTTGCTACAGTAAAAACAATGTCACCAGAAGAATTGAAGGAGATGGGTGCCGGCATTATCTTAAGTAATACCTACCACCTTTGGCTGCGTCCAGGAGAAGATTTGGTCGCTGAAGCAGGCGGCCTGCACAAATTTATGAATTGGGATCAGCCAATCTTAACCGATTCTGGCGGTTTCCAAGTCTTTTCACTGGCTGATATGCGCAATATCGTCGAAGAAGGAGTTCATTTTAAAAATCATTTAAATGGTTCGAAGATGTTCTTATCACCAGAAAAAGCGATCGATATTCAAAATAAATTAGGCTCAGATATTATGATGAGCTTTGATGAGTGTCCACCATTTGATGAAAGCTATGATTACGTCAAAAAATCTGTTGAACGTACGTCTCGCTGGGCTGAACGCGGCCTAAAAGCACATGCGAATCCAGCGACTCAAGGCCTATTCGGGATTATTCAAGGGGCTGGCTTTGAGGATCTACGACGTCAAAGCGCGAAAGATCTTGTAAGTATGGATTTTCCTGGCTATTCTATCGGCGGGCTTTCTGTTGGTGAGCCAAAGGAAGAAATGAACCGAGTATTAGAATTTACTACACCGTTAATTCCAGAAAACAAACCTCGATATCTTATGGGGGTTGGCGCGGCCGATTCATTAATAGATGGTGTCATACGCGGTGTTGACATGTTTGACTGCGTGCTGCCAACACGTATAGCACGTAATGGTACCTGTATGACGTCTGCTGGTCGATTAGTCGTTAAAAATGCGAAGTACGCTCATGATTTCCGTCCTCTAGATGAAAAGTGTGATTGCTATACTTGTCGTAATTATACACGTGCATATATTCGTCATTTGATCCACTGTGATGAAACCTTTGGGATTCGCCTGACTTCTTATCACAATTTGTATTTCTTGATCAACTTGATGAAGCAAGTTCGTCAAGCAATTATGGATGACAACTTATTAGAATTTCGTCAAGCCTTCTTTGAAGAATATGGTTTTAACAAGCAAAACGCAAAAAGTTTCTAAAGTCTGATTAAAAAGGCTAGTGTAACGCTGGAAACTTTGTTACAGTTAAAAGTGGATTTACTAAGAATGCGAGGGGAAATTTAAAATGGGAAACTTTTCAATGATTATCTTGCTAGTATTAATGCTGGGAATGTTCTTTATGATGAACCGTTCTCAAAAGAAACAACAGCAAGAACGTCAAAGTTTATTAGATGCAATGAAGGTCGGAGATAGCGTAGTTACTATTGGCGGACTTCATGGTGTGATCTCTGAGATCAACAACAACGATAAAACAGTTACGTTAGACTGTGAAGGAATTTATCTAGTATTTGATCGTTCTTCAATCAGAACGGTGAAGTCTGGTGTCCGTCCAGCGACAGCCCCTGTTGAAACGGAAGTTGTTGAACCAGAAACAACAGAGCCTACTGAAACTGTCGTGGAAGAAAAACCTGAAGATAAAACAGAAGATAAGTAAGATTTATTATTGTTCTTACTATTATAATCGTTAAGGTGCGTAATTATACGCACCTTTTTTTTGTTTCCTCGCAAAAACCAGATTACTTATCAGCTGTTAAAAATAAGGAATATAAGATTTTAAAACCATCTCTTTTGCTGATGATAATCTGAGAAAATAAAAAAAAGAGAGGTACTTTGCCAGTAGAGGAATCAGTACTAGGAAATAGTTATGACGCACGTGTTCTTTTGTTTAGTGGAATAAAACGATATTGGAGGGGAAAAGAATGAGAGAAAGAAATGGTATATCTATCCTTGTCCTTCTTTTGTTATTGGGGCTGAGTATGGTAATAACTAGTGTGTTTTCTCCTGTGGTTACAAGCGCGGCGAAAGATGTTACAGACAAGGTAGAGGTTCTTGGGGTAGAAGTATCCAAAGAGAACGGGATTCAAGTTCCTGAAGCGAATAAAGTTCAAGTAGACGAGATTGTCCAATTGAGCTACTTATGGACCATTAATACAGAAAACATGAAAGAAGTGGAAGCGGGAGATACATTTGCTTTTACGTTACCCGATGAACGGTTTCTCCATACTTATATAGAGGAGTCGACATTGGATTTGACTCATTCTGTCACCAAAGAGACGATTGGTCAGGCTTTTCTAAGAAATAATCGTTTTACTGTAAGACTTAATGACCTAGGAGCAAGTCAAAAAGAGCTGATAAATATTCCATTAACAATTAAAGTGAAAGCTGTAAAAGCAGGCAATGGTATTAATCTAGGAGGCAATGGTTCGCTGACAAATCACAAATTGACAATTATCGATTCAGTAACTTCAAAGGCGAGTCCAATCCAAGTAGAAGCCCAAGTAACAGGAATTGGTGACTTGCCTGAATTTCAACATTTCGAATATGTGATCGTGGATCAAGCAGAACCTGTTAAAGCAGTTGCTTATGGGATTACTGAAAAAAAGATAGTCAAGAAGGGGGAAGTAGTCAAAGTTTCCTTCTATAAAAATAAGTCTCCTCAGGGAAAGTATTTAGACAGGATCGAGGGTTTGAAAGACTGGAAGTCATTGTTAATCGATGGACACAGCTATTTAATTCGTGAGGTTTCTACTCCAGGGTATCAAACAGTAATTACAGGTGGAGCTGGTGAAGGAAATCAATATAATTTTCGAACTCAAAATACCCAAACCAATAAATTTCTTGTCTTAAATCAAATTTCCTTAAGAGGACAGGTCTCTAGTGATCAAGTTTTTGTTCCTGCGACAGCTATTCTTCAGAGTCGAAAGGAACAGTCTGAAATAATAATTGGAAAACCTTCTACAAAAGAAAAGACGACAGCTCAAAAGTCCACTACCCCTACTTCAACCACTAGTTCAGAGAACAAGGACGGTATCAATTTAACTAAAATCGATTCGGCAACAGGAGAGAAGCTCTCAGGCGCAGAATTTGAATTAAGCAACGAGAAGGGAGAGAAGATGTATCTTCGTAAGAAGCTGATGACGGATAAAAATGGTCTGCTTCATATTCATCCGTTGCCAAAAGGTAACTATTCATTAGTAGAAATAAAAGCACCTGAAGGATATACATTGAATAATGAGCCGATAACATTTACCTTTACTAAAAAAAATAAGCAAATCTCCTTAACAAAAGAGAATACCAAGGAAGGCGAGACAGCAGCTACGAAAAAGAATGCTTCAAAAGAGGTGGACACAACAAAAGAAAGCAGCCGCGAACAATCAAGCCAATCAGCATCAACTGCAACTAAAAAACAATATCCAAAAACAGGGATGTCTAATAATAAACTTCTCTCTATTATAGGCTGCATCCTCTTGGTAGGGACAGTTTTTGTATTAAGTGCTAAAAGGAACAGTTAAAGCAGACTTAATGGAAATTCATTTGGGTAGCCACTAATTTCGTATAATCCGAAAAAGCAATTAACGAATAAATTGCATTTGTGAAAAAAGTTCTTTAAAAGAGTAAAGAATTAGTTAAAGTTACTATAAAAACAAATGTTACGAAAGTCTTTAAAATAGGGAGTTTGTTAATAAAACGAAATGGTGTGAAAAAAATCACAAAAACTATTTACAAACGATCGGCTGTGTTGTATGATGTGTATGTGAAAAGTAACACAAAAATTTTTAGGAGGATACACATGGCTAAAGCGATTGAAAAGGAAAAAGACGCGATCAGCGTTGAGCAAGTGATTGATGAATTAGCGGCAAAAGCAAATGTTGCTCTGAAAGAAATGGAAGATTTCGATCAAGAAAAAGTTGACCATATCGTTCATGAAATGGCAATGGCTGCACTAGACAAACACATGATGTTGGCAAAAATGGCGGTTGAGGAAACTGGCCGTGGGATTGTCGAAGATAAAGCAATCAAAAACATGTACGCATCAGAGTATATTTGGAACAGCATCAAACATGATAAGACAGTTGGCGTAATCGGTGAAGACAAACAAAAAGGTTTAATTGAAGTTGCCGGACCTGTCGGTGTTGTTTGTGGGGTAACACCTACCACGAACCCAACTTCTACTACAATCTTCAAATCAATGATTGCATTGAAAACAGGGAATCCAATCGTTTTTGCATTCCATCCAAGTGCTCAAAAATGTTCAGCTGAAGCTGCACGTATCGTTCGTGATGCTGCAATCGCAGCGGGCGCTCCTGAAAACTGTATCCAATGGATCGAAAAGCCATCGATCGACGCAACTTCAATGTTAATGAATCACCCAGGTGTAGCAATCGTCCTTGCGACTGGCGGACCTGGCATGGTTAAATCAGCATATTCCACTGGGAAACCAGCTTTAGGTGTAGGTGCTGGTAACGTACCTTCATACATTGAAAAAACTGCAAAAATTAAACGTGCGGTAAATGATTTGATCGTTTCTAAATCTTTTGATAACGGAATGATTTGTGCTTCTGAACAAGCGGTCATCGTTGACAAAGAAGTCTACGAAGAAGTAAAAGCTGAATTCCAAGCACATCAAGTATATGTAGTGAAGAAAGCAGAATTGAAGAGATTAGAAGACGCTGTAATGAACGAAGGAAAATATGCAGTAAATCCTGCAATCGTTGGGCATTCAGCTGAAGATATTGCGCAACGCGCAGGAATCAAAGTTCCAGCTGGAACTAAAATCCTGATTGCGGAATTAGACGGCGTGGGTGCGGATTATCCATTATCTCGTGAAAAACTTTCTCCAGTTTTAGCTATGATTAAAGCAAATGATCATCAACATGGATTTGATCTTTGCCAAGGCATGCTTGAGTTAGGCGGATTAGGACATACAGCGGTTATCCATACTGAAGACGAAGATTTACAAGTGAAATTCGGTTTGCGTATGAAAGCTTGCCGTATCTTAGTAAATTCACCATCTGCTGAAGGCGGTATCGGTGACATCTACAATGAAATGATCCCATCATTGACTCTTGGTTGTGGTTCATACGGTAAGAACTCTGTATCTAAGAACGTATCTGCTATTAACTTAATCAATGTTAAAACTATAGCGAAACGGAGAAATAATATGCAATGGTTTAAATTACCATCAAAAATCTACTTCGAAAAGAACTCTCTATTGTATTTGACGCAAATGGAAAATGTTGAACGTGTTATGTTAGTTTGTGACCCTGGTATGGTTCAATTTGGGTATGCTGACATCGTTCGCGAAGTTCTTGGACGTCGTAAAAATGACGTGAAAATCGAAGTGTTCTCTGATGTTGAACCGAACCCTTCAACAAATACTGTTTACAAAGGGCTAGAAATGTTCAACGAGTTCCAACCAGATACAGTCATCGCTCTTGGTGGTGGTTCAGCAATGGATGCGGCGAAAGGCATGTGGATGTTCTTTGAACACCCAGACACTTCATTCTTCGGCGCGAAACAAAAATTCTTAGATATTCGTAAACGGACTTACAATATCGGCAAACCTGAAAAAACTCAGTTCGTATGTATCCCGACAACTTCTGGTACTGGTTCTGAAGTAACACCATTTGCCGTTATTACAGATAGTGAAACACACGTGAAATACCCATTAGCAGATTACGCGTTAACACCGGATGTAGCGATTGTTGACCCTCAATTTGTTATGACAGTACCTGCTTCAGTAACAGCTGATACTGGTATGGACGTATTGACACATGCGATCGAGTCTTATGTATCTGTTATGGCATCTGACTACACTCGCGGATTAAGCTTACAAGCAATCAAGATCGTTTTTGAAAACCTTGAAAAATCTGTTAAAACAGCTGATCCAGAAGCACGTGAAAAAATGCATAACGCATCAGCAATGGCTGGTATGGCCTTCGCCAATGCATTCTTAGGAATTTGTCACTCAATCGCTCATAAAATTGGTGGAGAATATGGTATTCCTCACGGACGTACGAACGCAATTCTATTGCCTCATATCATCCGTTACAATGCCAAAGATCCTCAAAAACATGCGATGTTCCCTAAATATGACTACTTCCGTGCCGATGCTGATTATGCTGATATCGCGAAGTTCTTAGGCCTTAAAGGCAATACAACAGCTGAATTAGTGGAAGCATTAATCGAAGCAGTTTACAACTTAGGAGCAACTTGTGGTATTGATATGAACTTGAAAGCGCAAGGCGTGACTCAAGAAACATTGAATACAACAGTGGATCGTATGGCTGAGTTAGCTTACGAAGACCAATGTACAACAGCTAACCCTAAAGAACCATTAATCAGCGAGCTGAAAGAAATCATCGTAACAGCTTACGATTACAAAGCGTAGAGCTTAGCAAGAGCCCTCTTTATGAGGGTTCTTTTTTTTGAACATTTCCTATCCTGTTAGGCAAACAAATAGTAAATGGATAGCTGTCAAAATTATTTCGATCGATGTCCCAAAGACAACAGCGAGTTATGGGAAATTTACATGTTTTTTAGAAAAAAATAATTTCGATTGTTTTTATTTAAAAGATTCAATTTTTTTAGGAAAAATGAATCTCTTTGATTGTTATAGTCTGTGAAAAACGATAGACTAGAATTAGGATAAGAAGAAGGGTTCGAGGGCATGGAGAAGCTGAAGCGAGAGATAAAAGAACTAAGTGAATCAAATGCGCGTTTAGGTGCATTAATTGATTATTTAACAAATGAAAAGAAGTTAATGGCAAGTAAAGCAAATCATATCTTTATGTTAGATATGCAAGATTATGTTGCCGCGTTGAGTCGCTTGGCTCCCTCGGATTCAAAATTTTCTGTGGCACCTCCTGAAATCAAGCAAATCAATCGACTTTTGACGCAGCAATACGAACTGATGAAACTGGTTCAAAGAGATTATGCTCGTCTTGAGGTTTCTGGGAATTTACCAGAGGAGCTAGAGTTCGATGCGAGCAAGAAAAAGCATTTTAGACGCTTGCAGATTATTAATCAGTTATTACTGCAAGACAATATCTATTTTCAATCTATGCTGGATGCAAAAAAAATCAGCGGAAATATTCGGATCGGTGAGAAGAAAAACTGGCTGCAACGACTTCTTAGAAGATAAAGAAATCCATTCGTGGGTTTCTTTTTTTGATTTTTGAATTAGATGACACAAATAAAGAACGACGAATTGATGTGCTCTCCGATAAATGATATGATGTTTTAAAATACATCATATGAATTTGAAAGGAGTGCATCATGAAAAATAAAAAAATGATTTTTGTGGTATTTATCGTAGCGTTGAATCTTCGATTGGGGATTTCATCCATACCGCCATTAATTGGAATGATCAAGCAGGACTTGCAGCTGAACAATTTTCAAGTAAGTTTATTAACAAGTATTCCTGTAATATGCATGGGCATGATGGCGTTTGGTGTCAAACGAATGCAGCAACAATTCGGTCGTGATCGAAGCATTCTGGCTTGTCTTTTTTTATTGGCGATAGCAACCGCCAGTCGGGGAATATTTTCAAGTTATATAAGTTTAGTCATTTCTGCTATTGTCATTGGCTTTTCAATCGCAATCATCGGTCCCTTGCTTTCAAGCTTGATTAAGGAGTTTTTTTCAAAACAAACAGGCTTGCTAATTGGTATTTATTCAATCAGTATGGGGGTGGGGTCGGCTACGGCATCGAGGTTTAGTCTTTCGTTAGCTAAAAACACTTGGCCCTTTGCGTTAGGAATTTGGAGCCTGTTAGCTATTTTAGCGGGATTAATTTGGTTCGTTATAATGGGAAAGAAGTCTGTCCAAATGATGAGCTCAGTAGCTAAAGTAAAGGGTTTTCCACTTAGTAATAAGCAAGCTTGGAAGATGGTTCTATTTTTTTGCTTACAATCAGGCATGTTTTATGGAATGAGCACGTGGTTAGTCGAACTGCTTGTTCAAAAAGGTTTTTCTCGTGAGACAGCTAGTCAATACTTAACATTGTTTGTGATTGTGCAAATGCTTTTTAGTTTTGTTATTCCAGTATTGATGGACCATTGGGGAAAGATTCGAAATTGGATCATTTTTTGTGGCGTAATGATCGTTTTGGGGATAGTCTGCTTGATGATGAATGTCTTTTTTCTCTTGATTGTCGGTATTTTTCTGGTTGGTTTTGGTCTAGGCGGTTATTTTCCTATAGCGATGTTGTTGCCGCTTCAGGCTAGTGAGGATCCTTTAGAGGCAAGTTTATGGACAGGGATGATCCAATCTTTTGGCTACATTGTGGGTGGAATGATTCCGATTCTTTTAGGGATTTTTGTCGATATTTTTAAATCCTTCAACATCTTCTTATATGGTATGATTATTTTGTGTAGCGGGATACTACTACTGACAATTCAAGGAAGAGGCTATGAGAATGACGAAAAATCGCAATCTGGTGAACGAAACGATTCAACAGCTGGAGAATTACATTCAGCAAAAAGAGCTGATGATAGGAGATAAACTACCCGTCGAAAAGGAATTAGCTGAGATTTTTGGTGTTGGTCGTTCCACATTGCGTGAAGCGGTTAAAATTCTAGCTTTTAGTAATATTTTAGAGGTGAAGCAAGGTTCTGGAACTTTCATAAAAAATGGCATAATCGGTGAGTATTCAACGAAGGAGCTCTTGCAGGCACGATCTATGATTGAGACCCAAGCATCTATCATGGCAGCAAAATACCAAACGGATAAGGAAATGCTGGAGTTGAAAGAAGTGTTGTTTCAACGGAATCAGTTGCTGGAAGCGGGGAAATTTTCCGAATACATTGATGCAGATTTGACTTTCCATCAACAAATTATTGCTATGAGTCGTAATCCCTTTTTAATCAAGTGGTACAATGAGCTACTTCCTGATATAAAATTACATTTGAGTCAACAGGTCTTGCGAATGGAAGCGTATCAGGATAATACAAGTTTGCATAATAAGATTTATCGAGCATTACTTGATAGGAAAGTGGAAGAAGTTCAGGTGATGATTCAAAAAAATATTTTTATAGACGAAGAGGACGCAATCATTTGATCGCATCCTCTTTTTTGGCTAGCAGCGTACCGCTAATTTTTTATAATCAATTCCTCGAGCTTGGCACCATTCTTTTGGCGCACCGCTTAGAATAATAGGGTTATGAATCAAATCAGCTGTTGTAGCTTTATCCGTCATTAGATACAAACGATGCAGCTGTGTCTTCCAGTCTTCGATCAATTCAATTGTCGCATCAATGCCATTGCTTATAAGGTGATCTAAGATGGCTGCTGAAACGCCGACAGCCTTAGCACCTAAGCAGAGTGCTTTGAAGATATCATACGCGTCACGAATGCCGCCAGAAGCTAAAATGGTCATATCATCGATCGTTTGAGCTTCTAACAATGAGATAACTGTTGATTGACCCCAATCATCCAAATAGTCCAATTCACGTTTTTTCCGACGAGCATTTTCAATTTGAGAAAAGTTCGTGCCACCGCGTCCTGAGACATCTGCCGCTTGGGCACCAAGCAATTGCAGCTGCTGGATGGTTTCTTTGCTCATACCGAAGCCGACCTCCTTCACAATTACCGGAACAGATAATTGCTGGATGGTTTCTTCGATATTTTTTTGCCATTCATGAAAATCGTGATCGCCCTCAGGCATGACAAGTTCTTGTGGTACGTTCAGATGAATCTGCATGCCATCTGCTTGTAACAGGTTTACGATTTTTTTTGCATCTTCGCTGGTTCTTCCTGCTCCCATGTTACCTAAGATCAGGCCGTTGGGATTCACTTTGCGAACCACGGTATAGGAATCGGCAACACTAGGGTCCTTTAATGCTGCGCTAACTGAACCAGTAGCCATCATTAGGCCGGTTTCTCGAGCGATGATTGCTAAATCATGATTGATTTTTTTTGTTTTTTCACTGCCACCAGTCATGGCATTGATGTAGAAGGGGACACTGAGCTTTAGTCCTAAAATATCTGTGCTCAAGTCAATTTCTTCTGGACGTGTATTGACCAAAGAAGAATGAATGAGACGAATTGCATCGAAATCATTTTCTTTGGGTTTTTGATGAAAAGCTCTAGCTAATGAAACATGTTCATCCTTACGATTCATGGCGATCCTCCGTAAGATGGTAGACGTGTAAAGGTAACGGGGTGATGCCCGCTTTTTCCCACGAACTCATCAACGGTAAGATACCGGCACGTTTATCAACAATCACGATTCCGCAATCGCCACCGCCTGCGCCAGAAGATTTTGCGGCGCCGCCATATTTTTCTGCTAGGTCATTCAAGCGTTTCAATTCTTCGGTTTCAATGGATACGTTGCTTAGGCTAGTAAGCTGGTTTAATAAACTGCGGTTTTTGCGAATCATTTTTTGGATCAAAGCTATATCGTTTTGTTTGAAGCCTTGGATCATTAGATCTACGCAGTTTTTACTCTCGTTTAAGAAATTTTCATAAGAGTTTTTCTTTTCCTCACGGGATTGATGAACTTGATCCACTAAATCTGAAGTTGAGGCGGGACTGCCAGTCCAGCCAATCAATAAGCGCAAATCTTCGGGAACTTGCAAGGGTTCGATCTTTAGATTTGGCCAGTCACTTTCAATCAACGTGGTCATTTTTTCAGTAGCTAATTTATCCAATACCCAATCATGATCAAAGGTTGAAAATGCGAGCCAGCCGCCATAACAGCTAGCTGCAATATCGCCGCAGGAGCCGTTGCCTTGGACATTTAAGTGAGCTAGTGTGGCCAGCTTAAATAGTTCAAGTTGGGAAAGGTTTAAGTCGTAAAACGCGTTTAATGCTTTGACAGTAGCAACGGTTACAGCGCCGCTGGAACCTAAACCGTATTTTCGTCCATTGGAATTATCTAATTCGCTGGTAACCTTTAGGTCGAAGAAGGCTAGCTGCTTGCCTTTTTCTTGAGCGAATTTTTCAGTAAAGTGAATGGCAGCCAATATATAATGGAACGGATTGTCTCGAATATCTAAGACTAATTCATTTTTACGTCGTGTCCAACGAATCGGCATGTCGCTATATTGAGCGGATTGAATGCTGCCGCTTTTTTTAGCTGGACCAATAGAGACGGAAATGAATTGATCGATCGCAACGATGATTGCCGGATGTCCCGGTTCAACGACCGCATATTCACCGGCGATGTATAATTTTCCAGGTGCAGTCACTTCGATCATTTAATTCTCCTCCTCTGACAAGATTTCAATAGCAGGACCAGCATGAGCAACAACGATTTGTTGTGGGACAAAGTGGTCTTTTAAGGTATTTAACAACGCGTCTTCGTTTTTACGTTCAACTAGAATTTTGACATTAGGTCCAGCATCCATCGTAAAGTAACAAGCCAGCCCTTTTTGTCTGATCTGACGAACGAGATTCATCGCCTTCATACTTTCTGCTGACCAATAGGTAAATGGGGGAGTTGCCGCTAAAGTCGTTCCATGCATTTTTAAGGCACTGGCTTCAGTGACTTCTCCAAGAGCAGTAAAATCTTTATCCGCGATGGCTTTTCGTGCTTTATTAAGATCTTGCGGTACAGTCTGTAGCCAGCCGTCATAGAAAGCGGATGTTTCGACTGTTCGCTGCATACCGTCGCGGCTGGAGATGTCTTTTTGTGCGTCGTTAACCACTATGAAGAGCATACTAAGCTCGTTTTCAAAGCCGTCACTAGGAATGTTGATAGCAAAAGAAGAGTCATCGGAGTCGCCCTTTTGCCATTCAGCAAACCCGCCGTAAATGCTACGACAAGCAGAGCCTGATCCGCGACGAGCCAAACGGGATAATTCTTCTGGTGACAGGTCCAAATTTAGCGCTGCACTGGCTGCACCAGCTAAAGCGGCCAACCCACTAGCAGAAGAAGCCAAGCCAGCTGCTGTAGGGACAAAGTTTTGACTTTTGACAACTGCGGCCAAGTTAGTGTTTGCTTTAGCCCGCACTAAATCAAGAAAGCGACTCACTTTTAGGGTCGCTTTCGAATCCTGCAGTTGATTGTCTAGATAGAAGAGATCCTCGGACACGTCTTCTGAAAAAGTAACGCTTGTTTCAGTATAGAACGCATCCAATGTTAGTGATAAGCTGTTATTCATTGGAATGATCAGCTCTTGATTTTCTTTCCCCCAATATTTTATCAAGGCAATATTCGTATAAGCCCGAGCTTTTCCATTAAACATGCGCATAGACACCTAACCCTTCGATCCATGTATTTCGTGCGCCTGCATCCAATAGAATCTGTTGCAATTGTCGCCCGCTTGTTTCGTCTTCAGCTAAAGCAATCATGCAGCCGCCACGACCGCCGCCTGTTAGCTTCGCGCCTAAAGCGTGATTATCTAATGCCGTTTCAATCAAATGATCTAAATGCCGATTGCTTGTTCCTAATAAACGCAATAGACCTTGTGCTTGATTCATACAATCGCCTAAAATTTGTGGTCGATTTTGTAAAATGGCTTTTTGAGCCTGGGCAGTCAATTTACCCAGTGTTCGCATTTGCTTATTCGTTTCGTAAGGACGCATTTCCATCAGTTTAGCAATGTCCTTAACCGCTTTACGAGTCTGTCCCTTAATGCCGGTATCGGCCACTACTAAAAAGGCATCCATGTTCAATTGGAAGGGTTGGAAACCAATCCCTTTCTGATAAAGAATTGGTTCAGTACCGCTAATAGTGGTCGCATCAATCCCGCTAGGATTTCCGTGCGCCACAGCTTCTGCTTGATTTACGAAATGCAGCACATTTTCCTGAGTGGCTGGTTCTTCCATCCAATCAAAGACAGCACGAGTAATCGCAACTGCTACCGCTGCGCTAGAGCCCATTCCGCGTTCTGCTGGAATCGTACTTTCTATTTTTAAATAAAATGGTTCTGGAATTTTGAAATGCTTTACCAAATACCAAAGTAAGACCGTAACATTGCGCATTGTGCTGGGCGCTTCTGAAAGCGGTCCGTGAAAGAAACTGGATTCAATCCACGATTCTAATTTATTCGCGCGAATCGTTGCTTGGATTCCTGTTCCTGAAAAGGGAAAAGCAATCGCTGGTTCTCCATAGACAACCGAGTGTTCTCCCATTAATATAATTTTCCCACTGGCATAACCCGTGCCAATCGATTTCATTAAAAAAACCCCTATTTCGTTTTAGAGTAACTATTCCCCAAAAAATATTTCTTCAGTTTATTGCTGTCTGTTAATGATTTTAAAGCAATTATTTTTCTAGTGAAAGCAATACGTTTTTTTGTATTCCACCTGAATAAACAGGGGTTGATTTTTCTTTATAACGACTATTTATTTATTTCTCTTTTTCATTTTACTCAGAGAAAGCCGACAAGTAAACGAAACCCTTGAAAAGATTTTGAAAATCCACGATTTTTTAAACATTCCTTAGAAGAAGGAAATGCTTTTTTTTGGAAGTATTTCAATTGACGGCACAAGATATTGGGGGTATATTAGATAAGTTGAAAAAAACGCACTATATTTTGTATGAAATGAGTTGGAGGTTTATGAGCGTGATCGTATTAGCAGGAACCATTGGAGCAGGGAAATCAAGTTTGACCGCGATGCTGTCAGAGCATTTAGGCAGTCAAGCTTTTTATGAATCCATTGATGATAATGAAGTATTGCCGCTGTTTTATGCTGATCCAGAACAGTATGCATTTTTACTACAGATTTACTTTTTGAATAAACGTTTTGACAGCATCAAAAAAGCGATGCAGGATGATAACAATGTTTTGGATCGTTCGATCTATGAAGACTCATTATTGTTTCATTTAAACGCCGACCTTGGTCGTGCAACTGAGACGGAAGTGAAGGTCTACGATGAATTATTAGCGAATATGATGGAAGAGCTGCCTTACGCCGCTCACAAAAAACATCCTGATTTATTAGTGCATATTCGAGTTTCCTTTGAAACGATGATGGAACGTATTCAAAAACGTGGACGAGAGTACGAACAATTAGAATTTGATCCAACACTCTATGATTATTATAAAGAATTAAATAGCCGGTACGACCAATGGTATGAAGAGTACAATGAGAGCCCTAAAATTCAAATCGACGGTGATCGTTTGAACTTTGTAGATGATGCGGCGGCTCGTGATGAAGTGATTCGTTTGATTGATGAAAAAATTTTAGAAGTTCAAGGCGCAGTAGTGGAATAATCAAAAGATGCTTAACTCAATGGGGTTAAGCATCTTTTTTTACCGCTATCGCCTCGAAAGGACGTAATGTCACTGTTTTTTTCCACGATGGGTCGGGGTAATTTGCCAGTAATGTCGTAGTTGGTGTATTTATCCAACGGTTTGGCAGAGTAACAGATTGTGGCTGATCGCTCAAGTTAGTGATGACATAGGCTTCATCGGATACTGTTTTGCGTGTATAAGCCCAGACTGTCGGGTGTTTTGGCAATTCAATTTGATAACTTCCAGAAATAAAAACAGGCATTGATTTTCTCAATGAGATCAGCTTTTTATAGTAGTTGAGTGGAGAGAAAAGATCCGCTTGCTGCATAGCAACATTGATTTTGTCAGTGTTAGGATTTACCTTCATCCAAGGCAGGCTATTAGAAAAACCGCCGAAGTTATTCCAATGCATTGGAGTGCGAGAGTGATCCCGAGTCCAATGAGTGGTTAAACGTAGAGCTTCCTCAGGCGACAATCCTTGTTCAAGCCAAGCGTGATAGGATGCTAATGAATCTGTCGCGTTCACTTCATCGATCGATTCGAAAGGATAATTGGTCATCCCTAATTCTTGTCCTTGGTAGATAAAGGGTGTTCCTCTTAAGAGCATATAGGCAGTCGCTAGTGCGGATGCCGACTCACTTGTTCCGTTTCCAAAAACGGAGTTACTACGAGGGTTGTCATGATTATCGATATAAAGTGCATTCCACCCTATCGGCTGCAGGTCTTTTTGCCATCGTGACAAGACTTTTTTGAACCCTAAGAGATCGCCCACCTCTTGACCAGGTTCTCCGCTTCGAACTTGGTGTTCTAATTCAAAGATCATATCGATATAACCGTCTTCTTCATGTGTCCAAAAAGGAGCCTTCTTACTATTGACTCCGCTTGCTTCACCGACAGTCATAATGTCGTAGCTGCGGAAGATTTCTCGCAATTCAGACATATATGTTTCGATACCGGAGACATTCATGAAAGGTGCCCATGGATTATCGGTAATTTTAAAATCCCAAGGTTCTTTTTGAATGTGACTAATCGCATCTAAACGAAAACCGTCGATACCAAAATCGAGCCACCAGCGAATCATTTGATAGATTTCTTCTCGCACTACTGGATTTTTCCAGTTGAGATCAGGCTGTTCTTTTGCGAAAACATGGAAATACGCTTGCTTCGTTTGCTGGTCATAGGTCCAAGTTGATCCTCCAAAAAAACTTTGCCAATTATTAGGCATTTTTTCAGGGGTTGCATCAGCCCACAGATAATAATCTCGATAAGGATTTTCTCTGTCTTTTCTTGATTCGATGAACCAAGGATGCTGGTCACTGGTGTGGTTTACTACTAAATCCATGATGAGGCGAATTCCTTGCGCATGAGCTGCTTCGAGCAAGTTCTTCAAGTCCTCAAGTGTACCAAATTCGGGATTGATTGCTTGATAATCGGAGATGTCATAGCCGTTATCTATGTTGGGGCTTTGGTAGATAGGGTTGAGCCAAATAAAATCAATCCCTAATTCTTTCAAATAGGGAAGTTTTGACTGGATTCCTTTTAGATCACCAATTCCATCATCATTGCTATCCATGAAACTGCGGGGATAGATTTGATATCCTACAGCATTTTTCCACCATTTACTCATTATTAATCTCCTAGCTCTACTACAAAAGCATCCCAAGGAGCTAACTTAACAGTTTGCTCGCGAGGAATATCTGTTGTTAAGTTTGAAATAATCACTTTTCCTAAGTTTCCTTCTGGGAAAGTAAAGGAATGAGAAGTATTTGAGAAATTTGCGACGACCAACCATTGTTTGTCTTCGTAGATTCGAAGGTAGCTGTATACTTCATCCGCTGTGTCAGGCAGTAACTGATAATCTCCCCAAACCATAATCGGGTGCTCTTTACGTAATTGAATCAATTTTTGATAGGTATAAAAAATTGATTGGGGATTATGCAAAGCTTTTGTAACGTTGATTTTGGAATAGTTTGGTGAAACTGCGAGCCAAGGCGTTCCTGTTGTAAAACCAGCTTGAGGAGACGTATCCCATTGCATCGGAGTTCTCGCGTTATCTCTTCCTTTTTGATTAATCGCTTTTAAAAGTGTTTCCTTTGATTGTCCTGCTGAGAGCTGTTGGAAATACATATTCCGACTTTCAATATCCTCGACTTCTTCAATGTCAGTAACTACATGATTGGTCATGCCGATTTCTTCTCCTTGATAAATGTAAGGTGTGCCCTTCATGCAATGGAGTAAAATAGCTAGCATTTTTGCTGATTTCTCATGATAGTCCTCGTCATTTCCCCAACGAGAAACAATACGAGGGAGATCATGATTGTTCCAAAAAAGGGAATTCCAACCGTTATCACCTAATTCAGTTTGCCATTTTGAAAAAACAGTTTTCAATTCTTTAATCTGTAACGGTCGGCTGACCCACTTAGATTGTCCCGCTACTTCATCTAAACCAATGTGTTCAAACTGGAAAACCATAGATAATTCCTCGCGAGCAGGGTCAGAATAAAGTTTTGCGATTTCAGGCGTCGCTCCCCATGTTTCGCCAACAGTCAAAAGCTCTTTGTCGCCGAAGGTCGCGTGATTCATTTCCTGTAAGTATTTATGGAGCTTAGGTCCGTTACCAGTGATCTTTTTATCCGGAATCTTTCCAATCAAGTCAATGACATCCATCCGGAAACCACCAATGCCCTTATCGATCCAAAAGTTCATCATGTCGTATACAGCTTGCCGAACAGAAGCGTTTTCCCAGTTTAGATCGGGCTGCTTTTGGCTGAATAGATGGAGGTAATATTGTTTCGTTTTTTCGTCATATTGCCAAGCAGGTCCGCTGAAGATACTCTTCAAATCATTTGGATAAGTATTATTGACTGGGTTACGCCAGATATAAAAATCACGGTAAGGATTGTCCTTGGATTTTCGTGCTTCGATGAACCAAGGGTGTTCATCGCTAGTGTGATTGACGACTAAATCTAAGATAATTCGAATGCCGCGTTCTTTCGCTTCATGAATTAATTGCTCCAACTCTGCCATCGTGCCGAATTCTTGCATGATGGCTCGATAATTTGAAATATCATAGCCGTTATCATCATTTGGACTTTGGTAAACCGGACTCAGCCAAATGGCCTCAATTCCAAGTTTTTGCAGGTAATCCAGTCGTGAAATAATTCCCTTCAAATCTCCGATCCCATCGCCGTTTGTGTCTTGAAAGCTGCGTGGATAGATTTGGTAAACAACGACTTTTTGCCACCAGTGGCTCATAAACGTCACACTCCTATGAAAATGAGGAAAGGATCTAGCCTTCCGCTATTTTTTTAAAATTGCAAAACCATTCGGTTCAATCGTAATTCTATCGCTGTCTGCATCAGATAGATGTAGCATGATGGATTCGCCTAGAGAATGCTCAACGATTGGTAGATCACCTGTATTGAAAATGCCGATCATGCATTCATCTGGAATAGTTCTTGCAAAGATTAACGTTCCAGTATTAGGATCAACTTTCTGCCATTCTAGCGAGCCTTCGGAAAGAATGAATTGATTTTCTCGTCGAAAAGCGATCAATTCCTTTACAAATGCAAAAAGATTCAAATCCTGTTTTTTAGGATCCCAGACCATGCATTTTCGACAATCAGGGTCCATACCGCCATCCATGCCGACTTCGTCCCCGTAGTAAAGACAAGGAACCCCTTGTTGCAAGTAAAGAAACGCTAGAACTTGTTTCATTAGGTCTTTGTCGCCGCCGGCAAGTGTTAATAAACGAGGAGTATCGTGACTGTCGATCGTGTTTAACATCATTTGATTTGTTTGCTTGCGGTACAGTGTTAACTGTTCGTTTAGATTGCTAACTAATTTATCTAACGGAATCTTTTTCTCTAAAAAATAGTTCGTGATAGATTCAGTAAAGGCGTAATTCATCACCGCGGTAAATTCATCGCCTTGCAACCAAGGTTGTGAACTGTGCCAAACTTCTCCGAGTAGGTAGAAATCTTCTTTTAATTCGTGACAGGTCTCCGCGAATTTTTTCCAAAGATGATGATCCACTTCATTAGCTACATCTAACCGCCAAGCATCGATATCAAATTCTTGGATCCAATATTTTGCAATCGTTAAGATGTATTCCTGAACTTCTTTGTTTGCGGTATTTAATTTTGGCATATGAGGTGTAAAAGCGAACGTATCATAATTCATATCTTCCGCAACTTCAAAGTCGTCTGTTTTTGTATAATGAACGGGGAAAGAATGGATATGAAACCAATCTTTAAAGCGAGACTGCTCTCCTTTTTCTAGGACATCACGCCATTGCATAGAAGTATCGCCAATGTGATTAAACACCGCATCTAACATGACACGTATCCCGCGACGATGACACTCTTCGACTAATTTTCGAAAGAGCTCTTTATCGCCAAAACCAGGATCAATTTCTAAATAATCCGTTGTATCGTATTTGTGATTGGTAGGAGCAGTGAAAATTGGACAAAAATAAATGCCATTAATTCCTAGATCACTTAAATAGTCTAGGTGATCAATAACTCCTTGAAGATCTCCGCCGTAGAAATCTTGTCGTCCAGGAAATTCCTTACTAGCCCAAGGGAGTACATCTGCTGGATCGTTACTAGGATCACCATTAGCGAAACGCTCAGGAAAAATTTGGTACCAAACGGTTTCTTTTACCCACTGAGGTGTCTTGAAGCGATCGATCTCATGGAAAAAGGGCATACGGAAATAGTTATTAGCCATCAACAAATAGATTTCCTCAACAGGGAAAACTCCATGTTCTGTGAAAAAAACAGAGGTTTCGTCGTAGCCTGTAACGATGAAACCGTAACCCAGACGTCGGTGAGGAGCAGTAACATCAATTTCCCAATAATCATACAGATCAGTAGATAGGGTCTTTCTCATTTTTGCGGGTCTTTTATACCAGCGTTGTTTGTCTAGTTGATAGGGGTCTCCGTGGACTAATGAGACGTTTTTACAATCTGCCCGAGCGGTACGCAAACGTATATGCATTATTTCGTTTGTGTATAAATAGGCAAATTCACTTTCAGTGCGATGATAGATTGCTGCTGTGTTCATGTAAACCTCCGTTACTAATAGATTGCCTCTTCCGTTTCGAAATCAAAGAAGCGAGCCTTATTTAAATTGAAGGCGAGACAGATTTGTTCGCCAGGATTATGAAAATCTCGAGCATCCACTTTAGAAATGAATTCTGTGTTACCGATTGTGGAGTACAGCATGGACTCATATCCGAGCAGTTCGCTGACAACAACGGTGGCAGAGACAACGGAATTCTCATAAGCTTCTAAAGCAACCTCTTCTGCTGTAATGTCTTCTGGTCGAATCCCAAAAGTTACTGTTTTCCCCTCATATCCTTGACCCGTTAACGTTTTTACTTGTCCTTCCGGCAAAGGGAGATCCAGACCTTTATGATTTGTGATGCGCCCATTTTTAAAAGTAACTTCAAAGAAATTCATTGCTGGACTACCCATAAAGCCGGCAACAAATTTGTTCGCTGGTCTATTATATAGTTCCTGAGGAGATCCCACCTGTTGAATGACCCCTTCATTCATAATGACGATACGATCTGCTAAAGTCATTGCTTCCGTCTGATCGTGAGTTACATAGATTGTCGTGGAACCTAAGTTTTGATGGATTTTAGCGATTTCTGCCCGCATTTGTACGCGGAGTTTTGCATCCAAATTAGATAAAGGCTCATCCATCAAAAATACTTTTGCATCACGGACGATGGCACGACCCATAGCAACTCGCTGCCGTTGGCCGCCTGACATGTCTGCGGGCTTTCGGTCTAACAATTCTGTCAAACCTAAGATTTTCGCAGCTTCTTCTACACGTTGTTTGATGTCATCTTTAGGATATTTTCGCAATTTCAATCCAAAAGCCATATTTTCGAAAACAGTCATATGAGGATAAAGGGCGTAATTTTGAAAAACCATCGCAATATCACGATCCTTAGGTGGAGTATCGTTCATTCTGATACCATTGATCTCGAAATCGCCATCAGTGATATCTTCCAATCCCGCGATCATTCTAAGTGTGGTGGATTTTCCGCAACCTGAAGGACCAACGAAGACGATGAATTCATGCGTTTTGATATGAAGATTAAAATTTTTGACAGAGTAGGCATTATTGTTTGGATATTTCTTGTTAATGTGTTTCAAATTTAATTCGACCATTCTAATGCTCCTTTGGATTTAATAGGTTATTGTGGTGCAATTATTACACATTATGCAATCGGTTGCAAACGTGTAATTTATATTTAGATAGTTAAATAATTTGTATTTTATAATGTTGATTAAGTGGTATACGTATGGGAAAGCTTGTTTTATCAATGTATAATAGTCTTTGTAAAATGAATAATATGAAATTAAAAAAACAATTTTTTTGTTTAAAATAAAAATAAATTCAAAAAAACAAAATAATTTAAGCGCTTTCTATTGCAAAAAGAAGCAATCGGTTGCATAATGTGTTTTGTAGCAAAAATCAACTAACGCAGGAGGAAGCGGAATGAAAAGTAAATTGAAGAAGTATTTATTGTCAGGTGCAATGTTAGGAGCAGCTGTTTTAACATTGACTGCATGTGGGTCAGGTTCTGATGAAAAGGAAGCAGCTAGCTCATCAGATAAAACAGATGTGACGTTATGGGTTACAACGGATTCAAAAAAATTCTATACGAAAGTTTTAGAAGACTTTAAAAAGGACAATCCAGATATCAATGTAAAGGTTGTTGAAACTGAAGACTCGAAGGCTCAAGAAAATGTTAAAAAAGATCCTTCTTCTGCGGCAGATGTTTTTGCGCTGCCTCATGATCAGTTAGGACAATTAGTAGACTCTGGGGTCATTCAAGAAATTCCTGAAAAATATGCAAACGAGATTAAAGAGGAACAATCGGAAACAGCATTGTTAGGAGCTACGTATAAAGACAAGGTCTATGCGTTCCCATACGGAATCGAATCTCAAGTGCTTTATTACAATAAAAAATTATTGAGTGAAGACCAAGTCGGAACCTATGAGAACATTACTAAAGAAGCGACTTTCGGTGCGAATTTAAAGGCTGTCGATGCTTATAAAATTGGTCCATTGTTCATGTCGGTAGGTGATAAGCTATTTGGCGATACTGGAGAAGACGTGAACGGGACAGATTGGAATAATTCTGCGGGTGTTTCAGTCTTGCAATGGATTGCAGATCAGAAGAATAATTCTGGATTTGTGAATGTCGGAGACGATTATATTTCGCAATTTGAGAACGAGAAGATTGCGGCGTTTGAATCGGGTCCATGGGATAAAGATAAAGCGATTGAAGCGGTTGGAAAAGATAATTTAGGAATCGCAGTTTATCCGAAAATTACTATCGGGGGCAATGAAGTTCAACAAAAAGCCTTCTTAGGTGTGAAATTATATGCAGTAAACCAAGCTCCTGCTGATGGTGATTCGAAAAAAATTGCAGCAGATTATAAACTTGCGGCTTATCTATCTAATGCTGCGACACAAGAAGCTCAGTTTAAAGATGAAACGAGAAATATTATTCCATCGAATACAACGGTTCAACAAGCGGATTATGTAGCGAATGATGAATTAGCGAAAACGGTCGTTACCATGAGTGGTTCGGACTACTCTGTTGTTATGCCGAAGATTCCTGAAATGACGAATTTTTGGACAGCCTCTGCAGCCGTTTTAAGTGATACTTACAATGGAAAAATCAAGCCAGACCAATATCAAGCGAAGCTAGATCAACTAGTTGAGGATATCTCTGGCAACAAGTAAGGAGTAGATGTCGGAGCGAAAAAAATTAACCTTTTTTGCTCCGAAATTCTTTTGTGTATCAAACAAGCTTATTTCAAAAAAAGGAGGTTCTGTCAATGGAAATATCCGGGGGTTATGGTGATGATTTCTCAATGAAGCGTGTGTTCAGGGAGGGAGACCTCAAAACAAAGCTATCATTCGGAATCATGGGACTAAGCAACCTGTTAAATAAACAATTCTTTAAAGGTATTTTATTCTTGTTGTCTGAAATTATATTTATTATCGCGTGTATCTATCAGATTATTCCGGGAATTGTCGGATTAGTAACGTTGGGAACGAAAACTCAAGGGATGCAATGGCAAACGATTGATGGGATAAAGATGAAGGTGTCGGTAGAAGGCGACAACTCCATGCTATTGATGATCTATGGATTGGCAGCTATTATTTTCTGTGGCGTATTTGCTTATGTCTACTGGTGCAGCCTGAAGAGTAATCGGAAATTATTTTTGTTAAATAAAGAAAATAAGAAGATCCCAAGTTTTAGAGAAGATCTAAAAACACTGGCTAACGGCCGCTTTCATATGACATTAATGATCATTCCGTTAATCGGTGTGCTGCTTTTTACTATTTTGCCGTTGGTTTATATGATTGGTATTGCATTTACGAATTATGATCATAATCATTTGCCTCCTGGACACTTGTTTGACTGGGTTGGACTGGCAAATTTTAGCAATGTATTAACCGGTCGTATGGCAGGAACTTTCATGCCGTTGCTGTCGTGGACAATGATCTGGGCTGTTGTAGCTACGGCAACCAACTTTTTCTTTGGAATTTTACTGGCACTGCTAATTAACACAAAAGGATTACGAGGGAAAAAGGTTTTTCGAACAATCTTTGTCATTACGATGGCGGTACCGCAATTTGTTTCTTTGTTAATCATGCGTAATCTGTTAGCGGATTGGGGCCCTTTAAACGCTCTTCTAGAGAAGTGGGGGTTGATTTCTAACGCGCTGCCATTCCTAAGTGATGGCACTTGGGCGAAGTTTTCGATTATTTTTGTCAATATGTGGGTAGGGATTCCGGTAACGATGTTAATCGCAACAGGGATCATTATGAATTTACCGACTGAGCAGATCGAAGCAGCTGAGATTGACGGAGCAAACAAATTTCAGATTTTTCGATCCATTACATTTCCGCAAATTCTGCTAATCATGACACCTAATCTGATTCAGCAGTTTATTGGAAATATCAATAATTTCAATGTGATCTATCTATTAACTGGCGGTGGACCCAATAATTCGGCTCTCTACCAAGCCGGGGATACTGATTTATTAGTAACTTGGCTGTATAAATTGACCGTTGTAGCGAGTGATTATAACTTAGCCAGTGTCATAGGGATCATTATCTTTGTGTTGAGCGCGGTCTTTAGTTTATTAGCATATACTCGCTCAAAATCTTATGAAGGAGGTTTGCAATGATGAAGAAGCAAAAGACGCGAACACTAGCATTTGTTTACATCTTGTTGATCACTCTTTCGATCATTTGGCTATTTCCAATTTTATGGGTTGTTTTGACTAGCTTTCGCGGAGAAGGAGCGATGTCGGTCAACTATATTATTCCGAAAACCTTTACGCTGGAGAATTATAAAATGCTATTCAGTAATAACTCATATCCTTTTGCCCAGTGGTTTTTCAATACACTGATTGTAGCAATCGCTACCTGCCTTATTTCAACGTTCATCACTGTAGCAATCGCTTATTCTGTTTCGCGAATCAAGTTTAAGTTTCGCAATCGTTTCTTGAAGTTAGCATTGGTTTTGAACATGTTTCCTGGCTTTATGAGCATGATTGCTGTGTATTATATCTTAAAGGCGATGGAACTAGATGGGACATTGATTGCTTTGATCATCGTATATTCCGCGGGTGCGGCATTAGGTTTTTATATCGCGAAAGGCTTTTTTGATACGATTCCGTACTCCTTAGACGAGTCAGCTATGATTGACGGGGCTACAAAAAAGGATATTTTCTTTAAGATCACATTGCCGTTGTCAAAACCGATCATTGTCTATACGGCATTAATGACGTTTATGATTCCGTGGATGGATTTCATTTTCGCACAGGTTATTTTGGGTCAACAAAAGCAGAAATACACGGTAGCAATCGGTTTGTTCACCATGCTTCAGCCAGATAAAATCAATCAATGGTTCATGCCTTTTACAGCGGGCTGTGTGATTATCGCCATTCCGATCACATTGTTGTTTATGGTAATGCAAAAATATTATGTGGAAGGGATCACGGCTGGCGGAGTGAAGGGGTAATTTAGCTTTGCTTTCATTTTACAAATTTAAACCGTTGAGTACAGAGGTGAAATTAATTCGCTTCTGTTCTTTTTTATTATCAAGTAGTATTAAACTACTAAATCAATTTTTTTTGCTATACTGAAGGTCAATGATTTAGTTAGGGAGGATTGTGATGGACAGCAGACAAACATTCAATCAAGAGATGTGTTCATGGATCAATGTAGATGCTACGCAGCCTCACGAGATAAAAAAATTACGAGCCAGCTATGCGATCAGCGACGAAATGCTGACGTACGCATTAGATGATAATGAACGGGCGCGGGTGGAGTATGATCCGATGGAAAAAGCCCTTCTATTGATCTTTAATGTGCCGAATCTTTTGAAAAAGGATAATCATTATGAGACAAGTCCGATGGCCTTTATTCTGAAGGATCATACCTTTTTTTCTTTTGTAAATGATCGGACTTCTTATGTTGAGAATATTATTGAAAACATCTTATCGAATGAGCCGAATCAAAGTACCGCGAGTTTATTGTTTCATACGTTGTTTTTGATTTCGGATTATTATTTTCCGTTAGTGGAGGAAGTCGACAGTCAGCGAATCCACCTAAATAAGAAACTACGGGAGAAAACAACGAATAAAAACCTATTGGCTTTATCTGATTTGGAGATTGGCTTGGTGTATCTAGTGACAGCGACTAAGCAAAATGCTGTGTTGCTGGAACAAGTAAAGGTCCAATCTATTTTTTCTAGTTTTACCGATAAGGAAAAAGAAGAGCTGGATGATGCGTTGATCGAGGCGAGGCAGGCAGTAGAGATGACGAAACTGTCTAGTGAAATTTTGGATCAATTATCTGGTACCTATAATAATTTATTGAACAACAATTTGAATGATACGATGAAAATTCTGACGATTTGGTCGTTGTTACTAACAATTCCGACAATCGTGACGGGCTTTTTCGGGATGAATATGCCATTGCCATTTACGCATTCTGAGATTGGGTGGGTTATTACGCTAATCATCAGTCTTGGGTTATCAGTGTGGCTAATCTTGGTCTTATGGCGCAGAATACGTTAAAAGCGAAGCAATCAAATGATGCTTCGCTTTTTTTATCTTACAGGATGAATGTTTCAATGACTTCAGCTACAACACTTTGCTCATGATCTGCAATGGTTGTATGTTGAGCTGCCTCTTTTACAGCAGGAACCGCGTTTGCTACGGCAATGCCCAATTCTGCTGCATGGATCATGGCCAAATCATTGGTGTTGTCACCGATTGCGATTGTTTCTTTCATAGGAATCTCCAGATGATCGGCGAGTGTTTGTAAAGCCACACCTTTGCTGACTCCTTTAGGATTGAATTCGATGTAACGATTAGAAGAATAGCTGATTTCTAAGACATCGTGGAGGGGCTTGGGCATTTCTTGCTCTAACCGTTCCAAATAGCTGCGATCTAAATTTTGGAACAAGGCTTTGTAGCAGACTTGATCTTTTAGAAAGCTTATCTCATCATCCAGCCGTTTTTCGTGGGGGATTGTCGTTAAGTAGGCGTCTTCCTCCGGATTGCTGTGATAGACATACGTTTGATCGAAGGTATAGAGATGGATCGCGACATCATAGTTCGAACCAAATTCAAATAGTTGAGCCAAAATCTCAAAAGGCATAGGAAAATCTTTGATGATTGTTGGTCCATGGTTTTCTACGACTACGCCGCCATTAAAACCGATCATATAATGATTTTTCTTATTCGCCGCATCTAATTCTTCTAGCGTTTGTTTAATGGAATAAAAGCCGCGTCCGGTAGCTGGTGCAAAGACCAATCCTTGCGCTTCAGCCATTTTTATTGTTTCTTGCGTTCGTTTTGAAACATGTCGGCTTTTATCTAACAATGTTTCATCGAGATCGCAAGCAATCAATCGATACATAGTGGAGCCTCCTTCATTTTTATTGTCCTTATTATAGCAAAATCCGAGTGGACTCACTCGGATTTTTAATGGTTGTATTTAATTAGAATGGAATTTACGGTTGTAAAATTCCAAACTGGTGCTCATCAGCCAGCCAGCTAACAGCCCCAATAAACTACCGATCACGATTCCTAGAAAGCGAAATTGAATCAAGGAATTGAGATATTGCTGTCTTGCCAGCATTGAAAGCATTAATGCCATTGGAGTGGAGAAAAACTGAGCGATGGCATAATTACGTTTCACGAAATATTCGACTGTTACAAAAAGGGCGGTAATAATCAGTAAGGTTTCAAAAACGGATAATGGTAAATTCAGCAAGAAGGCTGCAATTGCCAGTCCGATAATCGTACCGAAAATTCGTTGGACATTGCGATGAGCCATCGCTCGAAGATTGTCTCCCTGTAAAATGGAGGCGCAGGAAACGACCAACCAATAAGGATTTTTCAATTGCAGTCCCATACTTAGATAAACAGCGAAGAATAAAAAGCCGCTATATAAAAGACTATCGATCACTACTGCTGGATCATCATTGATTCGTTCCTTTACTGTTTTTAGACGTTCGCTAGCAGCTGGCGAGGGTTCCTTTTCTACAAGATGTAGCAGGAAAGCGAAGCCTAAAGAAAAAAGAACACCGAGAAGCAAGAAGCTGCTCATTGTGGGAATTCTATGTAGCGGAATTTTTGTACTAGCTCCCATTGCCGTAACCATGACAATAAAGAAGGGACCGGGTTTAGCGATACCATATAATCTAAAGAAAAATCTTCCTAAAAAACCAACGATTGCAACGACGATCGGAGCCGTCCAAGCAGCATGAGTGGAAAGCATTCCGAGAAAGTTTCCTACAGTTAAAAAGCTGCCGACGATAGCTAAACGGATCATCAATTGTTTTAGTGGGAGTCTTTGATAATAGAGAAAGGTGAAGATGCCTAACGAGCCGAAACTAGAAATTGTTAGTTGGTGGAGTAAGTAGCCGGTAAAAAGAATACTAATCATGCAAAGACCAGCGCCAATCAAGCGTAAGGGGGATTCCTTGGGTTTGTTGTAATGAATCAATTCTTTAAAAAAAGAATGCTCCATACGATCACTTCCTTCCTCTATACGTTAGCATACAAATTAAAGAAATTTCAACAAAAGTTTCTGAAAACAATCAGAAAGAGGAATTATCTGGTTGACATTTTAAGATGCCTCTTGTATACTGGTAAAGTTGAGAAATGAAAGCAGAAGCACCCGCTTCTCGCCTTACGCGAACATCTCGCTGGGCTAGATAGTTAATGACTGATCTTTTCGATGAGTCGAACTACGTGCGGGTTCGTAAAGAACTCGTTTTTTTATTCGCTTTTTTTCTCTCAAAAATTTTGGAGGTGAATGACCATAGCAAAGGATATGATGGTTAACGACGGCATTCGTGCACGTGAAGTACGTTTGATCGGACAAGACGGCGAACAATTAGGTGTGAAATCGAAAGTAGAAGCCTTAAAGATTGCTGAACAAGCAAACCTTGATGTAGTCCTAGTCGCTCCTGGTGCAAAACCACCTGTAGCACGTATTATGGATTATGGGAAGTATCGCTTCGAGCAACAGAAAAAAGAACGTGAAGCTCGCAAGAAACAAAAAGTGATCAACGTTAAAGAAGTTCGTTTGAGCCCAACAATCGACGTGAACGATTTTAATACAAAACTTCGTAACGCACGTAAATTCTTGGAAAAAGGCGACAAAGTAAAAGCGTCAATCCGTTTCAAGGGCCGTGCCATTACCCACAAAGATATTGGTCAAAAAGTTCTTGATCGCTTAGCTGAAGAAACTGCCGATATCGCGACAGTGGAACAAAAGGCGAAGATGGACGGACGTAGCATGTTCTTAGTGCTTGCACCGAAAGAGAAGAAAGACTAGCAATAATTTTGAGAATGCATCTTTGACTCTCGTTAAAGAGTATGCGAAATGAAAAGTAGGAGGAAATTTAGTCATGCCAAAACAAAAAACACATCGCGGTTTAGCAAAACGCGTAAAACGCACTGGTAAAGGCGGTTTGAAACGTTTCCGCGCGTTCACAAGTCACCGTTTCCACGGAAAAACAAAAAAACAACGTCGTCAACTACGTAAAGCGTCGATGGTATCAAAAGGCGATTACAAACGTATCCGCCAACAATTGGCACGCATGAAATAATTGCGCAACCCGCTTTACAACTTAAAAAATTCAATGATTTATTTATTAGGAGGAATTAAATATGGCACGTGTTAAAGGTGGAACTGTAACTCGTAAACGTCGTAAAAAGACATTAAAACTAGCTAAAGGTTACTACGGTTCTAAACACACTCTATTTAAAACAGCTAAAGAACAAGTAATGAATTCATACAACTACGCATACCGCGATCGTCGTCAAAAGAAACGCGACTTCCGCAAATTGTGGATTGCACGTATCAACGCTGCAGCTCGTATGAACGGCTTGAGCTACTCAAAATTAATGCACGGTCTTAAAGTTGCCGGTATCGAAATCAACCGCAAAATGTTAGCTGACTTAGCAGTTAACGATGCAGCTGCTTTCACTGCACTAGCTGACCAAGCAAAAGATTCATTAGCTAAATAAGCTTATAAACGTTGTTGTTTCAACGTATACCCCGCTCTTATTGAGTGGGGTTTTTCTTTTGCCCCAGACTTTTTCTATTTTTTATGAGGTCCTTAAAAATCGGCGTTTTTTTCTTCGTGTTTTTTGATCAGTGGATGATTCATCGTTTATATGATCTGTGAGAATAAGAAAGATCAGGTCGTGACAAATGTGGTTGCTGAGTAGTATTGAAGGGGAGATAGAAATAAGAACGATTTTTTTTATTATATATTTTCTCAAAGACGGGAAGTAAAGATACACATTACATCAAGCCATGCTATACTATGTTTGTCAAATTTACAATGCAGTCGGAAAATTTAATGGGGTGGGAACGGAAATAGAAAGGGTAAGGAAGTCAATGCTAGTTGATGAAGCAATGGAGATTTTGTATGATGAAATTGAGAAAACTCTAAATTGGAAGTTTATTAAAAGTCGAAAAACTTTTAAAAAAGTGGTTGAGGATTTAGTTTTTGAAATTACTTTTTTTTCATCAAAATGGAATAAATCTTACGAAAACATTGAAATACAATGTGAGTTCAGATTATGGTGTAAAAAATTTGGAAAATCATATAATGTAAATAGTGCTGTTGGTTTTTTTAGTTTGAATCCATTAAATGAAAGTTGGTGGAATATAACCACCAACTTTCATTTAGAAAACACTTTAAAATGTTTACGTGAAATTATAAAGAGTAAAGTTATTCCTGTTTTAAATAAATTTGAAACAAATGTTTCAACTGCCGCAAATGATTTTGCTAAAGAGCCTTTATTTAGTGAATATAATATAAGTGTGCAATTTATTGATATGTATGCAGGTAGAGAACAAGCTGTAGCGATTTCTAAAAAGATTTACGCTGATTTAAATGAAAAAAAAAGGGATGAAATAAAGAGATATTGCCAAGGTGCAAGAAGCGAGCCGTGGATGATAAATCCCTCCAATTTACGTTATATCGTAGATAATAATCTTATCTAGTTCTGGCATTATTTTGAAGTAGATGCTTTATGAATTGGTTTGACAAATATAAAAATGATTTTGAATTTAAAAGTTATGTCCTGTCAAAAAAGACTGGAATAACTCGTAGTATTTTGGAATTTTTAGAGGATTCAAAAGATGGAAGTAATGTAAAGTTTGGAACGCTAATTTTATTAGCTGAAGTGGGAGGTAAACCATTAGCTGATTTGGTAAAGTAACTTTATAGAAGAATAATCGCTCAGAATGAATAATATCTACCATGTAGTTATTACACCGAAAATATTAATATTGTTCTGAATGACCATATGAATTGCAACTATCTGTTCTCTGGTTAATCAAATTGATCTTAGAAGCACAAATAAACATAGACCATGTGAAAATTATTATTCCACCCATGTTAGACAAGAAATTTTTTATTTGTTCAAAAACCTTGCACCAAGCGTTTAAGCATATTAGAAGATACTTTCAATCACTTATGCTATGTTTAATATATAAAATGGTCGAGACAGTTAAGCGAGTTTTAACGGTTTCGTTTTTCATTAATAAAAAAACGCAGGAGGGAAATAGCATGAAATCATTATTTAAGTTTATGGTTGCTAGTACACTTATCGTAGGCGGCGTTTTAGTTGCAGGGACAATTTTGACAACGAAGAAGATCGACGAATACGGCGATGATCTGCAAAACTTTTTACACTAGTCTTATTGTGGCATAGCGGCACTTCATTTTGGAGTGGCGCTTTTTTTGTTTGCTAAAACACAATTATTTCAGTCTTCCATGAAATTATCGACCTTAAAAATTGTGATTTCTCCGTATACTTAAGGTATCAAATGAATGAGATGGAGGAATACATATGAAATGGTATCAATTATCAGTAAAAGATGTTTTACATAAAACAGACTCACAGGTCGCTGGATTAACAAAAGAAGAACGGAAGACACGTTTGAAAAACAATGGACCGAATAAGATGGAAGAAAAGGAGCAGGTTCCATTGTGGCGTAAAATCGCCAAGCATTTTACAGATTTATTGATGGTGGTTTTGATTGTTGCAGCGCTATTGAAATTTGTGACAGGTGAAATGGTTGAAGGCAGTATTATTTTCCTAGTTGTAATCGTCAATGGCTTTGTAGGCTATTGGCAAGAGCGTAAAGCGGAGGAATCATTAGACGGATTAAAGCAGATGATGGGGCAGGAAGCCACGGTTTTAAATGAAGGCCAAGCGCTTGAAGTAAATTCAGAGGAGCTGGTTCGAGGAGATATTGTTCTCTTGAAGGCAGGCGATGTGATTCCTGCAGATTTACGTTTGATCGAGGTACATGACTTAACGGTAGAGGAATCGATCTTAACTGGTGAATCAGAGGCAGTTGAAAAGAAGGTTGATGCGATTGCGCAAGAGGCTCTAGCTGGGGATCAGCTAAATATGGCCTTTTCAGGTACGCTGGTACAAACAGGTTCAGCACGTGGTGTGGTTATTGAAACAGGAGACGCCACTGAAATCGGAAAAATCAATCATGCGTTGCAGTCGATTCAGTCTCAGACAACACCGTTAGTAAAAAAGATGCACCAGTTAAACAAGCAAATCTTTAGAGGGATTTTAGCATTAATTGTGTTTTTACTCTTCTTTACGAGTTTCAGGTATGGAATGGATTGGAGCTTGATGTTCTCGGCGAGTATCGCGTTGATTGTTGCGATGATTCCTGAAGGACTACCAGCCGTCTTAACAATGATTTTATCCATGGGTGTCAAAGAGATGGCTGATGAGAATGCGATTATCAAAGGCATGCCAGCGGTAGAGACGTTAGGATCGATGACTGTGATCTGTTCAGATAAAACAGGAACGCTCACGAAAAATGAGATGACTGTGCAGGAGGTTGTCACGGAGAAACCAACGTTAGTGAAGGAAATCATGAACAACTGCCAGGATTTAAAAACCAAAGATGAGCAAAAAATCGAAGAAATCCATGGCAATCCAACAGAGCTGGCGCTATTGAAGTATGTAGACGAGGAAAATCAGCAGCTAAAACCAGTGTTAGGGAAGATTCCCTTCAGCTCTAGCTATAAGTATATGGCAACACTACATGCCGTTGATGATGAGTACGTGATTTTTATTAAGGGGGCACCGGAAGTATTATTAGAAAAAGCAGCGTTAGAAAATACGGAAAAAAGTAAGTGGGAAAAGCGTGGTTTAGCGTTGGCTAGCAGAGGGCAGCGTGTTCTGGGATTCGGATATAAAAAGGTTTCTTCTGCGGAATTAACCCATGACGCCTTACATGGCTTAACCTTTGCTGGCTTGGCGGGGATTATTGATCCGCCAAAAGAGAGTGCGATTCGTGCAGTAGCTCAGGCGCAGCAGGCTGGAATCTCAGTGAAAATGATTACTGGAGATCATAAAGCAACGGCACAAGCGATCAGCGAACAAATTGGCTTGAAGCACACGGCTAAACTACTAGAGGGGGCCGACATTGACGGAATGTCAGATGAGGAATTGGCTGAAGTCGTTGGGCAGGTGGACGTATTTGCTCGGACGACGCCTGATCATAAGCTGAGAATCGTGACTGCGTTGCAGAAAAATGAAGAAGTTGTTGGGATGACCGGCGATGGCGTGAATGATGCGCCGGCTCTGAAGCAAGCAGATATTGGGATCGCGATGGGGATCAAAGGCAGCGAGGTAAGCAAGCAGGCCGCTGATATGGTGTTAGCAGACGATAACTTCTATACAATTGTAAAAGCAGTTAAAGAGGGGCGTCGGATTTTTGATAATCTGCAAAAGACGATTAATTTCTTTTTACCTACAGCTTTGGCACAAGGGTTGATCGTGATATTGGCTCTCTTAATGAACCGTCCGCTACCGTTGACACCGATTCAAATATTGTGGGTGAATATGGTGACCACAATCACGCTCTCCTATGCTTTAGGCTTTGAAAAAGCAAGTAGCGATACGATGACGCGTCCGCCAAGAGATACAAAGCTGGGGATACTATCAGGCTATAGCTTCTTTCGGATTCTGTATGTCTCTCTGCTGATCATGATTCCAGCCTACTTCTTATCTATGCGCTTTGAAGGAGCGGCGCTGCAGCAGACCATTCTTTTACAAAGCATTGTTTTAGGGCAGGCAGTATACATGATCAATTGTCGTGAGCTGTTCGATCCGGCGATCAATCGCCGGTTCTTCGAGAATAAGTTTTTGTTTCTCTCATTAGGCATTCTCTTTATTCTCCAAGCAGGTGTGGTCTTCCTTCCTTTGGCGCAGCAGCTAATTGGAACAACGGCACTTAGTCCGGCGCAGCAATTAGTAATTTTAGCCAATGCATTGCTGCTGTTCCTAGTCGTTGAAATCGAGAAGAGGATCAGCAAAGGGATTTTTCGGAGAAAAGAAAAAGCGGTCAGTCGTTACCAGAATGACTAACCGTTTTACTTATAAATAAGAATGTGAAGTGAGTTCAGTCAATTGACTGAGCTCATTTTTAGTTGGAATGGTGGATAAATAGAGTATAGGGACGGGCATCGAATCTAGCGGAATATTAGAGAGAATCAGGTCTCCGGCCCCCATCATCGTTTCCGGCAATTGAGAAATTTCTAGCGGAACGAGGTTCACCCGTTTTCCTAAAAGGTCTCCTAGTTCCTGCTGCAAGAAGGCTTTCCAGGACGGCTCGCTTTGGAAAATGAAAAAGACGGTTTTGCTAGGCGGCTGAATCGTATAAATCGCTTGCTGACCCAAAAGAGAAAAGAGGTTGACGAAATAGGTAGTATCTCCAATTGTAGAAAATTGCGGCAAACGTTTAAACAGCTTGGTACTGGCTTCGGCCAAAATAGCATATTGGTCATTTCTTTGCAGCAGCAGTTCCTGATATTCTAGTTGAAATTGCTTCGACAATACTGGCGATTCAGCGTATTTTAACAACAAAAGCACGATGTTTGTTGCTAAGTTTGTTTGCAGCAACGCTTGTAAATGGAGGGCATCCGCAATTTCCTGAACCGCTTCCTGAGCGTTCTTTCGCAGCAACGGGTATTCCTGCGTTAACACCTTTGAAACATTCTTGCCCAAGGGATTGTTGTAGTTCCAGCTTTCTAAAAAGCAGAAAAAGGCAAAAAAGATTTCCTCCTCTTGCAAATAGACGCCTTCTTTTTCATAGAGCTCTTTTAGTAGTGGTGCGTAAAGACTAAAAAGCGGATCGTTGGCTTCAAAGCTGAAGTCATTGATTGAGCAGCCAGCCTTGATGCGAATACTGTTGATAAAAAACCAGCAGATGCCAAAAATCTGTTCTGTCTCAACAGATAAGCCGTCAGTAATCCTCTTTGTCAAAAAATAGAGATAATGTTCTTCATGGATCGAATAATCCTCAAAGAAGTAATTGTTATGGGTGAAGGGAAGCAGCAGTCGATGATAAAAAATCCGAATAGCACTTTCTTCGCCAATTAGATAGGCGTTTGTTGAGGTTAGGCGAATTTTAATGTTAAAGGACTGCAGCTGTCGATTGATTTTTGCTCGATGGCGCTTAAGCGTTTCGTAGGAGACGCCCGTTTCATCAAGAAAACGAAGAATATTCAGTTCCTTCGTAAAAAAAAGTTCTTTGATTAATTGCAAGCTGACTGAATGGGGCAAAAAAGCTTCCCATAGATCATTGGTCAACGCCTTTTCCTGTGAAAGCAAACGAATCCCGCTGTTATCAGAGTCTAATGTCCAATGCTCCGGCAGGTAGTGGCGAATCAGGTGTAAATCAGAGAAAATTGTTCGTTCAGTGGTTCCGATGTTCTTTGCTAGTTCTTTAGCGGTCAGCTGCGGGTGATTCAAAAGCTGCTCCAAGAGTAAGATTTGACGATGTATATCTTTTTCGGTAATAATTTTTTTCAGCATCGAGTACATAGAGGAAGCCTCCTTTGGAACTAAGCATACGAAAGAGAAGCACTGCGGGTCAAGCGACAGCCTCTTGAATGAGATTCTGAGTGCTAGGGATTTTTTTTATGAGGGAAATAGTCTATACTTTTATAAGTAAGAAAAAAATGTTTTATCAGAGAGGATGGACACCATGTTACAACGAAAAATCGGCAGCAGCTATTGGGAAACTTCAGCGATTGCACTAGGAATCATGCGAATGTCAGCGCTAACTTCCACAAAAGCAGCGGAAGTTCTGGAGACAGCTTTAGAAAGTGGTATTAATTTTATTGATTCGGCGGATATGTACGGTGATGGAAAATCAGAATTGGTTTTTGGTGAAGCGTTAAAAGAAGCCAACATCTCTCGAGACAAATTCTTCATTCAATCAAAAGGCGGCATCGTGACTGGCGATGAGAAACGCTATGATTTTTCGAAACAGCATCTATTAGACTCTGTAGATGGTATTTTGGAACGGATGGGGATCGATTACTTAGATAGTTATCTGTTGCACCGCCCAGATCCATTGATGGAACCAGAAGAGATCGCGGAAGCCTTTGATATTCTGCAAGCAAGTGGAAAAGTTCGTCACTTTGGTGTATCAAACTTTAACCCAGAGCAATTCCAACTGTTGCAAGCACATGTGGATCAAAAGCTGTTGATCAATCAATTGCAATTCTCGATTATGCATACAGGTATGATTGATTACGGGATGCATACGAATATGACAGATACACGTTCCTTCGACCATGATGGCGGGGTGTTAGAATTCTCTCGTCGTAAGGGTGTGACGATCCAAGCGTGGTCGCCATTCCAATACGGGTTCTTTGAAGGAGTCTTTGTTGATAACGACAAATTCCCAGAATTGAATGAACTATTAGAAAAATTAGCGAAAAAATACAATACAAATAAAAATGCGATCGCGACGGCTTGGATCTTGCGTCATCCAGCAAATATGCAAGTGATCTTAGGCACCATGAATCCTACGCGAATCAAAGAAAGTGCCGCAGGTGGAGAGGTAACTCTTACGAAGCAAGAATGGTACGATATATACTTTGCGGCGGGAAATGATCTACCATAATAGTAAACGATTCTAATTATTTTTGAATAGCAGCAGTAAAGGAGACTCATCATTAGGATGAGTCTTTTTTTAATCCTTTTTAATTAATTGTTATTTTTGAAACGGAATATTTTTTGTCTTTTGTTAATAAATAAAGGTATTTAACAGCGTGATAAAGCAAAAAATAATCTACATAAATTATTTTTTAAAAACTATTGAACAAAAAAAGTTTTTAAATTACAATGGTTATAAATAATCAATATTTAATATAAAATCTTTAAAAAATGAATTATATTGAGTAAATTATTAATCAGTAAAGGAGAAAATAAGGATTAAATAATCTATGCAAAGTTCGATATAACTGGTTTATTACCTGATGTAAAGTTGGGTTTTAGTAATTTTCATTTCTAAAAATAACAAATGTTTTTAAAAGGGGTAGGGGGATACATATGAAAAAGAAAGGAATCGTTTTAGCCAGTTTGATTGCAGGTATTTGTTTATCAGTTATGTTTGGAGAACGTGCTGCAGCTGACGAAGTAGCGGTGGATACGATCGTCGAACTTCAGGATGCGGTAAAGAATGCGCCGGAAAATCGCCGAGTTACTTTAAGCAATAGTTTTCCAACGGATATCAGTGCAACGATTGGTTTAGTAGAGTCTGCTTATGAAGTTGAAGTAGATGGCGGCGGCAAGACCTTGCAGTCTACAGCGGTAAAACAGTTATTTACTTATACCGGAGGAACTGGTAGTACAGCTTCAAGCTTAACGCTTAAAAACTTTACTTTTGAAGGGTTAGGAAATAATACCCGCGCACTGACAGTCTCTGGGTATAAAGGTGAGTTCATTTTAGAGAATACGATCGTCAATAATTTTCGAGGCTATGATGATGGCAGCGCCTTTTACACTAGTGGAAATACGACGCTGCAAAATTGTACGTTTTCTAATAATGTGAACAATGCTTCTGGTTACTCAGGCGGAGCGATTGCTTGTAAAGGCTACTCGGCGAATTTCAAGGCGTACAATTCGAAATTTATCGGCAATCAAACCATGCAGGCGGGAACAGGAAATGTCGGCGGCGAAGGCGGAGCAATCTACTTCTTCCAACCAAGTGCATCAGCGAAGTTCACCTTCAAGAACAATTATTTTGAAGGCAATAAATCAGTTGAAGATGTTTCAGGCGGCGGCAAGGCAAAGCTTGCTGACGGTGGCGCGATTGCCTTCTTCAATACTGTTACAGGGACAGATATTTTATTTGAAGGCAATTCTTTTGTTGGCAATGTAGCTGGGGACGATGGCGGGGCCATTCTGATTCAAACCAATGACAATATCGCCAGCGCTGCGACATTCATTAATAATACGTTTTATCAAAACAAAGCATTAGGGCAGGATACTTCATTAAATAATGGCGGAGCGATACAGATTTATGCAAATGGCGGTATTACTGAAGGAAGAAGAGCCGCTGTTGATTACATCAACAATAGCTTTGTTGAAAATGAAGCAGCATACGATGGCGGAGCAATCGGCAGTTCAGGCTATATTACAAATCTTTCTGCTGGACGATACGCCAATAATTTATTTGTTGGAAATAAAGCCAAAACAGCAAGTAAAAATAATATTGCTGATGGCACAGTGGCTGGCGCGGGAAACCTTGAATCGAACCTCGGCTATGATAATGGAACAGCGACGTCAGTCACGATGGAAAATGTTTTTGGCACAGCGCCGGTCGGCCTCGTAGAGAACTACAATAAAATCAAAGCAGGGACATCCAGCGATGCGATCATTCTGCCAACGGTACCAATAGCGCCAGAGAAATTAGCAGATGATCAAGTAGAGAATTTGCGCAATGTCGCTGAAGACCAGCGTGGCTTGCCGCGAACGGCAAAGGCAGATATTGGTTCTGTAGAGATTGATTGGATCAAATATGACAGCAATGGCGGGATATTTGATTTGGGAACGGCACTTGCGAAATATGAAGGAACGATTTACTACGAAGGAACACAGCCCGAGACCTATTATCAAGTAGGCTATAAGGATTTGACTCAAACGATCCCAGCGGGTATGGATCTGCATGCAACACGAGAAGGGTATCAATTTGCTGGGTGGTCAAAGGATAAGGACGCAAAAGATCCAGATGCTGATTTAGCTGCCGGGCAATCTATTACGATACCAAAAGGGAATGAGACGCTGTATGCTGTTTGGAAAAAATCGGAGCCGGTGATCGTTCATTATATGACCTATGATGAAAACAAGCAGCTGGTTCAAATCAGTCCAGATGAAACGCTGACGGGGGCGTTGGGAGAAACCTACCACGCTCAAATCAAACAAATTGATGATTATGTCTTTTCTGGTGTGAAGGAAGGAGATTCCATTACGGGTATCTTCAGTGATGAGCCCAAGGAAATCACCTTGATCTATGGGAAAGCTGCCAAGGAAAAAGGGATCGTGCTGGTACAGTATCAAGATGAGGCAGGAAAACCGTTGGCTGGTGATGAGCTGTCGTCGGGAGAGATTGGCAGTGATTATACAACTGTCCAAAAAGATATTGAAGGCTACACGCTGAAGGAGATAAAGGGGAATGCAGCTGGCAAGTATACGTCAGGTGTTACTCAAGTTATCTATGTTTATACGAAAAATCCAGCAGCTCAAGGGAAAGTAACGGTTCATTATCAAGATGAAGAACAGAATCCATTAAGTGCAGATGTCGTATTAACAGGGGATGTAGAGACAATTTATACGGCGGAAGTGAAACCTTTTGACGGCTATGTTTTAAAAGGGATTGATGGTCAAGTCAGCGGAACATTTACTACACAAGATCAGGAAGTGACGTTGATTTATGCGAAGAAGGGCTCTGGAACTGAAAAGGGTGTTCTGATTGTGGAATATCAGGATGAAACAGGGCATCCGCTTCTGAATAGCGAAGTGACGATTGCTGAAGTTGGGGAAAAATATACAACGGTTCAAAAGGAGATCGATGGTTACGAATTCAGTGAAGTAAAAGGAAATACAGAGGGTGAGTACGTTGATGGGATCACCAAAGTCACTTATGTCTATAAGAAGATTACAGAACCGATTGAATTAGGAAGTGTCACGATTCAATACCAAGACGAAGCGGGTGATGAGATAGCGGAAAGTTTTACTGGAAAACAGCCGATTGGTACTCCGCTTCCTATTGAAAAACTAAATAAAGAAATCGCTGGCTACCAATGGAAGGAAGTCAAGGGATTAGACAGTGACGCAAGATACAAAAAAGAAGATCAGGTCATTACGGTTATTTACAAGAAGCAAAAATCACTCGTCATTGTCAATTATTTGACTGAAGAGGGCAAACAATTAGCGAAGCCGCTCTCAATGACTGACGAAGTGGATTCGTCTTATCAAACCGAAGAAAAGAAATTCAAAGGGTACCGATTGAAAGAAAGGATTGGACAAGCTGCCGGAAAATACACGTTAGAACCTCAAGTTGTTACCTATATCTATACAAACAAAAGTACGATCAAGATTCAATACGTGGATGAGGCAGGCAAGGAGTTAGCGCCTTCAGAACAGAAAGCAGGCATCATCGATGAAGCCTATGAAACAACCGCTAAGGACATTGAAGGCTGGACGGTTAAAGAAACACCAAAAAATGCGAAGGGAACGTATCAGGCAGAGGAACAAACCATTACTTATGTTTATGTAAAAGCAGCATCGAAAGAGGTGCCAGTGAGTGGAGGGAATAATCCGGGCAATGGTCAAGGGAATCCAGTTGCAGATGGGGGAACAACCACATATGCAACGGCAAGAACTTTACCTGTTGCCGGGCAGCGCCAAACAAGTACGAAGAAATTACCCGCTACTGGAGAAAAACACTCAGGCTCACTAATTCTGACTTTAACAGGAATGGGAATCATCGTGCTTATCGGAATGATGGAACTAAAAAGAATGAAGAGAGAATAAGTTGAAAAACCGCTGAAGGCGCAAGAATCCTTCAGCGGTTTTTTGTTAGGAACAATAAAGCAATTTGGATTGCAGCGATTTTAATTGTCCTTTTTTTCGAACAGCTACAGGAATTTCTACGCCGTTTTCTAGAGTAACCGAGGAAAAATTTTTGGCAATAGAGACAATCGCTTTTTTATGAATCAAGAAACTGCGATGACAGCGTAAAAAACTTTCTGAGAGCTGCTCTTCCAAATTGTTCAAGGTGGTTTGATTGATCAGATACTGATCGTTTCTAGTATGAAGAGAAAGAACGTGTCCTTTATTGGAAGAAAAATACAGAATGTCATCAAGAATAAAGGAAGTGATTTCGTTTCCGGTATTTAATTTAATTGTTTGACTCGTAGTCAAAGAGCCTAGGCGTTGCTCAATCGTTTTTAAACAGGTATGAACGCGCTCGCGAATATCTCTGTTCGAAACCAAACGATAAATGGCGCGACCGAGTCAACGAAAAAGGAGCTTCCTAAGACGGGAAACACGATAAATTATCTGCTGATTTGGTGTGGTATAGCACTAATCATCGGCAGTATTACATTAATTAAAAAAACAACTATCGCTCGTAAATGATGTAGCGAAGAAAAGAGGTCTATAATGAAAAATGAACAAATCCCTCGCTGGTTCTCAGAATTAAACGAGGAAGAAATCAATTTTGTAAAAAAATTTATTTTATCTTCCGGTTCAATTAAGGAGTTAGCGGGGACTTACTCAACCAGTTATCCGACCATCCGGAAAAAACTGGACAAGCTAATCCAAAAAATTCAAGTGAACGAACGAAAAGACAATGATACGGTCGTGAAATTGATCAATCAATTAGAAGAAGAAGGAAAAATCGACCAAGATATCGCCAAAACTGTCGTATTGGAATACAGCAAGTCATTGAATTGCTTGATTATTGACTGAGTATAATGAATTTACCTCTCTTGAATGTTAGAGATTCTCTAGCATTCGAGGGAGCTTTTTTATTACTCAGTAGAAATGACCAAACGAAATCAACCCTGACAGCAGAGATTTCGTCTGTATTAAGTATTCCTTTTTAGCCAATCTTTGATCAGATTAAACCGATAGCCCTGCTTATTTGTACGTGGCTGGACTAATTTTGGTTTCTTAGTCGGTTCAACTGGCGGATTAGCGACTTCGACGGCATTATGATCCTTGACTAATGTAGAAGTTTTCTGACTGTTGCTAGTTGCTTTTGGAGGCACTTCAATAGTATCTCCCGCAGCTGGTTTTGCTAATATAAACTTTTCAGTTTCCTTCTTAGAAAAGGTCAAATGGAGAGTTTCTAAACTGTTCACTTCTGGATGCTCTGCTTGAACAACGGTTAGCAGTTCTGACTCTGTTAACGTGTTTGGATCGAAGTCGGCTGGAACAAAGAGTTCAATGGATTCAGCTTTTGCTGGTTCAACATCAAAAATTTGGTCCAGTTCAGTCAGATCGTCGATTTCAGTTTCCTCGTCGTAAGTATCTTTTTCACCGGGACGATTGTTTTTGACGAGCTTGACAAATTTTCGTGTGCCATCTGCTTTTTTGAAGATAGTTAAGGTAGTTAAAATTTTTAATGTTCTCGCGGCTTGCGCTCTTGTTTTTGTTTCATCGGCATCTCGTATCGTCAGTGTATGTTTTTTACCATTCGCATCTTCAAATATAGAGACTAGCCGGATGTCGAGATCGAGATTTTTCCGAGAACCAGTGTTAGGGATATCCAAAATCTTCTTATATATACGAGCCTTTTCAGCATACTGCTGGTATTCCCGTTGGTTGAGAAAGACTCGCTTAACGACGTTCGTCCACTCAGTCTTGGAAAAATATTCTTCAAATAAGAGACAATACTTTCGCATAGCATCACAAGGCGCAGCTGTCATAAATAATTGTCGAATTAACTCTTGGCAAATCGTCGCGTAATCGCCGCAAACCAGTGCATTTCTCACCATGATCGCCACAGCATATTGTATGATGTCCGCAGCATTCTGTGAGTGCTCGTAATAGGCAATGATTTTAGCCTCAAGGGTCTCCTTCTTCATTGAAAATAATTGACGTTGACTTAAAGGGGTAGTCTGTACGATCTTTCTCATGGTTCTCTTCATCCTCTCTCTGATGTATCCGGTTTCTTTTTTTCTGTTTGAAAATATCATACCGCTAAATACGAAGAAAAACGAATTCAACTTTTAACGAAAAAATAAAAAAATTTCCCACTTTACCCGCAAAAATTTTTTTCAAAGAGATGACAATAGATAGAACATTTGAAAATAACATCCTAACGAAATTCTCTCTCAGGATATTCTTTTCAAAAAGAAGAAAAGCTAGGGGCAAAGTGAAACAATCGTTTTCTCCTGAGTGTTTTCTTTTTTTAGCAAAAATTCATTCTTTTTTTGCCAAAATCGATCAGAAACTATGAAATCGCGGTTTTATATGAAAATGATAACGACTTTTATTTGTAAACGATTAGAAACAAGCAGAGATAGTAAAAAAACAGTCTTTTTGTTTTTATTTAGAAATCATCCCATAAATTGTGAGTAAAATCGCGTAATAAAATCAGGACATTAGACCGTTATATAAGCGTTTACATAAAAATCCAACTTCTTTTAAATCATTTTCAAATAATCATTGTGAAATAGAGCACGTTATATTTTGAATAGTTAAAAAAATAAAATAGTCTCAGTTTCTCGCTCCAAAAACTAAATAATCGATAATTAAATAGAATCAATTAGAAAGATTCTAACTTTTATTATAATTCAAAGAATTGTCGAGGGTTAAAGTTGTAAACGTTATCAAAGGCGGCTAGACTAAGAGTGTAAACAAAGAAAGCGCAAACAATACCATGAGTTGTTCAAAGTTCTAAGAGTAAAAATAACAACTCTGATTGCGCAATAATCGTTATGGAGGAGAATCGTTATGAGTTCAAAAGTTCTTGACCAATTTCTTGAAACGAACTTGGAAGATCTAAAAGAAAAAGGATTGTTCAACACAATCGATGTGTTAGAAGGAAGCAATGGTCCAATCATTACTGTTAATGGTAAGAAAATGATCAACCTTGCCTCTAACAACTATCTAGGATTTGCTACTCGCCCTGAGTTGATCGAAGCAGATGTGGAAGCAACGAAACATTATGGTGCAGGTGCTGGAGCAGTTCGGACAATCAATGGAACTTTAGACATTCACCAAAAATTAGAAGAAAAAATCGCGGAATTCAAAGGAACCGAAGCAGCGATTGCTTTCCAATCTGGCTTCAACTGTAATATGGGTGCTATTTCAGCGGTTATGAAAAAAGGTGATGCTATTCTATCTGATGAATTAAATCACGCATCAATCATTGATGGCTGTCGTTTGTCTGGTGCAAAAATTATTCGTGTGAACCACCAAGACATGGAAGATTTGGAAGCAAAAGCGAAAGCAGCGACTGAAAGCGGCGAATACAACAAAGTCATGTACATTACAGACGGCGTCTTTTCAATGGACGGCGATGTAGCGAAGATCCCTGAGATTGTTGAGATTTGTGAAAAATACAATGTCATTACTTATGTTGATGACGCTCATGGAACAGGTGTCATGGGTAAAGGTCACGGTACTGTAAAACATTTTGACATGCAGGACCATATTGATTTCCAAATGGGGACTTTATCAAAAGGAATCGGTGTTGTCGGCGGTTATGTCGCAGGTACGAAACAATTGATTACTTGGTTGAAATCACAAGCACGTCCATTCTTATTCTCTACTTCATTAACACCAGGAGCTGCAGGAGCATGTATCCAAGCCATCGATTTAATTGAGGAACATCCAGAATATGTGGACACACTTTGGGACAATGCCAATTATTTCAAATCAGAATTGGAACGTATCGGCTATGACATCGGAAAATCAGAAACACCAATCACACCAGTCATCGTTGGGGATGAAAAACTAGCACAGGAATTCTCGAAAAAATTATTAGAAAACGGTGTTTATGTAAAACCAATCGTCTACCCAACTGTTCCACTGGGAACTGGCCGTGTTCGGAATATGCCAAATGCAGGTCATACAAAAGAAATGCTAGATGACGCAATCAAGGTATATGAAAAAGTCGGTAAAGAATTAGGCATCATCAAAGAAACCGTTCAATAAAAAATACATTTAATACAAATAGAGAGAGGAAGTCACATCCATGAAAAAAGTATTAATCACAGGCGCATTAGGACAAATTGGTTCAGAATTAACTGAAAGATTACGTAACGATCTTGGGGAGAAAAATGTTATCTCAACAGATATCCGTACTGTTGAAGGCAGCCCAGTAGTAGAAAATGGTCAATTTGAAGAATTAGATGTAACAGACTACGACAGCTTTTTAGATGTTGCAAAACGTTATGAAGTGGATACAATCATTCATTTAGCCGCATTGCTCTCAGCAACCGCTGAAAAACGTCCAGCATTTGCTTGGAACTTAAATATGACAGGGTTAATGAATGCGTTAGAAGTGGCACGTGAAATTGGACCTGAAACTAAATTCTTCGCACCATCATCTATTGCGGCCTACGGTCCAGACTGTGAACCAGACAACACACCGCAAGATACAGTGATGCATCCTACCACCATGTATGGGGTGACAAAAGTAGCGGGTGAATTATTAGAAAATTACTATCATACAAAATATGGTGTGGACACTCGTTCCGTTCGTTTCCCAGGCTTGATCTCCTACAAAGTAGAACCTGGTGGCGGTACTACAGATTACGCAGTAGATATTTATTATGAAGCATTAAAAAACAAATCTTACACATCATTCATCGATAAAGGTACCTATATGGACATGATGTACATGGATGACGCGATCGAAGGAATCGTGAAATTAATGAATGCAGATGCCAATCGTTTAGAACACCGCAATTCATTCAATATTACCGCGATGTCCTTTGAGCCAGAACAAATTGCCGCATCCATTCGCCGTCGTATTCCAGACTTCGAATTAAACTATGATGTAGATCCAGCCCGTCAAGGAATTGCGAATTCTTGGCCAAACTCCATCGACGACAGTTGTGCACGTAAAGAGTGGGACTTCAGTCCAAACTTTGATTTAGATAAAATGACTGATGAAATGTTAGAAAGATTATCAGCGAAATTTAAGGCAGAAGGTGTCGAAACAAAAGTGTCTTTTGATAAAGTCAATTCATAAAAGGACAGGAATTTCTTAATAGAACATGAGGGGGGACTAAGAAAAAAGGAAATGTTTAAAATAACGTTTCCCTTTTTCTTTCTCCATGTTAAAATAATGTCCGAACAAATGAAGGAAGTTATTAAATACTTGGTATAGCGCAATTTTTTGTTTTATTTCTTTTATGTAATAACTTCAATTATTTGATTTGAAGCTCAAGTTAAGAAGTGAACAAACAGTCGCTTCGATATAAGGAGGAAAAATAATGGCAGTCGACCAACAAGAAATCGTTGGTTCACAACAAGGTGAACTAAAACGAACAATGACATTTTTCCCGGCCCTTTCGACAGTAATGGGTACTGTAATTGGTGCAGGGGTATTCTTTAAAGCAGCCAGTGTTGCTGCAGTAACAGGGTCAACCAGTTTACACATGTTGTCTTGGTTCCTAGGTGGATTAATCAGTGTCTGTGCTGGACTGACAGGTGCGGAATTAGCCGCAGCGATTCCCGAAACCGGTGGGATGTTGCGCTATATTGAACGCGCATACGGAGAATTTTGGAGCTTTTTACTTGGCTGGGCACAAGTAGTTATCTACTTCCCAGCAAACGTAGCTGCTTTAGCAATTATTTTTGCCACTCAGTTCAAGAACTTATTCGGTATGAGCGATGCAACGATCATTCCGATCGCAATCGTCGCTGCAGCGTCAATCATGTTAATCAATTTCTTAGGCTCAAAGGCCGGAGGAATGTTCCAATCGGTAACTTTAGTTTGTAAGCTAGTTCCCCTAGCATTGATCGTAATCTTCGGTTTGCTACGTCAAGGAGATGTATCTGTCAGCTTGTTCCCAGTTCAAGCGGGACCGGCTGTTGGTGGATTCGCTCCAGCATTAGGTGCCGGACTATTAGCAACAATGTTCGCTTATGATGGCTGGATTCACGTCGGAAATATCGCTGGTGAGTTGAAAAAACCTGCGCGTGATTTGCCTCGTGCTATCGCAGGCGGAATCTTAGGAATCATGGTTGTCTACTTATTGGTTCAATTTGCTTTCCTACGCACCATTGATATGTCTGCTTTAGCAGGAAACGAAAATGCGGCGATGGATGTTGCTGGAAAAATATTCGGCGGCATGGGTGGTAAGCTAGTAACCATCGGTATCTTGATTTCTGTATACGGAACAATCAACGGCTACACAATGACTGGTATGCGTCTTCCTTATACAATGGGACTTGAAAAACAATTGCCATTCTCTGATAAATTAGTGAAACTAAACAAAAACCATGTGCCATACATTGCGGGTATCCTAGAATTAGTGATCGCTATCGGTATGATGATGGTCGGTGGATTCGATATGCTAACAGACATGCTGGTATTCGTTATTTGGATCTTCTACACATTAGTATTTATCGCGGTAATCAAATTAAGAAAAACAGAACCAGATTTGGTTCGTCCATACAAAGTACCGCTGTATCCATTCATTCCAATCGTTGCAATTATCGGTGGTGTCTTCATCCTAGTGATGACCTTAATCAACCAATTCTCATTAGCAATGGTCGGTATCTTGATCACAGCATTAGGAATTCCTTTCTACATTTATTTGAAGAAAAAATACAAATAAAAAATAAATCAATTTGATAAAAGCACCTAAGACAGAATTCTCTATCTTAGGTGTTTTTTTGCGTCAATCAGCCGTTTTTCTTCTATAGAAACTGCCGCAGCCAATAAATTGCCACAACGTTGTGGCAAAAGTCTAAGTTCTAAATGTAAACGCTACCGACTATGATGAGGATAGAAAAGGAAAGGAAGGTAAATGTATGACAGGATTTCCAAAAGATTTTTTGTGGGGAGGTGCAGTAGCCGCTCATCAGCTTGAGGGTGCCTGGCAAGAAGATGGTAAAGGAATAAGTGTTGCAGATGTAATGACGGTCGGCGGACCTGGGATTTCTCGAAGGATCACAGATGGGGTTCTTGAAGGAGAGTATTATCCCAACCATGAAGGGATTGATTTTTATCATCGCTATAAAGAAGACATCGCGTTGTTTGCTGAAATGGGCTTCAAATGCTTCCGCACCTCCATTGCGTGGACGAGGATTTTTCCAAAGGGCGACGAGGAAGTACCAAACGAAGCAGGACTGAAATTTTACGATGATCTCTTTGATGAGTGTTTGAAATATGGGATCGAGCCTGTTGTGACACTTTCACATTTTGAGTTGCCGTATCATTTAGTGACCGAGTATGGTGGATTTGCCAATCGCAAGTTGATCGATTTCTTTGTGAAGTTCGCAGAGGTTTGTTTTAACCGCTATAAAGACAAAGTGAAGTACTGGATGACCTTTAATGAAATTAATAACCAAGCCAATTACAATGATCAATTTTTCCCATTTACGAACTCTGGAATTGCCTACAAAGAAGGTGACGATCGCGAACAAATTATGTACCAAGCCGCTCATTACGAGTTAGTGGCCAGTGCAAAGGCTGTTCAAATCGGTAAAGCAATCAATCCAGATTTTGAGATTGGCTGTATGATCGCCATGTGTCCGATCTATCCTGCGACCTGTAAGCCAGCAGATGTCCTGATGGCACAGAAGGCGATGGAAAAACGCTATTACTTCACGGATGTTCACGTGCACGGCACTTATCCAGGTTACATGATGACATACTTCGATAGAAAAGGTTATGATTTAGATGTAACACCTGAAGATTTAGCAGAATTGAAAAAAGGGACCGTCGATTATATCGGCTTTAGTTACTACATGTCCTTTGCCATCACGCATAAAGAGGAGAATGTTTATTTCGATTACCATGAGCAGGAGGATTTTGTCAGAAACGAATATATCGGTATCTCAGACTGGGGATGGCAAATCGATCCAGAAGGATTGCGTTATTCATTAAACTGGTTCACAGACCACTACCATGTCCCATTATTTATTGTGGAAAATGGTTTTGGCGCCATCGATGAAAAAGAAGCCGATGGCAGCGTTCATGACACTTATCGAATCGAATATTTCCGCGATCATATCAAAGAAATGAAGAAAGCGGTCGTGGAAGATGGTGTTGATTTAATGGGGTACACGCCTTGGGGCTGTATTGATTTAATCTCCGCTGGAACTGGCGAAATGAAAAAACGTTATGGCTTCATTTATGTGGATCGGGACAACGAAGGCAATGGAACCTTGGAACGGAGCAAAAAAGAGTCATTTGATTGGTTCAAGCAAGTCATTGCGTCAAATGGTGAGAATTTAGCCTAAAGAAGCTCCCTAGTGACAGGGGAGATAAAAATAAGAACGAATAGGGAGGAAAAAAAACGATGAAAAAAGCATTAATTATTTGTGCCGGAGGAATGTCTTCATCAGTAATCGCTAAAAAAACAACAGAGAACTTACAAGGAAAAGGAGAAGAAATCCAAGTAGATGCGACGTCTCAATCGCAAGGAGCAAGTACGATTGCGAAGGATGAATATGATTTATACCTTGTTAGTCCGCAAACGAAGATGTACTTTGACAGCTTAGAAAAGAGTGCGAAGAAAGTTAATAAGCCGATTGTCAACATCCCGCCACAGGCTTATGTTCCAATTCCAATGGGGATCGATAAATTGTCTAAAGTGATTCTTGAAAATATTGAGTAAAGGTTGAGAGCTATGTTGAGCAAAAGAGAAACACAAATCCTAAAACTGCTTTTTGATCATAGGCACACGTATTTGACGAGCCAAGAAATTGCTTCGGGAATTGATGTTTCCAATCGAACAGCCAGAAAATATCTGCATCTGCTAGAGGATGCATTGAAAAAGGAAGCTGTTGCAACCATCGACGCGAAGCAAGGAAATGGCTATCAGTTGAAAATTGAAGATAGCAAAAAATTTGATGTGTTTTATCTGAATGAAGTAAAGGAACAGTCTACTTCAAAGGATATTACGACGATTCAGGAATCAAATGATCGACAATACTATATTTTAAACCGCCTATTTTTTGAACAAAGTGCCGTTTACGTTGATGCAATCGCAGATGAGCTATTCGTTTCTCGCTCAACCATATCGAACGATCTAGTTGAAATAAAAAAACTGATCACACCGTATCAAATCGAGCTTCAAAGTAAAAGTAATAAAGGGATCTTCGTCGTAGGGAATGAACAGAATATCCGCCACTTTATTATGAATTACTTTTTTATGGATCGTTTGCATGACAATTTGTTTGCCTTTTCCATGTACGCGAATTTATTAGAAGGAATCAGTGTCGAGGAAATTGTCATTATTGTTTTAGATGAATGTCGGGAATCCCAATTAAAGCTTTCAGATTTCATCGTTTACAATTTAGTCCTCCATATCGGCTTAGCGATCAAACGGATTCAAAACGGTTTTTTGATGGATATCCAAGCGCCGATTGCTTTTGACGAGGATTCGATTGAATATCAAACCGCGTTGAAAATATTAGCGAGGATCGAACAGGCGATGGGGCTCACGTTTTCTTCTGAAGAAGCGGATTTTATTGCTCTTCACTTGAAGAATAAAATTACCGCTAAAACGATTTTTCAAAAAGCGGATGCGACAGAGGCTGAAATTCGATCGCAATTGTTGGAAACATTGAAGGCGATTGACCAGGATACACCGTTTGACTTGGAACATGATACGATCTTAATTGATGGTTTGATGATTCACTTCATTCCATTGCTAACAAGGCTGCAGAACAACTCCAGTATTGAGAATCCCTTGCTGGAGGAAATCAAGTCGCAATATCCAGATTTGTATGAACTGACAGTCAATTACTTTTCCAAGATGCCGATATTTAGCTCCTATCGAATGACCGAAGGAGAGTGGGCTTATCTGGCTATCCACATAACAGCAGCGGTTGAACGCTACTTCAATGATCAAAAAACACATGTCTTAGTCATTTGCGCGACTGGCTTAGGCAGTTCTCAGATGATCAAAAATCGTTTAGAGCGAGAATTTGGTTCCAGAATTCTGATTGAAAAGGTCATCAGCTACTACGAGATCGCTGAGCAGGACCTCAGTCAGATTGATTTGGTTATTTCATCCATTAATTTGGGAAATATTGTTTTAAACGCACCGATTGTTAATGTCAGTGTTTTTTTAGGGGAAGAAGACATTAAAAAGATCAATCATGAAATATCTAGTACTAAGGGTGGTCATTTCAATACCTGTGAGGAAAATAAGCAGGTCGAAATGGTGGAAGAAAAAGTTGAATTAATTAAGCGAAGTTTCCAATCAGAGCTGTTCTATTTTGCTGATAAAAGGCTAACAAAAGAAACGGTACTAAAAGAATTGATTGGCAAAATTGAAGCAGTTGAACAAAATGACTTGCAGGAAAGCTTTTTAAACCAGTTAAAGCTTAGAGAATCCTACAGCTCGGTAGTATTTTCAGAATTTATGGCTGTTCCTCATCCAATCGAAGCACTGACCAATGAAGGTTATGTGGCGGTTGCTGTAGTGCCAGAGGGGATTGACTGGAGTGAAGAGTATCAAAAGATTCAATTGGTTTTCTTGCTGTCACCAGATAAGTTAGGAAAGTTCGAGATAGACAAGGTTAGTCAAATGTTGGTAGAAATCATGGAAGATGATAGCTTCAGAAAAGCCTTAGCTTTCAGTGATACTTTTGATAACTTTATCAAAGCATTTATTGATCAATTTGAAAAAACATCATAAAAGGAGAAAACAATGGACTCAGAAAAATTACAAGAAGCAGCATTTGAAATTATTTTGAGTAGTGGGGATGCTCGAACTCTTGTACATGAAGGCTTCAAAAGTATGCGTGAAGGAAATTATGAAGAAGCTGAGGTACATTTGAACGAAGCAAATGATTCACTAGTCAAAGCACACAAAGCACAAACTGAACTCTTACAGCAATATGCCAGCGGAGAAAAAATTGAAATGGAAATCATCATGGTCCATGCACAAGATCACCTGATGACCACCATGACACTCCGAGAAGTGGCAATCGAGATGCTGTCTTTGTATCAAAAAGTCGCTCAATAAGAGGCGATCAGTCTTTTACTACCAATAAGGATGTCAGTTCTGCTTTTCGCAGTAAATAAACGTGCAATTCGCAGACAACAAATTTCAACAAGTCAAAGTACAAACACTTTAGCAGAATGATATACGGCATGAGAATAAACCTGATTTTTTATAAAAAATCAATACCTTAATACGAATAAGGATGTCAGTTCTGCTTTTCGAAGTAAATAAACGTGCAATTTGCAGACAACAAATTTCAACAAGTCAAAGTACAAAGACTTTAGCAGAATGATATACGGCATGAGAATAAACCTGATTTTTTTACAAAAAATCAATACCTTAATACGAACAAGGATGTCAGTTCTGCTTTTCGCAGTAAATAAACGTGCAATTCGCAGACAACAAATTTCAACAAGTCAAAGTACAAACACTTTAGCAGAATGATATACGGCATGAGAATAAACCTGATTTTTTATAAAAAATCAATACCTTAATACGAATAAGGATGTCAGTTCTGCTTTTCGAAGTAAATAAACGTGCAATTTGCAGACAACAAATTTCAACAAGTCAAAGTACAAAGACTTTAGCAGAATGATATACGGCATGAGAATAAACCTGATTTTTTTACAAAAAATCAATACCTTAATACGAACAAGGATGTCAGTTCTGCTTTTCGCAGTAAATAAACGTGCAATTCGCAGACAACAAATTTCAACAAGTCAAAGTACAAAGATTTTAGCAGAATGATATACGGCATGAGAATAAACCTGATTTTTTTACAAAAAATCAATACCTTAATACGAATAAGGAGAGAACTCAAAATGGACAAGGAAACTGTTAGTCAGTTAAAAAAAGAAACAGCATTGAAAAATTTTAGATACAATCGCTTTCTTTTACTTAGATGAGCTAATTTCATAATTCGCTTTTATA
>NZ_JXLA01000039.1 GCF_001886185.1 Enterococcus raffinosus | reverse complement strand
GAGCTAGCTGTCAGTTCTACTTCTCGCTTCAGCGAGTTAGTAGAATGATATGCGTGACGAAGATAAGCCCATTTTTCTGTATTTTAGAAAAATGATTCATTACTTGGAATTAGCTGCTAGTCCAACTTTTCGTAGTTATTCAAAGCATGAGAACGATTAAAATCTTTAGCCATGTTATCAGTACAAGGTATCAAGTTGGATAGTATGCGTACGAAGATTGGTTGAATTTTGCGTAAGGAAAATTCATTCATTTATTTTGAGCTAGCTGTCAGTTCTACTTCTCGCTTTAGCGAGTTAGTAGAATGATATGCGTGACGAAGATAAGCCCATTTTTCTGTATTTTAGAAAAATGATTCATTACTTGGAATTAGCTGCTAGTCCAACTTTTCGTAGTTATTCAAAGCATGAGAACGATTAAAATCTTTAGCCATGTTATCAGTACAAGGTATCAAGTTGGATAGTATGCGTACGAAGATTGGTTGAATTTTACGTAAGGAAAATTCATTCATTCATTTTGAGCTAGCTGTCAGTTCTACTTCTCGCTTTAGCGAGTTCGTAGAAGGAAGTGTCTTAGTTTTTCAGTTTCATTTTAGAAACTGCAGCTATATTATTATTACAAACAAAATAAGTTTATTTATTAGGAGGAGCAACATGAGTTACGATCACAAAGCGATTGAGAAAAAATGGCAAAAATATTGGGCAAAGCACAATGTTTTTAATACCCAAGATGATCCTGAAAAGCCAAAGTTTTATGCCTTGGATATGTTTCCGTATCCATCTGGACAGGGCTTGCATGTAGGACATCCGGAAGGTTATACAGCAACAGACGTCATTTCACGAATGAAACGGGCGCAGGGCTACAACGTGTTACATCCAATGGGATGGGATGCTTTTGGTTTGCCAGCAGAACAATATGCCTTGGATACAGGAAATGATCCTGCGGAGTTTACTAAGAAAAACATCGAAACCTTCAAGCGTCAAATCAATGCGCTAGGATTCAGCTATGATTGGAATCGCGAGTTGAATACAACAGATCCTGAGTATTACAAGTGGACTCAATGGATCTTTGAACAAATGTATGAAAAAGGATTAGCTTATGAAGCGGAGGTTCCTGTAAACTGGGTTCCTGAATTAGGAACAGTTATTTCTAATGAAGAAGTGATTGATGGCAAGAGTGAACGCGGCGGCTATGATGTAATTCGTAAACCTATGCGTCAATGGATGTTGAAAATTACTGCTTATGCCGATCGCTTGTTAGATGATTTGGAAACGGTGGATTGGCCAGAAAGTATCAAAGAAATGCAACGGAACTGGATTGGCCGCTCAATCGGTGCGAATGTCAGCTTTAAAATTGACGGCAGCGATGAAACCTTTACTGTTTTTACCACGCGTCCAGATACCTTGTTCGGCGCGACTTATGCAGTGTTGGCACCAGAGTTGGACTTGGTACAAAAGATTACGACAGCTGAACAAAAAGCGGCTGTTGATACCTACATCGAAGAAGCATCGAAAAAATCAGAATTGAATCGGACAGATTTGGCGAAGGAAAAAACCGGAGTCTTCACAGGGGCTTATGCGATTAATCCTGTCAACGGTGAAAAAATGCCAATCTGGATCGGTGACTATGTTTTAGCTTCTTATGGAACAGGTGCTATTATGGCGGTTCCTGCCCATGATGAACGAGATTATGAATTTGCGAAAACATTTGGTCTGCCAATCATTCCTGTACTTGAAGGCGGCGATGTTGAGAAAGAAGCCTTCACAGGTGACGGACCACATATCAATTCAGAATTTTTAGATGGAATGAATAAACAAGATGCCATTGATCAAATGGTTGCTTGGTTGGAAGAACATGGCTGTGGGAAGAAAGAAATCAGTTACCGTCTGCGTGACTGGCTGTTCTCTCGTCAACGTTATTGGGGTGAACCAATTCCGGTCATTCACTGGGAAGATGGAACAACTGGTTTAGTGCCTGATTATGAATTGCCTTTGGAATTACCAAAAACAACAGACATCAAACCAAGCGGAACGGGTGAATCTCCATTGGCCAACATTGAAGAATGGGTCAATGTAGTGGATCCGATTACCGGTAAAAAAGGTCGTCGTGAAACCAATACGATGCCGCAATGGGCAGGCAGCTCATGGTACTACTTGCGCTTCATCGATCCCCACAACAAAGAAGCCTTGGCGGATTATGACAAACTGAAACGCTGGATGCCGGTGGATCTTTATATCGGTGGAGCTGAACATGCGGTGTTGCATCTATTGTATGTGCGTTTCTGGCATAAATTCTTGTATGATATCGGTGTGGTGCCAACAAATGAACCCTTCCAAAAATTATACAACCAAGGGATGATCTTAGGCCAAAGCTTCCGTGATAGTCGTGGGGCGTTAGTACCAACGAACATGGTAGAAAAACGCGATGGCAAATGGTTCAGTATCGAAACAGGAGAAGAACTAGAAGAAGCGCCTGCGAAAATGAGTAAATCATTGAAAAATGTGGTAAATCCTGACGATGTTGTTGAACAATATGGGGCCGATACTTTACGGATGTACGAAATGTTCATGGGACCATTGGATGCATCGATTGCTTGGAGTGAGAACGGACTTGAAGGTTCACGGAAATTCTTGGATCGCGTATGGCGTCTGATTGTGGATGAAGAGGGTAAAATGCGAGATCATATCACAACCTTCAACGATGGGTCATTAACTAAGGTCTACAATCAAACCGTTAAAAAAGTAACCGAAGATATGGAAAACCTCCACTTGAACACAGCCATTTCTCAATTGATGGTTTTCGTCAATGACGCATATAAAGCAGAAGCGTTAACTTATGAATACGTGGAAGGCTTTGTTCAATTGCTTGCGCCGCTTGCACCGCACATTGCAGAAGAGCTTTGGGCGATCCTAGGACATGAAGGCGGCATTTCTCATGTTGCTTGGCCAACGTATGATGAAGAGGCGCTAGTTGAAAATGAAATTGAAGTCATTTTGCAAGTCAACGGCAAGGTTCGTTCAAAAGTAATGGTTGCAGTTGATTTAGCCAAAGAGGAGTTAGAAAAACTTGCAATGGCAGATGAGCACATTCAACGAAATATTGAAGGCAAAACGATTCGTAAAGTAATTGTTGTACCAAATAAATTGGTCAATATTGTCGCAAATTAGCCAAATTAACTATCTCGTATTTATTTACGGGGTAGTTTTTTTAGTAAAAATATGGAGCGGCACTTTGTTCAGCTGTGCTAGGATGGAGAAAAAGGGAGCGAGGGATTTAATTGATGAAAATTACTGAGTTGTTAGGTATCCAATATCCGATTTTTCAAGGAGCAATGGCTCATATCGCCCGTTATCCGTTAGTCAGTGCGGTATCAGAAGCCGGTGCATTAGGAATTATTGCGGCAGGTGGACTAAGTGGGGAAGAGTTGCGAGAACAGATTCGTGAAACGAAAAAACGTACAGACAAGCCTTTCGCTGTTAACTTGATGCTGCAAATGGACAATATTTCGGAACAAGTTGACCTACTGATTGAAGAAAAAGTAAAAATCGTTACGACTGGTGCAGGAACACCTAAACCTCATATGAAACAGCTAAAACAGGCTGGGATCAAAGTTTTCCCTGTCGTTCCTTCCGTGAAATTAGCGAAAAAGATGGAGCAATTGGGTGTTGACGGGATCATTGCTGAGGGAATGGAGGCTGGCGGACACATTGGTGAGACTACGACGATGACGCTGATACCGCAAGTAGCACAAGCGACTGAGCTACCATTGATTGCAGCAGGAGGCATCGGTGATGGTCGCGGGATGGCGGCGGCATTTGCTTTGGGGGCACAGGGGGGTCAAATGGGCACCGCTTTTTTTGCTAGCAGCAGAGTGTCCCATTCACGAAAACTATCAGAAGGCGATTATCCGAGCAAACGATACCGCTACAATAGTGATTCGTAAAGGTGGAGCGATCCGCGGATTAAAAAATCGTTTGACGACAGAGTCACCGAATGAGGCATTTACATTGGAAGCATTACGGTCTGCAGCAGATCCGGGAGATATTGAACAAGGATGCGTGATGTCTGGGCAGATTGCCGGATTACTGACCCAAGTGAAGCCAGCAAAGGATCTAATCGAAGAATTGTATAGAGAAGCTAAGTACGTGAGTGAAAGGATAAAAATAGACTAACGGGGTGCCCCGTTAGTCTTTAATAAACGTTTCAGCCAAATGGTAGTCACCTTCATAAGGAAGATCTTCACCATTGACGGTCATATATTTGTCGGTTCCTTTTCCAGCCAAAATGATGGCATCATTTGGTCCGGCATTATGAATCGCTTCTTTGATGGCTTTCTTGCGATCGGCTTCAAAGTGGACATGGACACGATCGTTTTGGATGCCTTGCTGGATTTCGTCTGCGATTTTTTTTGGATCTTCAAAGTTTGGATCGTCACTAGTCAGAACAGCGATGTCGGCATATTCTCCAATCGCTTGTCCCAGTCCGTCACGGCGAGATTCTGCTTTATTACCGGTAGAGCCGGTGATGACCAGAAGTTTCCCGTTCGGGTGCTGCTCCTTCGCAAAGGCTAACAAGGATTTCATGCTTAGATAATTATGGGCATAATCCACATAGATGTGGGCGCCATTTGATTTTAGCAGCAGGTTCATTCGACCAGGGACCAAGGCCTCAGCCAGACCTTGGCGACCGGCTGCTTGATCTGCGCCTACTAACGCACTAGCGATTAAGGCAGCAGCGGCATTTTCCTTGTTGAAATCACCAGCCAGCAAAATTTTATACTCGCCATTTAGCTCCAATCGATCCTCTGCACTGGATAGAGCAAATGCTAGCGGATGGTCTAACGGCTTCACCTGATAATCCGCTGCCTCATTCCCGTAAGTAATAACGGGAATCATTTGTTTTTCGGCTAATTCCTGCAGCAGATCAAAATGATCGATTTCATGCTGCAGAATGACTTGACGAGAATTTGCCACCAATTGTCGTTTACAATAGAAGTAATCTTCAAACGTTGGGTGTTCAATGGGTCCGATATGATCAGGCGAGATATTTAGAAAGATCCCTACATCAAAAGTTAAGCCATAAACGCGTGCGACTTTATAGGCTTGGGAAGAGACCTCCATGACTAGATGTGTCATACCGTTTGCTACGGCCTCTGCCATCATGCGATATAAGTCTAAAGATTCTGGTGTTGTCAGCTTTGATTTGAAAAAAGTAACGCCGTCTAAGGTTGTATTTAAAGTAGATAGCAATGCGGTCTTTTTATTTGTAGCGAGATCTAAAATTTGTTTTGTAAAATAAGCAACGGTTGTTTTTCCCTTCGTTCCGGTGATGCCGATCAGCTTCAATTTTTCTTGCGGGTAATCGTAAAATGCCATACTTAGAACGGCTAGCGCTTTACGAATGTCGGTTACAATAATCGCCAATTCTGCCGCCACCTCGTAGGGCTGTTCTGCAATATAACAGGTTAAACCGTCTTTCAGTGCTTGTTCTAAAAAGCGCTGTTGAAAATTATTGCCCTTACAGAAAAAAAGTGTGGTGCTATCGACTTCACGTGAGTCGTAAGAAATTTTTTCGAAGTCTTTATCAAAGGGAGCAGTCAGTGTCCAATGCGTTGGTGTGATGAACTCCCGTAAAAGATTTTCTTTTTCAAGTATTTGTTGAATTTGGGTAAGTGTCAGCATGTTGAGACCTCCAATATATAGTCTAGGCTATTATAGCATAGCTCAGGCTTAGAAAAAGTAAAGAGTGATTGTCAGGAACGCGATTTAGCTTTACTATAAGAGTAACGATTTTTAAGGAGGAGACCATGAAAGAGACACGACCAAGTGATCTGAGCTATCAGGAGAAAATGATTCAGGGATCGGCATGGATGTCGATCGGAAGTATTTTTTCCCGACTGCTGGGGGCAATATATATTATTCCATGGTACGCCTGGATGGGAGAAAATGCCAGAGCGGCGAATGGCTTATTTAATATGGGGTATACCTTTTATGCGTTGTTCATGATGATCTCCACTGCGGGATTACCTGGGGCAATCGCGAAGCAGGTCGCTCGTTACAATTCTATGGGTGACTATCAAACGAGTCATCGGTTATTCATCAAGGCTCTGCAGGCAACAGCGATCTTAGGGGTTGTCTTTGGTGGAGTCATGTTCTTCACTGCTCCGTTATTAGCTGGTTTATCAGGTGGGGGTCGTGAACTGATTCCTGTGATCCAGGCATTGAGCATCGCGGTCGTGGCCTTTCCATGTATGAGCGTTTTACGAGGCTATTTTCAGGGTCAGCAGGATATGCGGCCTTCTGCGATTTCTCAATTAGTTGAACAGGCGCTTCGAGTCCTATACATGCTTTTAAGTGTTTTCATCATCATGAAGGTTATGAAAGGCGATTACTTAAATGCAGTGATTCAATCGACCTTTGCGGCTTCAGTTGGGATGATCGGTTCTTATGCTGTTTTACTTTTTTATTGGTTCAAAAAGCATAAGCAAGAAAACAAGCAATTTCAACCTAGTCGGAATAAAGTGGCGATTGACACAAAGAAATTATTGATTGAAACGGTTCGCCAAGCGATCCCTTTTATTTTACTAGGAAGCGGAATCACCATTTATAAATTAGTAGATCAGGTCACGTTTATCCATACGATGAGTGCCAACACGAACTATAGCCACGAGCAATTAGTTGCCTTATATGCCCTTTTCAGCGCGAACCCAGATAAGCTGACGATGGTGGTGGTTGCCTTAGGGACCTCTTTAGCATTGACAAGCTTGCCGATGTTGACGGAACTTTTCACGCAACGACGTCGGCCAGAGCTGGCTAAACTGGTGAACACGAATATCCAATTGTTTGCTTTTATCATGCTGCCGGCTGTTTTTGGGATGATTTTGTTGGCCTATCCTTTGAATACGGTCTTTTATTCAGCAGATCTATTAGGGAGTCGCGTCTTGGTTGCTGCCTGTTGGGCTGGATTTGTTTCAGCTTTATTTATGATGCTGTCCACGACTTTGCAAGGCATCTCCCACAGCCGTATTGCTGTGAGGTATTGGTTAGCTGGGCTGCTGTTAAAAATAGTCATCCAGGTACCGTTAATTGAATTACTGGAAGTCTATGGACCCTTAGTTGCTACATTTATCGGACTAAGTTTTACCTGCGGCTTATGCTTATGGAAATTACGAAGAGTCGTCCACGCCAATTATAAGCTGGCTCTTCGTCGCTGTGTGTTGATTTTTATTTTAGCGATCCTAATGCTGATTGTTGCTGTTGTTGTTCGGCAATTAAGCTATTTAGCCTTTGATCCTTCATCTCGGGTTTCAGCTCTTGTTATTTGTCTACTGACGGCGGGAGCTGGCGGATTGGTTTATTTCTATTTGAGTTTGAAGATACGCTTAGTTGACAAATTAGTTGGGCCGCAGGCAAGAAAATGGCGCAGAAGACTTCATATTAAATAAAACTGTTTCTACTTCCGTTCTTTTATATAGAACGGAAGTATTTTTTTATTATAAATCAACGATTAAATTCAAATTCTACAAAAAATATTTGCAAAATAATTCAAAAAGAACAAGGTTTTTTCTTTTCTTTTCTTTACAAAAAGATTGCAATATTTCTAAAGATAATTTTTGTAATACAAGAGTAAAACAGTTACATCTGCTGGAAAAGGCTTGGATACTGACTTTTATTTAATAAGAATAAAAGTAATATATTTCAAAGTGACACACACGCCGGCGTTTTGTTACATAGTTTTATGTTTCTGTAATGAACTGTTACATTAATATTACCCATGAAATACAAAAGGATGGTAAAGTAGCACTCGTAGTCAAGAAGACAGAAGAACAATGACATAAGAAAAATCGGAGGAAGTTACATAATGAAATTAGGGAAAACATTTCTTTTTAGTACAGTATTAGCAGCAGGTGCAGGTTTAGCGATGGGAGCTACAGATGCACACGCTTCAGAAACATACACAGTAGAAGCGGGCGATACTTTATCAAAAATCTCACACAAGTTTGCTGGTAACGACAGCTTAGTAGAAGCAATTGCAAAAGCAAATAAAATTTCTAACGTAAACATGATCTTTGCTGGTCAAGAATTAACGATTGATAGTGAAGGAAAAGCAGCAAAAGAAGAAAAAACACAAGCAGTTGAAACTGTTCAAGAAACAACAACAATTCAAGCTTCCACAGAAGTACCTGCACAAGAAGCGGCACCAGTACAAGCAGCAACAGCTCCTGTACAACAAACACAAGCAGCTCCTGTTCAACAAGCAGCGCCAGTACAAGAAGCAGCTCCAGCAGCGACTGCAGCGACAACTTCTTCAGCAAAAGAATGGATTGCTCAACGTGAATCAGGCGGTTCTTATTCAGCTACTAACGGTCAATACATCGGACGTTACCAATTATCAGCTTCATACTTAAATGGTGACTATTCTGAAGCAAACCAAGAACGTGTTGCTGATCAATATGTAACTTCTCGTTATGGCTCATGGGAAGGCGCGCAAGCTTTCTGGCAAGCAAACGGTTGGTACTAGATAGACGATTTCAAGCCAAGACCTCACAATGAGATCTTGGCTTTTTTTATGGAAAAAAACCAGTTTGAACAGAGCCACTCTGTCCGAACTGGTTTCTTTTTCACCATAATCCTGGTAAAGCTCGTACGGCTATTTTCTGATTGGTAAAAGGATGGAGCAAATGCAATTCATAAGCATGCAACATTAATCGTCCGCGGGGATTTTTACTATATAAGGGGTCTCCGATTAATGGGTGCCCTATACTAGCAAGATGAACGCGAATTTGATGAGTCCTGCCGGTTTCCAATTGACAAAAAATCGCTGTTTGATTTGTTGATTGCTCGGCGACAGTGACATGAGTGATGGCAGGCTTACCACCTTTTGGATCGATTCTTCGTTTGCGACGATCATGCCGGTCACGGCCAATTTTTTTATTGATGGTTAAATCCTTTTTGATTGTTCCGTGAACGACCGCTTGGTAACGACGATAAATTTTTTTTTGCTCTAATAGACGCCCTAAGATTGGTAAGACAAAAGGGTTTTTCGCAAAAACAATCGCGCCGCTGGTTTCTTTGTCTAGGCGATGAACCACGTGAGGCTGGAAATCTGGCGCTAAATAGGCGGCTAAATGATTGAATAAAGTATCGCGCTCATCTGGCTGATTGGGGTGGGTTTTCATGCCTATGGGCTTATTAACAATGATTAAATGTTCATCTTCGTAAAGTACCTTAATTTGCTTTTTGTCGCCCAACAGGATCTTCCGTTCCGGATAATCGCTGGCCTCAAGAAGGATAGTAATCGTATCTCCAGGGTGAACGATTGATTGGAAATGACAAACTTCGCCATTAATCAGCAGGCCTTTGCGTGTTCGAATAAAATGGCGAACCTTTCGCGGGACTAGCCATTCCTGCTCCAGTAAATCTTTAATAGGCATTTCAACAGTATATTCAGGCAGAGTCATGGTAAATTTCATTGAATAGCTCCTTTTTATAGTTGTAAATGGATAGTAACTAAAATAGACGGGTTTAAAATAAGAGGATAGTTACTTAAGTGAGTAAGTAGCTGAAGCTTATTTTTTCTTTTTATTGAGTAAAATAAATCATTCATCCGGCTTATTGTATCACTTTTAACGGATATTTAAGAAAAAAATCAGCTTTTCCTTGATAGGCCATGCTAGAATACTCTCAAGTGTGTATCGGTCTGGAGACCCAAGCATAGAATCGGTCATTTGTGATACACTGTGTCTGAAATTTGTATAGAATGGAGACCAAACATGGATTTTCAGGAATTTTGGCGCAAATTTAAAAGTGGTGCGAAGGTTTTTTGGCAAAAGTTCCGTAGCGGGACAAAAACCTTTTGGGAGTGGATCAAGCCTTATTTGATTCGTTTTCACCATTGGCGCAAACGTATTTGGAAAAAATATCATATCAATAAAATCTTGCTCTTAATCACACTTGTAGGCATCCTAGTGATGAGTGTGTACCTATTTTTCTTAGCGAAGTCGGTGAATGTGGAGACGCTGCAGTCCAGCTTGAAGCAATCGACGGTTATCTATGACGAAAAGAATGAACAAGCCGGTTCTCTCTATGGACAGAAGGGAACCTATGTGGAAAGTGACCAGATTTCTCCTTATTTAAAGGATGCGGTTGTTTCTACAGAGGATCGAAATTTTTATAACCATCATGGATTTGACATCAAAGGGATTGCTCGAGCCGCGCTAGGTTTGGTTACCTCAGGTCATATTACTGGTGGAGGAAGTACCTTGACCCAGCAGCTGGCGAAAAATGCTTATTTGAGTCTCGATCAGACGCTTGAACGGAAGGCCAAAGAAATTTTCATGGCAATCGAGATTGAAAAGAAATATGACAAAGATCAGATTCTTACGATGTACCTCAATAATGCCTACTTCGGGAATGGGGTTTGGGGCGTTCAGGATGCAGCGAGAAAATATTTCGGTGTAGATGCGAATCAGGTAACGATTGGTGAAGCAGCGACGATCGTGGGGATGCTGAAGGGTCCAAGTATTTATAATCCGATTGACAATCTAGAAAATGCAGTAAATCGTCGCGATACTGTACTATCTGTTATGGTAGAAAATGGTAAGCTGTCCAAAGAACAGGAGGCGCAAGAAAAAGCCGTTGATCTGGGTTCAGAATTGAATGATACGTATTCCTCAGCGGATGCGGGCTATCGATACCCTTCATACTTTGATGCCGTCATCGATGAAGCAGTGGAACGCTATGGAATGTCTGAAAAGGATTTACTGAATAAAGGCTATAAAATCTACACCTCATTGGATCAGGATTATCAAAAACAAATGGAAGCTGTTTATGCCAACAACGCAAACTTCCCAGCGAATGCTGCGGATGGCGCAATGCCGCAATCGGCATCTGTTGCGATGGATCCCAAAACCGGTGGTGTGCAAGCGTTAGTTGGTCGTCGTGGAGAACACATTTTCCGCAGCTATAACTTTGCGACTCAAATGCAGCGTTCACCTGGATCTACAATGAAACCGTTAAGTGTTTATTCCCCCGCTTTAGAAGCTGGATACAAACCTGATAGTGTACTGAAGGACGAACCGCAATCGTACTATAAAGCGAAAAACTATGACGGAACCTATCAAGGGGAAGTGCCAATGTATCAAGCGGTGGCTCAAAGTCTGAACTTACCAGCCGTCTGGTTGCTACATGAGCTTGGCTTGAATAAGGGCTATAATAAAGCCGAAGAATTTGGAATCCCATTAAGTAAATCAGATAAATACTACGGATTAGCTTTAGGTGGGTTAGAAAAAGGGACCTCACCGATGCAAATGGCGGCCGCTTATGGTGCTTTTGCGAATGAAGGAAAAGTATATCAACCGCATTTGATCACAAAAATTATTGATTCTACAGGAGCGGTTATTGAAGATAATAGCTCGCCGAAATATGAGCAGGTGATTTCAAAAGAAGTGGCAAATGAAATGACCAGTATGCTCCTAGGTACTTTTTCAAACGGAACAGCAGCTCAGGCAGCTCCTGCAGGCTTCACAGTTGCTGGGAAAACGGGAACGACTGAAACGAACTTTGATGCAAACAAGGTCAATGACCAATGGATCATTGGCTATACACCAAATGTCGTGATTTCTACTTGGTTAGGTTTTGAAAAGGTCAGTGAGACACATTATTTGAGCGGGACAAGCGGTTCAGAAGTCGGGCAGGTTTTCAAAGCCGAAGCCGAATCTATCCTACCATATGCCGGACAATATTCCTTTGATGTCGCGGACGCTTACGTGACTGGCGGAAAAGTTGTAGCGGCAAATGAAGTGAACCAAGGCGCGGACAATTCGGACACGGATAAATGGCGGGAAGAATTAAAAGAAATTGGCGGAAAAGCCAGTGAAGGTGCTGCAAACTTCTTTGAAAAGGCTAAAGAAGGGGCTAATAAGTTGAAAGAAAAAGGCCAAGAACTATGGCAACAATATCAACAAGGAAATTAGGGTGTGAACCCGTTTCCATTCATGTTACAATAGAAAAGTAACTTTTATAGAAAATGAGGGAATAAAAAAATGGCAAACATCTACGATTCAGCGAACGGATTGGAACGCGAAATCCGCGAACTACCAGAATTTAAATCTTTAGAAGCAGCTTTTGCGGAATTAAAGAAAAATGAAACAGCTTATGCGGCGTTCAAGGACTTCCAAGCATTCCAACAAGGTCTGCAAGAAAAACAAATGCGTGGTGAAGACTTCAGTGATGAAGATGCAGCACAAGCACAAGCATTAGCAGAGAAGGTTCAACAAGAAGATTTGATCAATGAATTAATGGTGAAAGAACAAGCTTTCAGCGTAATCATCAACGATTTGAACCGCATTATCATGACTCCAATTCGTGAATTGTACGAAGGTTAATCAGAGATAGAAGCTGCGACGCCCCCGCGTCGCAGCTTTTTTTTGCCAGTCCAACTTTTCGCAGTTTTATGATTGAAGGAAAGTCCAATCATTTATTAACCTTCCATTCTATTACGTGTCGTATAGTTGGATGGTATGCGTACGAAAATAAGCTCATTTTTCTGGTGTTTAGAAAAATGAACACTCAAAAACTGAGCTAGCTGCCAGTCTCAATTTTTTTAGCTTACAAGAATCTTACAAGAAACGAATAAAAATGATAGATGAGAAAAAATCACAGTTTTTTTATCGAAACTTGCTATACTTCATGCCATAAGGATGGCGAAGAAAGAATGAAGAAAATAGTTATTGGAGGCAGTGGAATAGTCCTGTTGGTTATCGGCTGTTTATTAGCTTGGCATGCAAATGCGTTAGATTTTCATGCAAAAAAAAACACAAGAGACAACAATTGCCTCGACTAGGTCTTCGAAAGATTCATCACTAGAAGAAACTGAAGTGAAGCCAAAAGAGAAAGCAGCGATTGTCTTGCCGACGACTGCCAATCAAGAGTTAGACACTTTTTTGAACAGTCAGCATTTTTCAGGGACTGCGTTGGTAGTACGTAAAGGTCAAGTCATTTTAAATCAATCTTATGGGTTGGCGGATCAAGAAAAGCAAATGCAAAATACACCAACGACTCGGTATTATATCGGCTCAGCACAAAAAGCAATGATTGCCACAGGAATTTTACAGTTGGAACAAGCAGGTAAATTGAAGATCGAGGATCCTGTGGCGAAATACATAAAAGCTTTTCCCAATGGACAGCAAATCACACTGAAGAATCTGCTTAATCATACCAGTGGATTAACGGGACGCACAGAGGGAAGTAAAGAAATTTTGCCGGAGCAGATTGTTCAGGAGATCGAAGCGGCGGGCAGTGATTCCCCAATAGGAACTTGGCATTATTCGGATAGTAATTATGCAGTTCTAGCCTATATCCTTCAGCAAGTTAGCAAACAAAAGGTGCAGGCGTACATCCAAGAGCATATTTTCAAGCCAGCCAACATGCAAAATACAGGTTTCTATCAAAGTACTAAAGCAATCACTGACTTGGCAGAAAGCTATAAAGAAAAAAATGGCCGTTTAGAAAAAACGCAGTTACCAAATCTTACTCAATTATTTGGTGCAGGCGATATTTATACGACAGCGACCGATTTTTATTTGTTTGATCAGGCGTTGATGCAGGGAAAATTGATCAATGATGAAGAAAAAAGTAAAATGCTGACGGCAGGCAGTGCTTCTACTTATGGGATGGGGTTCTATGTGAATCCTGGGAGTTACTCTAGCCACGGGGTTCTTGGTGGATTTAATACAATCAATACCTTTACCCATACAGGACTGACCTTTATTATTTTATTGGCGAATACGAATCAGGTTCAGTCTTTAGGTCAGACCGCTGATCATATTTATGAAGTTTTAAACCAGATGGAATAAAAAAAGTTAGCCACACGGCTAACTTTTTTTGTTTAGAAGAATTTTTTGAATTGATCCCTCAAACTATCGAATTTCTCGGATTTTAATAATACTTTGGCTTTATCATAATATTCGTCCAGTTCGTCCTTATGGTCTTCGATAAACGCCTTGGCTTTGTCAATATTGCCTTCATTTAAGAGTTCTTTGGCTTTTTTGATAAGTTCTTCTTTATTCATTTCGCTCACTCCATTCAATTACTTTCATTCTAATTGATCTGCCTTCTTTTTTCGAGAATTTCCTTTTTAAAATGTTTTCTCAAATACGAACAGACTTTCGTTTTTTTATGTTAAAATAGATTGGATTAAAAGCTGATTATTCTAAAGTTCAGCACCATTGTATGTGAGGAGGAGAAAAAATGAAATTCCTACACGCGGCGGATCTACATTTGGATCGCGCCTTTGAAGGACTGACTACTGTGTCAGAGCATTTTCGAAAATATTTGGCAACTGCCAATCAGAAGATGCTGCAAAATATTGTAGATACAGCGATTACGGAAGCCGTCGATTTCATTTTATTGGCAGGGGATACCTTTCATCAAAATCGCCCCACGTTAAAAACACAACGTTATTTCTTTCAAGAAATGGCGCGTTTAGATGAAGCAAACATTCCTGTTTTTATGAATTTTGGCAACCATGACTTTTATCAAGCAGATCGTTATTGGTTTGCTTTTCCAGATACTATTCACATATTCGACGGGGAGCAAGTCGAAACGAAAAATTTTATTATAGGAGCCGGAGAGCAGATCGCGATCACAAGTTTTAGTTATCAACACCCAACGATCATCGAAGAAATGGCTGAGAAGTTTCCTCGGAAGGGTGCTGTCGATTTTCACATTGGTATGTATCACGGTGGACAGGCGCCTTATGCCCCATTTCAATTATCGGAGCTATCTTCAAAAGGCTATGATTATTGGGCGTTAGGACATATTCACGTTCCGCAAATCTTGGCAGAGCAGCCTTATGTTATTTATCCTGGAACACCACAAGGGCATACACAAAAAGAGATGAATCTCGCAGGTGTGATCGTAGTCGAGAGCCAAGGAAATCAACTGATTCCAAAAGCGGTGCCAGTGGAAGCTGTTCGCTGGGAAAAGCAGACATTGTCTTTAGCAAAAGTTAGACAACCTCGGGAAATTTTTCCATTAGTCCGTCGCCTAAGTGTAAATGGACCAACCTTAATGCATTTAGAATTTAGTGATGCAGAAAATGTGGGTTCAGAGCTGACGTATCAAATCGCCTCAGGAGAGTTACTAGAGGCGCTGCAAGAGGAAACCGCACCAGAGATTGGTCTTTGGCAATTATCATTGGCAGAGTTACCGAAGGAAAAGCCTTATCTGGCAGTGGACAATCAGTTGATTGATCATTTGATCCTGACGTACGAAACACCAGAAATATTTAATGAATTATTGAATGATTTGGACCAGAATCCACAGCTTCACCCTTTAATGGATCAAGCGTTTCGAACGCAAACGATGGAAAGACTAAAAGAAAAAATGGAGCAAAGCTATCAATTTAGGAGGGAAGCCGATGTGGATTAAAAAAGCGGAGATCACAAGCTTTGGCAAGTGGCGTCAGCAGACCTTCCTATTTGAAGCAAAAAATCAGTTAGTCTATGGATTAAATGAAGCGGGAAAATCAACGCTGTATCAATTCATCCAAGCAATCTTATTCGGTTTTCCCGCGAAGCGTAAAAAAGGTCAAGATTATACACCGAATGATGGCAGTGGTTTTGGCGGACGCTTATTGCTCGTCCATCCGACGTATGGCACAGTGACGATCGAGCGATACAAGGCAAAAAATAAAGGCAAGGCTAAAGTCTGGATGGAAGACGGTCAGCAAGGGGAAGAAGAATTACTGGAAAAAATTCTTTATCCGTTGAACCAGCAGCTGTTTCGTCAAGTGTTTACCTTCCAGCAGGAGCAGCTTCAGCAGTTAGATGCTCTAAGTGAAGAAAACTTGCATGAAGCGTTAATCTCCTTGGGCTTATCCGGCAGCAATGAACTATTTGAACAACGGCTGCAACTGAAAAATATGTTTGAAGCGATTTATCGGCCACGCGGACGCAAACAGCCATTGAATCAGGCTTTGCAGAAGTATCAAGCCCTGCAACAGAAGATCAAGGAAAAAGAAGCACAGGAGGCCGGCTTTCAGCAACTGGTACGTCAGGCAGATGAAGAAAAGCGGCAGGTAACGCAACAGGCCACAAAGAATCGCAACCTTCAGGAGCGTCAATTAGGTCTGGAACAGCAGCGGATGAACTGGTCAGCATACGCAGAATATTTAGAGTTAAAGAAAATGGAGTTGCAGCTATCAGCTAGTGAATCGGAACAGGCAGAGCTTCAAGCGTTTTATCAAGAGTATCAACAATTAATGAAAGAACAGGAAAAATTACATGCTGCGTTGCAACAGCACAGTGGAAATCAGGAATCAGCACGCTATTATTTTTACTTGGAAAACGAACAGAAGATCCAGCAAATAGTAGCTGAAAAAGTGACTATCACACGAATGCTGGATGAAGAACAGCGAATCGCAGTGAAGCTGGCACAAGTCAGCGAAGTTCCAACGAACTGGGAGCAAAATCTACCCAAACCGTTTGCAGATGAGCAAGAAATTCAAAAGCTTTTCGCTCCGCTGCAGGTACAGCAAAAAGCGCTAGAGGAACAGCAAATTCGTCTGCGTTTAGTCAAAGAACAGCGAGATCAAGCAGAAGCTAGCCTCAATGACTATGAACAGAAGCACCCTGAACTCTTCAACCGCAAAAAGAATCCGCCGTGGTTGTTGATTGGTGCAGCTGTTGGTTTGATCGTCGCCTTTTTGCTTCCTGCCCCTTTGCGCTATGTGTTGGTCGTAGCAGCAGTTGCTTGCGGTATCGGCGGGGTGCTGAAGCAGAGCAAACCTGCAAATAAAGATACTTGGCAGGAAAAACTTGGACAGCTGGATGTTTACGAAGGACAGGTAGCGGAAATGACAGAAAAAGCGGCTAAGAGTCAGCGCAATGTCCAACGCCTATTCGATCAGCTCCAAAATGAATTACGGCGAAGAAATTTAGCCGATGCTGAGAACGAGTTTGCGGTTGTGCAGGACAATCAACGGGCACAAAATTATTTAGCACAACTGAAAACAAACAAAGAGCTTCAGCAGCGACAATCGATTTTACGTCAAAATTTGATGCAGCAGGAAGAGCGTTTTGGCTTTTTGACAGAGTGGCTACCCCTTCATGAAAAAAATCTATCTGAAAAGTTTGCAGTGTTAGAGCAGTTTGTTAAGGAAATGGAGCAGATCCGTTTTGCTCAAACCTATCAAGAAAATACAGTTTTGCAGCAACGCATCCATGAAGCACAGAAGCATCAGCAACAGCTTTTAACGCAGTATCATCCTTTGATGGAAAAAGTACATTTGGCGTATCCATCAGAGATTCCCGCATTTTTACAGCGGGAATCCGAGGTGGTTCAAAAGCAAGGTCGGTTAAGAGAACTAACCAAGAGTGTCGCCCCATTATTCAAAGAGGAAACAACCCTTGCAGAAATCGAAGAAGGCTTGCGTATATTACAGCAGGAGATTCAAGCTGGCGAAGCTCAGCTCCAGCAATTACAGGAGCAAGAGCAGCGAACACGTTTGCAGATTCAACAAATGCAAGCAGATGGCACACTGGACAGTCTATATCAACAAATCAGCCAGCAACAGGCGTTAGTTGAAAATTTAACGACGGATTATGCATTGGCGAAGCTGGAGAACCAGTTGTTACAGGATATCGCCACGGAATTATCTGAGCAGCAGCTGCCTGAGCTGCTAAAACAGGCAACGAGCTATTTCCAAGAGTTAACCAATAATGCACACAGTCGTTTAGATTTTTCAGAAGGACTATTGACCGTCGATCAGATGAGTATATATAATCTTTCCACAGGAACCAAAGATCAAGTGATGATGGCCTTTCGCTTTGCTTATCTTGCTTTACAACAGAAACACCCATTGTGTCCAGTAATCATTGATGATGGTTGGCTCCATTATGATCATCAGCGAAAATATCAGTTTGCTAAATTATTACAGCATTTTAGTGAAAATTATCAGGTCATTTGTTTGTCATCTGACCAAGAAATGGTAAGCTATTACCAAGAGCTTCACCAGCCAGTCTGGGAATTGAAGGGAGTCCAACGATGAAAAAAATCAAAGAATTGACAGTTGATGAACAGTTTGAGATGTACGTGCTAATTAAGAACGCCGACGTTCGCTTAGCGAAAAATGGGAAAAAATTTATCGCGTTTACTTTCCAAGATACTTCTGGAACGGTGGATGGCAAATTTTGGGATGCTTCTGAGGAAGAGATTAAGCGATACAAGGCCGGACAAGTGGTTTTATTAAACGGCAAACGCGAAATTTATCAAGGGAACCCACAGGTGAAGATCATGCATCTGCGTACAACGAAGCCAGATGAACCCAATGATCCAGCTCTATACATGGAGCGTGCACCGATCAAGCGCGAGGATATGGAGGAAGAGTTTAATAAGACACTTTTTGAGATCACCAATGCCCATTGGAATCGGATCGTTCGTTTCTTGCTGAACAAATATCAAAAGGAATTTTTCGAATTTCCCGCAGCAAAGCGCAATCATCATGCATTTGCCGGTGGCTTGGCATTCCATACGTTGACGATGCTGCGTTTAGGCAAGGCGATCGCGAAGGAATATCCTCAGCTAAATACCTCATTGCTTTATGCTGGGATCATCATTCATGATTTAGGGAAGGTAATCGAGTTAACAGGTCCTTCTTCGACTGAATATACAGTAGTAGGTAATTTAGTCGGCCACCTTGTTTTGGTAGATGAAGAAATCACGAAAGCCTGTGCTGAATTGAAAATCAATGATGCTGACGAAGATATAGTGGTCTTGCGTCATATGGTCTTGTCACACCATGGACTTTTGGAATACGGATCTCCTGTGCGCCCACGCATCATGGAAGCAGAAATCCTGCACCAAATCGACAACATTGATGCTTCGATGCAAATGATGTCGAGTGCTGTGAAAAATGCAGAGCCAGGGACATATACCGAGCGTATCTTTGGATTGGATAATCGCAGTTTTTATGTACCAAAAGATATTTAAGACAAAGCATGCCGCGGAAGCCTCGCGGCATGCTTTTATTGTGAAGGAAGCCTTTCTTAAGCTGTCTGAAAAGTGACGATTAAGCTTGTTTGGAGATGAAAAGAAGATGATAGAAACGAAAAGACTTTACCTTCGAGAATTGCAACCATCGGATAGAGAAGCGTTAAGTAAAATTTTACAGGATGAGCAGACCATGTATGCTTATGAAGGAGCCTTTAATGACATTGAGGTTCAAGCGTGGCTAGATAAACAGTTAAAGAGTTATCAGCGGAATGGCTTTGGTTTGTGGGCAGCGGTTTTAAAGGAAACAGGCGAAATGATCGGCTAATGTGGCTTAACATGGCAGGAGCTTGCTGGGGAGCAAGTGTTAGAGATCGGCTATCTGTTCCAACGAGCGTTTTGGCACAAAGGATATGCAAGCGAAGCGGCAATGGCGTGTAAAAACTATGCCTTTGAAATGCTACAGGCAGACGAGTTTTTTTCAATTATCCGTGATACGAATGTCCCTTCTCAAAGGGTTGCTGAAAGAAATGGCATGACTCGTTGCGGAGAATTTATCAAGCATTATCGAGGCATAGATATGCCTCACTATGTTTATTCTGTTCAAAAGTAAGCCGTCGTTTACAGCGGCTTTTTTTATTTATTCTAATGATTCACATTTTAAGAGATGCTTGCGTTTAAAGCTAAAAACCGACTAAAAAAGCAAGTCGTGTTAAGATAAGTATAGAGGGAAAACTTATTTTTCGCTGTGATACAGCGTTGTTACAAATGGAGTGAGGTGAAACCGGATGAAGAAAAAGAAAGAAGTTCAAACGGTGGAAGAAAATTTTGATACAGTTGAGATCCCAGCAGAGCTAGAGGGTCTAACAGCTTCCGAAGTGCAGCGAAAAATAGAAGACGGTCAGACGAATCAAGTGGAAGAGAACTTGTTAAAGTCAGACAAAGAAATTATTAAAGAAAACACGATCAATATCTTCAATATTCTAAACCTTGTATTGGCCTTATTCGTGCTTTTAGTAGGTTCGCCAAAGAATACCTTGTTTTTTGGTGTTGTGGTGATCAACACCTTGATTGGAATTATCCAGGAATTAAGAGCAAAACATACCATCGATAAATTATCGGTCTTGGCCAAAACCAAAGCAGTTGTCTTAAGAGATGGACGGTTGCAGCAGATTGATCAGGAAGCTATCGTCTTGGGGGATATTCTTTATCTGCGAAATGGCGATCAGGTCCCAGTAGATGGGAATTTATTAGCGGGTGAAGGGGTCGAAGTAGATGAGTCACTCCTGACTGGTGAAGCGGATCGCGTACAAAAGACTTTGCAAGATAAATTGTTCAGCGGCAGCTTCGTCACTGCCGGGGAATGCTTCTATCAAGGAACGGCTGTGGGAAAAGATAATTTCGCAGAGCAATTAACCAGTGAAGCAAAAACGAAAAAAACAGAGAACTCAGAATTGACAAAGGTCTTGAGTCGAATGATTGCTGTTCTAACGATTGTGATTATCCCAGTAGGATTAGGCTTATTTTATAGTCAATACCAAGCATCTGCATCCATTAAGCAGGCTGTTTTAGGAACGGTGGCTGCGTTAGTCAGCATGATTCCAGAAGGTCTGATGTTGTTAACCAGCGTCGCATTTGCAGTTGGTGCAGCGAATCTGGCCCGTAAGAAAGTACTCGTGCAGGCCTTACCATCTATTGAGACGTTGGCGCGAGTTGATGTGATTTGCTTAGACAAAACAGGAACAATCACTGACGGCACACTAAAATTTGAACAAGCATTGCTGGGGGAAGTTTCAGAAAATCGTGTAAACACGATCATGGGTGCTCTCCTGCATCACTTGAAGGATCAAAATGCGACAGCAACAGCCTTACGTAAGGCTTTTCCAGCAGTCAGTGATTGGCAAGCAGAAAAAGTTATCCCGTTTTCTTCTGCAAGAAAATGGAGTGGCGTGTCCTTTAAGGATCAAGGCAGCTTCGCTTTTGGTGCGCCAGAATTTATCTTCAAAGAAATGACCGCAGAAATGCAAAGCAAGATCCAACCCTATTTGGAAGAAGGCCAACGCGTACTCGTTTTGGTGGAGTATCCAGGGACCTTGGAAGAAGAACTTGTCTATGAGCCGCGATTGCTTGCAACGTTGATTATCTCAGATAATTTGAGAGAGAATGCGCAGGCGACCTTTGGTTATTTTGCGAAACAGGATGTTCAATTGAAGGTTATTTCTGGAGACCATCCATTAACGGTTTCGAAAATCGCACAAAAGGCTGGAATCAAAAATGCCGAAACGTTTATTGATATGTCCGGCTTAGATGAGCCCATTGATTACAAAGCTTTAGTAAACCAAACGACAGTCTTTGGTCGAGTGACGCCAAAGCAAAAGCAATCTTTGATTCAAGCGTTAAAAATCAATCATACCGTTTGTATGACCGGAGATGGCGTCAATGATGTGTTAGCATTGCGAGAAGCAGATATTGGTGTGGCGATGGCAAATGGAAGCAGTGCGGCAAGAGCGGCATCCGATGTGATTTTATTAGATTCTGATTTTGCCCGAATGCAGAATGTTTTAAACGAAGGGCGACGGGTAATCAATAATATTGAACGTGTGGCTTCAATGTACTTGGTCAAAACGATTTATTCGTTATTACTCGCAGTAATCTTCATGATCATTGCAAGTCCATATCCTTTTGAACCGGTGCAATTAACACCGATCAATGCATTAACTGTGGGAATCCCATCCTTCTTCTTGGCGTTGAAGCCAAGTTATGAACGGATAAAGGGGGACTTTTTGAATAATATTTTACGGGTCTCTTTGCCTGGGGCTTTGACAGTTGTGAGTGCTGTAATGATTATTCAATTGGCGAATGTGTTGTTTGATTTAGATTATCAGGCGACGTCGACTATGTCTGTTTTTTTGACAGGATGTGTAGGATTACTGGTTTTATACAAAGTTTCTTTCCCATTAGATAAGAAAAAGATTGCACTGATTACCGCCTTGAGTACAGCCTACCTAAGTTGTTATCTTTTCTTTAGAGAATTTTTCGATTTTGATAAATTATGGAATCGCAATTTGTTTTTCGTGATTCCATTAACCTTTGGCATTTATTGGTTGTTCAAAGGCTTGACCTTTGTCATGGATCGATTAGTGGATTGGAGAATTCGCTGGAAAAAGAAACGACAGGCGAAAAAGAATCCGCAGTCGCGTGTCATTTAATAGAGTAATAAATACTTAAATTGTTAAAATTTCCCGGAAAAGGCTTTCTTTTTCGGGATTTTTGGTATAATAGACTAAAAGTAGAATTCTAGGAATACGGATGCCAGTCCAACTTTTCGCAGATTGTTTAGTGAGTAGACTAAAAAAGGCATCAGAATGAATAAAAGTGAGAGCCACCTAGTTGGATGGTATACGGCATAAAGATCAAACTAATTTTTCTTAAAGAAAAATAAATACCTTAATAGGAATACGGATGCCAGTCCAACTTTTCGCAGATTGTTTAGTGAGTAGACCAAAAAAGGCATCAGAATGAATAAAAGTTAGAGATACTTAGTTGGATGGTACACGGTATGAAGATCAGACTAATTTTTCTGAAAGAAAAATAAATACATTAATAGGAATAAGGAGGAATTCATCAATGGCGTTAACAAAATTGCAAAATGGTTCGGATATTCGTGGAATCGCTATCACTGCTGAGGATAAAGTGAAGAACTTAGGGGCCGAAGAAGTTCGTTTAATCGCAAACGGGATTCTTAATTGGTTAACGAGTAAGGGGTTAGAGCGTCCTTTCAAAATTGGGATTGGGCATGATAGCCGCTTAACTGGTCCAGAATTAAAGGATGCGATGGTAGCTGTTTTTGAAGCAGCTGGCTGTGAAGTATTGGATTTTGGCTTATCAACGACGCCTGCATTGTTTATGGCAACGCAGTTTGAAGAGTTTGCGTGTGATGCTGGGATCATGCTGACGGCAAGTCATCTACCATTTTATTTCAATGGGATCAAAATTTTCAGCCAAGCAGGCGGCGCAGAAAAAAGTGATATTGCCTACATTTTGTCCCATACTGAACCAAGTGAAGCGGCGAAAGGAAATGTAACCGAGGCCGATTTATTGTCTCGTTACGCAGCAGATCTAGTTGAAAAGATCCAACGTGGCAGCGGCAGTGAGCAGCCGTTAAAGGATATGAAAATCGTCGTTGACGCTGGAAATGGTGCTGGCGGATATTTTGCAGATAAAGTGTTAGCTGTACTTGGTGCGGACACCAGTGGTTCGCAATTTTTAGAGCCTGATGGTAATTTTCCTAACCACATTCCAAATCCAGACAACAAAGAAGCGATGGCAAGTATCAAAAAAGCGGTACTAAATAATCAAGCCGATCTGGGAGTCATCTTTGATACGGATGTCGATCGTTCAGCGATCGTTTCAAAGGATGGACAAATGATTAACCGGAACAATTTGATTGCCGTTTTATCGGCCATCGTTTTGCAGGAGCATCCAGGAAGTACGATTGTAACCAACTCGCCAACATCGGATCATCTGAAAAACTTCATTGAAGAAAAAGGCGGCAAGCAATATCGCTATATTTCAGGCTACCGCAATGTAATCAATAAAGCGATCGAGCTTAACGAAGAAGGTATTGATTGCCAATTGGCGATTGAAACGAGTTCCCACGCGGCGTTCAAAGAAAATTATTTCTTAGATGATGGTGCGTACGTCATCGCCAAAGTCTTGATGCTGTTACCAAAACTACAAAAAGAAAATCGTGAACTGACAGATTTGATGGCGGAATTGGAACAGCCTGTTGAAACACTAGAAATTCGCTATACCATTAGTGGAGAGAATTATAAAGAGGCTGGGCAGCAGATGATCGAGAAATTCCGTGAGGAGCTGCCAACACATGACGGCTTTGCGGAAAACTCTGAGAATCAGGAAGGTGTTCGCTTTTCTGTGACCGATCCATATGGACAGGGCTGGATGCTTTTACGTTTAAGTCTGCATGAACCGCTGCTAGTGATGCAGGTAGAAAATGATCAAGCCGATCAAATTCAAAAGCAATTACCTATATTCCGTGAAATTTTAGCTCAGAATACGCAAATTGATCTAACGAAAATTGACCAGCAATTGAATAAGTAAGATTGCTTGCAAAATAAGCCCCTTGGTCTGATGATAGGAATCAGAAAAAGGGGTTTGTTTTTTTGTATTCTTTTAATAGAGCAATTTCTAACGAAAAATTTCAGAATAGGAGAGAGACAGATGGAAATCACACTTGATGAAGCAGCAAAAGAAAAAATTTCGGAACACTTAGGAGTGGATAAGCTTTTATTATTAACTTTTGAAGATGGGGTCGGAGCGTATTCGCAGCATGCCATGATTCACATGCAGACACAATTTTCCATTAATATTATTTCCACTGATATAGAAAAAGCAGGTTATGACGAAAAAATCCCATCAAATATTGGCGACTTTTGGATCAAAGGGTATTCGAAGGAAGATTTGCAGGAAGAAATGCACATTAAATTTAATCCACGCTTGAGCACATTCAGTTTATCTGGAGAAGGTGGGATGATTGACGATAATCTAGGCTTCATCGATTTTACTAAAAATTAATTTAAGATGGATCGTCTTTCATTTTTTTTCTGTTCTTTGATATGATGATAAAAAAGGTTTCGAGACAGGTTCTTAACGTCAGATATTTGGAACCAGACAAACAACAGAAAGAGAGAAAATAAAGTGGCAAAAATCATGATCGTTGAAGATGAAGCGGTAATACGGCAACTGATTGGCGAAGAACTAACGAAATGGAGATTCGATGTTTATCAGGCAACTGATTTTAACCAGGTTTTTGAAGAATTTGAAGAGACGGAGCCGCAGCTTGTGTTGTTGGATATCAATCTTCCTGTATATGATGGGTATTACTGGTGCCAAAAAATTCGTGAAGTCTCCAAGGTACCGATTATTTTTATCTCCTCTCGCAATACCAATATGGATCAAATCATGGCGATGAACATGGGGGCGGATGATTATATTACAAAGCCTTTCCAAGTAGACATATTAGTTGCGAAGATTAATGCCTTGTTGCGCCGCTCATACAATTACGCTGAGAGCGGTGAAGAATTAGAGCATAATGGCATCACGTTGAACATTGACAACAGCAGTATGACAATTAATGGTGAAGTCGTTGATCTTAGTAAGAATGAGTACCGGCTCCTATTCATTTTGATGAAGCAACACGGGAAAATCTTAAGCCGTGATAAATTATTACGTGCTTTGTGGGACGATGAACGCTTTGTCGATGACAATACTCTAACAGTCAATATCAATCGTCTGCGTCGGAAGATCGAACAAGCTGGAATTGATGACTACATTCAAACGAAGGTTGGACAAGGCTACATTGTCCCATAAGGAGCGGCCATGACATTTATCAAGTATTTAAAGGATCGTCTACTGGTTTTATTAGGTTGGGCAGTCTTAAGTTCACTACTGGTTTTTATGGTCTGGCTAACACCGGATTTACACGGCTTTTGGGACAATCTGGGGTATCTGTTGATTTTGCAACTCTTTCTCGTCTTCCTTTTTTTCACGATTGATTATTATCGTCGAAAAAAATGGTACAAGGAATTCGATAAACAGGAAGAGTCTCATTTGCAGCATTTTGTCGAATCTGCGACAAACAATGAGGAAGTGTTGATTCAGGAATACGTCAATAAGCAGGTACGAGAGCATCATTCGATGATGGAGCAATTGTTGGATAGTCAAAAGGATCAAAAAGATTACATGGATTCTTGGATTCATGAAATAAAAGTGCCGTTAGCGGCAGTCGATTTGATTTTGAATGCGATTGAATTTGATATTCCGGATGAAAAGTTTGTTTTGCTGCAAAATGAACTTCAACAGATTGATGAGTATGTGGAACAGATTCTCTATTATTCTCGTTCGGACGAATTTGTAAATGATTATTTGATTCAAGAATATTCATTGAAAAAAATTGTTCAGCCGATCATTCGCAGTCAAGCCAATTATTTCATTCAAAAAAACCTCCAATTGACACTAGCAGAAAATGATGCCAAAGTGCTGACCGATGCCAAATGGATCGAGTTTATTTTTCGCCAGTTATTGAGCAATGCCATCAAATATACACCAGATCATGGTCAAATCACTATTACAATCGAGACGAAAAGTGCCGGAGCTTCTTTGATTCTAGAAGATAGTGGCGTTGGGATTCCACCAGAGGATCTAGGACGAATTTTTGACAAAGGCTTTACAGGTGAAAATGGTCGAAAAGCGCAGCAGCATTCGACAGGTCTTGGCTTGTACTTAGCGAAGCGACTCGCTGAGAAATTAGGGGTAGCTATTACGGCAGAGTCAACAATGAATAAAGGCACTAAGATGACTTTATTTTTTCCGCGATTAGATTATTATCATGAAGAACGATAAATTACTAGTTTTCGATTGCCAAAACCTCTTTTTTTCGCTAAACTATTTCAGTTGTGAATTGAAGGGAGTAAGGTTATGAGTATTTTAATTGCCCTAATACCAATGGTAGCATGGGGAAGTATTGGTTTGGTGAGCGGGAAATTAGGTGGAGACGCCAATCAGCAAACCTTAGGAATGACGATGGGGGCTTTTGTTTTTGCATTAGTGACCTTTTTCATCGTTCAGCCAGCTATGAGTGGTTGGATTTTATTAATCGGATTTTTATCAGGTTTCTTTTGGTCCATTGGGCAGAACGGTCAGTTTCACGGGATGAAATTCATGGGGGTTTCGGTAGGGTTACCGATCTCAACGGGCTTTCAGTTAATTTTAAATACTGTCGCTGGTGCAGTGTTCTTCCATGAATGGACGAAAACAAAAGATTTTATCCTAGGTTTTATCGCCTTGGCATTACTTGTTTTAGGGGCTTATTTAACTGCTCGCAAGGATGACGAGAGTGGTGTGCAATCAGATGACCGTATGTTGGACTTCGGCAAAGGGTTTCGCTCGTTGATTTTTTCAACGTTAGGGTACGGCGTTTACACAATTATTATTACCTGGGCCGGACTAGATCCATTGGCAATTATCTTGCCGCAAAGTGTCGGTATGTTAGTTGGAGCCAGCTTCTTTGCCTTTCGCAAGGCTAAACTGGACCGCTATGTATGGCGAAATATGGCTTCTGGTCTTTTGTGGGGAATCGGAAATATCTGTATGCTGTTAACCGTTAAGGAAATTGGTTTAGCGATTGGATTCTCCTTGTCACAGATGGGAATCATCATTTCGACATTAGGCGGGATTTTCCTTCTGGGCGAACGCAAAACGAAAAAAGAAATGTATTATGTCATTATCGGCTGTCTGCTGATTATTGTTGGCGGTGTCGTATTAGGCTATATGAAAGCATAAAAAAATAAGCGTGCCGCTTGGCATGCTTATTTTTTATAACTACTGTCCAGAATTTAATTCCATTAATTTTTGCTTTAAGTCGTTTTCCATATGACCGATCTCGATCTCGGCTGCTTGACGACGTTCGCGACCTTCTTTTTGAATCCGCAGGGTTTCTTCTAATGTTTCGACTAGATCGTTTTGTGTTTGCTGCAAGGTATCTAGATCGACGATGCCGCGTTCGTTTTCTTTGGCCGTTTCGATGGTTGAAATCTTCAGCATTTCTGAATTTTTCTTCAACAGGTCGTTGGTTGTTTCAGATACCTGACGTTGTGCTGTAGCAGCGTCTTTTTGACGTAGTAAAGTCAAAGCGATCGCTACCTGATTCTTCCACAATGGAATCGCCGTATTGATAGAGGCTTGAATCTTCTCGGCCAATGCTTGATTGGTATTTTGGATCAAGCGAATTTGCGGTGCTTGCTGAATCGTGATTTGTCGTGCCAATTTTAAATCGTGGGTCCGTTTATCCAAACGATCCAAAAATTGTGTATAGTCGTTGACGACCTGGACGTCCATTTGATCGCCAGAGCTTTGTGCCTTCGCTGTTGCTTCAGGAATCGTCGTCATTTTCATTTCTTCGATCTTCAACTCAGCGGCAGCAATATAGATATTCAAGGCGTCAAAGTAATCTTTGTTTTTATTGTAAAGTGTTTCAAGCATTTGGTTGTCCCGCAATAAGCCATCTTTTTCAACGTTTAATTTTGTGGCGATTTTATCAATTTGAGCACCGATCTTTTGATATTTCGTTGTAATTTCATAGATTGACTGTTTTACTTTACCAAACATTTTTTGGAAGATATTGCCTTCACCGACGCGTAATTCGTCAGGATTCGCTTCATTTAAGCGGTACATTAATTGATTCAACGAATCGCCGATTGGACCGATATCTTGTGAAGAGACGGTATTCAGCATAGATTGCGAGAATTCGCTTAATTTTGTTTGTGCAGTTGAACCGTAACTGATTACGGCTTGAGAATCATTGACATCGATTTTTTTCGCAAGCTCGCGGGCTTGTACTTGCCGTTCCTCAGGCAATTTATCGACTAAGCGATCTGCTTGTTCCTGCGACTGCAGGTGAGAGATTTCTTGCTGTTGAACGGGGGTTAAAGAATCGGTGCCAAATGGGTTACTGAGTAGGTCATCTAAAGTACTGTCGACCGGTTTGGTTTCTGTTTTATTTTCTGGTTCCACTATGTGTCCTCCTGTTCGAAAAAAATCTAGCTTCAGCTAGATTTTTTTGTTAATGTTTCGCTTTTTTTATTTTGTGGACAAATCAGGATCATGGTCAAGATTTTTTTTTCGCGATGGAAATTTCAACATCCATGTCTTCTAAATCTTCAGCGACGAATTGTTGATAATCTTTCACGATTAAATCAGCCATTTGATCGATGATCTGTGCGCTTTCTTCTAGTTTACCATAAACTTCTTTTGACTTGACCTCATGTCCGTTGATTTCAACATAATTATCTGTCAAATCAACGATATTTGGCAAGTGCGTATAAAGAAATTGGCTCGCTTCTGGCAAACGTTTTGGATCTTTTACTAATTCTTTAAATAAAGCTTTGGCAGCCTTCAGCGTATCGTGTCGTAAATCGATCGCTTTAAGCTTCGCATTCTTTTGGATATTTTGCTGCAGACGTAAAACTTGTTGTTTTGATGAATTCATTGTTTCACGGAACAATTCAATTTCACGTTCGCTCATACCCAATTGTTTATAGTAAGCTTCCTTTTCTTTCGATAGAAATGGTAGTTCTTCTTTTTGTGGACGAACTTTTCTTCCCTTAAGTCCACGATAGATCAACCAAAAGCCGACAACCAACATTAAAAAGACGATATAGTCACCGAAATCTCCTTCAAGAAAGGAGAGAATGCCGATTGTTGCGATGATGATAGGGAATATTTTCCTGCGCATAATAATCCTCCTAGTCTAGTAATAACCCTTCACATTATTTATTCAAAATTCTTGATTTCTTTACACGCTCATCATAGCATGAATTTCTATAGAATTAGTATCGGACTAAAGATGGATTTTTCAGATTTAGAAAAAACATAAGAATTTTCTGTGATACAATAAGGCAGAACCTTCGAGTTGAAGCTATATGGGAAACTTCTTCCTTTGTTTGCAGCTTCCATTGGAAGAAATCCTCTTATTTTTGTTAATAAAAGATTTAAGAAATTAATGTTAAACTTGAAAATGCGAAAAGGAGAAAAGGTGTTGTCATGTTAGAATATAAAGATTTTGAAGAGAAGACAATTGAACGGAAAGAAATATTTAAAGGAAAGATCATTGATGTTTATTTAGATGACGTGGCTTTACCGATGGGAGGAACAGCCAAACGCGAATTGGTTTTCCATCACGGTGGTGTCGGTATCATTCCTATTACGAAAGAGAATAAAATGATCATGGTCAAACAATTTCGCAAGCCGCTAGAAAAAGTGGTATTGGAAATTCCCGCTGGAAAAATAGATCCAGGTGAAGGGCAACAGCCAGAAAAAACGGCGATGCGTGAACTAGAAGAAGAGACCGGTTACCGTGCGGAAGAGTTAACTTACATAAATGAGATGTATCTATCACCCGGATTTTCAAATGAAAAATTATATATCTATGCCGCGACTGATTTAGTCAAGGTAGAAAATCCTCGGCCTCAAGATGACGATGAAGTGTTGGAGCTTTACGAATTGACCATGGAGGAAGCGAAACAAGCGATCCTAGATGGATTGATTTGTGACGCAAAGACAATCTTCGCCGTCAATTATTGGGAACTGATGTTGTTAAAGAAATAGACTAGGAAAAATGAGTTCATTAGTAAGAATAAGGATGTCAGTCCAACTTTGCCAGTTCTGCTTTTCTCAGTATTAAGTGGGTGAATTTAATTTTCAATTACGAGAATATTAAGGATACGTGATATTTAGCAGAATGGTAGGCGTACGAAAATCATTGGAATTTTACGTTAGAAAAATTCCAACTATTATTATGAGCTAGCTTAGCAATATTAGGATTGGAATAAGATAAGACACATTAACTTAATCAATGGAATGAAGTTTAGTTGGATGATATACGGAGTGAAGATCAAAATTATTTTTTCTTAAAAAATAATTACATTATTAAGAACGAGGAGTGGATCACTCATGAGCCAATCACCCTTGGTGACGCGCAGCGAATTGAGGAAACGAAAAGAAGAGCAGGAGCGTTTGGCAGAAGAGCAGCGGAAAGCGGCGGAGCGAGCCTATGAAAAAAGAGAAAAAGAAATCAGTTCTGTCTATCGGAAAGAGTTGAAGAAGAACAAGCCTGTGACGAAATCCCGCAGCAGTGAACGGGTAAAACAGAAGGAACGCAGCAGCTTTTTAAATAAAGCAATAATTTTTGTTTTATTGCTTTTGATCGTGGTAATGTTAGCTGTATTCTTTATTTAAACAGTAAAAATATATTAAAAAGAAATAGAGGAATCGTTATGAAAATCGGTATTATCGGTGCAATGGAACCAGAAGTAAAAGCATTAAGAGAAAGTTTGGATCACCCATTATCTTGGGAACAATCTGGAGCGTTGTTTATCTCAGGGGGACTAGGCAATCATGAAGTGATTGTTGTTCAATCAGGAATTGGAAAGGTATTGGCTTCAATCACTACTTCGGTATTGATTCAGCAATACAAAGTGAACATGGTCATCAACACGGGAACCGCTGGTGGGATTGGCGAAGGATTAGCGATTGGTGATTTGGTTATCGCAGATAAAGTTGCTTACTTTGATGTGGATGCGACGACTTTTGGTTATAAGATAGGGCAAGTTCCAGGTATGCCGCTTTATTATGAAGGATCAACGTATTTAAAGGGCGAAATGGTGACAGCCAGCAAGAAAATGAATCAATCTGCCCGTGTTGGGTTGATCGTTTCAGGAGATACCTTTGTGAGCAGTCCAGCCAAAATCAAGGAAATCAAAGCTTCATTTCCAGAGGCTTTAGCTGTTGAAATGGAAGGAGCTGCGATCGGACATACCGCCGCACAATTTGGTATTCCATTTTTGATCGTCCGAGCAATCAGCGATACGGCTGACAGTGAAGCGACGGAAACACATGAAGAATTTGTTAATCGTACTGGAACATTATCAGCACAGCTTGTTATGGAATTTGTGAACCATTTGAAATAAAGTTTTTTAAGGATTCAACTAAAGGAGGAACTTGCATGCGGGCGTTACTTTCGATTGATTATACGAAGGATTTTGTAGCAACTGATGGAAAACTAACTACAGGGGAAGCAGGTCAGGCAATTGAGGGGGAGCTGGTCGCTATCACAGAAGACTATTTCCAGCAGGGGAATTTTGTCGTTTTTGCTATTGATGGGCATGATCCAAGCGATCAGTACCATCCTGAAAATAAACTCTTTCCGGCGCACAATGTCATCGGTACGAGCGGACGAGAGTTGTATGGCTCATTAGCTGATTTCTATCAAGCAAATCAAGCAGAAAAAACGGTTTATTGGATTGATAAACGGCATTATTCAGCCTTCAGCGGCACCGATTTAGACATTCGGTTACGGGAGCGAGGGATTACAGAGCTTTGCTTAACTGGGGTGTGCACTGATATCTGTGTGTTGCACACAGCGGTAGATGCCTACAATTTGGGTTATCAATTAGTGATACCTGAGAAGGCTGTTGCAAGCTTTGATGCGACTGGACATACTTGGGCATTGAATCACTTTAAAAATACTTTAGGAGCAACTATTATATAAAGCGAAATCGCAACGAAACTCTGTTTTCGTTGCGATTTTTTTCTTATAAATAATTAGGAATAAAGGTGGTGAAGTCTTCAATGACACCATCTGGCGCCAAGTTTTCTTTTTCGAAAACGGATCGATTTTTTCCTTCGGGATCAATGGCGACGATCGTTCCGATTTTCGCATTGCGAGCTGCCTGTAATCCAGAGTAGGAATCCTCAATCACTAAGCAATCTTTTGGGGCAACGGCGATCTTCTCAGCGGCGATCAGGAAAATATCCGGTGCAGGCTTTCCAGGAAAACTGCCTGTATGACAGACCATTTTTTCTTCATCAAACCAGTCACCTAAATGTAAATAGTCAAAATAAAAGTCCATGTTCACCTTTGGCGATGCCGAAGCGATGGTCATGGGTATTTTTTCTGCTTTTAAATAGTCTAAGACCTCTCGTAAACCTTTGGTAAAGTCATTGTGATCTGCACTGGCTAAGACCGATTCACGATAATAAGTCTCCTTTTCATCAGATAATTTTTCCACTTCTTCTTCACTTAATTCTGGTGAAATAAAATTACGCAAGATCACATCATTAGTTTTCCCGTGAAGATTTTTTAGGATATCCTCTTCGGTCATTTCCTTATCTGAATACTTTTGGATCAAATAAAGCCAAGCAGCTTCATGGAGATCAGAATCCATAAACATGGTTCCGTTAAAGTCAAATATTATTCCTTTCATACATAAACCTCACTTTTTCCCAAGATACCCCTAGTTTAGCACGTTTTGAAAATTGTTGATGAAAAAGATAGTATTGTTTGCAACTTCAAATCAATCGTTTTATAGTATTTAAGAATAAATAATGGAGATGAAAAGCATGTTGGATTATTTGGTTATTGCGCTCTTTGCTTTTGTTGGCGGAACCGCGCGTTATTGGTTGGGCGTATGGCTTCCTGCGGTCAACGGTTTTCCTATAGGAACCTTGCTGGTCAATTTATTAGGGTGCTTTATTTTTAGTTGGATCGTGAAACATATTTTGAATGATATTGATATATCTGCTCGTCTCGTTTTAGGAGTAGGAGTCGGCTTCTGCGGCGCCTTGACGACGTTCTCTTCCTTTGCGCTAGATACGATGAAATTAGTGCAGGCCGGACAAATCGGGCTAGCCTTTCTTTATTTACTGTTATCAGTTGTCGGCGGTTTAGCGATGACTGTACTCGGCGAGGCTATTTATCATAGAAGGGCGGAGACAGAATGATCAATACGCTATTAGTCGGCAGTGGGGCAGCGATTGGCGCAATGCTGCGTTTTACGTTAAATAACTATTTTGAACCCCAGACTAAACACCTGCCAAGATCAACGTTCTTTATCAATCTCACTGGAAGCCTTCTGCTCGGTATTTTCTTTGGACTGCATTTAACGGATTCGGTTTATCTATTTTTAGGGACTGGGATCATGGGTGGATATACGACCTTTTCTACCTATAATTTTGAGTTGTTTGTTTTATGGAAAAATGATCGTTCAATGTTTTATCGTTATTTTTTTGGAACTTATGGATTAGGTATATTATGTAGTTTTCTGGGTTTAGTCATCGGAAATAGCCTCTAAAAAGGTTCAAGAAAGCTTATAGAAATGGGAACTTAAATTAGATAGCAAACGAAATAGTTAATTGTTTCGATTTTTTTAATAATTGAGCTAATTTCATAATTCGCTTTT
>NZ_JXLA01000038.1 GCF_001886185.1 Enterococcus raffinosus | reverse complement strand
GTTTGAGACGTCTTTTGTCTACAGTCTGAGCTCTTGCCTTTACAAGGCAAGAGCTTAAAAAAATGATTCAAAAATTATTCGGCTGTTTCTAGTTTGTCTAATGATTTACTTCCAAACCAAAGGATTAATCCTAGTACAATAACGACTGCTGCTAGAACCCCATATCCCATTTGGAAATCTCCAGGTACATCTGTTTCTAACAGAGCATAAATCACTGGATAAATCATTTGTGAGAAGAATACAGCGATTGTCCAGAAACCTAACAATAAACCCATTAGTTTTGCTGGTGCTAATTTAGAGATAAATGAGTTTCCTAAAGGCGAGAAGATCATTTCTCCTACTGACATTAAGATACTAACCATCACTAACCAGATAATTGATGCGTTTCCTTTTCCAACGATATCACCAAATACCATCACTACATAAGAAACCCCAACTAAGATCATCCCTAATGCTGTTTTCTTAAACATACTCATATCACCTTTAGGACGAGCAGCCAGTTTCGTCCATAAACGACCCAAGACAGGTCCTAAGATGATACATGTTAATGCATTCATTGAATCAAAATAGGCAGTAGGAACATGGAAGTTTCCAATCACCCAGTTCGCGCGATTCAAGAATCCTGCACCATCACCCCAACCAAAGTAGAAGTAAGCTGGCATATAAGCTAAATACCAAACAGTCCAAAAAACAACAGAGAACATAGTAACAAGGAAAATAGCTACAAGACGCTTTTTATCACCAGAAGTAAGCTTGGTGTCAGCACCCTCTTCTTTTTTACCTGCTGATTCGTATTGACGTTGGTCAACTTTAAATGGCTTTTTACCCGCTTCACCTAACGAACGGCTATTAAAGATAAACCAAGCTGCATCAATAAGTAATAATACACCACAAATCATGAACACAAAATTAAAACCGAAGCCTGGAATCAATAGGGTTAAGAACGTTGTTCCCATAAATGAACCAATATTTACAAATGAGTACTGAATAGAGAATGCTTCGTTCAATTCTTTTTCATCGCTGAACAGCAAGGCGTTTACACCAGACAGATTTCCTTTAAACAAACCTGTACCGAGCGCAACTAGGATAATCATCAGCCACACCATGCCCATTGAACTCGCTTGCCAAGCTAACATGTAGCCAATACCCATCATAATCATTCCGGCAGCCACACAAAGTCTTGGGCTTACCCAGTAATCGGCGATAAGTCCACCAATCGTTGGTGTAATATATGTTGCAGCAACAAACCAAGCTGAAATTTGTACACCTTGTGCACTAGTCATTCCTAAACCACCAGATGCAGCAGTAGTTGCGATCCAAATCGCCAACATATATTTCGCTGTGTAAAAGGCCATACGTTCAAATGTAAATCCTAACGCACAGACATAAAACCCAAAAGGTTTTTTTGATTTTACTGGAGTTGTTTCCACTATCATTCCTTCTCTCTTTTAAAAATTATTCGTTTGCTGCTAACCATTCCGCTAACAGTTTCATGTATTTCTCACGTTCTTCAACAAAAGGCATATGTCTGCTGTAAGCAAACAGCTCCCATTTTGCTCCTGGAATCGCGTCATACATCGTTTTCGCTACTAAAGGTGTACACAAATCGTTTGTGCCGCTAGTAACAAGTGTCGGGATAGTGACATCACGTAATTTTTCTGTGTAATCATATCCCTGCAATGTTCCTTCCGGCGAGTATTCGTTTGGACCCCAAGCCGTAACATAGCTTTCTGTACCTGCGACTTTTTCGCGCCACAATGGTTCTGGATCCTCTTTGGTGAATACTGGCGCCGCGTGGCGTACCATGAAACGGTCATTGGCAGCTAGATAAGCAGGATCATCGTATACGCCAGTTTCTTCGGCTTTTGCGATTGCTGCTTGATCTTCTTCCGACATGAATTTGATCATTCGATGTTGTTCTTGCGCCCACAGCTTTGCAGAAGGTAACGTACTAGAAAGGACCATACTCTTAATCCCCTTCGGTGCGTAATCGCAAACATAAATGATTTCCAACATTCCGCCCCAAGATTGTCCCAATAAATGAACTTCATCAAGACCCAAGTGTTCCCGTAAAGCAATCAGCTCATTGACCCATGTTTCAGCCGTCCAAAGCTCTGGCTGTGAAGGAACCGCAGATTTTCCGCAACCTAATTGATCATACATGATGATCTGGCGGCCATCGACCGCCATTTCATCAAGGACTTCAAAATAGTTATGGGTTGATCCGGGTCCGCCGTGCATGACAATCAATGGTTTCTTATTGCCTGATTGTTCACCAACAATTCGGTAATAAGTTTTATGCCCTAGATATGGCATATAGCCTTCTTCGATTTTCATACGTTGCGCGGCCTCCTAACCGATTACTTCTAAGTCTTTAGGATAATGATTCAAGTTTTCACAGCCGTCTTCTGTAACGATGACTAAATCTTCGATACGTACGCCCACTTCGCCTGGAATATAGATTCCTGGTTCAATCGAGAAGACATTGCCGACTTCAGCGACGTTATCGTTTGCTCCTGAAACATCGCCCGCTTCATGGCAATCGATTCCGATGAAATGACCTAGACGATGTGTGAAGTATTCGCCATAGCCTTTTTCAGTGATATAGTCACGGGCAGCTGCATCAATATCAGACAATTTCACGCCTGGTTTTACTAAATCAATGGCACGTTGTGCAGCTTCTTTTACGATTTCATAGACCTCACGACCTTTATCAGAGACTTCTTTGTAGAAGAACGTCCGAGTCATGTCAGAGGCATAAGAATTCTTGATTCCCCCGATATCTAGAATGACAGAATCACCAGGTTTCACTTTTGAATCATCTGTTTCATGATGAGGATCAGCCGCATTTGCCCCATACCCTACGATTGGGTCAAATGAGAAGCCTGTATTGCCTAATTCTTTGTAGATTTTGCCTAATTTGTCAGCCATTTCAGCTTCAGTCAATTCTTCCGGCAATAGCTTTTTCAAACGATCAATCGCGATCTCGTTATCTGCTTGCGCATCACGCATCAATTGTTTTTCTTCTTCGTCTTTAACAGCACGAACTGCGTCAGTTACTTCTGATCCGTTACCTAATTTGGCATCTGGAACAAGTTCTAACAAACGTAATAAGAAATGGGCAGGCCAATTCTTATCTACACCAATTTTTTGGTCAGTATCAACATACTCAAGCACTTTCTTCACAGCGTCGTCGGTATCATCAATAAATACTTTTTCCACGCCCAAGTCTTCTTCGATTGGGAATAATTTGTTAACGATCAATGTGTTCTTGTTCTCTGGAGTAATCACTAATACTAACAACCGTTCACCAGGATGAATCCAGCGACCAGTTAGATAGAAAATAGTTGTTGGATCTGAAACTAACAGTTGGCCATAACCTTGTTCTTTCATTTTTTCAATTACTCTTTCAACGCGACGTTCTTTCAAAATGTTTCACTCCTTTTATTGATATTGTTTGCCTGCTGGCATTATTAAAAACAGCTCTGTTTTCACGTAGCTGTTAATAATCATCTTTTCGCGGAATCGAACTGCTATGCAACAGCCTGGAATTAGCAATAAAAAATTGTTCAACTATTCACCTATCACTAGTTTTAAAATAACCATAAAATCATTGGGATTTCAAGTATTTCTGAGAAAAAATTTAAACTTAAATATTCGTATCCGCTTCCACTAGTTTACTATATCTTTTCGCTTATTTAAACGATTCTTAAAACTTTTTTTCAAAATCAGCGCTTATTTAGAATATTTAGAAAAATAAATGAGCCTAGTTGTATTATTTCTCGAGTAATTTTGCGCCTTATCTCTTTCTCATGATTTTGTTTTTTTATTAAAAAAATGGGCAGAACAATAACATCTTAAAAGCAAATCATTGTATTTTTAATATTTAAATACAAATAAAAAAACAGTTCTGTTATACAACAAAACTGTCTATAAGAACTGTTTCTATCATTTATTCACGACAATGAATTTTTATTCTTTTGCATTTTGTGATATGAGTAGAAAAATTTGGGCGATAATTCATATCCCGCTGTAATACCTACAGCGATTGCGATCGCAATTTTTAAAACTTGGACACCAATTTGAGCCGCTTTGATGGAATCACCAATAAAAAAATTATAAGTAAAATTATAGATACCCATCCCAGGGACGAGACAGAAAATTCCGCAAATCAAGAAAATCGTGACTGGAGCTTTTAATGCAAATGACGCTTCTCTTGAAAGATAGATCAATACTAACGAAGCAATGAACGTCGCCGCTACTGGCGCTACAAAAAAATGCATGATAAACAAATAAATGAACCAGCCGCAAGCACCGATAACACCGCAATGAACGTAGTAACAACGTGGAACCTCAAATAAGATCGCAAAAGAAATCGTTCCTAAAAAACCTGCTAAGATTTGAAACAAGCCATTTATCATTGGCTGCACTCCTTCCCATCACTATGGTAAAATGACGAATTCAATTTTTATTGGATGATCATTTCTTTTTTTTCCCATCATAGAAAACTAAAAACACGTAAGACCAGTCCAACACCTACAGAGACACAAAGAGCTGTAATTAAAGCATAAATCATTTGCCCCCAGCCCGAGCTATAATCCCCATCAAACAAGTACCGAATACCATTCACCACAGCAACTCCTGGCAAAAGAGAAATAATTCCGCCGGTAATAAGACTCGTCAGCTGCAGCACAGGTATAAAATGAACGAATAAACAAGCCAAAATACTAACGAACGCACTGCTCGTGATAGTAGAAATAATATCTGACATATTAAACTTCGGTAATAAATACATTGAAAAACAAGCCAATAATACACCTAAAAAGAGCGCGCCGATTGTATCCCATAGACTTCCGCCAAAAATAAAACAAAAGCTGGCACTGCCAAATGCATAAGCAAAAATTTTTAAAGGATTCGAAGCAAAGGATTCATGCTTGATTTCCTGCAACCATTCATTGGCATCTTCTGGACTTAAACGCTTTTCGGTCAATCTTCGTGACAAGGTATTAATCTGTTCGATTCGCCCTAAATTGATCGGTGAAATTGGGATATCCCGAACACGGGCTTGAACAGTCGCATCTTTTAACCGCGCCGTCATAAAAATACCATTGATCAATACAAAGCTATCAAACTCTTTCAACTCTAAAGCCTCTGCAATATGACGAATGGTCGTCTCGATCCGTTTAATTTCCGCACCATTTTTCAATAATGTTTCGCCAATATCATAGACGAAATCAAACGCTTCCCGTTCATTCATCGGGCTTCCCTCCTTTTCAAACGAAAAAATCCGTAAATTTATACAGCCTCTAACGGTCATTTTTTAATAATTAAGTGTGAAAAAACGACGACAGCTCCTGCCGTCGTCGTCTTAGTATAGCTTATCCCACGCTTATAATTCAATCAAATCATGAGAAATACTAATCATATTTTCATAGCCGTCATCCGTAATTAAAACTTGGTCCTCAATCCGTACACCGCCCCAATCTGGAATATAGATTCCCGGTTCGATCGTCATCACCATACCTGTTTCTAAAACATCATCATATTGTTCATCAATGTATGGTAGTTCATGTACGAACAGACCAATACTGTGTCCGATGTTTCGATAAGTATATTGCGGATATTCGGTTCCTTCCAGCGGTTTCAATGAGGCTTGATAAATATCTTTTACTGCTGCTCCGTTCTTCATTACCGCTTCCGCTGCTTCCAAGCTTTGTTTTTCTAATTCATACACTTCCCGTTGCTTATCCGTAGCTTTTCCGACAACAACGGTGCGTGTCATATCAGACATATAGCCTTCATATTGACAGCCAAAATCCATTAAGACAAAATCGCCATATTCAATTGATTTTTTTGATGGGATCCCATGTAATAACGACGTATTCGCTCCAGAAATCAAAATATTTCCATAAGGCTGAGTGTCCGCGCCTTCTTGTACCATGTACATCGATAGTCTAGCTGCTAAATCTTTTTCAGTGACCCCAACTCGGATGTCATCCAAAATTCGATTAAAAGCCCGACAAGAAATTTCACAAGCGTTGCGCATATATTGAATCTCTTGCGGAGACTTAATTGCACGCATACGATCAATCACACCGCCAGCTTGTACGAACTCAGCTGTTGTTTTCGATGTAAAATCAGAATACATATCATAGGTTAGATAATCCGCTTCGAAAGCGATCGTTTTTAAGTTTTTCTCACTAGCCAAACGGGCCACAGTGTCTCCGACAGTCCGTCCCGGCAAGCGCCAGTTGATGATTTCATACTCTGGTACTTCAATGTCCGCTTGTTCAGTATAGCGCGGATCTGTCAAAAAGTATTGTCCCTCTTGTGTGAGCAAAATAAATGAATCGTCTCCTGTCCAGCCGCTAGTGAAACGAACATTTACTCTTTTGGCAATAAAAAAAGCATCCAGTTTCTCTTTTTCCAAATACGCACGAATCTTTGCTTCGTTTAACATTGTCACACGTTCCTTTCTGTTTTGAAGTTCTAGCCTTCTAATGAATAGAGTAGCAGTCAGCAGAAGTTTGGTCAACGCTTTCAAAAATAAGTTTTGCAAACATCTAGGATTCAGCAGGAATTTGACACACTTTTGAGAAAACGCTTACTATATTATTGGATGCTGCTGTTTATTACTACCGAGGAGGAAAAAATTATGGAAAAAGCAAGTCGCTGTACTTGTCAAAAGAACCAACAGATGATGGATACGTTACCTTTTGATAGCAATTCTGAATTGGCATTAGCCCAACAAAATTGTGTTGCCGCTTTTGATAAGCTTGAAATTAAACAAGACGACAAAATTATTTGGAGCCAAAAAGCATATGACTTTTTAGAAAAAGATTGTCCAGATTCAGCAAATCCAAGCTTATGGGAAAACGCCCGCTGCAATCACCAGACAGGCTTATTTCAAGTAACCGACAAAATTTTTCAACTTCGCGGATTCGATATGGCTAATTTAACACTGGTACTATCTCCCAAGAATACTTGGTTGGTTTTTGATACCTTGATGAGCATTGAATGTTCTAGAGCAGCGATTGAATTTGCCAATCATTGGTTCGAAAACAATCATTATCCAACAGTGGATGACCATATTGCCTGTATTATCATCAGCCATTCACATGTCGATCATTTTGGTGGCATCCGCGGGTTGTTTCCTGATTTTAAATTAGATCCAACGATCCCAATTTTGGCACCAGCAGGATTTACTGAGGCGGCCATCTCGGAGAATCTGATGGTTGGTAAAGCAATGGGCAGAAGAGCTGGCTATCAATATGGAACCTTTCTTGAGAGGAACGCTACAGGGGCACTATCCATCGGAATTGGACAAGGACAATCATTAGGGACCGTCAGCTTTGAACTGCCGACAAAAGAAATTACTAAAAATGAAACCCTCACGATAGATGCGTTAGAATTAGTCTTTCAATTAACTCCTGGTACAGAAGCCCCAGCAGAAATGAATACATTTCTTCCCCAGTATGAAGCACTTTGGATGGCAGAAAATTGTACCTGTACCATGCATAATTTATATACTCTAAGAGGAGCACAAGTTCGTGATGCAAACGCTTGGTCAAAATATCTATTAGAGGCCAATCATCTATTCGGTGACCGTGCGAAGGTATTATTCCACGCCCATACTTGGCCACGATATGCCTATGAAGACTCCAATACCATTAGTGATTATCTCATTTCACAAGCACGACTATACAAAGGAATCCATGATCAGACCTTATGCGCTATCAATAAAGGCTATACAATCAATGAAGTTGAACAGCAGATTCACTTACCAAAATCCTTAACGGAAAAATGGTATTTACGTCCTTATTATGGAACGCTGAGTCACAATAGCAAAGCTGTCTATCAAAAATACATGGGCTGGTATGATTCTAATCCCGTCAATCTCGATCCATTGCCACCTATTGAGGAGGCACAAAATTTCGTTCGCTATATGGGTGGCGCTGCGAATATTTTAGAGAATGCAGCCATCGATTATCAAAATGGAAAGTATCGTTGGGTAGCGAAGGTTACTAATCTCATCGTGTTTTCCGATCCAAGTAACCAAGAAGCACGCCTTTTATGTAAAAAAGCACTTACTCAGCTAGGGTATCAGGCAGAATCCGGAACTTGGCGTAATGAATATTTATCTGGTGCCCTTGAGCTAGCTAATGGTGCGTCAAAAGATCCCGATTCCTATGCAAATAGTTCACAAGATATCATTAGTCATCTTACAGGTGAAATGCTGCTGAATTACCTTAGTTTATTGACTATCTCTACAGAAAAACAGCTATCCGGAGTCGTTCTTTTTGAAGATGATTGGACATTTGAAGAAGGCATGTATCAACAATACACTTCTTGCTATCATCTGGATTATTGGCAAGGAATTTTAACCTATTATCCAGTTCACTCAAGCCATTGGAAGAATGACACGCCTCTTTTCCACGGGAAAAGAATGGCATTTATGGATCAACTGCTGAATAAACCGATAAAAGAGCTGGAAGAATGGCATTCAGTGTTTGAAATCAACACCGTCGATAGCTATTTCAATCTCATTGAGCCTTAAAAACTTTCCGTAAAAAATACAAAAAATCAGCAACAATTGATCCACGGATCAATTGTTGCTGATTTTACTTACGACGATGACGACTCATTCGAGTCATTGGTGTATCAGAAGTCGTTTTGTCTGTTTTAACGGGTGTTTCCTTTTTCGGCTCACGCGGTCTTTTGGCTTCTTTCCGTGCTAAAATCTCTCGTTTTGGCTCCGTCACACGCGGCTGCAGATCTGCTTTTTCAGCTTTTTTACGATCTGCTGCTTTTCTTAGTTCCGAAACATCCCGCGTCTTTTCCTCATTTTTTACCGATGGTTTTTTCGTCCGTTTCGGTAGTTCAGGAAGTTTGAAGGCTTTGATGGTCTGTTCCTCGTGGAAAAAAGGAACCCGCTGTAAAAATAGATTGCCTAAATATCCGGCCAACCAAATCCATAAGAACAGCTCCACTGGGAACAACAGTAAAAATAGACACGCGGTTGCTAGAGGCTGCTTCAAAATCACCGCACAGGCACTCGCTGTAAAAACAGCCACCAATAATCCAGGTGAGTATGGAAGCAGATTCGCAAACGCTAATCCTGTCGCGATACTAGCAAAAATCATTGGAAAAATGGTCCCGCCGCGCCAGTTACAAGCCAAACAAATCATTGTGATGGCCACTTTACCGAAGCCAATCAATAGTAAAAGGAAAAAGTTCATTGTCTCTGCTTGACGAGTAAAAGACAATAAATTATGCTCACCAGAAAATAGAAAATACGGAGAAATCGTCCCCAACAAACCTAAGAGAATGCCGGCAAAAATAGCTAAAGGTAGAGGATTTCGAATTCGTTGATTCAATTTCTCCCCTCGTTCCCGCAAAACTAAGAAAAATTTTCCAAACAAAGCGCCTAAGAGAATCATTGGGATAACCAGTAATAAGCCTTGCCAAGTAAAACTACTCTCCATTCGTCGAATCGCAAAAACCTGCTCTTGATTAGGAAAAATACTATACGTTAAAAGATATCCAATAAAACCAGTAAAGGTAGTAAAAATATACAAAACGTATTTCTGTAGTTTACTTTCCGTAACAACTTGCCAATCGTCCCGTTCCACTGAACGCCCGACACCAAACAGCGGGGTCATAAAGATAACACCCAGCGAAGTTCCGACACCAAACTCAATCAGATCAGATCGCTGATCTTCAGCAATTTTTCTTCGATCAGCAACGTAGGTAATTAAGCCGCCAAGTAACGCGACTAGTGCAGCCTCTGGTCCTAAGCTTGCACCAAAGAATAAGACAATCAAGGAACCTAAAAGATTCCTTATCAGCTTTCCATCGTGATAATCTATTCGCTTCGTCTCCTGAAATTCTTCAAAAGATTCTTCCAGCGTCCGAGGGTAACGGCCGAAATGTTTAACAAAAAAACCGATTGCAACGCCCCCGATAGTACAGACAATCAAGGGATAAAATCGCGGATCGCCAATCGCTTTAGGCAAGATCTGCCATATCATTTGATTTCCCAGCTCCGTCAGCCCCATAAATAAAGCCACAATGACTCCAACAGCAATCCCTAAAAATCCGCTGTAGCCAAAAAATGCTAGTTTAAACTTATTCATAAAAAATTTAACCTTTCTCTAGATAGACTCCGCTACATTATAACAAAGGTTTGGGTTCTTAGGAGACTTTTTTAGCGACTTTTTGTGATTTTACAGGCTTTTGTCGCGTATTTTTTTGCTGAATCGTCAATTGCACAAATGAAAGCGTTTGTTGCAGTTCTGGTGTTAATTGATAATGATCGACTAAGTATTGGCGTGTCTTTTCCGTAAAGAAGCCCTTCATGAATGCAAAGAAGAAGCCTTCAGGATTTTTCACTGTCTTAAAGCGATACATTTGCTCTAATGCTTTCGCAATCGCGTCACTGATATCTGATTTAAAATACTCATTGTGTTCAAAGGTTAGCACTTCTGCTTCAGCAGGGAGTCCAGCGTTGATATATTGCTGCGTACTTGCATATTTCGCCTTAAAAATCGTGTCAACAAACCAACGTGCCTTTTGATAATTGCCTTTGCAAAACGGCAAGAATCGATTAAACGCCTGTTGCGGCAATAAATGTGCATAGCGCGCACTTAGCCCTTCTATGAGGCTATCCTCTTGAGAAGTTTGGGTATTTTTTGTCGCGTTGCGTGTTACTTTTGTTGCACTTGTGGTTTGTTTTGCTAAATGTTTTTGTGTACTTGTAAGCAAATTTTGCGTGTTCGAGGACGCAGATTCTGCTTCTCTATCCACAGTGGATAATTCCTCTTTAATTCCTCCTTCTTTGTTTTCCACAGGAGCCAAGGATTTAGTACTTGTATAATTTTTGAAGGACAACTGTACAACAACATTTTTATCTGGTGCTTTAGGATTTGCGACATAGATACGATAATTTTTAAGTCCATGTCGAAGAACCTGGATTAAACCAGCGTCAATTAGGCTATTCTTCAAATTTGTGACTTTCCGTTCAGAAACGCGTAATAATGTTGCAGCTTCTTCATTGGAAAAATAAATGTATGGATGCCCGGCTTCATCAAGCCAGCTACCATCTTTTTCTGCATGATAAATACTACATGTCATACGCATGGTGTACAAAGCATGAAGCATCATGGCTTCAATGGAAAGAGTTTTATATTGTGGATTGTTGATTAAGTTTAAATCAATTGGAATATAATTGCCGTTGGGTAAGTTTGCGGCGGTCATGATGTTATCTAAATTTGTGGACATGACAAAAAAACCTCCTTAGTTCACTCTCAAAGTTGTTACGAAAGTTTTAAAGGAATGCTTACTGTCACAAGATATCTGATTGAGAAAGTAACCAAAATATGGTATACTTAATAAAGGTTAGGCAAACACCAATTTTTCTAACCCTTATAAGTTTATCTAAATGTGACAGGCTAATTCGCCAAAATTAGCTCAAACCTTTGAGTTTAAAGATCGCCAAATCTTTAAACTCTTTTTTTCGTTTTTTTCTACATGTATAGAATAATTGATTGAAAGCCTGTTGTAAAGCGATTCCCAACCATCTTTTTTTAGAGTAAACTTTTATTATGTTTATAAAAGCATTTGAGGTTTACTATAATATCGAGATAAAAACAATTTGGGTTTACTTTATTAAATGATATAAAAGTATTTTTGGTAAACTTCAATTAAAGTAATCGTTCTCTTGTTCTCAAGTAAGAATGTGGATAAAAAGTAATGTGGATAAGGGCTTCTTTAGTTATCCACAACTTATAAATTGTGGAAGGAAAGTTTTTAAAAGTAAACTTTTAAAATGTACAAACAATAATAAGGGTAAACTTAAATAACAGATAACTTTAAAAAAAGTAAACCATAATGCAGAATAAAACATGCATTGCGGTTTACTTTTTTTACGGCTATTTCTCATCGTTTTCTAATTCTTTGAATAACTTCTGGTATTTCGGCTTCTCTTTATACTCCTCCATAGAGGCTTCTTCGAGCTGATTTAAGAAGTTTCGGTCATCTCTTGATAGTCCCTTTTCAAGATAATAGTCATATAAGAAGTCAATCATTTTATCAGGTGTATAGCCATCAAACTTGGCGTTGATCAAATTCTGCATACGAATCTTTGTACGGGCTGAGATTTTCTGCATTTCTAAGGCTTTTAAGCGCGGATCATAGTATTGACGCTTACGTCCTCTCTTCCCGACCTCTGTTTCATGCTGCTGAGGGGCCGGTTCATGAGTAATCGTTCTTTCATTTAAATGTCGAGATTCTTCACGAAAAGAAGTGCGACGAAAATCAGTTTCAGGACTTAAGGTTCTATTTGCTAAGAGGTCTTGAGAGCTGGGTTTCTTTTCCTCTTTATCTTGATTGGAATACTCAGACATTTTTTCAATGCCTTTATTCTTTTTATTCGCCGTTAAAAGCGAATCGAGCTTCATTTTTTTCGCCATTTAACGTCTCCCCTACTCTTCACCGCTTAATATGAGGCGATGTTCATCAATTTCGTCCAAAATATTAACGAAAACTTCGTGTGCGCGCTTGTCCCATTGCTCAACTTTGCCGTTTTTGTTGATTTCATAGGTAATTCCGGACCCATCGTAGCGTTTCAAACGGCTCTGATTTAAAACAACAGTGTCTAAAAGATGGGCACCGTAGATTTCCCTTGCTGCGGTATAGATCTCTTGGTCAACAGAATCCCGTTTTTGCATCATAAATGGAACGATGCCTACAACTTCTAAGTCTGTATCGTATTGTTCAATGAAGAAATTCATATAATCGATGTAGTTTTGTGCCCCTTTTAAGGATTTTACCTGAGTTTGCAAAATAACGATAACATACTCTGCTACATACATAGCGGCATTCGAATAGGTACTGATAGTTGGCGGGACATCGATATAGATCACATCATAGATATTCTTAAGTGGTTCAATCAAGTCTTCCATATATTTAAATTGAGACAATTTGTCACCAGGATACTTCTCGATCATATAATCTGGAAAATCAGAAAAGGAAATGTTTGCTGGGATTAAATCTAAATTTGGCATAATTTGATAAATAGAAGATTTTATATCTCCAGTTCGAACAGCCTCCCAGATGGTTGCATCGAATTCATCAGGTAATGTATCATTTCCGAAATTTTCTGCAGTTAGAGATAATACATCACTTGTATTCCCTTGAGGGTCTAAGTCGATAACTAATGTTTTTCGATCCTTACGAAAGGCACTCTCGAATGAGAGCATCTGAACAGTCGTTGATTTACCGACGCCCCCTTTAAAATTTCCTACTACATAGGTTTCAGCTTTTTTTGGCATAAAAAGTCTCCAATCATAATTTCTCTATTAAAGTTTACTATAAAGACTTCCAAATATCAATAAGGTTTACTACAATTGTTCTAAATAAGGTAAACTATAAAAATTAAATAAATTAAAGTAAACTGTTTTTTCTCTAAATAAAGTATACTTTAAATTTCCTTATAAAGTATACTTGAAATAATAAATTAGAGTTTACTTAAATATAGATAAAGTTTACTCTATAATAAAATTGAGTTTACCCATATTTTATTTATAGTAAACTGTATTAATTAAAAAGTCTACTTTATTGTACGTATAATACTGTTAAATAGGCATTTATATTAGTAAAAGGTAAACTTAAATAATTAAATAGTATACCTTATAAGAAAACAAGGTATACTTTAAATTGAGTAATTATTAAAAAAGTAAACCTCAAACTTTAAAGGTTTACTGCAAAATATGAATAAAAGGTAAACCATATATAAATAGGTTTACCTTAAAAAAATCTATCTGATTAAGGTAAACTTATATTATTGGCTCTTCTAAGAGTAAACCTTTATTAGACTAAAAAGTAAACTTAAATTAAAATCAATAAGGTAAACCTTGAATAAAGAGTAAACTTTAAATTTATATAAAAGGTTTACCTTATAAAAAACGAATTTAAGTATACTTTTAATTATTTAAAGTATACTTAAATGTGTCTAATAAAAGTATACTTCTATAACTTTAAATACAGTAAACTTTTATCTATTCTTTCAAATAAATGTAGTAAACCTTAAAATAAATACTGAAAATAAAAGAGATACAGCGAAATGAAATACAGTAAACGTTAAATTGTAGTAAATGTAGTAAACTTTAATTGATATGATTTTTGCCAACTATTAAGGTGTACTTTAATTATTAAAAGTATACTTTATATAAAGCGAATGTAGTAAACCTTATATTTACTAGTTCATGTATCTTTATAAAGTAAACTACAAATAAAGTATTGATTTAAAAGGCTTATATACGGTTAACTTCGTTTATATGATAGATTTTTATTAAGGTAAACATTAATTGTTTAAATTAAGGTAGACCACAAAAAAACCAATGAGGTAAACCTCATTGGTTAAAAAGTAAACTTTATAAGGATTCAACGATTTGAATCGCTTCGTAGATCTGATCGGCTGTGATTTTAGGGTCAACCATATTAAATGTTTCATTAGTGGAGGCGGCGTGATTAATGACAGGTTCCAATGCTTCTTTAGAAGTGTTCAGGACGTTTAACTCTTTTAATTTCAGAGGAAGTCCTGTTTCTTGATAAAAAGCCTTCAACTTTTGGATCTCGTCTAAATTGTTCGTATGAGCCAATTGAACAAGGATACCATAAGCAACCTTCATCCCATGAAGCTGTTCATGAGTGCTTTCAAGATAGGACAGGCCATCATGGATAGCATGAGCGCCAGCTGAACGTCCGAATGAGGCAGCAAACCCTCCCGTTTCTCCAGCTAACCCAATGATAGTGTCTGTCACACGGCTGAAAGCAGGCGTTGCTTTCCGATGCTCAAGGTCATTAATCGCTGGGACAGCATCTGCTAGTAGAAGCTCCTGAATCGCTTTAGCACTGGCGATTCCTAAGCGAACGTAAGCAGACTTTTTATCCTCTTCCAGATTTCGAGTGATTCCTTCAATTTCATACCATTTAGCTAACGTATCGCCAATACCAGCAACAAAATAGTCCTTGGGTGTTGCCAAAAGAAATTTTGAATCCACCAAAGTTAGAAATGGTGCGCGCTTCATGAAGCCCATTGCCTTAAAGGTACGATTTGGGTGATAAACCGCGACAATGGGTGTAAAAGGGGCACAATTTGAGATTAAAGTGGGAATGACCATCAGCTCCGCGTTTAGTTCTTCTGCGGTCATCTTTGCTGTGTCAATCACACGGCCGGCACCAATAGCTAAAATCAGTTCTGCTTGTCCAATTTTATTCGCTAGTTCAACAGCATTTTCGTGGCTTGAGCTGCCGTCGTAGCGATAAGTAGGGTAGTGGAGCTCTTTGCGATAGTATTTCTTGAATGCGTTAGAGGATTTTTCCCCTGTAATAACGGAAATTTTCTTAAATCCAGCTAAATAGCTGGGTAAATCCTGCAAAAGGCCTTCTCCGCAGGCGTAGCGATTAGCGCCTGGTCGTACTTCAGTAGTGATGTCCATTGAATTCAACTCCTTATATGTTATCAGAATCCGCTTTTTCCATAAAGCATGTCTGAATTTCACTGATATAAAATAAAAAACGGTGAGATTTCAACTAGTTTATTCCTTGTTAAAATTAAAGTCAACTGTGTTTTTGATGATAAAAAGTATTGACAACGGTTATGGGAACGTGTAAGATACGATTTAACAATTTGCTAAATGAAGAAACGTGATGAAGAGAAAAGTATAAATCACAAAACATCAAAGAGAGTCCGAGTAGGTGGGAGCGGATATGTGGAAGGATTTAGAAAATGGTCTCTGAATGGCATTGTCGATAAGTAGGCAATGACGGGGCAGCGCTCGTTAACAACGCTCAAGTATGGTTGTACTTGTTGAGGCAATAGTTGTGAGGCTGTTGCAAATGAAGGTGGTATCGCGAGTTAGCTCGTCCTTTTCCAGCACATAGTGTGTGGAAGCGGACGGGCTTTTTTCTTTGCTCATTAGCTTATTGAATGAAAAACAGGACATCAAAGTAGGAGGAAAATGAAGATGAAAAAATTAGGTAGAGGGATTTTATTAGGAATAGCAGCATTGGCAGTGAGTGGTGTGTTGGCTGGCTGCGGGGCGAAAGGGGAAGCACAGCCGTTAGATGAAAAGAAGGTAACGATCGGCGTGACTTCGGGACCACACCAGGAAATTTTGGAAGAGGTTGCGAAACAAGCGAAAAAGGACGGCATCGAGATCAAAGTTAAGAGCTTCGATGATTACAATACGCCGAATACAGCACTAAATGACGGCGATTTGGATGGTAACAGCTATCAAACACTGTCCTTCTTGGAGCAGCAGGTGAAGGACAAGGATTATAAAATTGAAACAGCCTTTAAAACAGTGGCTTTCCCATTAGGGGTTTACTCTAAAAAACTTTCTAATTTAAGTAAACTTCAAAAAGGAGATAAAGTGGGTGTACCTAATGACCCAACCAATGAATACCGTGCATTGAAGCTTTTAGAAGAAGCAGGGGTCTTGAAGCTGAAGGACGGCGTTGAAGTAAAGGCGACAAAGAATGATATCGCAGAAAATCCGAAAGATATCGAAATCGTTGAGCTGGAGGCTTCTCAAATTCCTTCACAGTTAAATGAGTTGGCCGCTGCAGCAATCAATACAAACTTCGCCTTTGGTGCTGGGCTGACCATCAATGAGGATGCGATCTATCATGAACCATTAGAGGACAATCCGAATTACAATGTGTTTGCCGTGCGGACAGAAAACAAAGACGACAAAATCGTAAAAGAAATCAAAAAGTATTATCAATCGGATGAAACAAAGAAATTCATCGAAGAAAAATTCAAAGGTTCTGTTGTTCCAGCGTTTTAATTATAGGGAGGATTCATATGATCGAGCTTAAGCAGGTATCAAAGGTTTATCAGCAAAAAAAGCGCCGCATCGAAGCGGTGAAGGACGTTGATCTAACCATTGAAAAAGGGGAAATCTTTGGAGTAGTCGGGTATTCAGGTGCCGGAAAATCTACTCTAATCCGCATGATCAACTTTTTAGAACCGCCTACGACAGGGGATATTCTGATTAATGGGCAGAATTTACGAGAACTAAACAAAAAAGAATTATTGTTAACTAGACGGAAGATCGGCATGATTTTTCAGGGGTATAACTTACTGTCTACGGCAACGGTTTATGAGAATATCGCGAAACCCTTAAAGCTGGAGGGGGTCCCCAAAGAGGTTATCACGGAACGGGTAGCAAAATACTTGGACTTGGTTGGGTTGACAGATCGTAAGGATAATTATCCTGCACAGTTGTCAGGCGGGCAGCGGCAACGGGTGGCGATTGCTCGAGCGTTGGCTCATGAACCGGAGATTTTACTATCAGATGAGGCGACGAGCGCCCTAGATCCAGAAACAACGGAATCCATCTTGGCTTTGCTGACGAAGATCAATCAGGAGCTGGGGATCACGATATTTCTAATTACCCATGAAATTGATGTGGTTCAACGAATCTGTGATCGTGTGGCGGTAATGGAGGATGGCAGGATCGTCGAAGCAGGTCCTGTGATCGATCTATTCACCCGTCCGAAAGAGGAAACGACAAAACGGTTTATCGGTGCCAATGAGGGCTACAACGTCCCAGAAGAGGTTTTAGCCAGCTATAAGGGGAGTGGACGACTTGTCCAGCTGCAATTTATCGGAGAAGAAGCCACAGAGCCAGTTTTAGCACGGGTCGCGAAGGATTTTCAGTTGAGTCCCAATATTCTAAGCGGCAATATCGGCTATTTGAAGGAAAAGCGTCATGGTCAACTCTTGGTTCAATTTGACGGTGGAACAGAGACAGACTTTCATCTGGCGAAGGAGTATATCAGAAGCCAAGGTGTCTTGATTGAGGAGGTTGTTTAATGAGTGAGTTTTGGAGCCAATGGGGAAATGTGGTCGTTGAAGGATTAGGACAAACGCTTGTAATGGTCTGTGTAGCCCTTGCACTTTCAATTATTATTGGAATCCCATTAGGTGTACTGTTAGTAATTGCTCGACCAGGAGGACTGAACAGCAATCTTCCTTTGTATTCGATTTTGAATAGTGTGATCAATGTTTTGCGTTCTTTGCCCTTTATTATTCTTTTATTTTTGATTTTACCATTAACCAAGCTGATTATGGGGACAACGATCGGAGTTCAAGGCGTGCTGTTGCCGTTGATTATCTATACAGCACCGTATTTGGCCCGATTGGTTGAGACCTCCTTGCTGGAGGTGGACAGCGGGGTGATCGAAGCCTATCAGGCGATGGGGATTAGCCATTTCCATATTATTCGCAGTGTGCTGCTGAGAGAAGCACGAGGCGGGATTATCCGCGGCTTAACGATTGCGATGATTGGTTTGATTGGCGCGACGGCGATGGCCGGCTTAGTCGGTGCAGGAGGGCTAGGCAGTATCGCTTACCAATACGGCTTTTTACGAAATGAGCCGGGGGTGATGTACACGACTATTATTTTATTGATTGTCTTGGTGCAAATCGTTCAATCCTTGGGAAATACGATAGCAAAGAGCTTGGATCGAAGTTAAAATCTAGCGGTGAATGGGGAAGCTTTTCAACCCGATTCACCGTTTTCTTTTTGCTATAATAAAGGAGAATGTAAAGATGCGAGGTGAACATGTTGAAGGCCAAGGATTTATTAACGGCGATTCAAGTCGATGCGGCAGGGGAAATGAAAAAATTGTCTTCCTATAGATACGTATTTGTGAATGATGGAGAAAAACAGACCAATCATTTAACTGTGGAGGTAGAGAATGATGCCATCATTTTGAGCAAACAAGCGGATCAATTATTGACCTTGAGTCACTTGATCACCATTTTGAATGAGGAAAAAGAGGCGGAAATTTTCGTTGGAGACGAGCTAGTGTTCGGCTACAAGCTTGTTAAGCAAGGAATTCTACTAGGATAATCCATCATCTAGTTTTAAAAACTAGTTTGAATTATTTCGTTAACTATGATATAGTGTCTTTAATAAATCATTCGAGGTGACAATGAAATGGATACACAATTTAGCAGGAAATATCTAATCACAAATGAAGTGTTAAATGCAGTTACGCATGGGATTGGCGTGGTGTTGAGTATTGTTGGGTTTGTTTTTTTGCTGAAGAAGGCCGATAGCGGGTTGCATTATGTATCATTTATTGTTTATGGCGTTTCGCTGTTGATGCTATTCTTAGCATCGACCCTGTATCACAGCTTGATCTTTACTAAAGCAAAGAAAGTCTTTCAGGTATTTGATCATTGTTCGATCTACCTGTTGATCGCGGGGACATACACGCCTTATTGTTTGTTGTATATTAAAGGAGCGATCGGGATCGCACTGTTGAGTGTAATTTGGTTAGCGGCGATTGTTGGGATTGTCTATAAGAGCATGACATTAAGCAAAGTGAAGTCCGTATCGAAGCTTTCTACGATCATCTACAATGTGATGGGGTGGGCAGTCGTCATTGCTTTGCCAAGTCTGTACCAAAGCGTCGGTCTGAAGGGGCTGCTATTGTTGGTCGGTGGCGGAGTTGCTTATACCGTTGGTTCTGTCTTTTACAGTATGAAGAATCGTCGGTACATGCATGTGGTTTGGCATCTATTCGTGATGCTGGGCGCGATGCTGATGTTTTTCTCGATTTACTTATAAAAATTATAGTCAAAAGGAGCTGTATCCAGGCGGATACAGCTCCTTTTTTTATAGATAATCATCTTCTGAAAAGCCGGTATTGCGATAAGCGCCTTCGTCAGAAAAATACTTGTTGTAGCGTTGCTTGAATTTTCGGAAGATGAAAACAACCAATAATTTGATCATAGAATAGATCGGAATTCCGAAGATTACACCGACTAGCCCTAAGAGATCTCCCATCACCAATAAGACCACTAAGATCGTAATGGGATGAATCTTTAATTTGTCTCCCATCACTCGAGGAACAACCAGGTCTCCATGGAGAAGCTGGACAACAAACCAGGCGATGACGAATTTGACCACCATGAAAGTTGAATCCTGAAAAGCGATGAACAACCCGGGTAAGAAAGCCAAAAACGATCCGATATACGGAATGATGCTTAAGATTCCTGCGGCAAGGGCGATAACTGTGGCATACTGCAACCCCAGCAATAAGAAGACCACCCAATAAATTAAGCCTAAGAGCAATGAAGCGATGACTTGACCTTTCAAAAAGGCGCCTAATTGTTGATTCGCGATCTTGATTAGGGACTGGCTGTCTTTTCTAAAGCGAGGCGGAATCATATCAATGACCGCACGATAGAGCTTGTGGGGACTTTGAATAAGAAAGAACGCAATGATCGGCCCGGTAAATAAGGTGATAGCGGTACTAGAGACCGCTGAGAAAATTGTTCCTAAGCCTTTCGCTCCGTCTTGCCAATTACTGCCTAAATAATTTAATGCTTCCTTCGCTAGCTTATCAATGGAATCCAGAGCTTCACCTGAGGATGCCGCAAAGGGTGTCGTATCCAAAATATTCTTAATCCCGTTTTGAAAATCATCGACATATTTAGGAAATTGTTTTATTAAGTCCTGTGCCTGATCTTGGATGACAGGTACGAGTCTCGCACCTCCAAAGAAAAGCAAACCAAAAATCACCACATACGTAAGCACAATGCTGAGGGTACGGGAAAGCCCCTTTTTACTCAAGAAGTTGACCACGGGATTCAGTAAATAATAAAGCAATAATGCGAAGACCATCGGCGGCAGAACTGTCGTAATGATGACCACGATCGGTCTAAAAATAAAGGAAACAGTATTCAATAAATAGATGGCTAGAGAACTTAAAATAACCAGCCCGATAAGGTAATACGATGTTTTACCGCCAAAAAATTGGATAATCTTCGAGGGTTTTTCTTTTTCCATAAAATGGACCTCCTCCTTTAACTTCCAGTATACCGAATGTCTGTAAAACTGTATACTTTCAGAATTTTTGAAAAAAAAGTAAGAAGGTGGGATAATTTACAGGAATTGAAGAAAAATAATGCAAAGAAAGAGTGAATTTTTTGACTGAAGCAAAAACCTGTCGGGAATCTCGTGTGATTCAGACCCACCGAATTTTCCCTTTTGATTTGAATCCTTTTGGCTATTTATTTGGGGGAAAGTTAATGACGTTGATCGATGATGCCGCGTCTATTTCCATTTCTCGCCATTGTCGCAGAGGGGCAGTAACAGCATCCCTAGACAATCTGAATTTTCTAAAACCTCTTCATGCCAATCATTCCGTTTGTGTGAAGTGCTATGTGTCCGGAACACACAATAAGTCGATGGAGGTCTTTGTGAAGGTCATCGGCGAAGATCTCGCGACTGGCGACCGCTATTTAGCAGCTACTTGCTTCACCACCTTTGTCGCAGTGCCTTCTCACATGAATGAAGAGACGGAATTTACAGTTCCAAAGGTCCTCCCAGAAACAGAGGAGGAAAAAATGGTGTGTGGAGGCTATGAAAAACGTCGAAACCATCGATTGAAGGAACGAGATGATTATAAAAACTTCGCGGCGCTGCTATCGACGGACTTGCCTTGGTCAGATGAGGGAACTGGGGATTAAAGTATAACTGCGTGTCAAAGAGTAGGAAGAATTGAGTTTTCTTAACTAATAAATTCAATCATACACTTTATAATAACAGAATAATCGTAAAGGAACCTTCTGAGTGAGCGACTCGGAAGGTTCTTTCTTTTAACTATTCACTTGGTTCCACATGGACATCCGTCTCGAAAACCTGAAATTTATCCCGCAGTAGATTTTCGATCTGATCAGCTACATCATGGCTTTCTTTGACGGTTAGCTCTGGTCGCATAGTCACGGTGACATCAAGATAAATGTTGGAGCCATAGCTTCGTCCTTTGATGTTTTTGACTGATTGGACTTGTTGGATGTGGCGGATGGCCTCATTGAATTGATCTAATTCCTCTTGATCGAAGCCGTCAGATAAGGTAAAGACGCTTTCTTTAAAAATATCGATCGCCGTTTTTAAAATCAGCAGCGCGACAACAATGGCCGCGACGCTATCGAGCCATCCTAGATTAAAGGACGCGGCAAAAACAGCGATAGCAGTACCGATACTTGTCCAGGCATCGCTGCGATTGTCCTTTGCGGCAGCCAGCAGACCAGGACTTTTAACTTCCTCCGACAACCGTTTATTGAAGAAATAGACACCATACATAATAACAGCAGAAACGAGTCCAACAATGGCTGCAGTGATATCGGGGGATTCCATCTTCTTGTTGATTACAGAAAGGATGGAGCTGTAGAGAACCTGCAGACCGACTAGCAGCATAATAAAAGAAGTCACTAAACTTGCGACATTCTCTGCCTTCCAATGTCCATAGCGATGCTCCGCGTCCGCAGGCTTCTGTGAGATACGAAGGCCGATTAAAACTGCGACGGAAGCGAGTATGTCTGTAAAGTTATTCAGCCCATCTGCACGCAGGGCTTCTGAGTTCGCCATATTGCCAACGATCAGCTTCATTGCAGAAACGAGGATGTAGGCAGCGATACTAATGATTGCACCAAGTTCTGCTTTTTTTAATTGTTCATAACGGTTATTTACCATAGTTTTTTACACCCCAAAAATTAAAATGTTTTATCACTATACACGTTATTTGATAGAGAAAACAAGGGTTTTTGCAAACTGTAATTATTTTGGGGCAACTAAAAACACAACCCGATTTCACCTGATAAAACCTGTTAGGGAAGCTAATTTTATTCCTAAGGATTCCTATGTAACAATTTTTCTGGGTCAATTGTTGATGGGAACTTTATAGATTTAAATAGCCGATTTCTTTCATAATAAACAGCTTACTTACAACTCGATAACTAGACCATTCCTTACTGCATTTAAAATATCTTCAATAAACTGGTTAACCTCCTATAAACAATAGATTTGAGCAAATAGTCGGTTTAATAATTGAAAATTTATTTCCGTGATCTTCATTACGCTCTTTTTAAGTAATTGCTTCGATTTTTACCCAATTGAATTAACAAATATGGATTACCACAGCATTCAAGGAATTTTAGTAGAAAACAAGTATTATTTGAAGCTAGATTTATATCTCAGTCCTTTTTCCTTAAGATTTGAATTTCAATTTTTTATTCAACTAAATAATTTTGATTGAATAAATTTCTCCATCAATTCCCACGCTTTTTTTGATTGTTCCCCATGAAATTCCTCAAACCATTTATGTGTGAACCCGTGCATTGTATCCTTAAACTCTTTATATTCTACTTCGACACCATTTTTAAGTAATTTTTTTGCAAATGCTACTTCTTCCTGTTTCAAGGAATCATATTCAGCTGAAATAATAAGGGTAGCAGGAAATATATTACCATCCGCATTAATTGGTGAGGCTAACGGATTTGCTGTATCATCATTCTTATTGAAATACCAATTAAAATACTCCTCCATTCTAGAAACAGGAATTGATTTATCTTTGTCAGTGGTTTTTCTATTTGAAGGTGGGGCATCCTGTCTTAAAACAGCGTAGTCTGCAATTAGTCCTTTGATAGTAAGTTTTTTTCTAGTGTCATTTAATACGCACAGTGCTGTTGAAATATACCCTCCTGCGCTATGGCCCATTAATAGGACATTATTTTTTTGAAGATTGTATCGTTTGCTATTCTCAATAACTTGGTCAATAAAATCATAAGCGGAAAGGATTGGTAGTGGGAACTTGTACTCAGGAGCGACTGCATAATCAACATTAATAACTGCTACGCCAACCTTATTTGCGATCTCTTGACAATAAATACCATCCTGTTCACAATAACTTAGTACCATCCCGCCGCCATGGAAGTTAAAGACAACAGGCAAATTGGCTTGATAATCGTATCCTTCAGGTCTGTAGATATACCCATCTATGTATCCACAGTGTTTAGAAAAATAAGAAATCTTCTCAATATTGTCTTTTAATCTTTCTTGTTTTATCATGTCACAATACTTTTTTTCTTTTTTCAATCTATAATCAAAAATTGTTTTATCTTCTTCCAACATTCGTTATATTTCTCCCATCCAATTAAAAACTAAAGGTAACCACATACTAATAGATCTATTTATATCATCAGGCTTATTGGCATAGTGCTTATTACCACATGCCAATCCATGTCGCCCCTGCCTGAAAAGATGATATTCACAGGGGCGTCCAATATCTTGAATTTTTTTTACTAAAGAAGTGGTATACTTCGCATTCGTTACAGTATCTTCCGTAGTATGCCAGATAAATAGCTCCGGAATTTCTGATTGAAGGTAGTTTTCAACCTCTAATTCTTTGCATTGTTCAAAAGTTGGACTTATACTTTTATGCAGACATTTATTCATCATATCCTTTTGAAATTTGGATAATTCACTATTAGTGAAATGATCCATTCTAGCATTCAGCATGGGATAGCATAAAATACTTCCTCTAGGTTTTAATTCTTTTGATTTTGGCACAAATTCTAATTTGCTTATTAATTCATCCTCATTCCATCTAAAGGCCTCCATAGCAACGATATGTGCTCCTGCTGAGAAGCCCATTGTAAAAACATGATCGTTGTCTATAAACCACTCTTCAGAATTTTCTTTGATAAGAAACAGGGTTTCCATAAGCTCGAGTATTTGCGATGGATAATACCCATTGGCATTTATTTCAGCTAACTCGTTGGAATAAGCTTCTCGACTTTTAACAAATGTGGAGTATCTTAAAACAAAACAAGCATAGCCTTGGGACAAAAATTGCATTGCCACGGCTTCCCCTTCTTTTATCGCAGAGATCATATAACCTCCTCCAGGGCAAATAACTACTGCTGGCCATTTTCTATTAACTTTGTATGAAATGCTGGGGTCTGGGATGTACGCCTCAACAAATGCAGTATCATTTAATTCTATTTTTTTATGAAACATATTTACCTCTCTAATCCAGGTTCGTCTTTTTCAAAACCAAAAAGATACGTACAGACAGCAGCCACAACAAGTGCAATCAACGAAGCGATGATGCCGTTATACAGATTACTTGCAGATTTCCCTACGAAAGCGAGTGTTGCCGTCACACTAGATGAGGGTACGAGCGTTGCAGAGATTACTCTAGTGAGCCCACCATACAAACCACCTGCAAAGCCTCCAGCTATCAATCCTATAAATGGTTTTTTATAGCGAGTGCATATTCCATAGATTACAGGTTCAGAAGTTCCAGCAACTATAGCAGTGATTGCATAGCTAGCTGCTAAAGATTTTTGTGACTTGTCTTTTAATCTGAAGAAAGCACCTAGCGCGACTCCCATGACAGAAAAACTAGCATAGCAAAGAGCTGGCCCTGCAAAGCCATCCCATCCCTGAGTAGCAAAGATTTGGAAAAGAGCTGTAATGAGGACCATGTGCATACCAGTCATTACAAGAATTGGATACAAAGCAGAGATAATCGCTACACCTAAAAATCCAATATAATTTTGTAACCCTAAAAGACCGTTGACAACATAGTTTCCTAAAAATGCGCCTGCCGGTCCAATGAAACACAAAGCTAGTGGTAGCATAACAAGTATGGTAAATGCAGGTGCAAAAACACTTCTTATCGAACTATGAATATACTTATTAAAGAAGTTCTCTACATAACTCATTACCCATACAGAAAGGATGGTTGGAATGATTGTTCCACTATAATCAACCATGTAAACAGGTAATCCAAAAACGGTAAATTTTGCGCCCTCTGTAACCATTTGAATAAGAGTTGGGTGGATTAAAATTGCTCCTAATAGGATTCCTAAAACAGGTGTAACACTAAATTTTTTAGCTGCAGAATAACCTACAATTACTGGAAAAAAGTAAAAACCTGCGTCTCCGACAAAGGTCAGTAGAGTAAAAATATCGCTTTCCACTGGAAGTAAATTTAATAAATCTGGTCCTAAAATAGCAGCAAACATTTTGAAAAGGGCACAAGCAACGATTGCGGGAATAACAGGCCCCATCGTTCCAGAAAGACCATCGAGAATTCCTAAAACTACGGATTTAAAAATATTTTTTTTACTTTTATCGGACAAAGCTTCAGGTTCATTCTCCTCTGTTCCTTCATTTAAAAGAAGAGCTACCTCATCAAAAACAGCATTGACATCGGCACCAATAATTATCTGCAGCTGATCTCCTACCTTCATAACACCTAGGACTCTAGGCACCTCTTTTAACCCATCAATATTCACGAACTCAAAATTCTTTATATTAAAACGGACTCTAGTTGCGCAGTGTAGTGCATTGGAAATATTCGTTTTTCCACCAGAAAGTTCGATAATACTTTTAGCTGTTTCTTTAAAATTTTCTGACATGATTTTCCTCCAAATTCTTAAGCATGGCCTGTGCTTACTAATGTTAACGTTTACACCACTAATAGTAAACTTGTTGACTATTTAAGTCAACAAGTTTACTTAAAATAATAAAATAAAAACAGTATCCTTAAAAAGAATACTGTCTTTAGTCTAGTTCATTTGTTTTATGTCGTTTGTTTTTCAATCAAGGCAACAGGTATAATAATTTGTTTGTTGCGTATATCAGAAGTTTCATCACTATCTTTTTCAATGACATCAATCAAAGACGATACTGCTTCATAGGCTATTTGATTTGTATTTTCAGAGATCATTGTTATCTCTGGGAAGCTATAGGAGCTTAACATCTGATTTCCATAGGTAACAATTTTTAGATCTTCGGGAACAACAATCCCCAAGGATTTACAGACTTTTAAACACTGAATAGCCAGAGTATAGGATTCAACAAAAAGGCCATCTGCCTCAGGATTCTCAATAAACATTTGAGTGATTACACTGGGGACATCTTTATTTCTTTCATTAATTCCAGTAAAGTAAGACCGGAGTTTCTTACCGTGTTTTTCTAATTCTTCAGCAAAACCTTTGTATCGATCGTCATTATATTCTCCTACCTGATAGGCGGATATATATAATAAATTTTTGCAGTTCTTCATCATTAAATGTTTAGCTGCTATTACTCCTGCCAAAATATTATCTGACTTAATTGTTGGTATGTTTTCGGAAAGCTGATGTCCAATAGTCACAATTGGAAGATTTTCATCTATAGGCAAATTGGCATCATTTGTAAAGCTCCCATAAATGATTCCGCTAATTCTTTTTTCTCTTAACTCTTCAAAAAAAAGTTCTTCTTTTTCTTTGTCATATAAAGAACTACAAATCATCAAACTGTAACCAAAACTATAGGCTGCTTGTTCTAATAATGAGACTAGAACACTGTAATAAGCAATATGTCCTGTGGGAAACACCGCTCCTATTGTTTTAAAAAACTTTTCATCTAAAATTTGATTTTCTCCAGGTATTGAGTATCCCCATTCTTTTGCAACCCGGAATACTTTTTCCTTTGTACTATCATTAAATTTACCTTTTCTATTAAGGATTCTAGAAACGGCTGCTTTAGAAATACCAACTTCATCAGCTATATCTTGTATTGTTGCCATAATTTCACCTTCTTTAGTAAACTTTGTTTACTTCTTAAGAGTTAGTATATCATATCTCTTATAAAAATTAGCAGAACAATTTTTCATGATAGACTGATAAATCCACCTTAAAAAAGGAAGGTTAAGAACCTCTATAGCAGTAGCGTTCGCTAAATTTGGTCATTCTGGGTATTACCAATAGATAGTAAACAAATAAAAAATACAAGGGAGAAGTCCTTTTTCCATTTAATTCGTCAAATAAATGTAAATTTTTTTGATTTAATCCATTGACAATGATTAGGTACCGAAGTATACTGGGTTCAAGTTAAAAGGTTAGGTACCTAAAATATAGGTACCGAATCAAAAGGAGGAAGACTAGCGATGAGTGAGTATACAAAAGAATTATTAAAACGATTATCCTATGTAGGAAGCGCCAGTCGTCGTTTAATGGATGTTGGTAATTGTCAGAAGAGCGCGCCAACGCAGCAACTGGTTTTAGATATTTTAGCAGAAGAAGATGGGGTAACATCTGGTGTTCTAGCGGAAATTTTGGATATGCGACCAAGCTCTGTTACAGAGATTTTAAATAAGCTGGAAAGTCGCGGCGAAATCGAGCGTCGAGAAGATGAACAGGATAAGCGCATCAAACGAATCTATATCACCGAAATCGGTCGTGAAAAAGCCAATGTGAATAAGCCGCAGGAACGGTCAGAAGAATTTTTTGCAGGCTTAACCGACGACGAATTGCAAACCTTAGATCAATTGTTGAATAAGGTGATTGATGGGTGGAGTGAAGATTTCGGCGGTCGTCCGGAGTTTCCAAATGACCCATTTGAAGCGATCGAAGCCTTAAAAGCGATGCGCATGCAGTTTGATCCTCATATGAAGGAATTTGGTCGGATGTCGCCAGCTGATCGTCGCAAGTTAAAACGAGCATGGAAGGAACAAATGCGAAATCAATTTGGCAGAGGCGGTTTTGGTCCTGGTCCTTTTGGTCCCGGAGCTGTTGATCCACACGAAGGCCCTCAGAAAAAGGGGCCCCATGATCAGCCCGATACTAGCGATTGGGAGAATTGGTAAAGAACGACAGAAATAAGAAGGAGGTCGTTGACAATGAGAATTGAAATGGCTGAATTATTTAGCAAAGAACATACCAGCGCAGTGAAATTGCGGAAACAGGTATTAGGCGGAAAGATCGATTGGGACAAAGAAAAGAAGCTGCATGTCTTTGTCGCAATTGAAAATGAGGAAGTGGTGGGCACCGCAGCGATCCAGTTGTATCCTTTCGGTATCGCTCGTGTACGCCAAGTAGCGGTTTCACCAGCGTTTCAAGGACAACATATTGGGGACCGATTAATGACACGTGTAGAAGAATTTGCCCAAGAGCAAGGACACTTCAGAATCGTTTTAACCGGTCGTAAAACAGCCCAATTGTTTTACCTGAAGCGTGATTATCACCGAGTATTGTTCTCTTTTACAAAGCATGAGATTGAATTTTTGTGGATGACGAAAGTATTGCCAGCAGTGGAAGCCCCAGTTTTTTCAGAGAATTGACGTAGTATTTGTCCGCCTCCCTGAAAAGAGAGGCTAAAGGAGGAATCCATGATGAAGGAGTTATTTGATCCAAAAAGAAAAGAAAACGAACCAAAAAAACATACTGGCAAGGAATTTGAAAAATTGCGCATTGAACTTGAAGCAAAGTCGCGATTATTTACTACCTCGCTAGGAATGATCAATTATCAAAAATACCATGATCTGTATGATTTTGGGTAAGAGAAACAGGAGAGAAGTTTTGAGGACATCACGAGATATCTTCAAAACTTTTTTATTTATCAGCAAAACAAAAAGGAATTTCCTCGCTAAAACAGCCTCATTCCGCGTATTTTAGCAGAGAAGAACTTTGATAGCATGCTATAATGAAGGCAAGAAATGTCTTTCGGCTCGGAATAGCGAGCTATTTGAAAGGCAGGAAAATCATGCAGAAATATTTTACCCACCAATGACCTATTGTTCAAAAAGATGCTGACATCCGAAGATTCCTCGCATATTCTAAAAGCTTTTGTCAAAGATTTGTTAGGTATAGAATTCAAGACCCTGAAGCCAAAAGAAACGTACCATATAAACAGCTATAAGAAATCCTACGAAGAAACCGATATCTTTCGGACCGAGGTAGATATTTTTGATGATGGCAGTCATACGACGATCGAATGTCAGATTCAGTCGCACGCGTTTTTCCATGAGCGCTCTGTTTTCTATTTGTCAGAAGCGTTTCGTTCTCCTTTTGGCAACCAAGAAGCTACAGAAGTAGAGAAGAAAAATAATTTTTCAAGCCTGCGGCCAGCTTATGGTATCAATATCATAGATTTTCATCTATTTGATATACAGGAACAAGCTTTGCAATTGTTTCGATTGTTGAACGAAGAAACCTACCGATCATTCTTGAATAAAGACAACAAGGAGCTGCTGATGCTGTGCTTTTTAAGCTTGAAAAATCCGCATATCGATAAACAAAGTGCGGGATATCATTGGCAATATTTCTTAAAAACTGGCGAAACAAAAAACGATGCCCCCGATTATATCCAAGAAGCCAAAAGAAAAACCGATTTCTTAACATTGGAAAGCGAGTAAAAAGAGATGATCATGAAAATCAATAAGTCTAAAGCTATCCATGATGCAGTATTCGCAACGGCGATTGAAGAAGCAAAGGAGCAAGGTGCAAGGGCGTGAAGAAGAACGTCGAATCCTTGCAGTTAAATTGTTGAAAACAGGACTAAGTATAGAGCAAGTTTCTGAGGTTACGGGACTGAACATTGACTTACTTAAAAAATTAAAAAGTGAATAAAGGTAATAGAACAGCGGGCCATCTAAGCAATAAAATGGTCCGCTGTTTTATTACTACCGCGCATGCAGCCACCTATGTAAAAACTGAGTAATAAGGATAATGACGACTATTCCGATGATCGCGGACAATAATGAGTGCTGTCCGAATAACAGCCAAAGGACAATCGCGATGATTTCCAGACCAAAGATTAAGTAGTTCATAATATAGCTCCTTTTTCTGAGCAGAGGGACATCACATGTGAGCATCGTTTTTCTTTTTTTCAGCCTTCAGATCATCGTAAATGAAAATATTTTTGATAATCCGAAGAATCGGTCGAATCGTTAGAAAGATCGAGCCCGCTAAATAGAAGTACATGCCGATTCGATCAGGAATGGATGTCAATGCGGCCACGCTGCCGATAATGTAAAAGAACCCCGTCAGCAAATCAACTGTCAGCGAAAGAATCGTGTATCTATTTTGAAAATAAAGCCGAAATCGCTTCCCCTGAATCTCAATATCTTCTTCAAGAGCCGCCTCGACTTCATGGGCTTTTCGTTCTATTTTTGGCATGTCAGTTATCAAACCCTTCAAGATTTTTTAGTAATTGATCATTGTACTATCAATTCAGTGAAAGAGTAACTATTCTGCCTATTAAAACAGAAGGTACGTAAAAGAATCCTGAAGCAACCTTGAAACTTACATGCGTTGCTAAACTTTAGTGACACATAGATGAAAACAACCTCAACAAATGTGGGTCTTTAAGAAGCTGTCTTTTCCCAAGCGTATTTTATTATTCATGGAAAACGAGAGAGTAAATGAAGAGGCGTCGAGACATAAAGGCAAATTTTTCCTATTTCGTATTACTTATTTGTTTTGTCTCGCAAAATAACATAAGATTGTCACAATAGTGTTTCTTTTGAATACTATATCTGTTATTTTGAATGTAGGGAAATTCGTTTTCTTCGTTTATAGAAGCACTTTGCGAGTAAAAAATAGAATAAAATTCAATCAGCTGCTAGGAAAAAGGTGAGATTCCTTTACAGTCCCTTTCTACTGTGATGCATAAAGCAAAGTCAGACACTACTGTTGATTGATAAAAACAAGCAATATCAGGGTCGTTTGTTTCAACAGTAGTTTTAGGACGCCCGATAAAATTGGGTGTCTTTTTTTTTAGAATTTAAGGGGGATTGACGCATGAAAAGAAGAAATTTGGTTTTTGCATTATTATTGAGCTTGCTGTTATTTAGCGGATGCGATTCAAAACAAGCGGGGTCAACGGATACGTCTCAATCAACAGAAAAGGTCGCAGCCAGCAGCGAGGAATCAGCGGCAAAGACGAGCATTACCTTGCTGGACGGGGAAAAAGAACTGTCGAAAAAAGACCTGTCATTTAAGGATGGCGATTCCTTGTTTGACGTGCTAAAGGAAAATTATTCGATTGAAGATGATGAAGGGATGATCACCGCGATTGATGGACACGCGCAGGATGCCAAAAACAATAAATACTGGGTATTCACGATCAATGATGAACAGGTAAATGTAGGAGCAAAAGACGCGAAGTTGAAGAATGGCGATCGTGTGGTGTTCAAGCTTGAACAATTCTAGTCGAAGCATCTATTCCACCTTTTCATTAGGTGTGAAGGAATTAAGTCTGCTGTCTATGATGGTTGCCTTGTGTGTGGTTAGCCGGACTTTTTTTCAGTTTATCGTGAATGTGCAGCCGGTTACCGCGATCCTATTGATCATCACTATTTACTGGGGATCCTATCAAGGCTTGATCGTCAGCATTCTATCTATTCTTATTACCAATTTTTACATGGGGATGGGCGTTTGGACGATCGCTCAGGTCGCTACGTACTTCTTGCTTATTTTGCTAACGAGTTTGCTAAAAAGAGTTCCTAAGTTTAAGGCGAGTATCCTTTTACAAGCTATTTATGCTGGAATCACTGGGTTGCTTTTTGGGTTCTTTATTTCACTAATTCAAGCCCCGTTTCTTGGAATATCGGCTTTTCTACCTTATTATTTAGCAGGCATTCCGGTGGATTTGATGCACGCTGTTGGGAATATCGTCTTCTATCTACTGCTAACCCCTGTTATGAAGCGCTTGTTGGTCCAAACCATTCAGAGGTGGCGGAGGGAAAGTAAACATCATGGATAAACGCATGGAGTCTTTTTAAGGCTCAATGCGTTTTCTTTTTGATGAACAAATCTTGAGAAAGGAAATTTTCATTTTTTGTCGAAGGCTCCTTCAATGTTCAAAAAAGAGTTCAAAAAATTGATCAAATGACCTACGCTTAATTTATTTGAGAAGGGCAGAATTTAGTTTTGGGAATGGTTCTGTGATTGGGGTGGTCCTTCTTTGTTTCGATGCTTCTTTCCACGAAGCCAAGACAGTAGACGCTGGCGTGTCCTTGTGTTTTCGGCAGAAAGCAGCGGCGGCTGAAGATACTCTGGAGGGAACGCAGGCTCGGCACAGGCAGTATTGTCTTTAAATGATGTGTGTTCATGTTTTAGTATTGTTGGTTCTATTAATGAATGTTGGCGAATTAGCTTGTCTGCGGGTGCTTTTGCTGTCTCCACAACGGTATTTTGTACGTGTTCAGCTGGTGTTCGCTGAGCTGTGTTCGTGCCTCTGCACAGGGACTCGGAGTCGTCTGTAATTTTATAGGCTTCATTGGTAGTATCAAAAATCTCAGTTTCTTTGGTAGTAATGATCTTGGCTGTCACCACGGAATCAAATAGTTTTACGCCATTTTCTTCAAAAATATCCAACGTCGTTAAGAGTTCGCAAGCTTCTTTGATCACTGGCATTGGCAGATCATTCTTTAGATTGTTATATTTCCAGTCATGTGTTGCGCCCAGACCGTTGGTAAAGGTCGCCACTAAATCCTGTCTCATAGCCTTAGTTTCCTTTCTCAAATTTTTTTTGCGTAGGTGATCTTCTATCAAGGTTCATTTGTTTCATCGGGACGGACTTTTGAGATTAAGGAACGGACAAGAGACACGGCTTTTTCACCAAAGTTACGGACTAAGAAGGTTCTCATTTTTAATGCTTGCCACTCAGGTGCCATGAAGTAATCTTGAAAGTAGTAGAAGAAGCGCTTCATGGTACGAGTAGCTTTCGTATTCATAAAAATCTCACGGACAAGATCTTTTAGAATGAAGGCAAACTCTTCCGCACCCAGCTGGTGCCGTATTTTCAAAGTGAGAATGTATTTAATCGTTAGGCTGCTGTTTTGTGTACTGTAGTAATACTCTTTGATACGTTTTTCTAGGGTTGTTGATTTCAAATGGAACAACTGGCGGTACGAAAGGGTTTGTTCATTCATGGGATATTGTCCTCCTTTTTCTTTAGTAGAGGGTGGCGGCTAAGCCGCGCCTCCTCAAGTTAATCAATTAAAAAATAATTGTTTCGACAGTTTCGACGTACTTGGCGCTAACGACTTCGTTATACAACTTTTCGCCGTCCTTATTGAACAAATGTAGCAACGTCATTTTTTCTAAGATACTACGAACATCCTCTGGCGCTTTGCCATCTCCTGGATTTGGGTAGCTCCAGGTTTGCGAACGTCCGCTACTGGTTTTAAAGATCGATACAAGTTTTTT
>NZ_JXLA01000037.1 GCF_001886185.1 Enterococcus raffinosus | reverse complement strand
AGGTTTTAGAAATGATCGGCAGACATTATCTTAACAACCAGATAATTTTATTCAGCACCGTATTATCTATATTGAATTCTCGGAATCAAGATAAATTTTTTTCCGTTTTTGTTTCTTTTTTAATCTTCTTCTTGTTATTAATAGTGATTAGGATGATATTCCTATATTGATCTTTGATAATTAGATATAATTTTTGAATAACGTTCCCTGCTATTCGAGCTAGAAATACAAGTACGCCATGACCTAGTTAGCGACAACTACTTAGAGATTTCTTTTGTTCTGGGACAACAAAATGCCATGACAATAGCAGTAAATAATGATACTTCCGTAAGGCTCGCCGTAAACTGGGGAGAGGTGAAATTCCTATGTGCTTACCCAAAGCGGTTCAAAAATTTTAAACTATTATTTTAGGAGATGATTTTATAAAATCGAAAGCCTACTTGAATAAAAAACAAGCCTGTGAATTTCTAGGAATTGATAATAATACTTTAGATAAGTGGATTCGTGTATATAATTTTCCAGTAATAAAAATTGATGGCGTAGTTCGCTTTGACGTAGAGGATATCAAAGATTTCATGAATACATTCAAAAAAAATTGAAATTTTCTTCTCGTCACATATACTATAAATAGCGAAATGTACTGCCTTACTTTTTAAAGGAGTGAGGAAGTTTGCCTACAAAGCTTTCAAATGGGAAATATAAAACTAATCTGAGGTATCCAAAAAAATTCAGAGAAATCACTGGAATTGCATCAGAGAAGTATCAAAAAGTATTTCCAACTAGGCAATTAGCTATTAAGGCCGAAAGGGAAATGAAAAAGAAGATTGAAACAGTTTTAAGAGAGGAGAATGCAAACTCACTAGAATTGAAAGGAAAAATAAAATTTAAAGATTTTTATGAATCAAAATGGCTTCCTAGATATGAACTAGGTCAAACTACTAGGTCAAACAGGGCTCCAAGTAATGTAACAATTAGTAATACTAAGGATATATTCCGATTGCACATCCTTCCAATGTTTGGTGAATATGCAATGAATTATCTGAATTCAAATACTGAGATAATATCAGATGAATTAACAAAAAAATCGAAAGAATACGCAAATATAAAAATTATCAAAGGATATGTCCGTTCTATGTTTGATATTGCAGAAATACTAAATTATATTGAATTTAACCGAACTACCAAAATTATTCAATGTATCACTGCACCTAAAAAAATTGCTTTAGAAGAAAGAAGGATACGGGAAGGTAATCAAGCATTATCGTCAGAAGAGCTTATTGCTTGGATAGAAGCAGTAAACACTGACTTGAATAATCACTTGCTTACTCTTCATGACTATACTCTTTTCATGCTTACCCTATATCTTGGTGATAGAAAAAGTGAGACGTATGCTTTGCAATGGAAATATATCGACTTTGAGAAACAAACGGTTCGCCTTAAACATGCTTTGGATAAATATCAAAAAAAGAAATTTACAAAAGGTCGAAAGGATACCGTAATTCAAGTACCCGAAATTGTAATGGCATTACTAAGCAAATGGAAATCAGTGCAAGCTGAGCAATTGTTGAGATTAAAAATTAATCAAACACCAGATCAGTATCTCTTTACCTATACTAAACCATCCGGAGAAGTAAATTGCCCTGTTCACGCTGATTACCTAAACTATCGAATCAATTCAATTAAAAGACGACATCCTGAATTGGCTCATTTATCTCCACATAAGCTTCGTCATACCTATGCAACTATAGCTAGACAAGGCGGAGCAAATATGAATCAAATATCTAATGCTTTAACACACTCAGATATTTCTACTACAAAGATATACGTAAACACACCAGATGTAGTTGATAAGACTGTTTTCGAAGCATTTCAAAAAGGATTAAAGAACTAGGATGAATGTGTTCTCGAATGTGTTCTTAAACTAAAAAAAGACACTTTCCAAATAATTGAAAAGTGTCTTGAAACATTGATATACAAAGAATATTAACGTTTTGAAAACTGTGAAGCTTTACGAGCTTTTTTAAGACCTGGTTTTTTACGTTCAACCATACGTGAATCACGTGTAAGTAATCCAGCGCGTTTTAATGGTGCGCGGAAATCAGGATCTACTTCTAATAAAGCGCGTGAGATACCGTGACGGATAGCGCCGGCTTGACCTGCGTAGCCCCCACCGTTTACGTTTACGAATACATCGTATGAACCTGCTGTTTCAGTAACGCCAAATGGTTGGTTGATTACTAAACGTAGGTCAGCATGTGGGATATATTCTTCAACGTCTTTTTTATTTACAGTAATTTTACCAGTTCCTGGTACTAAACGTACGCGAGCAACTGCATTTTTACGACGGCCTGTGCCGCTATATTGAACTTGTGCCAATGAATTTCCCTCCTATTTAAATTAAGTTTGTGATGTCTAAGACTTCTGGTTGTTGTGCTGCATGTGGATGTTCTGCTCCACCGTATACGTGAAGTTTCATGCCTTGAGCGCGACCTAAAGTGTTCTTAGGAAGCATACCTTTAACAGAAGTTTCGACCAAACGGCGAGAATTTTTAGCACGCAATTCGCCTGCTGAGACTGATTTCAATCCACCAGGGAAGTTTGAGTGACGGTAGTAAATCTTGTCAGTTGCCTTTTTACCTGTTAATTTAACTTGATCTGCATTGATTACAATTACAAAATCACCAGTATCTACATGTGGTGTGAATGTTGGTTTATTTTTGCCGCGTAGTACAGATGCAACAACTGTTGAAAGACGTCCTAAAGGAACATCAGTTGCGTCTACTACGTACCATTTACGTTCTACTTCGCCTGGCTTAGCCATATATGTTGTACGCACGTTTTTTTCCTCCAATTTCGATTTCGAATGTTTGACAAACACTTGAGTTTCCGGGGCTCTCGTGGGGCAAACAATACCATTTACCATAATACTTGCTAAGCCTTGGCATGTCAATGTTTTTCTCTTTGAAAACGCAAATTCTTTTCATTTACGCTGCGTGTTTCTACTATACAAAATGAATGCTAATATACACACTAAACTGAATAAAGAAACGTATTTTTAAAATTATTTTGCATAAATATTTAAAAAGTGCTTGCTTTTTGTATTTTACGATGCTAATATTGCTTCAACACATTAATTAGATTTTAATGAAAAAGCGATAAGGGAGCAATCAGGATGAAAGAAAAAGTGATTTTAGCATACTCAGGTGGTCTAGATACTTCAGTCTCAATCAAATGGCTCGTCGATGAAGGTTACGACGTGATTGCCTGCTGTTTGGATATTGGAGAAGGCCGCGATACTGAATTTATTAAGAAAAAAGCACTGCAAGTTGGTGCGATTGAATCTTACGCCATTGATGCGCGTGAAGAGTTTTCGCAGGACTTCGTATTAATTGCGCTGCAGGGCAATACCTACTATGAAAATTCTTACCCATTGGTATCGGCGTTGTCTCGTCCATTGATTTCGAAAAAATTAGTGGAGTTAGCACATCAGACAGGAGCAACGACCATCGCTCATGGCTGTACCGGAAAAGGAAATGACCAAGTTCGTTTTGAAGTTTCCATCGCTGCCCTTGATCCAAACTTGAAGATCATCGCGCCAGTCCGTGAATGGAAATGGTCTCGTGAAGAAGAAATCAATTACGCGGCTGAAAAAGGCGTGCCGATCCCAGCGGATCTAGACAATCCTTACTCCATCGACCAAAACTTATGGGGACGTGCCTGCGAATGCGGTATCTTAGAAGATCCTTGGGCTACTCCGCCAGCTGGAGCTTATGCCATCACTGCTGAATTAGAAGATACACCAGACAAACCAACAATCGTTGAGATCACCTTTGAAAAAGGGGTGCCGACAGCGTTAGATGGGGAAGAATTATCTTTAGCGACATTAATCATGAAACTGAACACGATCGCCGGCGTACATGGTATCGGCAGAATCGATCATATTGAAAATCGTCTAGTGGGCATCAAATCGCGTGAAGTTTACGAATGTCCCGGTGCAGAAGTGTTGATGAAGGCGCATAAAGAATTGGAAGATCTGACCTTTGTTCGTGAGATGGCGCATTTCAAACCAGTTATTGAACAGCAGCTCTGCCAAATGATCTATGACGGACTGTGGTTCAACCCGACGATGGACGCGTTAATCGCCTTCTTGAAACAATCCCAAGAAGTCGTGAACGGCGTATTGCGTGTAAAACTCTTCAAAGGCAATGTCATCGTTGAAGGACGTAAATCTGACAACAGCTTATACAACGAAAACTTGGCGACGTATACGTCTGCTGATACCTTCGATCAAGATGCAGCGATCGGCTTCATTAAATTATGGGGCTTGCCAACAAAGGTACACGCTGAAATCCAGGCGGAGAATAAACAACCGAGTATTTAATGAAATTGCAAGAGGAACCAGATGTGAGGCGGCTTTTACTTGCCGGTAAATAAGGCCGTCCGGTTTCACATCTTGCCATTGCTCTTAGGAGAGTTTCTTTTCCGGTCAGGAAATAAGGAAACCAGCAATGTTTTCATCCTGAGGTATCTGAGAAGATGCCTCCTCCCTAAATGTGACTGCTTAATGAATCCATGGATTCATTAAGCTAACTATTTAAAGAAGTCGCGAGGATACTTCGCTGAAAAAGACCGACTAGTCGGTCTTTTTTTAGCAATACACTTCTTATATACTGATTATAAAAGAAAAGCGAGGACAACTATTATGGCAAAACTTTGGGGCGGGCGTTTTGATGGCAAAAATGAGGCCTGGATCGACGCATTTGGGGCTTCCATCCCCTTTGACCAGCAATTAGCGACACAAGACATTACCGGTAGTTTGGCTCATGTTAAAATGCTTGGGGAAACAGGTATCATCACCAAAGAAGAAGCGCAGCAAATCATCGCAGGATTAACTATATTAGCAGAAAAAGCGGCAAAGAATGAATTAACCTTTACGATTGAAAATGAAGACATTCATTTGAACTTGGAGAAAATGCTTCATGACGAGATCGGACCTGTCGCCGGCAAGCTTCACACCGCTCGCAGCAGAAACGACCAAGTCGCTACCGACATGCATTTATACTTGAAGGAGCATTTGGCTGAGATTATCGAGAAGGTTCATCATTTTCGTGCGGTACTGGTCAATAAAGCCGAAGAGCATGTTGAAACGATCATGCCTGGCTATACCCATCTACAGCATGCGCAGCCGATTTCCTTTGGGCATCATTTAATGGCCTATTACGGGATGCTGACGCGGGATCAGGCACGCCTTGAAGAAAGTCTTAAGCGGGTGGATATCTCTCCGTTAGGCTGCGCGGCGCTTGCGGGAACGACTTTTCCGATTGATCGCCAGATGACCGCGGACGAGCTGGGCTTTGCGGATATTTACATGAACAGTCTTGATGGTGTCAGCGATCGGGATTTCATTCTTGAATTTTTAAGCAACAGTTCGATCTTAATGATGCATCTCTCTCGTTTCTGTGAAGAGATCATTCTATGGTGCAGCCATGAGTTTAAATTTATTGAATTAACCGATACGTTTTCGACGGGCAGCTCCATTATGCCGCAAAAAAAAAACCCGGACATGGCAGAATTGATCCGTGGAAAATCTGGCCGTGTCTTCGGTGATTTGATTGGTTTATTAACCGTCATTAAAGGATTGCCGTTGGCTTATAACAAGGACCTGCAAGAAGACAAAGAAGGTATGTTCGATACAGTCCATACGGTAGCGACTAGCTTAGACATCATGGCCGGTATGGTCGATACCATGAAGGTCCATACCCAGACTATGCACGATGCGACAGAAAAAGATTTCTCTAACGCGACGGAGCTGGCGGATTATTTAGCGGCGAAGGGCATCCCTTTCCGTCAAGCTCATGAGATCGTTGGGAAATTGGTCTTGGCCTGCACCCAAAAAGGGATTTTCCTGCAGGATGTGCCGTTAGAAGAATATCAAGCTATCCATTCTGTGATCGAAGAGGACATCTACGACACCTTGTCTTCTAAAACGGCTGTCACACGTCGTCATTCTCTAGGCGGTACTGGCTTCGACCAAGTCAAAAAACAAATTGAATTGGCGAAAGAAGCCTTATAAGACATTAAAAACGACTGCCCGCTACAGGCAGTCGTTTTTCTTATGCATTCGTATAAACTGAAGTGGCAGTTTCCTTTAATACCGCATTTAATTCTTCAATGTTTCGTCTGCCTTCTTCGGATAACCAGGCAACTGCTTGTCCTTCGCTTTCTTTTACAAAGGGCTCTACTCCATTCGCCCAAGTTGCTCGTCCACAAAGTACCCCATTAAAGGTTGAGCCCGCTTGTTTCGCGAAGCGTAAAGTCTCTTGGAACAGCGCTGCACTGACACCGGCGCTTAAGAAAATAAACGGCAGATCTGTGGCCTCTGATTGCTCTTTGAAGTAAGCCGCAGCCTCTGATTGGCTGTAGCAGACTTCTTGACCATAGCCTTCAACAAAGTTCATGTTTACCGGGACCTCTACCTTTAAAACATCCACTTGATAACGTCCCTTAGAAAATTCCCGCATCGCTTCAATCACTTTGCGGGGCTTCACCTTCACGTAGTCTAAGGATGAGGCATCTGTGATCTTGGCGTCATAGGACACGATTTCTAAAAAGAAAGGAATATCTTCTGCGGTACACTCAGAACCGATCCGCTCCATATACGCCCGCTTTTGCTCATTGATTGCTTCTGGCTCATCCACATCGTAATAGAGCAGGAATTTGCAGGCATCGGCACCGGCTTCTTTCAGACGCTTGACTGACCAAACATTTAATACATCGGGCAAACGCCCAGGGGTTGTCGCGTCGTAGCCCGTTTTTTCATAGGCCAACAGCAGTCCGCAATGGGCGTCCCGCACGTCCGCGGCAGGCAGACCATATTCTGGATCTAACAAAATAGCCGACGCATAGGGCGTTAACTCCTGAGAAACCAGCTCCTTGAATTTGATGATATCATCTGTCGTTGCTTCCTTGTATTTGCCGATCATTTTCTTCAAGGCGCCCCGTTGATCGATCGCTAGCGCACCAATGATTCCCGCTTCATTTGTCAGTTGATCTAAATACTTCTTCTTTCCTGCACTGATTGTCTTCATTCATTCTCACCTATTTTTTCATTTAGTAATGTTGCGATTTCCGTTTTTGTTTGCGCCACTTTCAGCTGTTCCGTCACTTCGTTTCGCATCAACAGCCGAGCGACCGCGGATAATAATTTCAAATGAGTCGTTCCCGCCTCTGAATCAGGAATAAACAACGCGATGACAAAGTTGATCCGCTGACCATCCATGCTGTTCCACTCGATTCCCTGATCCAGCGTAACAATGAGGATGCTGGGTTCTTTGATCGACTGATCCTTCGCATGTGGAATCGCGAAGCCGTCCATCATACCGGTCGTTCCTTCATTTTCACGTGCGACTAATTTCTGATACACCTGCTGCTCATCGGCTGAAATACCTAAAGCCACAGTTTGTCTCGCTAAAAATTCAAAGGCTTCTTTTTGAGTAGACAGTGATTGATGTAAAAAGATGTTTTCTTCTTGAATGATCCCCATGCTCGTTCTCTCCTTACTCTGCGATGGCTGATTTATCTGCTTGTTCCGCATTGGCTTTTTTCTCTTTCGCAGCGACACTGCTCTTTTGGATCAATCCCAAAATGACTCCGCCGATAATTGAACCGATGAGAATCGAGAATACCCATTGGAATTTCCCTGTTACAACTGGCAATACTAAGAAGCCGCCATGAGGTGCTGGTACTTGCACACCAAACATATACGTTAAAACAGCCGCAATTGATGACCCCAGCATCATCGTTGGCAATACGCGAATCGGGTCCTTTGCCGCAAATGGGATCGCACCTTCTGTAATATGGGTAGAGCCTAAAATGAAGTTGACTAACCCAGCATTGCGATCATTCGTATCGAAATATTTTCCAAAGAATAAGGTCGCGAATCCTGTGATCAACGGCGGTGCGATACAAGCTGCTGAGACGCCTGCCATAAAGGTCGTATTTCCTTGCGCTAATAATGCCGTTCCTGTTACATAGGCTGCCTTATTGATCGGGCCACCCATATCAAAGGCACACATACAGCCAACGATCACCCCAAGGACTAAAGGATTCGAATGTTCAAAGCCAGCTAAAAAGCTCATCATGCCTTCATTTACAGCCTTCATCGGTCCTGCGAGTAAAGACATCACGATCCCGATCACCGCTACACCAATGACTGGATACAAGAAGATGGCTTTCAAACCGTCTAGCTGTTTTGGCAGCACCTCTAAAACTTTTTGCAGGAATAAAATGAAGTATCCCGCTAGGAACCCGGCTAAAATCCCGCCTAAAAATCCAGTACCGCCATTCATTGCGACGATCCCGCCGACAAAACCTACAACTAACCCTGGTCGTTTCGCGATTCCCTCTGCAATATACGCGGCTAATACGGGAACCATCATCCCCATCGCCGCATCACCGACAGCTTTTAGCATAGCGGCTGTCGCGTTATACTGAGCATTCTCTGGATCAAAGGAATAGATTCCCCAGACAGCAAAGGAGATGGCGATTAGAACACCACCCGCCACGACAAAAGGCAGCATATGGGAAACACCGTTCATCAGGTTTTTATAAATGCTGCGACCAAAACTCGTGCCGCTTCCTGTTTCCTGCTCTAACGCATCCACCGAATGATTCTCTGCAGCGATAACACCTTTTCCAGCCAACGCGTTGTCAATCAAGCGCTCGGCATCCTTAATCCCTGTACTCACAGAAACATCGATGATTCGTTTGCCTGCAAATCGTTCTGGATGGACATCCTTATCTGCCGCGATAATCACGGCCTCCGCATTCTTGATTTCTTCTGCGGTTAATTCATTTTCGACTCCGATCTGTCCGTGTGTTTCAACTTTGATCGTTACGCCCTTTTTCTTCGCCGCCTGCTCCAATGCTTCCTGTGCCATATAAGTATGAGCAATGCCTGTCGGACACCCTGTTGCTGCGATTAATTGATAATTTCCCATGATTTTACCCTCTCTTCTTTGATTTCAATTTGTTTACTTAAGGCTTCTACATCTAAAAAATCTGTCAGACCTTTACGAAAGGCTGTCGAGCTGCCAGCCGCTAAGCTTTTACGCAATGTTTCCTCCAGCGGCTGATGGCTTAAATGACCAGCTAAAAAGGTTCCCAATAAGGTATCCCCTGCACAAGCCGTGTTGACTACTTTTCCCTTTGGCGAATTTCCTCGAATAATTTTATCTTGTGTGAAAAAAATGGCTCCTTCTCCGCCAAGTGACAGCAGTACATTTTGTGCGCCGGCCGCTAATAATTGCTGACCATAAAATAAATAAGCCTCCTCTGTATCAATGACTTGTCCAAACCAGGACGCCAGCTCTTCTTCATTTGGCTTCAGTAAAAACGGGTGGTAAGGCAAACAGTCCATGACTTCTTGATAGCTGCTGTCAATGATCAAATGAATGCCGCGTTCTTCGCAGATCCGACTGATCTCGATCAAAATCGTAGGCGCTACGCCTCGTGGCAAACTTCCTGAGATACATAGATAATCCTGCGCCTGTAAATTCCTGATCTGATCCAAAAAGGCTTGCACCTTTTCAGGTGGGATCTCCGGTCCTTGATTGACTAATTTGTATTCCTCCTCTGTTTGATTGACTTGTGTGAAGACATTGATGCGAGTCATCCCCGGAACTTCAATAAAATCTGTTTGAATCGCTTTTTCCTGTAAATAATCTTCTATATAGTTTCCAGTGAACCCTGCACGAAAACCCAATGCCGTCGTTGGAATTCCCAACATTTTTAAGACGAGGGAAACATTCACGCCTTTTCCGTTTGCTTGGATATCATCATCCTTCGTTCGATTCACGACAAAAGGATCCATGGTGTCTGTTTCAATAAATAGATCAATGGCTAAATTCATAGTGCATGTATAGATAGACATGAGTGACGACCTCCTTGTGCCTATTATGCAACGTTCCACACCGAAAAGGTTTTCATATTTTCGCTAATTCATTGAAAAGCTTTACATCTTTTTATGAAACGTGATACTTTTTATATAACGTGATGCTGAAAGAGGGTTAGTAAAACAATGGATCACAAATTAAGCGAAACGGAGCAATACCTCTGGGACTATATTGAAAGCCATATTCTTGAAGTCCCTAATTACTCCATCGTCAAGCTGAGCGAGCAGGCCAATGTTTCTACGGCTACGATTGTGCGAACGATGAAAAAGAAAGGCTATGAAGGCTTCACTGCGTTCAAACACCATTTAAAAGAGCAGGAAAACAAAAACATCAACTTCTCTTCCTTAGATAAAGTCGATGAAGGCATTCGGCGAGCGATTTTAAAAAATGAGCAAGAGGTTATTCGAACGATTAATATGATGAAAATCGGCAATATCGAGGATGCGATCCAAAAAATAAAATTCGCGGATCGGGTGTTTCTCTTTGCGCGGGGCTTTTCGGAGATGATCGGTCAAGAAATGATGGTGAAATTCCAATTGACCGGAAAAAATTGTCAAATGCATACCGATCCGGAAATTATTAAAAATATCAGTCGAAAACTGACCAAACAGGACATCGTCATTTTTATCTCTCTAAACGGTGAGACGAAGGAGCTGGTCGTCGCCGCTAAAAACTGCTACGACGCGGAGATCGGCTCTATCCTGCTAACAGCGAACAACACCTCTAGTCTGATGAATTATTGCGAGATCGCCTTGGTCGGCTTCAAGTCTGAAGGCTCCTATTTTCCCGATTACGAAGTGCGCTCACGCCTGCCGCTGCAGATTATTGCACGGATTTTGCTGGATTCCTATGCGTTGCGTGTGACGGATAATTAAAATTGCTGTAGTCAACAAAGAGGATCTACAGTTTTTGGATGCAAACCAACATTCCTCTGTCCAAAACAGAAAAAAGGAGTGAAACGATGAATCAAAAATTAAAAGAAAATATTTCTGAATCGTTATCCGCAGTCTTGCCGATTACGATCACGGTGCTGCTGGTAAGTGTTTTTCTTGTTCCAATGGAGATTGGGACCTTTGCTATGTTTCTCATGGGAGCAGTGATGCTTATTATCGGGATGGGCTTTTTCCAGCTGGGGGCGGAAATGTCCATGACCCCTCTCGGTGAAGGGATGGGGATCCAGCTCTCAAAAAGTAAAAAAATCGGACTACTAGCTTTCAGTGTTTTTATTATCGGCGCGGTTATTACGATCGCAGAGCCTGATTTACAAGTATTGGCCGATCAAATGCCGGCGATCCCTAGTAATTTACTGGTTTGGACGGTGGCGATCGGTGTTGGGATTTGTTTGACCATCGCTGTCTTGCGAATTTTATTCAAAATCAATTTATCCCTCTTACTGATGGTGCTATACTTGTTGGTAATCTTACTTTCTTTTCTTACACCAAACGATTTTGTCCCTGTCGCCTTCGATTCAGGCGGGGCTACTACAGGTCCGATCACCGTTCCCTTCATTTTAGCTTTAGGGGTCGGGTTGGCATCGGTGCGAAGCGATAAAAATGCTTCTGACGACAGCTTTGGTTTAGTTGCGATTTCAAGTATTGGGCCTATTCTAGCCGTCTTATTACTAGGCATCTTCTTTCAACCGACGGATGCTTCCTACACCCCTACAGAGTTTCTTGATGTCAGTACGACACAAGATGTCATGCGGGAGTTTATGCTTGAACTGCCGCATTTTGCGAAAGAAGTCCTTATTTCGATGCTGCCGGTTGCTCTGCTCTTTTTTATCTTTCAGCTTATCAGTCGTCGGTACCATCACAGACAGTACATACGTATGATCGTGGGGCTCATCTACACATATATTGGGCTGGTCCTTTTTCTAACCGGTGTGAGCATCGGTTTTGCTCCAGTCGGCAGTTTATTGGGGGGCGAATTAGCGGCTAGCCAATACAAATGGCTGCTCATTCCTATCGGGATGCTGATCGGTTACTTTATTGTAAAGGCCGAACCCGCCATTCAGGTATTGAATCACCAAGTTGAAAATGTTACTGGCGGATCAATCTCCGCTTCTTCCATGAATATCTGTCTCTCCATCGGAGTGGCAGTCAGTGTGGGCTTGGCGATGACACGTTCCATCACAGGCGTCAGCATTTATTGGATTATTATCCCAGGCTATCTGATTGCCCTGCTTCTGTCCCGCTTTGTTCCAAAAATCTTCATCGGTATCGCCTTTGACTCCGGCGGGGTTGCAAGCGGACCAATGACCAGTACCTTCCTGCTCCCTCTCTGTATTGGCGTCAGCGAATCCTTGAATGGTAATATTATGGCGGATGCTTTCGGTGTTGTGGCGCTTGTCGCATTGACACCATTGATCGCTATTCAGATTATGGGGCTTGTTTTTAAATGGCGCGAAGGCAAAGCTGCACAAAATGCGGCGTTAACAATAGATGAATTGAATGAAATCGAAGAATGGGAGGACACTGAAGAGGATGCATAATAAACCGGCTGTTCAAATGTTGACATTGATTATAGATTTAAAAGATAAGAAAAAAGCCCACGCTATTTTTGAAGCGGAAAAAACACCCGTCCACTATTTATGTATCGGAGAAGGAACGGCGACAAACGAGGTCATGGACTACCTCGGATTAGGCACCTCCGAAAAAGCGATTTTCATGTGTCCCGTTTTAAAAAAATGTGTCCCTGGTCTATTGGCCGCTCTTGGAAAAGGCTTATGTCTTCATAAGCCTAACAGAGGCTGCGCGTTTACTTTCCCTATTTCAGGAGCAAGCAGCTATATCACGAAAATCTTAGACTCAGAAATGCAGGACAAGATTCAACATCACATGGAAAGAGAGGAAAAACAGATGATCCAGGAGGCAAAACACAGCTTACTCATGGTCACCATCAATCAAGGGTACAGCGAGGAGGTCATGGTGGCCGCTACTGCAGCTGGCGCGGCTGGCGGAACGGTCGTCCACGCTCGACGGCTTGATTCTCAAGAAACTCTGAAAAAATGGGGGATCAGTATCCAGCCTGAAAAAGAGATGGTCTACATCTTAGTCGAGCACGACAAAAAAATGGCGATCATGAAAGCCATCAGCAAGCAATGCGGTCTCCAAAGTGACGCGCAGGGCATCTTGATCTCGATTCCCGTGGATAGTGTGATTGGCCTAAATTCTGATCCAGCGCTATAAAAAAGAGGTTCTCATCTTATTGATGAGAACCTCTTTTTGAATTAAGCATCGATTTCAGGTGCTTTTCCTAGATGTGCTTGAATCATCCAAATACGTTTTTCAGTCGCTGTTTTGAATTCGATGAAGATATCTTGTGTTGGATCATCGCCTTCTTCACCTGTTACGTCGATCCCTTTTTGGTAAAGGTCTGCTAAGTAACGGTAGCCGTCAACAAGCGTAGCTAAGCGTTCTTCCATTGTACGATCCCAACGTCCTACTTCGTCTGGGATTTTTGTTTGGTCAGCCATTTCACGTAATGTTGAGTAAGGTGAGCCGTCTAATGTGATTAAACGTTCTGAAATTTCGTCCAATTGATCGTTCACGTCATCCATGAAATCGTCCATCATTGGGTGTAATGTCAAGAAGCCCGGGCCGCGCATATACCAGTGAGTTTGGTGAATGACCATGGACATTTGACTCAAGTCTGCAACTAGTTGGTTCAATACTTCTTTTGTTTTTTCGTATTTCATTCCTTCATACCTCCTAATTTATCTTCCATTAAAAGCATAATACAATTATGGCAAAAGCACAAAGAAAATGCTGGAATTTTGCTTGCTTTTCGTATCTTATTGAAAAAGGGAGGTGAGAACAATCCTACATTTCATCTTTGGAACAGTTATCGGGTCCTTTTTAGCGGTCGTTTGTACCCGGGTCCCATGAAACGAATCGCTGCTTTATCCGCCTTCACACTGTGACCATTGCCAGCACAGACTTCGACCAGTCGAAATGATTCCTTTAGTCTCTGCTTTGCTTCAAGGATTTCAGTGTACCCACTGCCGGCAAAAATTTTCGAAACGCAGCTTCTGGCTGGAATTGTTTTGCGGCCTTCTCTGTTGGCTTTTTTTACAGGAATATCAGTGGGATAATCTTTGGACCTTGTTTTGGTTATTCAGTTCATTAGTCTTAGCGGTAATCGATTGGGATTATTTGATTGTAGAGATGCGGATTTTTTTCATAACGAGCATTCTTTTACTCATTAGCGGAATTTTTCTTTTTCCGATTTATTGGACCCATCCACTGGCTGTTTGTGCCCTCTTTTATCTTAGCCAAAAAATTCTCCCAAACAGCTTAGGTTCGGGAGATCTTTGGGTGGTCGGGTTGTGGAGCTTCTTTTTATCAGGCTATGAGCTGCTGCAGCTTCTATTTGTCGCATCGTTGAGCGGATTAGTCTTTTTCGGCTATCATGCGCTTCGTAAGAATCCCCCAGAACGTCTGCCGTTTCTACCCTTTTTGTTTATCGGGCTCTTAGTTTTGCTTTTGAAAAGCCATTACGCTTCCCAATTTTGACGAATGAAGCCGCGTCGACCAGAGCCTTCGCTATAGGCAGCATAATGCTCAGGATTTTTTTGGTAAAAATCTTGATGATACTCTTCGGCTGGATAAAAGGGCTGTACTGGTTCGATTGCTGTAACAATCGGTGCACTGAAGCGCCCACTTGCCTGAAGTCGTGCCTTAGATGCCTCTGCCGCTTCTTTTTGTTCAGGTGAAGCATAAAAAATCACTGGACGATAAGAATCGCCACGATCCGCAAATTGACCAAAGGCATCCGTTGGATCTGTTTGCTGCCAATAAATCGCCACCAGCTGCTCGTAAGAAATCACTGCTGGATCAAAGGTGATCTCCACTGCTTCAGTATGACCTGTTGTCCCACTGCAAACTTCTTCGTAGGTTGGATTGGGCACGTGTCCGCCCGTATAGCCTGAAACGACTTTTTTGATACCGGGCATTTGATCAAACGGCTTCACCATACACCAAAAACAGCCGCCAGCAAAAATTGCTTTTTCTTCTGTCATAAAATCGTCCCCCTTTTGCTTTCATCATAACCATTTTTGAGAAAAATGAAACGATTCTGCTTAAGAAGGACTTCTCAATCTTTAACGTAACTAGAAAGCGGGTGTGACAAGAATGTTGTCATACCCGCTGTTTTATTTACTCTTTTTAATAATTATCCTTGTCGATGGGATAAAGGATCTTGCCATACCCAGTATAATCATAATGGGTGCCTGCACTGATCTTATCAACTTCGCTATCATCAAAGAACAATTGATTGTCGTCGTCCTCGTCTAGATTCGGTAACTTTTTCTTCGTAGGCAAATCTAGCTGCTTCTTCACAAGGTTCTGTTCTTCCAATAAATTATTTAATCCTAAAATTTGGAAGTAAATATCGTTGATCATTTCGCCCTGGCCTTCTACTTGGGTCTGCTTGATATTCTCAGCTGCTGGGGTATAATCCTTTGCGACCGTCAGCATCTCACTCCAGCTCAGGTCAGTCCGTACGTAATCTTCTACCGCATGCAGGTATTTTTTATACTTCGTGACAGAATTGACGGACAAAATTTTATGGACGATCTTCGATAAAATCTCTCGTTGTCGTGCTTGTCGGCCAACATCGCCTTTAGGGTCTTCATGACGCATCCGTACATATTCTAACGCATGTCTTCCATCTAAGGTTTGTTTGCCTTTTTTCACATGAACGCCATCTAATGTAAAATCAATCTTGTTGTCGACCTCGATGCCGCCCACCGCATCAACTAACGTCTTCAAGCCCTTCATGTTGATCTCGATATAATGATCGACAGGAACGTCCATCATTTCTTGCACCGACTCAATCGCCATCTTCGTGCCGCCTAACGAATAAGCCGCGTTCAGCTTGTCATAATAGGTGTCGCCTTTTGCGACATAATTATTCTCGTCACCCTTATATCCAACGATCTGAGTATAAATATCTCGATCCAAACTCGTCATCATGGTTTGCTTTTTCTTTGGATTGATCGTTACCAGCATCATAGAATCGGAACGCCCTTGATAGGTTCGCCCTTTATCACCTGTATCCGTCCCCATTAGAAGAATCGAAAAAGGTTCGCCACTTTTTAAATCGACCGTATCTGATCGAGTATTTTTATAATTGACTTTCTTCGTCATTTTACTGATTGCCTGATCCACATCACTATTTACCTTCAACAGGTAAACCGTCGCAGCCCCAACAAGCAGCACGATGACACCCACAACAATCAAGATAATTTTCTTTGTTCTGCTCATGTAGCACCTCAAAAATTTTACGTACTAATAATAGTTTCCGTCATTTTCTCACAAAAACGGTTCTGACAATAGTCTTTCTTTTATGCTCTAAACGAAATTTAATATCTGATCAAAGTGACCGCTACCATTTCGCCAGATACCTTCCTATAATAGCGCGAAAATAAAAAGACCACAAGATTCTTTTGAATCTTGTGGCCTTCCTCTATAGGTAGCTTAACTTAATGGATTGTTCAAAGCGTCTTCAGCAGCCATTTGCGCTTCAATATCAGAGATACTGTAAACATTTTCGCTTGCCACAACGACTTCTTTTGGTTCCATGTTACGGTATGTCGCCATACCTGTACCGGCAGGGATAATCTTACCGATGATAACATTTTCCTTCAATCCAAGTAATGGATCTTTCTTACCGCGGATCGCAGCATCCGTCAAGACACGAGTCGTTTCTTGGAATGATGCGGCAGATAAGAAGCTGTTTGTTTCCAATGATGCTTTGGTGATACCAAGCAAGACAGGACGAGATGTCGCAGGTGTGCCACCAGCAACCAAAGTATTGTAGTTTTGGTCTTTAAAGTCAGCAATATCAAGCAAAGTACCTGGCAAGATATCTGTGTCGCCTGGGTCCATGACGCGGACTTTACGCAACATTTGACGAACCATTACCTCAATATGTTTATCGCCGATTTCTACCCCTTGCATACGGTAAACACGTTGTACTTCACGTAACAGGTACGTTTCAACAGAGATAACATCGCGAACTTGCAGCAAGTGTTTTGGATCGATGGATCCTTCTGTTAATTGTGCCCCACGGTGAATCATGTCCCCTTCAACGACTTTCATACGAGCAGTGTAAGGAACTGTGTACGTACGAGTATCTGTTTCACCCTTAACGGTAACTTCCTTCGTACGAGTTGCTGCATCTTCAGCGATCTCAACAACTTCACCTGTTACCTCGGTAATAACAGCCAACCCTTTAGGATTACGTGCTTCGAAGATTTCTTGGACACGAGGAAGACCTTGTGTGATATCGTCTCCGGCAACCCCACCGGTATGGAATGTACGCATGGTCAACTGAGTACCAGGTTCACCGATTGATTGAGCGGCGATGGTACCAACTGCTTCACCGACTTCAACGTCGTCGCCAGTTGCCAAGTTGCGTCCGTAACAATGTTTACATACACCATGTTTCGTATTACATGTGAAGACTGAGCGGATCGTTAATTTCTCAACGCCAGCGTCAATGATGCGTTTCGCATCTGCTTCACTAATCAATGCGTCTGCAGGTAGTAACACTTCACCTGTTTCAGGATGCATAACAGATTTTTGTGTATAACGTCCAACTAGACGTTCTTCTAATGATTCGATAATTTCGTTTCCTTCGCGAATCGCAGAGATTTCCAACCCGCGGTCAGTACCGCAATCTTCTTCACGTACGATAACATCTTGGGCAACGTCAACCAAACGACGAGTCAAGTAACCTGAATCGGCTGTCTTCAAGGCGGTATCGGTCATCCCTTTACGAGCCCCGTGAGTAGAGATAAACATTTCCAAGACAGATAGACCTTCACGGAAGTTTGAGATGATCGGCAATTCCATGATTTGTCCATTCGGAGCGGCCATCAGTCCACGCATACCAGCAAGCTGAGTAAAGTTGGAGATGTTACCACGGGCTCCAGAATCAGACATCATGAAGATTGGGTTCTTCGCATCTAAAGATTCCATTAGTCGTTGTTGAATTTCATCTTTTGCCGCATTCCAAACAGCGATAACACGTTCATAACGTTCGTCGTCAGTAATCAACCCGCGACGGAATTGTTTCGTGATCGTGCCAACTTGTTTGTGGGCGTTGTCGATGATTTCTTGTTTTTCTGCCAGCGCCATGATATCTGCGATACCAACGGTCATACCAGCATGTGTTGAATGTTTGTAGCCTAAGTCTTTCATACGGTCAAGCATCATTGATGTATCCGTGACTTTGAAACGTTTGAAGACTTCAGCGATGATGTTTCCAAGATTTTTCTTCTTGAATGGCAAGATGATTTCTTGTTCCTTAATCGCTGCTGGAATATCTGCACCTTTTTCGACAAAGTATTTGTCAGGGGTGTATTGTGTTAAGTTGAAATCTGTTGGTTCGTTCAAGTAAGGGAACTCTTGCGGCATGATCTCGTTGAAAATAATTTTCCCAACGGTCGTGATCAGCATACGTTCTTTTTGTTCTTCAGTGAATGGTTTGTCGCCTAAAGTATTAGGATCAACAGCCACACGTGAATGCAAGTGAACGTAGCCATTACGCCAAGCTAAAACAGCTTCATTCATGTCACGGAAGATCATTCCTTCACCTTCGCGGCCTTCTTCTTCCATTGTTAGGTAGTAGTTCCCCAAGACCATATCTTGAGATGGGGTAACAACTGGTTTACCATCTTTAGGGTTCAAGATGTGTGTTGCGGCCAACATCAACATACGAGCTTCCGCTTGCGCTTCTTCTCCTAGTGGTAAATGAACAGCCATTTGGTCTCCATCGAAATCGGCATTGTAGGCTTCACATACTAATGGGTGAAGACGAATCGCGCGACCTTCTACTAAGATTGGTTCGAAGGCTTGGATACCTAGTCTGTGCAACGTAGGTGCCCGGTTAAGTAATACTGGATGTTCCTTGATTACTTCTTCCAAGACATCCCATACAACGTCTTCTTGACGTTCGATTTTACGTTTTGCATTTTTGATATTTGAAGCAATTTCACGTTGAACCAATTCTTTCATTACGAAAGGTTTGAACAATTCGATCGCCATTTCTTTTGGCAGACCACATTGATACATCTTCAAGAAAGGTCCAACAACGATAACGGAACGGGCAGAGTAATCGACACGTTTACCCAGCAAGTTTTGACGGAAACGACCTTGTTTCCCTTTCAACATGTGAGACAAAGATTTCAATGGACGGTTACCAGGTCCAGTAACTGGACGGCCACGACGACCATTATCGATTAAGGCATCGACTGCTTCTTGCAGCATCCGTTTTTCATTTTGAACAATGATGTTTGGTGCATTCAAATCTAACAAACGTTTCAAACGGTTGTTACGGTTGATTACACGACGGTATAGATCGTTCAAGTCAGAAGTCGCAAAACGACCCCCTTCTAATTGAACCATTGGACGTAGATCTGGCGGAATGACAGGGATAACATCCATAACCATCCAGCCTGGTTGATTGCCAGAAGAACGGAACGCTTCTAAAACATCTAAACGACGGATTGCCCGTGTACGTTTTTGACCTTGAGCCGTTTTCAATTCTTCTTTTAATTCTGCTGATTCTCCATCTAAGTCCACTTGATCTAATAATTGTTTGATAGCTTCGGCACCCATTGCCGCATGGAATTCTTGACCGTATTGATCACGTTTTTCACGGTATTCACGTTCAGTCAATAATTGTTTCTTCTCTAGGCTAGTATTACCTGGATCGATTACGACATACGATGCAAAATAGATGATTTCTTCCAACGCACGTGGACTCATGTCTAGCACAAGACCCATCCGAGAAGGAATTCCTTTGAAATACCAGATATGTGTAACAGGAGCTGCTAATTCAATGTGACCCATACGTTCACGGCGAACTTTCGAACGAGTGACTTCAACACCACAACGGTCGCAGACAATCCCTTTGTAACGGATCCGTTTGTATTTCCCACAGGCACATTCCCAGTCTTTGGTTGGCCCAAAAATTCTTTCATCGAATAACCCTTCGCGTTCAGGCTTCAATGTACGGTAGTTAATGGTTTCCGGTTTTTTTACTTCACCGTATGACCAGCTTCTGATTTTTTCAGGAGAAGCCAAACCTATTTGCATACTTTCGAATTTATTTACATCGATCAAAAGGGTTTCCCTCCATTTCATTTTATCGTAAGTCAGCTAGGGGATAGCTGACTTACACATGCATAAACGGTGTTCCAGAAGCAGCTTCTTCGGAAACAAGCCGAAAGTTCATCAAATTTGAGAAACAATTTTTTTGAACTTCCTTCTCATTTCCTGAAGCTGAACACTTCTGACACAACCTCTTCAGACAAGTGTGACTCTTATAAGTCTTCGGCAGTTTCGATTTCTTGGATCAAATCAGATTTTTGTTCGGCTTTTTCAGCAGCTGCTTGCGCTTCGACTTCTTTTGCAGATTGTTGCTGTTCGGCATATTTCGTCAATGCGTCAACTGTGATCAAGTCGTCATCATCATCATCCATGTCTCGCAACTCGATTTCTTTGTCATTGATATCTAAGACTTGCATATCTAAACCAAGGGCTTGTAATTCTTTCACCAATACGCGGAAAGATTCAGGCACACCTGGTTTTGGAATAGGTTCACCTTTGACGATGGCTTCGTAAGTTTTCACACGACCAACCACATCATCTGATTTGTAAGTCAAGATTTCTTGTAACGTGTAGGCAGCACCGTAAGCTTCCAGTGCCCAAACTTCCATTTCCCCGAAACGTTGTCCACCAAATTGAGCTTTACCACCCAATGGTTGTTGCGTAACAAGAGAGTATGGTCCGATTGAACGAGCATGCAATTTATCATCGACCATGTGGGCCAATTTGATCATGTACATAACCCCTACGGAAATACGGTTATCAAATGGTTCTCCGGTACGTCCATCATAAAGAACGGTTTTGGCATCTGCCGCCATCCGAGCTTCACGAACGGTTTCCCAAACATCGCTATCCTGCGCCCCATCGAAGACCGGTGTAGCAACGTGGATACCTAGTTGGCGAGCAGCCATCCCTAAGTGTAATTCCAGTACTTGTCCGATATTCATACGAGAAGGTACCCCTAGTGGATTCAACATGATATCAACTGGTGTGCCGTCTGGTAAGAATGGCATATCTTCTTCTGGCATGATGCGTGAAACGACCCCTTTGTTTCCGTGACGGCCGGCCATTTTATCCCCTTCATGGATCTTACGTTTTTGCACGATATAGACGCGCACTAACATATTCACACCTGGAGACAATTCATCGCCTGCTTCACGAGTAAAGATCTTCACATCATGAACGATCCCGCCGCCGCCATGAGGCACACGTAGAGAAGTATCACGTACTTCACGGGCTTTTTCACCAAAGATCGCGTGTAACAATCGTTCTTCAGCAGATAATTCCGTTACCCCTTTAGGAGTGACTTTACCTACAAGTAAATCACCATCATGAACTTCGGCACCGATGCGGATAATTCCCATTTCGTCCAAGTTCTTCAATGCGTCTTCCCCAACGTTAGGGATTTCGCGAGTGATTTCTTCAGGTCCTAATTTGGTATCACGTGCTTCTGATTCATATTCTTCAATATGGATTGAGGTATACACATCATCTTTCACCAAACGACGGCTCATGATGATCGCATCTTCATAGTTGTATCCTTCCCAAGTCATGAAGGCTACGACAACGTTTTGACCTAAAGCCAATTCGCCGTTTTCCATAGAAGGTCCGTCAGCTAAAATGTCGCCGACTTCAACTTTTTCACCTAATCCAACGAGTGGACGTTGGTTGTAACTTGTACCTGAGTTTGAACGACGGAATTTTGTAATGTCGTATTTATCTAATGCGCCATTGTCGCGACGAACACGAACTTCGTGCGCATCAACGAATTCAACGACACCATCGTTTTTACATAATAAAGCGGCACCTGAGTCATGAGCTGCTTTGTATTCCATACCAGTACCAACCCATGGAGAACGAGGTTGGATCAATGGCACAGCTTGACGCTGCATGTTGGCACCCATCAAGGCACGGTTGGAGTCATCGTTTTCCAAGAATGGGATACAAGCGGTAGCGACTGCAACTACTTGCTTCGGTGACACGTCCATATAATCCACTTTATCGATCGTTACTTCCAAGTTTTCAGAAGTTGCACGAGCCATAACGACTTCTTCAGCGAAGGTGCCGTCATCGTTCAATTTACTGTTTGCTTGAGCAACTACGTAATGGTCCTCGATATCCGCAGTTAAGTAATCGATGGTATCCGTTACTTGACCAGTTGCGCGATCCACACGACGGTACGGTGTTTCGATGAAACCAAACTTGTTGACTTTCGCATAGGAAGCCAAGCTGTTGATCAACCCGATGTTGGGACCTTCGGGGGTTTCAATCGGACACATACGACCATAGTGAGAATAGTGAACGTCTCGGACTTCATAACCAGCGCGGTCACGAGTCAAACCACCAGGTCCTAAGGCAGATAGACGACGTTTGTGGGTCAATTCCCCTAATGGGTTGGTTTGGTCCATGAACTGTGACAACTGAGAAGAACCGAAGAATTCTTTGATGCTGGCAACAACTGGTCGAATGTTGATCAATTGTTGCGGCGTCAAGGTTTCTTGGTCTTGAATTGACATACGTTCGCGAACAACACGTTCCATACGGGCTAAGCCGATTCGGAATTGGTTTTGTAACAATTCACCGACTGAACGGATACGACGGTTTCCTAAGTGGTCGATGTCATCGACATTGCCGATGCCTTCCATCAAGTTCAAGAAGTAGCTCATTGAAGCGATGATGTCAGCAGGACGAACTGTACGTACGGAAGAATCCGGATAGGCATTACCGATCACTGTTACTTCACGTTCTGGGTCTTTTGGTGAAAAGACTTTGATGACTTGAACAGTCATTGGATCTGTTACAACCGCATCTTCAGATGGGTAGTAGGTTACTGAGTTCAAGCCGCCTTCTAATTTCGGACCTAAGTCTTCCATTACCTGATGCGTTAAAACTGTTCCTTTTTCAACGATGATTTCCCCTGTTTCAGGATCAACCAATGTTTCAGCCAAGGTCAAGTTCAATAGACGTGTTTTAAGGTCTAATTTTTTATTTACTTTGTAACGACCAACATTTGCTAAGTCGTAACGTTTTGGATCGAAGAAACGAGCCGTTAATAAGCTACGAGAGCTGTCAGCAGTTTTTGGTTCACCTGGACGTAAACGTTCGTATACATCTTTCAAACCTTCTTCGGTACGAGAATCGCTTGGGTTTTTATGCAAGTCTTTCTCAATTGTGTTACGTAATGATTCGCTTTCTCCAAAGATTTCGAAGATTGTATCATCTGAACCAAAACCTAAGGCACGAACTAACGTAGTCAACGGAATTTTACGAGTACGGTCAATCCGTACGTAAGAAATGTCTTTTGCGTCTGTTTCCATTTCTAACCATGCGCCACGGTTAGGGATAACAGTTGAGCCAAAGCCTTCTTTTCCGTTTTTATCTACTTTCCCATGGAAATACACACCAGGAGAACGAACCAATTGGGAAACGATTACTCGTTCCGCACCATTGATAATAAAGGTTCCTTGTTCTGTCATTAATGGGAAATCACCAAAGAATACTTCTTGGGATTTGATTTCGCCTGTTTCGCGGTTTACTAAGCGTAAGACCACATGTAATGGTGCAGAATAGTTTGCATCGTGTGAACGAGCCTCTGCTACCGTGTATTTAGGTTCTTTTAATTCATAGTCAACAAATTCAAGTGACAAGTTTCCATTAAAGTCTTCAATTGGCAAAATGTCTTCAAACATTTCTCGCAAGCCCTCATCTAAGAACCATTGATAAGAATCTGTTTGAATTTCGATCAAATTCGGTAATTCCAACACTTCACTGATTCGTGCGAAGCTTCTACGTTCTCGGTGTTTCCCGTATTTTACTACGTGTCCAGCCAAGTTCTTCACCCCTCTTAAAAGTTTGAAAACCGATCCGAAGATAAATTACATTAATGTTACAAAAATTAAATTACTGTAACACCTGACATTTTTTGCGGCTTTTAGGCAAAAAAAAACCAAAAATAGAACGTTCTCTTGAAAATATTCGCGAGCTTCTACTTTTGTTTCCTTATTTAAAAGCCGGAACGGACAATATTTCGTTCCTGCCTTTTATCATTTCAGATAGTTTTAGCAAATTAATATAATACACGACGATAACATAAAAGTCAATAGTCTCAATGCTTTGATTCCTGTTACGCTAACTTTTCTTAAAACTTTCAGTAAACATCAATTGCTTTAATTAGACTTACATTTTTGAATATTCAGAATATTCGACATTTTATTATTGACATCTCATTTTTCTTAACGTATACTAATTTACATCTTAACCCAAGTTGGAGGTTGTTCCTATGTTGAACTCAAAAACCACACAACTGAATAACCGCNTTTAGCTATTTTAGATAGGTTTGTATTCATCACGATGGATACAAACAACTTGAGTGTTTTTTGTATCTATGATGGCTAGAGCATTTCGACGTACCAACGGCCGCATAGAGAAATCTAAGTGGCTGAAGAATCATACTATTTTTGTATTCGTATCACCCACTTAGACCTTCATCCATTCTAAGCGGGTGATTTTTTTATGACAAAAGGAGAGAAAATTATGAAAAAGACAGTATTAGCAGGAATTGGTTTGGTAAGTTTATTGATGTTGGGTGCATGCGGCAATAAAGACGCAGCTAGTGACGACAACGTGAAACATGTGGGCGTTTTGCAATTAGTCCAACACGCTTCTTTAGACAATGCCTATGAAGGCTTTAAAGAAGGCTTGGCAGAAGGCGGCTACAAAGAAGACGACAATTTAAAAATTGAATACCAAAACGCACAAAACAATCAAGACAATCTAAAAAGTATGAGTGAGAAGCTCGTGAAGGAAGAACCTGATCTTTTACTAGGGATCGCCACTCCGGCAGCCCAATCTTTATTAAATGCAACAACAGAAATTCCAATCACCGTAACTGCGGTAACGGATTTAGAAGAAGCAAAATTAGTGAAAAGTGACAAAGCACCTGGCGGTAACGTTACTGGAACAACCGATATGGTTCCTATCGACAAGCAAATTGATCTGCTGCTTTCTATCGTACCCGATGCAAAATCCATCGGAATTATGTACAACGCCGGTGAAGCTAACTCAAAAATCCAAGCAGACTTAGCTGAAAAAGCATTGAAAAAAGCAGGTGTTGAGGTAAAAATCAAAACGGCCAACACGACAAACGATGTTCAACAAGTAACAGAATCATTGGCAAACGAAACAGATGGTATCTACGTACCAACAGACAATACCTTCGCAAGCGCGGCGGCAGTCATTGGTGATGTTGTTAAAGAAAAGAAAATTCCATTGGTCGCTGGCTCCACTGAACAAATCGACGATGGTGGTTTAGCTACTGTCGGTATCGACTACAAATCACTTGGAAAACAAACAGGGAAAATGGCAGCCAAAATTTTAGACGGCGATGCAAAACCTGAAGATACACCTGTTGAATCAGCGGACACGCTTAAATTAGTTGTTAATAAGGACATGGCAGAAGCATTAGGAATTGATCCTGACAGCATCAAAGAACCTAAATAAACAAGTTAAAACAGCTCCACAAAGAAAGAAGGAAGAATCATGAATGTTATCACTTTGTTATTATCAGCTACGTCACAAGGTATGCTCTGGTCGCTATTGGCGATCGGTGTTTACATGACTTTTCGAATATTAGACATCGCCGATCTTACTGCCGAGGGAAGCTTTCCCTTAGGCGGCGGGATCGCTGCGATCGGGATTGTGAATGGGATGCATCCCGCAATCGCGACTTTGCTGGCTTTTGGCGGCGGAATGCTGGCTGGATTGGTCACTGGAATCTTGAATACGAAATTCAAAATTCCAGCGTTATTAGCTGGGATCATTACGATGACTGGTTTGTATTCCGTGACTTCGCGGGTCATGGGTGCACCGAACATCGCTTTGCTGGGAGAAAATACCGTTTTTACCACCGCCCAGGAAATGGGATTAAGCAAAAACAATGCGGTTATCGCAGTAGGATTGTTAATCGTACTGTTGGTTATCCTGCTGTTAGTACTCTTTTTCCGAACGGAAATCGGTTTAGCTGTTCGAGCAACCGGAGATAATCCCGATATGAGTGAGGCAAACGGCATCAAAACGGAAAATATGAAACTGCTAGGCTACATGATCTCCAATGGCAGCATCGCTCTTTCAGGTGCCCTATTAGCACAAAACAACGGATTTGCTGATTTGAACTCAGGAGTTGGGACCATCGTTATCGGATTAGCTTCGATTATTATTGCGGAAGTTCTGCTTCACAATAAACCAATCCTTATTCGTTTGATTACGATTGTGGCTGGGGCGATTATTTATCGCTTTATCTTAGCTCTAGTATTCGAGATGAACGTAGAGCCGACAGATTCTAAATTGGCTTCAGCGATCGTATTGGTTATCTGTTTATCCTTGCCACAAATTCGATCAAAATTTACCTTCAAAACAAAAAAGAAAGGGGCGAACGTAAATGCAGCCGGTCTTAAGGATTAATAATCTTCATCAATATTTCGAACGCGGGACGGTTAATGAGAACCATGTGCTGCGAGGCATCAACTTAAGTTTAGCCCCTGGCGAATTTGTGACGATCATCGGAGGAAATGGTGCCGGAAAATCTACGCTGCTAAACAGTGTCGCTGGAACCCTTCCAGTTGAAGAAGGCCAACTATTTTTAAACGAAGAAGAAATCACTAAACAGTCCGTAACACGCCGCTCAAAAAGAATCAGTCGTGTCTTCCAAGATCCTAAAATGGGGACAGCCGTTCGTTTATCTGTAGAGGAAAACTTGGCGCTAGCAATGAAACGCGGGCACAAACGCGGCTTCTCTTTAGGTGTAAAAAGCAAAGATCGCAGTTTCTTCCAGGAACAGCTGGCTATGCTGAATTTAAATTTGGAAAACCGCTTAGATGCTGAAATCGGGTTGCTTTCAGGCGGGCAACGCCAAGCCATCACATTATTAATGGCGACATTGCAGCGTCCTGACCTTATCTTACTCGATGAGCATACGGCCGCACTGGATCCAAAAACCTCCTTAACGGTTATGGAGTTGACCGAGCGATTGATTCGTGAGCAGGAGCTGACCGCCTTCATGGTCACTCACAATATGGAGGATGCGATTCAATACGGCAATCGTCTCATCATGCTCCATCAAGGGCAAATTGCTTTGGATTTAAAACAAGAAGAGAAACAAAACTTAACGGTTCCAAAATTAATGGAGCTTTTCCACCAAAATTCAGGTGTCGAGCTCAAAGACGATGCATTATTATTAGGTTAGTACAATTGGATTCTCCCTTCTTTCTTGACAGGCTACTTTTATGTAGTCTGTTTTTTTGTTACACTGAGCCCAGAATAAAAACTAAAGGAGGGATCAGGTTGACCACGAAAGAAAAGCTCCTGGCTCGCTTAAAAGCAGCCGACGAAGTTTTATCAGGCGAAGCTTTAGCTCAAGAGTTAGGTGTATCCCGTACCGCTATCTGGAAGGCCATCAAAGAGTTAGAAAAGAAGGGCTATCAGATCCAACATTTAGCAAACGGCTATCGCTATCAACCTTCTGATATTTTAGATGCACAGGAAATTCAAGATCAGATTCAACATGCTGTCGATGTAACAGTATTAGATTCATCTGTCTCAACTATGAAGGATGCGCAATTGGCCGTTATGGAGGGAAAATCATCGCCCTTATTGATTGTGGCGGACATGCAGGAAGCTCCGCGAGGACGTTTCAATCGGCCCTTTTTCGCTGCAAAACAACAAGGAATCTATATGAGTCTGCTGCTGGAACCAAAGGAACAACTGCAAGAATTGCCCCAATATACTATCTTGATGGCTGTGGCTGTTGCTGAGGCGATAGATGAATTATTAGGCGTTGATAGTCAAATCAAATGGGTCAACGACATTTATTTGAATCACAAAAAAATCGTTGGTATCTTATCGGAAGCCATGACCGATATCGAAAGCAACTCATTAAAATATATTATCATTGGCATGGGTATCAACTTTTCGATTCCCCAAGAAAATTATCCTGAGGAGCTGCAAGAAAAAGCAACCTCCCTGTTCCCTGATGGAGTCGCAACAACGACACGAAACCAATTGATCATAACTATTTGGAATCGTTTCTTTGCTTTATTGGCCGATCCAACGACCTATCTGGATGCCTATCGTAAAAAATCTTTCGTGCTAGGCAAAAAAATTACCTTCAAGCGGAAAGATCAGCTATACGTAGGTACGGCTATTGCTATTACCGATGTCGGAGAATTGGTTGTTGATCTAGGAAATGAAACAATGACCCTTTCCTCCGGTGAAATCAGTTTAAGTTCCATCCAATAAGCGACTTATTTTCAGTAAATACAAAAAATGATGTGCCACAATCGGCACATCATTTTTCATTAGCGCATCGTTACAAATTCTTCGCTGCCTGTCGGATGGATCGCAACCGTATCATCGAAATCTTTCTTCGTTGCCCCCATTTTAATTGCCACGGCAAAGCCCTGCAGCATTTCATCAACACCGACACCAATAGCATGCAACCCGATAATCTTCTCTTCATCCCCGAGGCAGATCAGCTTCATATCACATTTTTGTCGATAATCACTTAAGGCAAAGTACATTGGCGTAAAGCGTGAGTGATAGACTTTGATTTGATCTTTTCCATGTCGTTCAAGCGCTTCTTCTTCCGTTAATCCAATCGTTGCAATCGTTGGATGTGTGAAGATCACGGTTGGAACATTTTCATAATCTAAATATTCTTCTGATTTGCCATTAAACACCCGTTCAGATAAACGCCGTCCAGCTGCAATAGCTACTGGCGTCAAATCAATTTTGCCGATGACATCGCCAACTGCATAAACCCCTTCGCTGGTTGTATTTTGATATTTATCAACAATCACAAAGCCTTTTTCATTTAAAGTCACCGAGGTATTTTCTAAGCCTAGCTTATTCGTATTTGGTAAACGTCCTCCGGCGAACAGCACTTTGTCTCCTGTTAACGTATTGCCGTTCTCAAAATAAACCGTATAGGTTCCATCTGCATTTTGTTTGATTTCTTTTGCTACATGATGATCGTAAAGCTTCATTTTATTGTCACGATAAATCTCAACTAAGTTATCTGCCAACATTTTGTCAAAAGTCCGTAATGGACGACTGTGACGGAAGGCCCAATGTACCTGCGTACCCATTCCTTGCAATACACCGCTCAATTCAGCTGCAATATAGCCAGCACCTAGGACAACTACTTCTTTTGGCTGCTCCGTCAATTCAAAGAAGCCATTGGAATCAATCGCTAATTCGCCGCCAGGAATCTTCATCTGGCTTGGTCGGCCGCCTGTTGCGATCAAAATATTCGGCGCCGTATAGTCTTCACCATTAACCGTGATAACATGATCGGATTTAAATGTCGCATAGCCTTCGATCCGCTCAACGTGATTACTGTCAAGCCCACGATAATAAGCACCATGTAAAAAGTCGATGTATTTTTCGCGACGTGCCACTAATTCTTTAAAATCAAACTTTTCGACATCCGCTTGGACACCATAACTAGGCGCGTCCCGCTCGATCATTTCCAGCATGCTGCTAGCCTGCCACATTACTTTTTTCGGTACACATCCAACATTGACACACGTGCCGCCGATTTTATTTCCTTCAATCAACAAAACCTTTGCCCCGTACATACCTGCACGATTGGCAGAAGCAATCCCGCCGCTGCCGCCACCGACTACTATGTAATCATATTCCTTCATTCATCTGCCTCCTAATTCTTACTAATGAAAGTTATTTCTTGTCTAATCCTTCGAATAAAATACTGTAAGTGATGAGTAGCAGTACTCAATAAGTTCATTCTAATACATTCTGTCAGAAAATAATTGCTTTTTGTTTTGGAACAAAAATTTAAAGCAAGAAAAAGACTGAGGAAGCCTCAGTCTTTTTTCTTGCGTATCATATCCCCAGGTTTAACCGGTTGAGCTACAGGCATCGTGATGATCATCATTGGATTTGGCGCACGATCAATCTGTTCACCTTCATCATTCTTCATTTCAGTCACTGTTTGTTCAAAATGATGGAAGTTCGGACCATAAAACTCAATCTCATCGCCCACTCTAAAATGATTTCGTTGGCGAACAGTCGCGATTCCACTGGCTTCGTCATAGCTTAACACTTCACCGATAAATTTATAGACAGGGATCTTCCGTCTTGGTCCAAATAGCTGTTCATTTTCTGTTGGCACATGATAATAAAATCCTGTCGATAGTTCTCGTTGCGCCACTTTCCACAGCTCATCGATCCATTCTTGCTTGCAGACATAATTTTCTGGATCAGAAATATAGCTATCCACTGCTGCTTTATACACATTGGCAACCGTTGAAACATAGTGAATAGATTTCATTCTTCCTTCAATTTTCAAGCTGTCAACACCGTTTTCAATCAAATCAGGAATGTGTTCGATCATTGACATATCTACGGCACTCATAGAAAACTCTTCGGTTACATCTCCGTTTTCCGTCAATGAACGATGTTCTTGAGCAAAAGGCATATCGAATAGTTCATATTTCCAACGGCAAGATTGCGAGCAGCCGCCACGATTAGCATCACGCATCGACATATGATTCGACAAGGTACAACGTCCTGAATAGGAAATACACATCGCGCCATGAATAAAGGCTTCGATTTGAATATCTGTATTTCGGCGAATTTCTGCTAATTCCTCCATTGAAACTTCGCGAGCTAAGACCACTCGTTCCAAGCCTTCATTTTGCCAAAATTTTAACGTCTCTGCATTGGTTGCGGACGCTTGAGTAGACAAATGAATTTCTAGCCCAGGCGCTTCTGTTGCGCAAATTTCAATCAATGCCGGATCAGAAACAATGACTGCTGAAATACCGATATCTCTTAATTTTTTGAAAAACTCTCCTGCCCCTTCTTCATTTCCTTCATGCGTCACCATGTTCGCAGCTACATAAACCTTTGCGCCGTATTTATCAGCAAAAGCGACGCCTTCTTCCATCTCTTCAAATGAAAAATTCCCCGCACGAGAACGCAATCCATACGCATCCCCGCCAATATAAACAGCATCCGCGCCATAATGAATCGCGGTTTTTAATTTTTCCAATGTCCCGGCTGGGGCTAAAACCTCTGGCCGTTTCAGTTTTCTCTCTGTCATGTTGCTCTTACTCCTATTTAATCGCTGTTGGGTCTAAATGGTAAAAACCAGTATCCATTCCTCGACCAACAGGATGATATTTTTGGATTTCTTGCTGCGCGTGGCTCATAGCGGCTTCATCCCAAGTTCCTGCTTCAATTGCTGTTTTTGCATCGGCAAAAATTTTCGCGATCGCGACAAAATCTGATCCCGGGGTAAATAATCCGTCAAGCTTCCAAGTTTGATAGCCTGTTTGAGCCAAGTCAGCCAATTCTTGAATTAAATTCAGATCATTGTCAGCAAAAATATGTGTGCCATGTTGATCCTCATAGATTGAATAATGCGTCTCTGCTTTTTTCGGCTCTGAAATAAACAACCCACGCTCTTTCGAAACTTCTTCTTTCTGATTTGTGTAATTGAAGTAGTTATCCAATAATGGTCGTTTCGATTGATGGATGCAAGTAGCACCGTACACCAAGACTTCTACCGGAACCTCCACATGCTGACTCAAATGCTGCATTTCTTTAAACGGCACTTCCCGAGCCAAAACCGCACCGACCGCACCCTTTTTCTGCCAAAAATTGATTTGTCTGGCATTGGTCACCAATGTTTGTGCATCATAAATATAAGGCAGATCATACTCCTGCAATAAGTAAATCACACCCGTATCACCTACAACAACATGATCTGGTTGTACCTCTGCTAAAAATGCTAAATATTCTGGAATCTGTTTCATCTTGTCAGGATGCATGATCCCATTTACCGCGATGTTTACTTTTTTTCCCTGAGCATGCGCCTGCTCAATTAACGCTTTTTGTTCATCACGAGAAAAAGAATACGGCAATCGCAACCCATACGCCTCTTCCCCTATGTATAATGTATCCACGCCAGCAGCAAGTAACTCTTCGGCTTGCGCCATTGACTCTGCCGTCGCAATTAACTCAATCATGGTAAGTCCTCCTTTTAGACTTTCTCATACTATCACAGCTTCCAAAAGTTTCCAACTGACGACAGAAAAAAAGAGGAACACACCTAAGTGTCCTCCTCTGATTAACTAAACTTTTTCTGGAATTTTTTCTTCTTTAAGATTTTTTACAGTCAAGGTGATTTTCCCCTTGCTTGCACCAATCGTTACCGCATCACCTAATTGAATTTGTCCTGACAATAACGCCTCAGCCAAGCGATCTTCAATTTCTTTCTGTAAAGCTCTGCGAATTGGCCGTGCACCGTATTCAGGATCGAATCCTACTTTTCCGATAACATCATAAGCCGCTGGTGTAATCTTCACTTGAATCTCATGTTCTTTCATGCGATCCAAAATGGAACGACTCATAATCTTCACAATCTCATGAATTTGTTCTTGATCTAAGGTTTTAAAGACTACGGTTTCATCAATTCTATTTAAGAACTCTGGACGGAAAGCCTTTTTCAGTTCTTCTAAAATTCGTTTTTCCATCGCTTGATGATCTTTCGTAATATCCTTCACGTTGAAACCGACATTTTTTTCCTCACGGATTTCAGTCGCACCAATATTTGAAGTCATGATCAAGATCGTATTGCGGAAATCAACCTTCCGACCTTTCGAATCTGTTAAATGACCATCATCTAAAACTTGTAATAAAATATTGAAGACATCTGGATGAGCCTTTTCAACCTCATCTAACAAAATAACTGAATAAGGTTTTTGACGAATTTTTTCTGTCAGCTGTCCACCTTCTTCATAACCCACATATCCTGGCGGTGAACCGATCAAACGACTCGTACTATATTTTTCCATATATTCAGACATGTCTACACGAATTAAAGCTTCTTCACTACCAAACATCGCCTCGGCTAACGCCTTCGCCAACTCTGTTTTCCCAACCCCTGTTGGTCCTAGGAACATGAATGAGCCAATTGGACGATTCGGATCTTTCAAGCCGCTACGGGCCCGACGAATCGCTCGGGAAATGGCTTTGACCGCATCCTCTTGCCCGACCACTCTTTTATGCAAGACATTTTCTAAATCCAACAAACGTTGGCTCTCTTTTTTCTCTAACTGCTGTAAAGGAACTCCAGTCCATTGAGAAACCACAGCGGCAACATCTTCATCCGTCACTTGATCAAGATAGCCGTTTTCTTGTTTTGCTGCTTTAATTTTCGCTTGTTCCAAAACTTCCGCTAACTGCTTTTCTCGTAAACGCAAACGTGCTGCCGACTCGAAGTCTTGGTTTTGAATCGCCTTTTCTTTTTCAGTCACTAACTCTTGAACTTCTTCTTCTAACTCAGTAAGTTCAGAAACTTCATCCGTTGAATCTAAGCGGACTTTCGCAGAAGATTCATCCATTAAGTCAATCGCTTTATCTGGTAATTGACGTGAATTAATATATCTCACCGATAAAGAAACCGCAGCATGCAATGCTTCATCCGTAATTTCTACACCGTGATGCTCCTCATAACGAGGACGTAATCCCTTCAAAATCTCTTCAGCTTCTTCAGGTGTTGGTTCTTCTACCTGTACGCGAGCAAACCGCCGCTCTAAAGCAGAATCCTTTTCAATGTATTTCTGATATTCATCCAATGTCGTCGCACCAATCGTTTGCAGTTCACCACGTGCCAATGCAGGCTTCAAAATATTAGAAGCGTCAATCGCACCTTCAGCACCACCCGCACCAATCAATGTATGCAACTCATCAATAAACAAGATAATCTGACCATCATGGTAAATTTCATCAATTACTTTCTTCAACCGATCTTCAAATTCTCCACGGTATTTTGTCCCCGCCACAAGGGCTCCCATGTCTAGCATCATCAAACGCTTTCCACGCATATCCTCTGGAACATCACCAGAAATAATCCGCTGCGCCAAGCCTTCTACAATCGCCGTTTTACCAACACCAGGTTCTCCAACTAATACAGGATTGTTCTTAGTTCGACGACTCAAAATTTGTACCACTCGACGAACTTCGCTGTCTCTACCCACTACTGGATCTAATCGTTTTTCCCGCGCCAGTTTTGTTAAATCCCGCGCCAAACCATCTAAAGTAGGTGTGCCTTGGGAATTACTTTGAGCAGGCTTAGCAGAGGCTTTCCTGCGTGTTCCAGCTCCTTGATTTGTATTTTGAGCTTCATTGACACCCATCTTCTTCAATAAAAGTTGTCGCATCTTAGGTAGACTCAAACCGAGATTAACTAGGATGTGAGAAGCCAAAATTTCATCATCACGTAATAGACCTAATAGAATATGTTCTGTACCTACCAATTTTGCATTGAAACGCTTCGCCTCATCATCCGCAAAAATCAAAATCTGTTTCGCTCTCGGAGAATAAGGAAGATATCCTCCTTCAGGATATGACTTAACTGAGCCGTAACCTGTCATATGCTCAATTTCTTCACGAATGTCATTCTCACTCGAATTCATTTGACGTAATGTCTTGCCCGCAATTCCTTGTTGTTCGATGACTAACGCTAGTAATAAATGCTCCGAACCAACCGAGCGGTGTTTAAAATATTTTGCTTCCTGTTGTGCAATCGCCAACACAGCTTTTGCGCGTTCTGTATACAGCTGATCCATATCCCTCACTCCTTTTTCTCATAACTTAAACGTTCCAAAAATCCATGCAGAATTCTCGCCCGTAGTCTATTTTCAATTTGACTGATACCAAGAACATTCTTCGATACTGCACTTAACATCAAGTTGCCTTCATTTTCAGTAATAATTTCTTCTTCAAATAATTTTTGAATAATCCCAAACGCATTCGCTTCCGAAATTTCGCTTCCAAAAGAATCCATTAATTGTTCCAAAAAGTAGTGCTGATCAGAAATCTTAACTTTACTTATTCGAATATAGCCGCCGCCACCTCGCTTGCTTTCAACCAAATAGCCCCGTTGAAAAGTAAAACGTGTATTGATCACATAATTTATTTGAGAAGGTACACAATTAAAAAGCTGCGCCATCTCGGCTCTTCGAATTTCAATAATTTCGCTATTTTCCAAAATATCTTTCAAGTAAGACTCGATCAAATCAGAGGTATTTCTGCTCATAATATCGCCTCCTATTGACTATTCCTGACCATAATTATATCGAATTTAACGCATGAAATAAAGGAGAACGCCTTTCTTTAATTAAGGATAAAAAAAAAGAAGGTTTTCACCTTCTTTTTTGATCGGGAAGACAGGATTCGAACCTGCGACACCTTGGTCCCAAACCAAGTACTCTACCAAGCTGAGCTACTTCCCGATAAACAAAAAAACTACGCGCCCAAGAGGAGTCGAACCCCTAACCTTTTGATCCGTAGTCAAACACTCTATCCAGTTGAGCTATGGGCGCATATCTATATTATGCCGAGGACCGGAATCGAACCGGTACG
>NZ_JXLA01000036.1 GCF_001886185.1 Enterococcus raffinosus | reverse complement strand
GTCACCAACACTAGATATTATAGAGCCAATAATAAAAACCGATCAATTGATCGGTTTTTTTATTTGTTTTTGATTGTAAAAATAAGGTCGATACTATTCCGTATCGACCTTTTTCTTTTACTTGCTAGATAATTCAGTGTAGCTCTTTACTCGTTCTTCCATGTCTTCAACTGTTTGATTCAACATTTCTTCTACTACGGAATCATCCTTCTTGATGTTATGCAGCGCAGAGAAGCGTGTTTGCCCTTCTAAGAAGGCATTCATCTTGCTGAAGTCTGTTTTCTTGAAGTCGATGCGCATTGGGTCTTTGCCCTTTTGTGCTCGGACTGGATCGTAACGATAAAGCGGCCAATAGCCAGATTCTACAGCTTTAACCGATTCTTCGATTGACTGGCTCATTCCGCCACGTATTCCATGATTGATACACGGTGTATAGCCGATAATCAATGATGGTCCTGGATAAGCTTCTGCCTCTTGAATTGCTTTTAATGCTTGTGTCGGATTTGCTTCAATCGCAACCTGTGCGACATACACGTCACGATAAGTCATAGCAATCATACCAAGGTCTTTCTTCTTCGTCTTCTTACCACCCGCTGCAAATTTTGCAATAGCAGCTGATGGCGTAGCCTTCGACATCTGTCCCCCAGTATTAGCATACACTTCATTGTCCATTACAAGGATATTTACATCCTCACCAGATGCTAGAACATGATCGATTCCGCTAAAGCCGATATCATAGGCCCAACCGTCTCCACCAATGATCCATTGACTAGGTTTAGCAAACATATCTTTATCAGCTAAGATGGATTGTAACTCATCATTTGTTTCTTCGCTTAGAACAGCACGCAACTTAGCCGCACGTTGCTGGCTGCCTTCACCTTCTAACATGTGATTCAACCAATCTTGTAGCTGTGCTCTTGTATCCTCTGTCCCAACACCGTTTTCTAGCGCTTTGGAGATTTTGTTCGCCAAACGATTCCGTTTCGTTTCATTGGCCATATGCATACCTAAACCATACTCAGCATTGTCTTCAAAGAGCGAGTTACTCCATGCAGGACCGCAGCCCTCTTGATTGACCGTATATGGTGTAGCTGGTGCAGAACCGCCCCAGATAGAAGAACAGCCAGTGGTGTTAGCAATCATCATTCGATCACCAAATAACTGAGTCAGCAACTTCACGTAAGGAGTCTCACCACAGCCAGCACAAGCGCCTGAGAATTCAAGTAGGGGCTGCTCAAATTGAGAACCTTTTACTGAAAATTTCTTGGCCGGATTTGCTTTTTGACGAAGAGTCATCGCAAATGCCCAATTTACCGCTTGTTCTCTTTGTTCTTCGTATGACTTCATGACCAATGCTTTTTCTTTTGCAGGACAAGCCTCTACACAGAGTCCGCAACCGGTACAGTCTTCTAAAGACACTTGAATACGATATTTGAAGCCATCTTTTCCGCGCATATCCCGAGTGATAAATCCTTCAGGTGCCGCTTCCATCTCTTCCTCGTCTGCAAGGAACGGACGAATCGCTGCGTGAGGACAAACAAAGGCACATTCATTACACATCGTACAAGCCTCAGGAATCCATTCTGGAACCTCTAAAGCAATACCACGTTTTTCATAAGCAGCAGTACCAGAAGGCATTACACCGCCCAACATACCATTTTCAATCAAATCACCCACTGAAAGCTGATTGCCTTCTTGACGATTGATTGGTTCTAAAATATTACGAATATAGGCTGGTTTATTTTGATCTTCGTCATCAACAATTGTTTTCACTTCAATCGTTGCCCACTCGGCTGGAATTTCGATTTTTTTCAGTTCAGCTACAGTAGCATCAATCGCCTGCCAATTTCGTTCAACAATTGTTCTTGATTTTTTCCCATAGGCTGCGTCTACTTCTGCTTTAAGCAGCGGCAGATAGGTCTCATGATCCATAATATCTGTTAACTCAAAGAAAGCTGTTGACATTACTTGATTGATCCGACCGCCAAGTCCCGTTTTTTGAGCGATCTCCATTGCGTTGATGATGTAAAAATTAATATGATGCTCTGCTAAATAACGTTTGATTCGACTTGGTAATAATTTTTTGATCTTTTCCTCATCCCAAACTGTGTTCAGTAAGAAGGTCCCACCATCTTTCAATCCTTTGACTAGGTCATACTGATGAATATAAGCACTATTATGACAGCCGACAAAATCAGCGGCTTCCACATTATAGGTAGAAAGAATTGGTTCTTTCCCAAAACGGAGATGAGAATTTGTTAAGCCCCCTGATTTCTTAGAATCATAAGAGAAATAAGCCTGCGCATAATAATCGGTATTATTCCCGATAATTTTGATTGCTTGTTTATTTGCTCCAACTGTTCCATCTGAACCAAGTCCCCAGAATTTTGCTTGGAATGTTGATTTTGGTGTCAGATCTAATACACTACTCATTGGAAGAGAAAGATTTGTTACATCGTCATTTATTCCCACAGTAAAGCGCTGTTTCATATCAGCAACTGGTAATAATAAATGATCAAAAACTGCTACGATTTGATCTGGTGTTACGTCTTTTGAAGCAATACCGTAGCGACCGCCAATAACGATTGGACGGTTTGTATGACGATATAGCACACTTTGGACGTCTAAGAGCAATGGTTCTCCATCAGAACCTGGTTCCTTCGTCCGATCCAAGACTGCAACTTTCTCTACAGTTGTCGGTAATTTTTCCAATAAGTTCTCTGCTGGAAATGGACGATATAGATGAATATCCAAAAAGCCGACCTTTCGCCCGTTTTGATTTAAATAATCTACGGTTTGCTGAATCGTTGGTGAAGCTGATCCCATAGCAATGATTACTTCTGTCGCTTCTGGATCTCCGTAATAATTCGTCAAATCATAATTTGTACCGCGCAATGCATTGATCTTGCCCATGTATTTTTGGACAATTGCTGGCATTTCATCATAATAACGATTCACCGTTTCTCTTTGTTGGAAATGAATATCTGGATTTTGTGCGGTACCAGATACATTTGGGCGATTTGGATTCATCCCTAAACGTCTGAAATCAGCTAACGCTTCCCAGTTCATCATTGCCTTTAGATCTTCATAGTCAATCACTTCAATTTTTTGCAGTTCGTGACTCGTTCTAAACCCGTCGAAGAAGTTCATGAAAGGCAGTTTGCCCTCAATACTCGCTAAATGGGCAACGGCAGACAAATCCATTACTTCCTGAACGCCACCTTCAGCCAGCATACAAAAACCTGTTTGCCGAGCTGCCATTACATCACTGTGATCTCCAAAAATACTTAATGCATTCGTAGAAACTGCACGTGCTGCTACGTGAAACACAGTAGGTAACAATTCACCAGCAATCTTAAACATGTTCGGAATCATCAGCAGCAAACCTTGTGAAGCGGTATATGTTGTAGTTAAAACACCTGTTTTCAAAGAGCCGTGAACGGTTCCGGCAGCTCCTGCTTCTGATTGCATTTCAACCACTTTTACTGTTTCATTAAAAATGTTCTTGCGACCTTGCTCTGCCCATTCGTCAACGACTTCTGCCATTGTTGAACTAGGCGTGATTGGATAGATTCCGGCAACTTCCGTAAACGCATAAGAAATATGGGCTGCTGCAGTGTTTCCATCCATCGTTTTCATAGTTTTCATCATTTGCACCTCGCTTAAACCAATTGCTCCTATCTTGTCTTTTGAATATACTGATCAATTTCATTTGCTGCTATTTTCCCTGCACCCATGGCTAAGATGACGGTTGCCGCACCTGTAACGATGTCACCACCGGCGAAAACTCCTGGAATTGACGTCGCACAAGTTTCTTCATCCGCATCAATATATCCCCATTTATTTAGTGCTAGTTCAGGGAAAGTGTCCAATAAGACTTTATTGGCTCCTTGTCCGATTGCTTCGATTGCTGTATCTGCTTCAATAATGAATTCACTACCTGGAATAACGATTGGTCTTCGACGTCCCGATTCATCCGGTTCGCCCAATTCCATCTGAACACACTTGACCGCCTTTAATCGCCCGGCCCCATCATCCATGTATTCAACAGGATTGCTTAACCAATGATACTCTATTCCTTCTTCTACTGAGTGATGATATTCTTCCTCACGAGCAGGCAATTCTTCCAATGACCGACGATACACGATAGAAACTTTGTCAGCGCCTAAACGTTTGGCAGAACGTGCTGCATCCATCGCTACATTTCCGCCGCCAATGACAACGACATTTTTCGATTTCTGAACAGGTGTATCATAGGTTGGAAATTGATAACCATGCATCAGATTTACACGTGTCAAGTACTCACTTGAAGAGTAGACACCGTTTAATGATGTTCCTTTGATTCCTTGGAATCTAGGGGCACCTGCTCCCACTGATAAATAGCACGCATCAAATTCGGAAAGAATCTCATCCATTGTAATTGTTTTTCCAACGACCACGTTGGTTTCGATTTTCACACCCTGAGCGACGATTCGTTCAATTTCTTTCTTCACAGTACTTTTTGGTAAACGGAATTCTGGAATTCCATATGTGAGTACGCCACCTGGTGCATGCAATGCTTCATAAACAGTCACATCGTACCCCAGCTTCACCAAATCTCCAGCTGCCGTTAACCCGGAAGGTCCTGACCCAATAACTGCAACTCTACCCTTATCGCCAGTGACTTCCTTATATTCTACTGGTTGCTCTAAAGCCCAGTCCGCCACTAAGCGTTCCAGTTTTCCGATCGCTACTGGTTCAAATTTTTTCGATCGTCCTAAGCGACATACCATCTCACATTGCTTTTCCTGTGGACAAACACGCCCACAAATTGCTGGTAGATTCGTATAACGACTTAAAATCTCGTAGGCTAATGGCATATCGCCTTCTTCGATTGCTTTAATAAAGCCAGGGATATCAATCATTACGGGACAATTTGTAATACAAGGCGCATTTTTACATTGCAAGCAACGGCTTGCCTCTAATTGTCCCTCTTCTAACGTATAGCCTAAAGCGACCTCGTCGAAATTCTGATTTCGAACCTCAGGTGCTTGTTCTCGCATCGGGGTTTTTGTATAACTGCGTTTAGCCATTTGTATTCACCTGCTTTTCATAGCTTTCATTCGCCAGTAATTCTTCCGGACGGTATTGCTGCATCCGATTGACGAATTCATCCCAATCGACTTCTTCGCCTAAAAATTCTGGTCCATCAACGCAAGCAAATTTAATAGAGTTCGCCACAGTTACACGACAGCCTCCGCACATCCCCGTTCCATCAATCATGATCGGATTCAATGAGACATAGATAGGTACATCATATTTTTGTGCTGTGAGTGTACAAAACTTCATCATGATACTTGGTCCAATTGCCCAAGCCATTGAGATGTCTTCCCGTTTGAAGACATCTTCCATTGCCTGAGTTACTAGACCCTTTTGACCCACAGAGCCATCATCTGTCATCAAAATCAGTTCGTCAGAATACTGTGCACATTCCTCCTGTAGAATCAATAACTCCTTATTTTTCGCCCCAAGAACAGTAATCACACGATTACCCGCCTCTTTTAACCCTTTAACGATTGGGAATAATGCCGCGATTCCAACGCCACCGCCAACTAAGAGAACGGTCCCATAATTTTCGATATCCGTTGCCTTACCAAGTGGTCCAACAATATCCATTAAGGCTTCTCCAGCCATAACAGTAGCGAGCTGGGCAGTTGATTTGCCGATCACTTGAAAGATTAAGCGTACCCAACCCGCTGCTTTGTCCGTATCCACGACAGTTAGCGGAATCCGCTCACCTTGTTCGTCGATTCGCAAGATCACAAACTGCCCCGGTTGTGCTTTCTTGGCAATTCGTGGTGCCTCAACTAAAATTTCATATTCAGTTGGCGCCAGTTCCTTGCGTTCTAATACTTTAAACAAAATCTCACTCCATTCTTCCCAGGTGACCCTTATTCCGCTGCTTCTACCAAAGCTTTCACAAATGCTTTCAATACTTCTTCATCCTCATCATCAGCTTCATTTTCAATTTTCACTGTTTCCGCTGCTTTTTTCGCTCCAGTTTTCGCAAAAGCCTCATCAAATGCAACTGCTGCATGACAGAAGTAATCTGGATACAGTTCGCTATCTCCACTTCCTACTACACCATAAATTTTTCCTGATAGATCTTCGTCAGGTAATTCTTCATGTAAATCTTCTAAGTCAAACGGCAGTTCACCATCTCCATCGGTATAAGTAGCTAGAACACAGATATCCGCATCTTCATAAAAATCTGCTTCTGCATCATCCGCTTCAACGCGTTCAACGTCGACGCCAATTTCTTCAAAAGCATCCTCCAAAATTTCAGAGATTCCTTCTGTGTTTCCTGTGTTGGTTGCATAAACGATTTTTGCTAGTGTCATTTTGTTCATCCTTTCTTTTTTGGGTTTATACATTTGTGGTGCATATATAAAGTCAGACGAGCTGACTATTATCACTTTGAAATAAGAACTTTTGTACCTCTAACTTCAAAATCAGATCCATCAACTGATGGCTTTCCAATTGAGAGTAATTCTCACAAGGTTTCTTCAATCTCTTTGTTTTAGGTAATTAACACCTTGGTATTATCATACCTTAAAATAGTGAATTATTAAACATTGCTGAGAGATTTTTATTCTAATTTTTTCGATAAACAATTCCCTATTCGTGTTTTTTTATCTCCCTTATGCTTCACAAGAAAAAAAGTTGTATTTTTTCTGAAACTATCATAAAGGTATCGCTTTCTAAGAATGACAAAAAAGAGCTGATAAAACAAAACATTTTGTTTATCAGCTCTCTTTTTCGCGTTTATCACCCATAAATATGAGAAAATAATCGGTTCAAATTCTTTCTATTTTTTAATTTTTTCGGTTGTTTTTAGAATGAACAATTGAAAGTTCATTTCTTTATCTGCTTGTCCTGTCTTCACTTCATAATCGTTTTCAACCAACTCATCATACATCGATACAAGTAATTCTAGTGGAAATTTCGCGACTTGTTGCATTGCTAATTTCACTCGATAAGGATGGACGCCTAACGTTTCCGCAATATTAGCTTGCTGATAACCGGTTTTTTGTAAAATTTTTGTTTGCAGCAGCAATCGAATCTGTCCAATTAATATTGCCGTTAGCTTGATCGTTTCTTCCCCTTGCAAATGTAATTCCTCGTAAGTTTGATAAGCTTTTTCTGTGTCTCCCTTTAAAATTCGTTCAGTCAATTCAAAAATGTTATGTTCCAATGTCTTTGGTACCAAATCCTCTACTAGTTGAAGAGTGATAGTGCCTCCCTCACCAGCTAATAGAAGTAATTTTTCAATTTCATTCATCGCCTTTGAAAGATCAAAGTCTGTTAAGCGTAAAAATAGATCAAATGCTTCTTTTGAAATTTTCACATGTTCGTTGCTAATATAGCGCTGTAGGAAGCTGCGAAGATCTCGCTCTTGCAAAGGAGCTGCTTCAACAATAGTGGTTTTCTTCAGTGCTTTTGTAATTTTTTTCCGAGCATCCAGTTTGGGATAGTTCGCCCAAAAAACAACAATCGATGTGTCTAATGGCTGCTTCAGATACTCTACTAATCCATCAACGTCTTGGTCTGGCACATTGCTTTTTTTCTCTCCTGTTAAGAAGTAAGGTTTCTCAACAAAAATCAATCGATAATCACCAAAAAAAGGCAAGGTTTCAGCCTCATCAATCACCGCACCTAAACCATTTTCTTCCATATCAAAGGACATAAAATTTAATTCTTCTAAATCATCTTTTTTCATTCGATCCATAAAAGCTTGCCGAACTTCCTGAATCAAATAATCTTCCGTTCCAGTAATCAAATAAACCGGTTTTAAAGGTTCATTTCTAATCTGTTGAAGGGCTTCCTGTGTGTTCATGTAACTACTCCTAACTTGTATTCAAAACTATAAAAATAGGCTGATCATTCTTCTACTCACAAAGAGAAAAAGCTTCAACTTTCCATGCTACCACGTTTATTCCGGAAAATCTATCATGACTTTAACCCTTCCTCGTTTCGTCACCGCTGACCATTGATAATAGATCATCCCGTGTTGATCAGTTCGTAATATTCGAATCTGATGTTTCTTTAACTTTTCTAAAGTTTCCTCTGTGGGATGACCATAGCGGTTCCTTTTACCTACAGAAATAATACCATATTTAGGAGAGATTTTTTCCAACAGCTCTTCACTCGTCGAAGTATTACTGCCATGATGACCAACTTTGAGAAAGTCTGTTTTCAATTGCGGATAATTCTTCAGCAAGTCCTTTTCACCGGTTATTTCTAAGTCTCCTGTTAATAAAAAGCGCTTCTTATTTAATTGAAAATAAGTAACAAGAGAATCATTATTCTCGCCTTCACTTTTTTTCGGTGACAGTATTTGAATCTTTAAGTAGTTTCCGACAGTATCTCCTTGCTTTATCAGATGAATCTTTGTCCCTCTAATTTTTCTTATCATGCTCTGTAATTCTTTTTGCGACCCTCGAGCCAAATAAAGATTTTTCACTTTTATTTCATCGAGTACATGAACTAACTCACCCATATGATCCGCATCATTATGAGTCACCAGCAAATGATCAATCTTGCGACACCCCTGCGATTTTAAAAATGGCAATAAATTATAGTCAGAGAGATGTTTTGATTGCCTTTTCTGCCAATTGTCCTGTTTAAAAGTTAATTTTCCACCAGTATCTATCAAAAAAGTTTCTCGTTTAAAGGGAAGCTTGATAAAAATGCTATCCCCTTGTCCCACATCAACAAAGGCTACTATACCGTTGGTTGATATAGAGATTGAGCCGAGAAGAAAAAAAGCTGTGATCAAAAAAAGATAAATGCTCTGATGATATTTTAACCGATCAATAATCAAAAGAACTACTACTAGAAGAAGAAGAAATAGAAAAAATGATGGTTTTCCAATCGTGAAATTAGGGAAAGTAAAGACCTGCAAAAATTTCTCAAGAAGAAGAAAGAAAAACTCTATCGTATTACTTAGTATTTTCGGTATTGGAGCAAAACAGCCTAGAAAAAGTAATAAGCATCCAGGTAAAATAATCCATTCAAAAATTGAAAATAGCAGTAGAGTTAGTACACCGCCAATTATGCTCCATTCACTAAAACTAAAAATCAATATTGGTAAAGATAAAACCGAGAAGACGAGCGTCTGCTCCCACGTGTGAATAGGCAAATCGTTTAAATATATTAGTATTAAAGCAAAGTACAGACTTAACTGAGCACCTACAGACCAAAGAACTAAGGGAAAGCTTAAAACTAATAGGAAAAGCATTATGCTCCATTGATCCAGTTTAGAAAGTAAAATGTCAAAAGTTTGACAGACAAAACCAATGATAAAGCTTAAAACCGCTCGAATTGTACTAAAACCGCCACCTGTCAAAATAATGAATAACACGCCAATACAACTTAAAAAAATGAAACGCGAGTCCCTTGTTAATCGCGCTCTCTTCAACAGCAAATCAACGCCTCCCAAATAAAACTGGATATGCATTCCTGACAAAGTAAATAAATGTAACAGTCCAGACGCTTTGTAACCTGATGTATATTCTGTGAATGCAGCATCCTTGTAGCCAATTACCAAAGCCTTAAGGTAACTGGCAAGTCGGTTAGAATACCTTTGATCTATGCGAAAAATCAACTGCTGTCGTAAATCACTCAGGTTAAATCCTCTTCGATCAAGTTGCGTTAATGAATTCACTTGAAGAATTCCTTGGATTCCAAGACTTTGATAATGGGCTTTTGCATTAAAGCCTTTGAGATTTCTTACTGAATCAAACGTTTCCGTTTCTCCGCTAACTAGTCCTAAATTTGGCGGCTGGTTAGCAGTCCAACGTTGTTTTTCTTCTGGAGACTTCAATGAGTAGTAAAGCACGTACTTTTTACCATCAACTTTCCCGATCATTTTTAAGGAACTGCCATCAACAGTGATCGAATCAGATTGAATATAGACGGTTTTATTTAATATAGATTCTGAAGATTCCGAAAATTGGTTTACATAATAATACGTTCGTAAACCAATAAAAATGCTGCATAAAAAAGCCAACAAAAGCATCTTGTGGCTTTTCATGCAGCAAAGTCGAATCAATAAAATAGTCGCTAGTAAAAATAACCAACCATTAAACTGATAGATCAGACTAGCAAATAAAATCGGTAGTAGAATCGGTACAATTAAGAAATTTCGAAAAGAAGCTAAGGCTTTGGTAATGTGGCAGCATCTTCTCCTAGCTGAAGTTTTGTAAAATATTTACTTTCTAGGTGTACTTGATGTGCACTCGCTCCTACTTGATCGATCAACTCAATCGCATATGGATCATTACGATAGTCTTTCAAGTAATGAATTTTCTTGATACCGGCCTGCAGGAGCGCCTTTGTACATTGTAGACAAGGAAAATGAGTTACATACACCTCGGCTTGATCCGTTGCAATACCTAGTTTGGCACATTGTAGCAATGCATTCATTTCCGCATGGATCGTGCGAAGACAATGACCATCTACGACATAACAACCATCATCAACACAGTGTACATCTCCACTGACAGAACCATTATAACCTCCTGCGATGATGCGTTTATCACGAACGATTGTGGCACCCACTTCTAAACGGGTACATGTACTCCTCAATGATAATAAAACAGCTTGCGCCATAAAATATTGGTCCCAAGGTATTCTTTCAGTCGTCAAATTTTTACCCTCTCTTTCGATCTTTCTTATATTGTAATCGAGTCCTTTAAATTTTCAAGCATCTTTTCGTCGATGTTGACTACTTTCATCACCCTTTCACTCTTGGGAAAACTGCCATTTTCCGCGTGTTACTAAATATTACACATTTTATTTTTTACCGATTCTTAGCCAATGCCGCCTATGGTGTTCATTTATATCAAAATACGCAAACGAACCTGTTTGCTTCTTATTCACAAGTATTAGCAATGATTATCATACTAATGTAAAAATATTCCTTCGCATTTATTGGCAACAAAAAGTGATAACTCATACCTCACAAGGATAAGTTATCACTTTAAACTATTTAGTCTACAAAACATATACTTATTTTAATCGTCGATTATTCTTTTTCTACTAAAAATGAAGAAAAAAACTAATGCTCCGAACAATGCGTAACCTGAAATAAGACAATAAATTGTTTGTATAGATATTATTTTTGCCAATAGGCCGTAGATTAGGCTAAAGAGGATCATTACTACATTTTGTCCCAATCCGTAAAATGACATTACCGTAGCTCTGCCTTCATCAGTGATTGTTTCTTGTAGCGACTTGATTAATAACACTTCGGAAATAGACATGATCATCATTGAGGCACCGAAAGTTACAACAGCATAAGTGTGCCAAAGAAAAGTGAAGACCGCTAAGAAAGCGCCTGCAAAGCCATATAAAATAAATATCCATCGAATTGATCTGCACTTTTTATCAACTTTGGGGGCTAACAAATCTCCTAAAGCAACAAAAATGAATCGCACTGTTAACAAAACACTCACCCAGTAGTAGTCCACCTTAGAGTCGCGGATAATCAACGCATCGAACTCATCAAGATAACTTACAAGATTAGAAAACAGAATAAGAAAAAGGACAGTCAGCAGAGAAAGACTGTTGTCCCTAAAGAGCTGGGCCGCATCCTTAAATGTTCTATGAATAGCAATCGTCGAGTCATTTAATTGATTTGCATAATAATTTTTCTCCTCCAGTTTTGAGGCAAGCAACGCATTGATGAGACAGATACATGCAGACAAAAGAGAAATTTCCGCGAAGCTAATAAAAGTCACTAAAACACCGCTAATAACAATGCCAGTCAAATTTCCAATGTTTGCGAAAAAACGGCTCCTGCCATAGATTCTGCTAAATTGGTCTTCACGATTTTTACTCTTCAGATTATCATAGATTAGACTTTCCTCTGTGCCAGAAACAAAAGCGTTTCCAATGGCCCAAAAAAAAACCAACAGCAAACAAACTGAATGATTGAGAAAAAGACCAGATAAAAAAACATAAACCTTCAACAAATGAAGCAATAACCAACATATTTCTACGGCTCCATCGATCGGCCAATATACCAGAGGGTATTTCAAATAAAATACTGAACCCACTCCAGAGAGAAACGAGGATAGCAATCTCAGATATACTCATCCCTCTTTCAATAAACAAGAGCGTGTAAAATGCATAAATTGGCAGACAATGACTCATAAATTTGTAACGATACAATAACTTAACATTAAATGGTATCATTTTTTCTCCTCCCTTTTGTTTTTGAGCAAGACTATTTCAGGGAGGGCCTCGAACATTTTTTTGAGATTCGTTTTAACAAGGGTATCGAATCATTTTCATGGTTTCTCATCTCCTGACTATGGAATTTTTCGAGAACTTTTTGAAAACGTTATATTCTTTCTTATATTGTAATTGAGTCCTTTAAATTTTCAAGCGTTTTCTCACCAATGCCGGATACTTTTGTTAGATCATCGATCGCGTTGAAGCTGCCATTTTCCTCTCGATATTTGATTATATCCGTCGCCTTTTTCTCACCAATTCCTGATAATTTCTGCAATTCTGTCGCATCCGCTGTGTTGATGTTGATCTTTTCCTGAGATTCCCCTCCAATTGATCCATCTGACTCAACTGTTGCTTCTTTTAATCTAGGGATTTCCTCTCCAACTTTAGGTACATAAATGATTTCTTGGTCCGACAAAAGCTTTGAAAAATTGATCTGATTCTGATCCGCTTCAGCTGTAAAACCGCCTGCAAGATCAATAGCATCCATTAGACGCATGCCTTTTGAAATACGATACATTCCTGTTTTTTTGACCGCTCCTTTGACATCGACATACCACTCTTGATTGATAGATTCACTTGTTTCTACCTTACTGCTCTCTGAATAATAAACGGCTGGATCTGTTAGCTCTTCTTCAGATGTTCTGGAAAAGAAGAAAAAAAGAATAACTGCAAGAATAGCCGGTACTGCTAGCCAGTAAGGATACTTTTTTAAATACTCTTTCATAACTACCTCCTTTTCAATAAGTTACGCAAACGATCTCATTTTTTCGGACTATTTTTCTCAAAAAAAAAGAATGTTAGATCTATTATCTAACATCCTTAATGACTTCTATTTCATTGATTCCAAATACTCTAAAGCATCCTTCACTGTCTTCACTGGAACGATCTTCATATCTGTATCCAGCTTTTTAGCTGCTGCTTTGGCTTCTTCATAATTGGATTTAATACCTGGTTGTGCTTCCTTCATTTCTTTTGTAATCTCATCATCAGGAGCGAAAAAGACCTTATTTTTATCCGCCGCTGCACTAGCGACCTTCTTATCAATCCCGCCAATTCTTCCGACCTCTCCTTCAGAATTAATTGTTCCAGTCCCAGCGATCTTCTCACCGTGACGCAGATCCTTGTCAACGAGCTGTTCATAAATTTCCAGTGTAAACATTAAGCCAGCAGAAGGTCCACCGATATCACCAGCATCCACCTTCACTTTATCCTGCGAGTCAATCTCCGTGTGATCAGTTAAAGTAATTCCAATCCCGGGCTTTTTATCTGTTGGTAATTTAATCAACTTCTCGGTAGCTTCTTTTGTTTTGCCATCATGTGTATAGGTCACTTTCATTTTTTGACCGACTTTTTGGGATTTTACGTACTTCATAAAATCTTCGCTGCTGGTAAATGTTTTTCCATCTGCTTTTGTAACCGTATCGCCAACACTAATTTTTCCAGCAAAATTTGAATTTTTCTCTACACCTAGTACATAGACCCCTTTGTACTCCATTTTATAAGGTCTATTAGCTAATTTTAAAGCTTGTTCAATTGCAAAATTTTGAGACGTTTCCATATTGAATTTTTGAATCTGCATATATTCGTCATCACTAGCACCGCCAGTCAGTTCATCAGCAGAAATAATTTCATGAAAAGGTTCAATTTTTGCTTTTAGAGCTGTAAAAACCGTTGCTCGACGTATACCAACTGAGGTTAAACTAAAAGATCCTTTGTTTTCATCCTTTTTATCATTGACTGTAATCAACTCTTTTAAATTGATTGTCTCTCCTGGCTCCTCGATGTAATAAGGAATCGGTACAATCACACAAGCCACCACTGCTAATGCTAAAAATATAAGTAATAATCGTTTGACGAGTTTATTATTTTTCACTATTCTCACGCTTCTCTTCCAACGCCCGATAGACTGCATCAGGCACATATTCTTTAATATCTCCGTTAAAGGCCCAGACTTCCTTCAAAATTGAAGAACTAATATGACTGTATTTCGGTTCTGCTAACAAAAAAACTGTTTCTAATTTATGGTCTAAATGATGATTCATATAAGCAATCTCTTTTTCATATTCATAATCTTTGACACTTCGAATGCCCCGCAGCAAAAATTTTGCTCCGAGCTTCTCTGCGACATTAACTGTCAGCTCATTTTCCTGACCAATCACCCGTACGTTAGGAATGTGTGCTACGGTCTCCTTCACAACCTCAAGCTTCTCTTCTGACGTGAAGTAACTTTTTTTCGTTGTATTCACAAAAACGCCAATGATTAACTCGTCAAATAATTTTGCTCCCCGTTCAATTGTATCAAGATGACCCATAGTCAAAGGATCAAAGCTACCAGGGAAAAGCGCAATTCGTTTCATCCTAATCCTCCCAATCGTAAATCGTTACAGCAGTAATCCCATAATCTTGACGTTTACGTTCTTTCAAATTTCCGATTGCTTTAGGCAGAACAATTTCTTTCCCAGTCTCACATACAACGATTGATGTTCTGGTCAGTAAGTCATTATCAAGCAACAGATTGATTTGCTTCACGATTTCTTGTTTTGCATAAGGCGGATCCAATAGCACTAAATCAAATTTCACTTCATTCGCAATCAGCTGCTGAATTGCCTGATTTGCCGGCATTTTCATCAATTGAAAGGCTGATTCGTTCTTCGTCACAGCAATATTTTCACGAATGATCTCCATGGCGCGAAAGTTTTTCTCTACCAAAACGGCTTGATCCATCCCACGAGAAACAGCCTCGATTCCTAGAGAGCCGCTACCAGAAAATAGATCCAATGCTTTTCCTCCGTCGAAATACGGGCCGATCATATTAAAAATAGCACCTTTTACCTTATCCGTCGTAGGTCGTGTATTATTTCCTGATAAAGTTTTTAATTTACGACCACCAAATTCACCTGCAACCACTCGCATGAATTACATGCCCCTCTCATTACTATTCATCAGTCAAATGCACAGCTAAGGATATCTCTGTTTTATATGATCCAAAGCCCATTCAGACTCATTTGACCTCTTTATTATCAAAGAAAAAGATGAAAAATGTTTGAACAAATCAGACATTTTTCACCTTACTTAGACTGTTTCAGCTAATCGAATCTTTGTATTGGCTTCCACGACATCCAACTCATCGTCATCTTTAACTTGATAAGCGGCCTTCGTTCCAATTCGATCCGCAAAATTCATTTCAATATCTGGTCGATAAGACCGCTCAACTTGACGTACAAAATGTAAGCCCTGTAGCTTATCTTCTGTTTCATCAACGACCTCTTCATTCACATACAAAACGACGTATTTCATTTTTCTTGAGACAAAATGAATCAAACCAAATCGTTTTAAGGTTTTTAATTGCTTTAAAGAATATACCCAAACAATGATTCCTCGTCTTTTCTGCATTACAAATTCTATGTTATCCATGACAATTCCCCTTACAACTAGGATTTCCAGTTTCAAAAAAAGGATTTCCCGCATTGACTTTGATTTCTGATGAGATGGTTTTTGCCAAACAAATGCCGATTTCATCTAAAAGTTGCTGAAAATCAGTCTCAGCAAGGCGATAAGCGGCTACTTTCTCATTCAGATCAAGAGCTCGCTTGCTTAAACGAACGTTTCGTTGCTGTTGGCGATAATTTGGCGAATACTCGCCGTAAGCAGCGATTTGCTCATATTTATCCTTTTCTGCTTGAAACGTTTTTTTTAGCTGTGCTACCTCTGAGCATTCGTTCATCTGTCTCTTTGCTTGCAAATAGTTTTTATAGCATCGACTTGCTAAAATTTCTTGAATCAATCGTTGATTCTGATCCTCTAGCTGAAAAAAAGCATCATTAATGATCAACCTATTCACTATCCTTTGTTTTTTCTGGTTCTTGTAACAAGACTAGCACACTTTCTTGATTAATTGCAACGCCTAGCTCTGAATCGGAGGTCGTCACTATTTCAGTCAAATGTTCATGGCTAATCCAATCCAAGAGATTAAACAACGGATCTATCATTGGCGAATAGAAAAAGCCATCTTCATAGTCGAGTTTGGCATTTTTTGCCAAATCTTTAAATTCGGTTGGTGTTAATTCAAAAGACAAATTGCTTAAATGAGCACCCTGATCTGTTTGCCACTCCTCTAAACGATCTGTTTCCAGTACCTTTTTAGGTGTAGTTAAAAAACTTTTTAAAAGTTTTTTACTGTTAGTCATCGAACTGTCAGCAGTTGGCAGCTTTTCCAGTTTGCGTAGCGTTCGATAAACATTCATAGCATTGATTGTACGTTCTTGCTTCTGCTGGTTTAAAAGGGTCCAATCAAGATTGCTTTCTTGAACACGATTCGCTAAAGGATTTCCACTGTTAATCTGATAGGGCATTAAGCGTAAAAGATTTTCAATGTCTAAATAAACGGCTCCTACCAATTTTTCATTATCTCCATTGAAAAATAGCATTGCAAATGTATTGTTGTCAAAAGCAATCAATGGTCGAAAACGCATATCGTTTTCACTCAATTCAATCTGCACAGGTTCTTCGTCATAACTTAATGCAAAATCCGCAGATAGATTGATCTGATCTGATAGTTGACTGCTACTCATTCCAAGTTTGAACGGTTTGACATCAGCCTTCTTTGCCATCACTTTGATTGTACTAACCTGCCCAGACTCTACATTCACTTCCAGAATCCCTTGATCTAGAGAATACTCTCGCGTTTGAAAAAAGAAGCCACTGTCTTCTATCTTGATAGGTCGCCCAAATTCCTCTTCAAAAGTTTCGATGGGCTCTGAAATGTAGTTTGCATACCCCTCAGCCTTAATCGATTGATGCTTTAACGCCTTGTGTCGGACAACTTGATTCGTAGGTGCGGCAGGGCTCTTTTTTTGCGTAGGCGGAAAGAGGACAGGCTGCAAATAGTAGCCGATCATAACTAAAAACAGAATACTAAGAAAACCAATCACTCTTTTCACGCAACAACGCTCCTAACTCATACTAAACAAAATCAAACTATTTTTCTTTCACTTCAATTAATAAGTCTCCAGATGTAATACTTTCCCCTTCCTCCACATATAGGTGTGAGACTTTTCCAGCGAAACGAGCATCAATGGAGGTTTCCATTTTCATCGCTTCTGTAATCAATAACGGTTGTCCTTTTTCAACATGATCGCCCTTCTCAACAAGAACTTTCAATACTGAACCTGTCATTGTCGCACCAATCTGTTCACGATTTGTCGGCTCTACTTTACGTTTCGTTTGGACAGCACTCTTGATTGACGCATCCTTAACAAGTATTTCACGACGTTGACCATTCAAGTTAAAGAACAATGTCCGGTTTCCTTCAACATCCGCTTCACCGATTTCATCTAAGCGAATAATCAAAGTTTTTCCCTTTTCGATTTGAACGGTAATTGTTTCCCCTAATCGCATACCACTAAAGAAGGTTGGTGTATCTAACAAAGTAACGTCCGCAAACTGTCCATAGGATTTTTGATAGTCTAAGAAAACTTGTGGATACATTAAGTAGCTTAATACATCCGTTTTACTAGGTTCAAAGCCGATTAATTCTTGTAACTCTTTTTTCACTTTATCAAATTTTACTGGTTCAGCAAACTTACCTGGACGTTCCTGCATCGCAGGACGGCCTTGTAAAATGATCTGCTGTAATTTCTCGGGGAATCCGCCAACTGGCTGTCCTAGCTCGCCTTGGAAGAAGCTGACTACTGAATCAGGATAACTTAACTCATCGCCACGATAATAAATATCTTGTTCTGTCAGCTCATTTTGTACCATGAATAAAGCCATATCACCCACAACTTTAGAGGATGGTGTTACTTTTACAATGTCACCAAACATCATATTAACCGTTTGATACATTTCTTTGATTTCATCCCATTTTTCGCCTAGACCTACAGCTTTTGCCTGCTGCTGCAGATTCGAATATTGTCCACCAGGCATTTCGTGGTTATATACCTCTGTCTGAGCAGCCATAATTCCATTTTCAAAGCTTGCATAGTATGGGCGAACATCTTCCCAATAATGATTCAATTGACGAACATTCTTCAGATTCAGATCCGGTGTACGTTCTCCATATTGAAGCGCATAATATAAACTGCTCATACTTGGCTGACTCGTTGCCCCACTCATCGCACTTGTAGCAACGTCTACGATATCTACCCCAGCTTTAACAGCGGCAGACAATGTAATAATTCCGTTTCCAGCAGTATCATGAGTATGCAAATGAATCGGCAAATCGGTTGTTTCTTTCAGTTCACTAATTAAGCGGAAAGCTGCCTGAGGTTTTAACAATCCGGCCATGTCCTTGATCGCAATCATATGTGCACCGATTGCTTCCAATTCTTTAGCCATATCTCTATAGTATTGAACATTATATTTTGTGCGGCTTGGATCTAAAATATCTCCTGTGTAGCAAATCGTTCCCTCAGCAATTTTTCCAGCATCACGTACGTACTGAATACTTTTTTCCATTTGAGGAATCCAATTCAAGCTGTCAAAAATACGGAAAACATCGATTCCATGATATGCCGCTTCTTTAATGAATTCTTCCAAAACATTATCTGGATAATTTGAGTACCCTACTGCATTTGATCCACGAAACAGCATTTGCAATAACGTGTTTGGCATTGCTTTACGTAATAATTTCAAACGTTTCCAAGGATCTTCTGTTAAGAAGCGGTAAGCCACATCAAAGGTCGCTCCCCCCCACATTTCACTTGAGAACAATTCAGGAATTCCTTCACCCGTAGCTTGAGCAACATTTAATAAATCATGTGTTCTGACACGCGTTGCAAGTAAACTTTGATGGGCATCACGGAAGGTCGTATCAGTAAGCAACACGGAGTCTTGTTTTTTAACCCAATTAGCTACCGCCTCTGGTCCTTCTTTGTCTAAAACATTCTTAGCAGTAACCATTTCTTTTTTCTCAATTTTTGGTGTTCGAGGTGTTTCAAAATAGCGTTTTTCTTGTTTTTCAATTCCTGGAAAACCATTCACTGTGATTTCTGAAATATAGCGCATTGTTTTATTTCCACGGTCGCGAACACGCGGAAACTCAAATAATTCAGGTGTATTATCAATAAACGTCGTTTTCGCATCTCCGCTTTGGAACACAGGATGACTGATGACATTGTGCATAAACGGAATATTGGTTTTCACTCCACGAATTCGGAACTCAATCAAGCAACGTTGCATTTTTTCAATGGCTTGATCAAAATTCAATGCATGGGTACATACTTTTACTAATAAAGAATCAAAGTATGGTGTTACAGTTGCTCCTGCATAGGCATTTCCTACATCTAGACGTACACCAAAACCACCTGGTGAACGGTAAGTATCAATTTTCCCAGTATCAGGCATGAAGCCATTTAATGGATCTTCCGTGGTTACTCGGCATTGGATTGCCGCACCTGACATTTGGATGTCTTTTTGTTCTGGTAAACCAATCTCTTTGTGCAGGTCTTTTCCTTGAGCGATTAGCAATTGCGAAGTAACAATATCCACTCCAGTGATTAATTCAGTAATTGTGTGCTCAACCTGGACACGAGGATTTACCTCGATGAAATAAAAATTATCACCTTCAACTAAGAATTCGACGGTACCAGCATTTACATAGCCCACGTGTTTCATTAATTGAACGGCCGCTTGACAGATTTTTTCTCGTTGTTCATCAGTTAATGAAATACACGGTGCGACTTCAACAACTTTTTGATGTCGTCGTTGAACAGAACAATCACGTTCGAATAAATGAAGAACATTTCCCTTTGTGTCACCTAAAATTTGTACTTCAATATGCTTAGGATTGGCAACATATTTTTCGACGTAGATTTCATCGTTACCGAAAGCCGCTTTCGCTTCACTTTTGGCACGATCATACCCTTCACGTGCTTCTTTTTCATCATGTGCTACCCGCATTCCACGACCCCCACCGCCTAAAGCGGCTTTGATCATGATTGGATAACCGTGTGATTCAGCAAATTCTAAAACACCTTCAACTGTGTCGACCGGACCATCAGAACCTGGAATTGACGGAATTCCTGCTTCTAACGCGGCAGTCTTTGCTTTGATTTTATCGCCGAAAATATCTAAATGGTGCAACTCGGGCCCAACAAAAATTAGTCCCTCTTCCCGACAGCGCTTCGCGAACTCAAGGTTTTCAGAGAGGAAGCCGTAACCTGGATGAATCGCATCCACTTTTGCTTCTTTCGCCACCCGAATAATATCTTCAATATCCAAGTAGGCATCAATCGGTTTCTTCCCTTTTCCGACTAAATATGCCTCATCTGATTTGAAGCGGTGAACGGAATACTGATCCTCTTCAGCAAAGATCGCCACCGTTTTAATGTTTAACTCACTACACGCACGAAACACCCGCGTTGCAATTTCTCCTCTATTTGCTACCAATACCTTTTTCATGCACTTCACTCCTGACTTTTTAAGTATTCATACTCGATTGCGAGTTTTGTCCGTTTTTCATCCGCACTAATATTTAATGCAAAAGCTACGCCCACTGACAATACAAGTAAGCTGTTTCCTCCTTGACTCAAGAATGGGAACGTGATCCCAGTCAATGGAATAATTCCTAAAATACCACCAAGATTAATAAAAACTTGTAATAACAACAAACTTCCAATACCGATACAAATCAGCGAATTGAAAGGTTTTTTCGAACGAATCCCAACCAAGTAAATTCGTGCGATCATAAAAATTAAAATTGCTAATATAATTAAAGCGCCGATCAAACCAACTTCTTCTATTACTATAGAAAAGATGAAGTCCGTATGAGCTTCACTTAAAAAACCTTTTTTCTCAATACTATTTCCCAGTCCACGGCCAAACCAGCCACCATTAAACATAGCGTAATAACCGTTGACCATTTGATGTCCTTGATCTAGCTCATATTTGAAGGGGTTTTTAAAACTCTCAAATCGACTGACGATATATTGGAGCTTCCCTGGAAAAATTGCTTCACCAAAATGCGTTAAAAATTCAATAACAAGAAAACTTCCAACTATTCCTGCACCACCAACAATCAAACTATAAACCCAGTTAACTCCGCTAGCCAGAAGCAAGATCAACGCAAGCAATGTGATAATAGCGGCATTTCCCATGTCTGGTTGAACGGCTACTAAAAAAATCATTGCAAAAACCAGCATTAGTGGACGTTTCATATCTGTCACGAAATTTTCTTGAATCGTATCTTGACGCTTCGACAAGATATAAGACAAATACCAAACGACCATAATTTTCAAATACTCAGCCGGCTGCATACTAAATGATCCGATCCGAATCCAACCTTTAGCGCCATTTACTTCATCACCAATAAAAAAGACAACAATCAACAAGATGAATATGAAATAAGTCGCAATAATAATTAGCTGCTGACTTTTCAATACATCTGTTTTCATCTTGTACATCAAACTGATCATAATTAAACTTAAAACCCAAAAAATTCCTTGGTTCATCACCAGGCTTGTTGGGTTCACATCATTTGTAATCAGCAAATAGGAAGTTGAACTGTAAACAAAAATCAATCCGATCACAGTTAAAATCAAATAAGGAATCAAAATACTATAATCTAAAAAATGTCGTTTCTTTATCTTCGTTGGCAAGGGTTAAGCCTCCCAGCCGGCATCCGTCAGATCCTGACGAGTTTCGTACAATTCCGTATATAAACGATTTAACTCTGCTTCCAGTTCACTAAGCATTTGCTGCCCTTCTCCGCGCTTCAAGATACCTACTTTTTCAGCAAAGAATACTTGACGTGAGAAGCCATACATTTGTGTATCAACGACTTCTTCAAAAGCTTTACATTGAGAGATACACAAACTATTCGTTTGATTGCGAATCAAAAGCTTGATTCGATCAGCATCTTCTTGCAACACTTTAATGGCAAAATCAGAAGAAATATTTTCCATTCTGCTTCCCTCCTATCTTGATTTCAACATTATAACATAGAAAAAAATTAAAAAGGGAAAAAATACGTGAGACTAAGCTTTTTCTAAACTCTTTGTTCGGATTTTGACTTTTACACAGCCTGTAGAATATTACAAAGAGATTACAACCCAGAAACTTTATATGAAAGCGCGAAAAATCAATTCTTTTTGCAACCCTCCCTGTGAAACAAAGCTTTCATATGAAACATAACAGTTTTTTATAATTTCCAATTCTACAGTTTAACAATACGTTGATTAGATTTTGATCGAAGCGATGACAATCGTTCCTTACCGCGACTTATTCACTGAACATTTTTTTAATCCTAAGCACGACAAATAGCCTACTAATTTAGTAGGCAAAAAATCAACTATTCAATTAATAAAGATCAGCTTACTATGAATCTACCATATACCAAAGTTGGATTTTTTTATTAAGCAATTACCATGAGTTATTCTCGTTTGCGAATATGATCTAGTAGACGCTTTCGTCTTTTTTTTAGATATTCAGGTGGCTTCTGGAAGAGCTTCTCATTCGCCTTTTCCTCTGTTATTCTTTGAATCAGTACGAGTCGCGAGGGACTTGTGCTGTCATCTATACGAATATCCTCCAATGTGGCTCCAGCAGTTACGCAAGCAGAGATTATCACCAGTGCTTGACTATCAGTCAGCTCCCTTGGATCAATGTCGCGAGGGAATTCAATTGCTCGTACTAGAACATCTGCTTGTGGTCTTTCTTCCGTAATTACTAAGTCTTCAGGAATGCAGATATCTGCTAATGTCTGTTCAGTTTGTAACACCTGCGCTAGTGTTTCTGTTTCTTGGATGTTAGCATCAGCAGTTTTTGACACCTCAATATCTTTTGAATCGAAGATCGGTGTTTCCCGTTTTTCAATCATCTTTGCATGTAAAACTTTATGAAATAAGCCTATACCATCTTTTTCAAAGAGGTTTAGCTTTGTTAATTTTTCTAAAGAAGCTCTGATTTCTCCGGCTGTTTTCCTTGGGTCGAATCCTTTTAAACGAAGATGTTGACTCTTGCCGTTCGTGTTCGCAAATTCAGCATCTAATGTATACATTCATTCTTTCCCTTCTTTTTTAATTTTTCTAATCTTCTTGATTATCGTCATGAACCAACTAATCCAGCTAACGGCTGTTTAATAATCTGCGTAAATATTTTTTTAAGCTTGTCAGCAAGATATGTTTTTGCAGGGAATAGCTTTATCAACAATAAGCGCCATTCTCTCTTTTCAAAATATTCGGTAAAAAAAATGTAATAGCGGCGCAATGTCGCATTAGATCTAGTTCGTAAAAAGATGTAGTGAACCAAATCAGCAAGCATAAAAGAAAAATCCTCTTCACACAACTCTTCTCTCACTTGAAGCGCTACCAATAATTGGATCGCGCTATTTCCATCTTTCGTATCTTTGTAAAAGTGCTTGATTCTTTTTTCTAAAGTCCTGCGCTTTATTGAAAAAAGCTGCTCCTTTTTTAATCCATGTTCCTCTACCATGATTTATCTCCTTATTTCATTCATTTCTCTCAATTAAACATCGCAATCAAAATTCCAATCACCAGCTAAAACGCTCCCTACACCTCACAAAAATAACATAAACTATTTCTCACAAAACATCATGCCAGATTTTTTAAAATAATTAACATATAAGAATTGATCTTATTAAAAAAAATAAAATCAAGGTTTTGATTACTATAAAATAATCATGATAATTTAGAAATTAAAAAAGACCACACATAAAGTGTGATCTTCAATCAAAGCAATGTTCTTATTCTGCAGCTAATTTGCGTTTCTTCGCTGCTTTTTCACGTTCTGATTTATTTAAAATCTGTTTACGTAAACGAATCGATTCTGGTGTAATTTCACAGTATTCATCATCATTCAAGAACTCTAACGACTCTTCCAAGGTTAAAATTCGTGGTTTTTTGATAACCGATGTTTGGTCTTTTGTAGCGGAACGAACGTTGGTCATTTGTTTAGCTTTTGTAATGTTAACACCTAAGTCTTTATCACGACTGTTTTCACCAACAATCATACCCTCATATACTTCTGTCGTTGGTTCGACAAAAACTGTTCCACGTTCTTCAACACTCATAATAGAGTACATTGTAGCTTTTCCATTATCAACAGAAACTAACGCACCATTACGACGTCCACCAATCACTCCTTGGATCAATGGTAGGTATTGGTCAAATGTGTGGTTCATAATACCATACCCACGCGTCATTGATAAGAATTCAGTAGTGAATCCAATCAAACCACGAGCTGGTGCCAAAAAGACCAAACGGACTTGACCGTTTCCTGAATGGATCATATCTTGCATTTCAGCTTTACGTTGCCCTAATGCTTCAATTACACTCCCCATATATTCTTCTGGAGTATCGATTTGTACACGTTCAAACGGTTCACATTTCACACCATCTACGATTCTTTCGATAACTTCTGGACGAGAAACTTGTAATTCATATCCTTCACGACGCATATTTTCGATCAAGATTGATAAGTGCAATTCCCCACGCCCTGAAACAGTCCATGCATCTGGTGAATCGGTATTTTCAACGCGAAGTGAAACGTCTGTATGCAATTCTGACATTAAGCGTTCTTCGATTTTACGAGCAGTCACATATTTACCCTCACGACCAGCAAATGGTGAATTATTCACTAAGAAAGTCATTTGCAAAGTTGGTTCATCAATATGCAGAATTGGTAATGCTTCTTGATGGTCAACAGGCGTCACTGTTTCTCCAACGAAAATATCCTCCATACCAGAAACAGCAATCAAATCTCCTGCTTTTGCTTCTTGAACTTCTAAACGCTGCAAGCCAAAGAAACCAAAGATTTTTGTAACGCGGAAATTCTTAATTGAACCATCAAGCTTCATAACAGAAACTTGATCGCCGACTTTCATCTTTCCACGGAAGATACGTCCGATACCAATACGGCCTACGTAGTCATTGTAATCCAACAATGAAACTTGGAATTGTAATGGCTCATCACTATTATCAACAGGAGCAGGAATTTTTTCAACAATCGTATCAAAAACAGGAGCCATTGTTGGTTCTTGTTCTGCAGGATCATCGGATAAACTAGATGTTCCGTTAATCGCTGAAGCGTAAATAACTGGGAAATCTAATTGATCATCATCTGCACCTAATTCGATAAATAATTCTAATACTTCATCTACAACTTCTTCTGGACGAGCAGAAGGTTTGTCAATTTTATTTACAACAACGATTGGTGTTAAATGTTGCTCCAATGCTTTTTTCAATACGAAACGTGTTTGCGGCATCGTACCTTCATAAGCATCTACAACTAATAGTACGCCATCAACCATTTTCATGATACGTTCCACTTCACCACCGAAATCGGCGTGTCCTGGTGTGTCCATAATGTTGATCTTGTAGTCTTTATAGTTTACAGCAGTATTTTTCGCTAAGATCGTGATACCACGTTCTTTTTCTAATGCATTTGAATCCATTGCACGTTCTTGTAGGCTAACGTGGCTGTCAAGGGTATCAGATTGTTTAAGCATTTCATCAACTAGTGTTGTTTTACCATGGTCGACGTGGGCAATAATGGCCACGTTGCGGATATCTTCTCTGTAATTCAATTTTAATTGCTCCTTTTCTTGTAACGCGAGACTCACTCGATTGACAATTATAACAGAAAATCATTAAGAGTGTTAGTAAAACATTTTCATTTTTTCAGAAAAAGTATTTTCTTAACGATTGTCTTCATCAAACGCTTGGATTTCAGCCATCGCGGCCTGAGTTGCACCAATAAAAAACTCCCGACCTTGGAAGCTTAAGGGCTTTTGATTTTTTCCTGTAAAGCTCATTCCTAACTGCTCCATCATAATCGTTCCCGCTGCATAGTCCCACGGACTCAACATACTGACATAACCAATTTGAGTTCCCTTTATTATTGCGATGAAGTCTAACCCGGCGCACCCTAAAACACGAATCCCCATAGACGCTTGTCCAATTTCTTGCGCATGGTAACTATTTTTACGGTACAGCGCGGCATTCATACCAATTAACCCTTCTCTTAACGACTGATTTTCAGGGGCTGAAATTTCTTCTTGATTAAAGAAGACTTTCCCAACTTTTGGTCCACCCCAAAAAAGTTCATCTCGCATCACATCATAAATAAATCCTAATTGTCCTTTTCCCTCTTCGTAGACAGCAATCATGATACAAAAATTTTCTCGCTGCATGACAAAATTTAGTGTTCCGTCAATTGGATCAATGACAAAAACACGTCCTTTATCGATTGGTGTCTGATCCTGTCCGTTTTCTTCTCCTAAAATCAGAGCCTCTGGATCAAAAGCATTAATTTTTTCAACAATAAAATCTTGAACCTCTTTATCAACATTTGTCACTAAATCGGTTCGTCCATTTTTTTGGTCCACTTTTAGTGCGTCACCTAATCCTGATTTAATTATTTCAGCCGCCTCATAAATCCAACTAATAATTTCTTTTTCCATCTTGATAATCTCTCCTAGCTAAGTTTTGATTGCCACCATGAATAAGTATTAAATAGAAAATATTACATTTTAAAGCGTTTTGTCGTTGTTGCTTTTGCTTTTTGTAATGTTCGATAAATAGAATAATCGCTAACCTCTTGAAAATCACGACCTATTCGTTTTTCTTCTCCGATACTTTTAACAACTGTTTTGAATTTTTTATAGCCTTCTAAAAAGACTTCTTTATCAACACCGTTTTCGTTCGCTTCTTCTACTAAATTCAGAAAGTTGATAACAATCACGATTTCTTCATGTGTCCAATCTTCATCAATTGGATAACTATAATTTGCCATTGATCCACACTCCATTCCAAATTAGTTTACCATAGAATCATCGAAACTTTTGCTTATGGACCATCCTGTTCGTCTACTATATTTAGTTGGTTTGCTCAGACTCTGCTAAAGTTGACTGATAGAGAATATTCAAACGGTTGCCATAATTTGTATAGCCACAAACATTCACAAAAATATCGATGATTCGTTCACATTGATCCTGTCCTTTTGAATCATGCTTTTTTACTAAAAGCAAACCATAAATGAACTTTGCATACAAATCATAGTGAATATATTTCAAATCACGATTGGGCGTTAAATAGCTGAGATACTCTACTAAAATTTTCTCTGCAGAAACTAGATGAACTTCCTGATGATTTGATTTGCCCCTACTGTCTTCTCGCCAGATCTATTAATTTAAGGAAGAAACGAGTAGATAAAAATCGGCAATATTTTTGGAACGACTTTTATTAAGAAAAGACTTGAAATACCATGTCGCACAGATACAAGTTTCGTTTATCCATCTTGAATGAAGTAGCTATTGCCTAGATCAGCAGTTATTTTGGGTAAAAAAGCAGCACTAAACTAGTGTGCACGGATCAATAGAACACTCTTGATTGTGATAAGTTTAAGTTAGTATTTCTATTGAAAAAATCTTCTTCTGAAAAAGCATATTGATAAGGGGGAACGTTTCAGACTGTAAAAAAAAGCCAAAATCCACTAATAATTAGGATTTTGGCTCTCTCTTTTTAAATATGGATTGGCATACCTAAAGCTAATTCAGAAGCATCCATAACAATTTCACCTAATGATGGGTGTGGGTGGATGGTTAAAGCAATATCTTCGGCATTCATACCAGATTCGATGGCTAACGCCAATTCAGAAATCATATCACTCGCTCCAACACCAGCAATTTGACCGCCAATGATGACATTGTCTTCTACGGTAGTTACTAAACGAATGAATCCTTCTGTTTTACCTAAAGATAGGGCGCGGCCATTTCCAGAGAATGGGAATTTGAACGCTTTTGCTTCTAATCCAGCTTCTTTTGCTTCCTTGATCGTCATTCCAACAGTAGCTAATTCTGGATCAGTAAAAGCTACTGCGGGCATTGCTTTATAGTCCACTACAACTTTCTTGCCAGAGATTGCTTCCGCTGCGATTTTCGCTTCGTAGCTTGCTTTATGAGCTAAAGCAGCTCCAGGAACTATGTCGCCAATGGCATAGATGCTAGGCACGTTTGTACGTCCTTGTTTGTCGACTGGAATCAATCCTCGATCTGTCATTTCAACACCCGCTTGTTCTAAGCCCATGTCATTTGTATTCGGACGGCGACCGACAGTTACCATCACATAATCAGCATCAACCGTTTCTTCTTTGCCGTCAACTTCATAACGAACCGTTACACTATCACCATTATCAACAGCTTCACGAGCCATTGCAGAGGTCACGACTTTAATTCCTTTTTGTTTGAAATCTTTTTCAACAAGTTGCACCATGTCTTTTTCATAAGTAGGCAAAATTTGTGGTGTACCTTCAACAATTGTCACTTCAGCACCTAGATTGGCATATGCGCCACCTAGTTCAGCACCGATAACGCCACCGCCAATAATGACAAGTTTTTCTGGAACTTCTGCTAAGGCTAAGCCGCCAGTAGAATCTAATACGCGACCACCGAATTTAAAGCCGGGGATCTCGATTGGACGAGAACCTGTTGCGACAATTGCATTATTAAATGAGTAAGTTTGAGCAGAATCAGGGTGAATTACTCGTAAAGTTTTGTCATCTACAAAGAATGCTTCCCCTTCGATAATTTCTACTTTGTGTTTTTTCAATAAAAATTTAACACCTGAAGTTAATTTATTAACGACTTCATTTTCTTTCCACTCTTGTGTTTTCGTGAAATCCAATTTGACTTTTTCACTTGTGACACCAAACATTGATGAATCAAGTGAGTCTTGGTAATGATGTCCCGCAGAAATTAGCGCTTTTGACGGAACACAACCGACGTTTAAACACACGCCTCCAATATATTCACGCTCAATAATCGCTACCTTCTGTCCCATTTCAGCGGCGCGGATAGCGGCAACATAGCCGCCAGGTCCAGCACCGATTACAACTGTATCTAATTCAATGGCAAAATCTCCAACTACCATGATTTTATCATCCTTCCATTAATAATAATTCTGGATCAGCCAATAAACGTTTAATATTGTTCATAGCTTTTTGTGCTGTCGCACCATCAACGATACGATGGTCGAAGCTTAATGAAAGTTTCATTACACGGCCAACCGCTAATTCGCCTTCATCGTTAACGATTGGTTGTTGTGCAATCGTACCAACGCCAAGAATCGCAACTTCAGGGTAGTTGATTACTGGAGTAAACCAGCCACCGCCTACAGAACCAATATTTGAGATTGTGATCGTCCCATTCCGCATATCATCCGCAGATAACTTACCGTCATGTGCCAATGCTGCTTTTTCATTAATTTCATCTGCAATTTTAAACATACCTTTTGTATCAGCATTTTTGACGTTTGGTACATATAAACCATGATCAGTATCTGTCGCAATACCAATGTTGTAGTAATTTTTATAGACAATTTCTTGAGCTGCATCATCGATTGATGCATTCAAGACTGGGTATTTTTTCACTGTTGCTGTTAAAGCTTTCACCACGTAAGGCAAGAACGTTAATTTTGTTCCGTTGTCTAAAGCTACTTGCTTGAATTTCTTACGATGATCCCAAAGCTTAGACACTTCTACTTCGTCATGCAGAGTTACATGAGGTGCAGTATGTTTGCTGTTAACCATTGCTTTAGCAATCGCTTTACGGGTTGGTGTCAATTTCTCACGAGTTTCCATTTCACCCATATTTGACGTAAATGGTTGAGCAGGTTTCTCAGCTATCACTGGTGAACTTGCTGATGAAGCAGCTGTTTCAGTTGATTTTACTTCTGATTTGGTTGGTTCAGTTTGTCCACCGCCGGAAATAAATGTATCGATATCTTCCTTAAGGACACGTCCACCTTTTCCAGTAGCAGTTACCTGGCTAATATCCACATCTTTCTCACGTGCGTATTGACGAACGGACGGCATTGCTAAGACGCGTTTATCTGGATTACTTGCTTCTACAACTGAAGTGTTTCCTTTCGCTTCAGCTTTTGGCGCCTCCGTTGGTACAGATGCTTCGCTTGAAGAAGCACTTGAATCATTGTGTCCAGGTGCATCAATTTCGACTAAAACGTCTCCAACATTGGCAACTGTTCCTTCATCAACAATGATTTTCTTGATTGTCCCTGTTACTGGAGAGGGAATTTCTTCCACTGATTTGTCGTTTTGAACTTCTAATAAAGTATCGTCTTCTTCGATCTTATCGCCAGCTTTAACGAACCACTTAACGATTTCGCCTTCCGCAATGCCTTCACCAATATCGGGTAATTTGAATTGGAAAACTCCGCCGCCCTCATTAGAACTGCTGCTCTCACTTGATCCGCTTTCGACCGTTGGTTCAGCCGCTGGCGCTTCTGGTGTTTGCGATTCTGCTGCAACACCTGCGTCCCCTTCATTATCTTCATGACCAGGTGCATCGATTTCAACTAAAACGTCACCGACATTCGCAACTGTTCCTTCATCAACAATGATTTTTTTGATTGTTCCTGTTACAGGAGAGGGAATTTCTTCCACTGATTTATCATTTTGTACTTCTAATAAAGTGTCATCTTCGTTAATTGTATCGCCAGCTTTGACGAACCATTTGACGATCTCACCTTCAGCAATGCCTTCACCGATGTCAGGCAGTTTAAATTGGTAAGCCATTTTTTTTCGCTCCTTTAGTTTAAAATTCTACGATTTCTTTTACTTTTGCTTCGATATCTGCTGCGTTTGGCAACCAGATACCTTCCGCTTGTCCAAATGGGAAAATCGTATCTGGAGCAGAAACCCGCCCGATTGGTGCTTCTAATGAAAGAATTGCCCGTTCTGAGATTTCTGAAATTACTTGTGCAGAAACGCCTGCTTGTTTTTGCGCTTCTTGAACAACAACGACACGACCAGTCTTCTCTACTGATTTAATGATTGTTTCAACATCAAGAGGAGCTACTGTCCGCAAGTCAATAATTTCTGCATTAATATTTTCTTTTGCTAAATTGTCAGCAGCTTTAATTGCTTCACGAACCATCGCGCCATAAGTAATAATTGAAACATCTGATCCTTCCTTAGTTACAGCTGCTTTGTCTAGAGGTACTTCATAAATTCCTTCTGGAACTTCTTCACGGAATGAACGGTAAAGCTTCATATGTTCTAAGAAGACTACCGGGTCGTTATTTCTGATTGATGCGATCAATAGTCCTTTTGCGTCATAAGGGTTTGATGGAATAACTACACGCAGACCTGGTGATTGTGCCATTAAACCTTCTAAATTATCTGAGTGGAGTTCTGGTGTATGAACGCCGCCACCGAATGGTGCACGAATCGTGATCGGTAAATTCCGAGTATTTCCCATGCGATAACGAGTCCGAGCCATTTGTCCGACAATTTCATCCATCGCTTCAAATACAAAACCAAAGAATTGAATCTCTGGAACTGGACGGAAGCCTTGCAATGCTAAGCCAAAACCAAGTCCCGCAATACCAGATTCAGCTAATGGCGTATCGAAAACTTGATCTTCACCGAATTTCTCTTGCAATCCCTCAGTGGCACGAAAAACGCCTCCGTTCTTCCCAACGTCTTCACCGAAAATTAATACTTCTTTATCTTTTTCAAGCATCAGAGCTAAGGCATCTGTAATTGCTTGTATCATTGTTTTTTGTGCCATGATTATTTCGACTCCTTCGCTTCATAGAATTCAATTTGCTCTTTAATGTTTTGTGGCTGTACCTCATACATGTTTTTCAAGAAATCAGAAACTTTCTGCTTTGGTACACGGTCGGCATCAGTAATCGCTTGTTTAATTTCTTCTTTTGTTGCTTCGATCACTTTTTCTTCTTGCTCTTCTGACCATAAGCCTTTTTCTGTCAGATATTTACGGAATCGAACCAATGGATCTTTCTTTGTCCATTCATCATCCATTTCTTTTGAACGGTAACGTGTTGGGTCATCACCAGATAGCGTGTGTGGACCATATCTGTAAGTCAAAGTTTCAATTAACACTGGACCATTGCCGTTTGCTGCCCACTCACGTGCTTTTTTAGAAACGTAATAGACTGCTAATGGATCCATTCCGTCAACCTGAATACCAGGAATTCCTGCTGCCACTGATTTTTGAGCTAACGTTTTTGCTGCGGATTGTTTTTCACGAGGAGTAGAAATCGCAAATCCGTTATTTTGAATATAAAATACAGCGTTTGCATGATAAGCACCGGCAAAGTTAATTGCTTCATAGAAATCACCCTGTGATGAACCACCATCGCCTGTATAAGTGAAAACAACGTTTTTGCTGTTACGTTTCTTCAGTCCTAAAGCAACACCAGCCGCTTGAACATATTGCGCACCTATAATGATTTGTGGAGGCAATGCTTGCAAATCCACTGGATAGTTATTTCCTGCAACATGACCTCGAGACCATAAGAAAGCCTCTGCTAATGGTAGTCCGTGTTTGATCAATTGTGGTACATCACGATAACCTGGTAATAAAACGTCTTCTTTTTCAAATGCAAAGTGACTAGCTAATTGGCTAGCTTCTTGTCCAGCAGTTGGCGCGAAAAATCCTAAACGTCCTTGACGATTTAATGCAGTCGAACGTTGGTCTAGCACTCGAGACCAAACCATCGAAGTCATTAATTCTACAAGTTCATCATCGGATAGCTCAGGAACTAGGTTTTCATTTACAATTTTCCCGTCCTCATCCAGCGCTTGGTACACGGGAAAATCCGCGTTTACATCTTTTAGTAAGGCTTCAAAATCAATCGTTAACTCTTTTTCTGCCATGGTGTACACTTTCCTCTCTTAAATAAATTAAGTCTTGTTGTCAGTGCAACAGCAAGTCAATCTGTATTATTGCTATTGCTCCTTCCATTCTAAATTAGCATTTTTGTATTCAATTGACAACAAACTTGCTCACTAATTCTGAGCGAATTGAAGCGTTTCACATTTTAGGCTTGTGAAATCATGTTCAGCACCCTTTCAATAAGGAATTCTTACCAACCGGACAAAACAATAAGATTAAATCAAAAGGGTATTTAGTTTTATTAAAGCTCTATCGTTTTTAGAATAATTTATAACTAAAACGATTGACTGCACAATCTTTAAAACTTAAATTTTGTTGCCTTTTTTCACAAAAAAAGAAACAGAATGGCAACACAGGCCATTCTGTTATAGTTCAGATCCATTCTTTTGCAATTTTTATATATACGACTTTTCCTAGCTGAGTCGCCAACATGTAAGCAGCAACGATAATAAGATACCATAACCAATAGCTGCTTGGTAAATGAACAAAATCAAATTGTTCAGCAATTGGAGTCAAAACAACTAATGCTCCGACAACAACAGCCATCAGTAAACTGGCAAAAACTTGTGGTGCTGGACGACTTTGGATAAATGGAATTTTCTTCGTTCTTACCATTAAAACAACCAATGCTTGTGTGGTAAGACCGATCATAAACCACCCGGTTTGGAAAAGGTTTTGTGCACCAACTGTATTGGCACCAAAAATGAACCACATGACTAAGAAAGTAATTATGTCGAAAACTGAGCTGATCGGACCAATACAGACAGTGAATTTCAATAGACCGGTAGTTTCCCATTTAGTTGGAGCCTGTAACTCCTCATCATCCACATTGTCCCAAGGAATTGTTAGTTGTGCAAAATCATAGATTAAATTTTGCAATAGTAATTGAATTGACAGCATAGGTAAAAATGGTAAAAACGCGCTAGCAATTAGAATAGAAAATACGTTTCCGAAATTTGAACTAATAGTGATTTTAATGTATTTCATCATATTACTAAATACTCGGCGGCCTTCAATAACACCACTTTCTAAAACGCCTAGACTTTTTTCTAGTAGGATGATTGAACTGGCATCCTTAGTGATATCTGCCGCTGTGTCCACCGAAATTCCGACATCAGCTTTTCGTAAGGCTGGCGCATCATTGATTCCATCCCCCATGAAACCCACCGTGTGTCCCTTAGTTTGTAGCGATTCAATGATTCGTGATTTTTGCATAGGGTTTAACTTGGCAAACAGATTGATTTTTTCTGCTGCTTGATACAGCTCTTCATCTGACATTTCATCAATTTGATTCCCTAATACAAAATCATCCGCAGGAATACCAACATCTTGGCATACTTTTTGAGCAACGATTGCATTATCCCCTGTCAAAACCTTCACTGTTACACCGTGTTGTTGGAGCGATTTAATTGCTGGTTTAGCTGATGCCTTTGCTGGATCAAGGAACCCCATAAAACCGATTAATGTCATATCTTTTTCATCATCCGTTGAATAAATAGGTTCATCATGGGCATCTCGCCGCACAGCAACCGTGATTACTCGCATACCTTGACGATTCATTTTCTCGTTAACAATCTGTAACTGTTGGCGGATATCTGGCGTTAATTCTAAAATTTCCCCATTTATTTCAACATATTTGCAGATTGCTGCCATTTCTTCAACAGCGCCCTTAGTGATCATTAGTTGATGCTCATCCGTCTTCATTACGACAGTTAAACGCCGACGAGAAAAATCAAATGGTATCTCATCAATTTTCTGAACCGCTCGATAAGGCAAATGACGATTTTGCTCTTCAAAATAATTAATTACCGCGATGTCCATCAAATTTTTCCACCCTGTCTGATAGGTAGAATTCATAAAAGCCAAGTCCAAAACTTGTTCATTTTCATTTCCTAAAGGGTCTAAATGCTGTACTAATACAACGCGATCTTCCGTAATAGTTCCCGTTTTATCTGTACATAAAACATCCATACTACCTAGATTTTGAATCGAAGCTAATTCTTTCACAATGACTTTATGCTTCGAAAGAGTTAATGCCCCCTTCGCCAAATTTGAGCTTACTATCATTGGGAGCATTTCAGGTGTCAAGCCCACTGCAACTGCAATTGCAAAGAAGAAGGCACTACTCCAATCCCCCTTAGTAAATCCGTTAATTAAAAACACTAAGGGAAACAGAACCATAACCATACGCAGCAGCAACTTACTAACTTTTGATAATCCAATATCAAAAGAAGTCTTGCCACGTTTCGATGTCGCATTTTTAGCGATATCACCAAAGAACGTTTGCTGACCTGTCTTTAGAATAATAGCTTTTCCTTGACCACTTAACACGTCAGTTCCCATAAATACTAAATTGGTTAAGTCTAATGCGGTTGTTTCTTCGTTTATTTCCGTCTCATCTGAAAGATATTTTTCGACAGGCATTGATTCTCCCGTTAACGAGGATTGATTGACGAAGAGATCCTTCGTCCAGATTAACACCGCATCTGCTGGAATCATGTCTCCAGTCGCTAACGTCAGAATGTCACCAGGAACTACTTCGTCCATCGGAATTTCCTTTGTTTCTCCATTACGTGTGATCGCAGCGGTATTTTCAATCATTTCCTTTAATTCAATACTCGCCTTTTGTGAGCGATATTCTTGAATGAACGTAATCAAAACACTAGCCAAGATCATGATCGTCATCACAATTGAGGCCTCAATATCATTTGTCAACAATGAAACGATGGCTAAAAGCGCTAAAACATAGACAAAAGGATCGTTGAAAGCCTGCAAAAATAATAAAATACCAGGTGTCGGCTTCTGCGCAGAAACTTCATTAGGTCCATACTCCTCCAAACGACTTTGCGCATCCTCCTCTGATAGTCCCTGAAGAGATGTTCGCAAATTAAGGAATAAGTCACGATCAGATAAAATTGCTAATTTTTTTAACTCTTGATCTTTATTGATTTTGCGAGCAAGAAGGCCTTTTTTGTTCATCATAGTTTTTCCTCCTAAAATTCAAGGCAGCCAAAGCCGCCCAGTTATTCTTACTTTTCGGTCGACTATCTTCAAGGTCCATCTTCCTCACATCCTTTCATTATTCTTTGGCGATATTAAGCAACCTAACATGCTTACAGGTTTAACTGACAGAAAAAAAGCGCACACTCGAAAATGAGCACGCGCGAAAATTCAATCATGTTCATCGTCGAGCTTTAGCACTATAGGGCGTAGACAAAATTTGTCAGCTACGTTATGAATCACCTTCACGATGATTCCTGTTTNGCGTCTCTCGACATTTTTGGGCAGTAGCCTGTGTCCGTATAGGAGCCTCACCTAACAATTATTCTTATTTACATCCTTACTATATGTCAGTTAACTCTCGGTGTCAAACATTAGATTGAAAAAACTTTTTCATTTTCAGAAACTCATCGACCTTTTTATTTGGGGAACTGCTAAAGTAATCTGCAAATTTTTTACTCCACAGTTTCGTTTCGCGAGCTTCTGCAAATTTTTCCATCGTATCATCATACTCTTCTATTAACTGATAGTCATAATCTTGGTACGTGTCATAGTGTACAATTGCCTGTTCTGGCAAACGAGGTTTGATTTTCATTTCCACATTGGGCTTTCCAATGCTCAAGCCAGCAACAGGAAAGACGAAATCAGGTAAATCCAACAAATTGCTTACTTCTGGAATATCTTTTCTAATCGATCCAACGACTACAGAACCTAATCCTAAAGATTCAGTGGCGATTACTGCATTTTCCAGGGCTAAAGCAGCATCGGTTACTGCTGTGATCAACGGATCTATACCTTCATTAATGCGATAACCCACTTCATAATGTTTAGCGACCTTCTCTGTTCTTTTTAAATCAGCTACGAATACAAGAAAAACCGAACTTTTAAGCATGTGTGGATTCCCTGGATTCAGTTCAACAAGCTTTTCTCTAATTTTCCGATCTCGTACCACGATAATGCTGTACATTTGACCATTCATCCAACTCGGTGCTTGACGACTTGCGTTCAAAATTTTTTGTAATTCTTCCTCTGATAATTGATAGTTTTCGTCAAAATTACGATACGTTCGGTGTGTCTGTAAACTCTTTAATGCATCCATTTAATTCCTCCTTAGCTCTCTAGAAATCTTCTGTAGTTTTTCGAAAAAAATTGCTGTGCTTTTTCTGATAGTCGAGTATAATTCACTCTCATTGCCATTGTATCACTACTAAAAAGAAATGCGGGGGCAATTAATATTTTTTCTCTTAGGAAAATATCCCAGTCTTTTCTGAACAATTTTTGATGCCGCCAAGTAAAATAAACATAGATTCCGCCTTCAATTTTAGAAATTATCCAATCCTCTGAAATACTATCAGCTAATGAAACAAATAAGTTTGCACGTTTCTTTAATTTACTTACTAATTCTTTCTGATTCCGTTCAAACTGTGAATCAGTCAAAGCGGTATGGGCGATCACCTGTGGAAAAACGCTGATGGAAAAATCCATCATTTGCTTGGCCTCGGATAATCGTTGAATTAAATCCCGATCAGCCACAATCCAGCCAATTTTGATAGAAGAACCAAAAATTTTAGATAACGAGCCTAGATGAATCACTTGATGTGGCGCAAGTTCCTTCAACGAAGGAGGGATGAGGTTAAAATTCATCTCACTGAATACTTCATCCTCGACAATTGGTAGCTGGTATTTTTGACTGAGCTCAATCAATTGCCTTCTGCGACTTTCTGACATTGTCTTCCCCGTCGGATTTTGAAAAGTTGGATTAAGGATAATTAGTTTTATTTTTTTGGTGAGAATTAATTGCTCTAACTTATCGATCTTCATTCCTTCGTTATCCATCTCTACACCATACAGTTTAATACCTGCAGTTGCGAAAATCGGTAATGAGTATAAAAAAGATGGATCCTCGATAGCTACGCTGTCTCCGCTCTGCAGCATTACCTGAAGCAGTAAGAACATTGCCTGCTGTGCGCCTGAGGTGATCAAGACTTGGTCCGAAAAAACATCAATTTTCTGTTCTATTTTTATTTTCTGACAAATAATCTGCTGCAAAGGTCGATATCCCAAAGGGCTTTGTTTTCTTTCTTCTAAAAGTAATTCTTCCCAGGTGTAAGAAGGGAAGCGAAAATCAGGAATCAAATTTAAGGGGAGTTCTCCTGAGTAAAGATCAAGTGCTTCAGAATCAGACAATAAAAGTTGTAATTTTTCCAGAAAAGGTTCTCTAGGATGTGATTCCTGTGTAAAAAAACTGCGCCAATCAACCCTTGGTATCGTACTTCTTCCCCAATTCCCCTCATTAACTATTGTCCCACTACCCTGTCGCCGCAATACCCAGCCCAGACTAACCAACTCATCCAAAGCGTGAACGACTGTCGATCGATTTACATTATAATATGTAGCCAATTTACGCTCCGACGGCAACCGATCTCCTGGTTGCAGAGTGCCTTCTTGAATATAGGAAATAATTTGTTCCATAATTTGTTGATATATCGGTATTTTTGTTTTTTCTGATAGCTCCCACATAGAAATCCCTCATTTATTATTGGATGACTCAACGCTAACCCAATTCAATAAAAGAGTCAAGATAATTAAAAAACTCATACTATTATTAGTATGAGTTCAAATAATAGGCTCTATAATATCTAGTGTTGGTG
>NZ_JXLA01000035.1 GCF_001886185.1 Enterococcus raffinosus | reverse complement strand
ATTGTCCTATTGACGGGTAGCCCACCATTCCAAGGTATTCTTTTATTAATTCTATTCTTTTTATTACTCACTAGCCACTTATATTTATATGTAAAAAGGTATCACTTTACACTTTTTGTTCTAATCGTTTTAATCATTCTTTTATCCTTTACCTTACTTTCCCTAGTCACTTTAGTTAATAAAAATTATCAAAGAGAATCCTTTTTAAGAGATTTAAGTCTGTCTATCGAGGAGGAGAGGGGGAATTACGAACTTGCGAGGGAGTATCGTCATGATTTCAATTCTGCATTGTTGGGACTAAGTGAGTATCTAGCAAATAATGATATTCAAGGAGCAAAAGAGTATTTATCCGAACTAACAGAGGTTACTTCTGACTATTTAGAGGATTATCATCATTCACAAACAATAGCGATTCATAATGCTGCTTTACGTGGATTGATTTCAAAATTCATCGAAAAATGTAAAAAAAATAATATATACTTTGAGCTTATTGTGAATGATCAAGGAGATCCGATACCTTTTAATCAGATTGATTTATTACGGATTGTATCGATATTAATTAATAATGCTTTTGAAGCGAGTTTAGATGAACCAAATCCTTATATCCATATTGTACTTACAAATGATCAAGATTTTTGGAATTTTAAGATTGAGAATGCAGTAACCTCCAAAGTAGACGTCACGAAGATTTTGAATAAAAATTTTTCTACGAAGGAGGGACACACAGGATTAGGACTATCAAACTTAAATAAAGTATTAAAAAAGTATCCAAATACAAATCTTCAATTCCAGGTTAGATCAGAGACGTTTATTGTATCCATTGAAATTCCAAAAAGAAAAGTATAGTTTTTAAAGAAGTTTAGATACATGAGGGATAAAAGTATTCCTGTTTTATAGGAAAGACTAATTATATAAATTCAAAGTTGAATGAGGAAACGCATTTAGGCTGGCTATTGCGAAAACAGGAAATCACCGAAATCTATCAGGAGACAAGGACAATCTCTCGAAAATATATTGTGAAATCAATATCATCGAGTATATATTATGTGCCTTTCTAACACCTACACGCTAAAATAATACTAAGAGAAAACGTGTGGAGGGAAATTATGGGAAAACAAGAATATACAGCCGATGAGTTTCGCGAAAAAATCCTTTCTGATATTGAGATAAAGACAAACGATTCGGTGATTTTAATGTGTGCGATATTGATCGCATCGATTGGTCTAAATATGAATTCAATACCGGTGGTTATTGGAGCGATGTTGATTTCTCCAATCATGTCACCTTTGTTAGGTGTAGGCTATGGACTGTCTGTCTTTGATTTTGCGGTTGTTAAGAAAGCCGCGAAACTATTGCTATTAGAGGTAGCGGTCAGTTTGGCTGTGGCTACGATTTATTTTTCGCTTTCGCCGATCACTTATCCCAGTAGCGAAATAATCTCACGCACCTCTCCCACAATATGGGATGTCATCATTGCCTTTGCTGGAGGTCTTGCAGGAATTATTGGTGCTAGAAAAAAGGGGAGTAATAATATTGTACCGGGAGTTGCGATTGCTACAGCGTTAATGCCGCCTGCTTGTACCGTCGGCTACTCACTCGCTACAAAAAATCTCACTTACTTTATGGGCGCGTCTTACTTGTTTATTATCAATTGCGCGTTCATCGTCATCGCGACTTTTATCGGTATACGTTTCATGCGCTTTCCAGTAGTGGCTCGTTTGACCAATAAGGATGCACGTAAGATGAATGGTTACCTAATTTTGATTTCTCTCCTGATTGTGATTCCAAGTATCTTTTCCGCGTCAACATTGGTGCGAGAGAGTATCCGCAAATCAGCGATCAACCAGCTTGTAAATGAGAAATTTTCGGAGTATGTTATCTTAAATCAAACCTATGAAAAGGAAAAACGAAAGCTTATCTTGACTGTTTCCGGGGAAAGACTGCCTCGAGCCAGTATTCAAGCACTACAGAAGGAGTTACCAGAATATGGTTTGGACAATGTTACTCTGGAGGTCGATCAAGTTCCCAATCTTTCCGAGCTTGATGGGAATCAGATGTCAAAATACTTGGATCAATATTTTAAAAATCGTATCGAACAGGAAACAGATAAGAATGTAGAATCAAAAAAAGAACAGGAGACTACGGATAGTCAAGGATGGGAATGATCCATGTTAAGTAATTAAAACTTCTCAATTTTGAGAAGTTTTTTCTTTTCAAGATTTTGCTCTATCAAATAGAATACCTATCATTCTATCAGTCGAATTATTTTTCATTCTGTCTTTTTTTCGTTATTCTTAATCAGTATGAATGTTTTGAGAGAGGATGAGGAATGTGGAATTTATTGGTGTATTATGTCTGATTTTAATCAGCACAACGATTGCCAGCCATTTTTCACGTCGGTTTGGTATTCCTGCGGTGATTGGACAATTACTAATCGGAATTCTATTAGGAAATGCAGGATTAAAGGTTGTTCATCCAGATATTTTGGTCGAGGATTTTTCTGAGATCGGCGTGATATTATTGATGTTTCTAGCTGGGATCGAAAGTGATCTTTCACTGCTGCGGAAATACTTTCGGCCAGGGATGTATGTGGCTGTGCTGGGGATTTTATTCCCAGTGGTTTTAGGGACATTGGGTGGAAATGTTTTTCATATCGCGATGAATCAGTCCTTCTTCTTAGGATTAATCTTAGCGGCAACGTCCGTCAGTATTTCCGTAGAGGTGTTGAAGGAACTGAATGTGATTAATACGAAGGAAGGTTCAACGATTCTCGGCGCTTCTGTCGTTGATGATATTTTAGTCGTTTTGATCGTCAGCTTGAGTATGTCCTTTTTAGGAGCAAAGGGTGGAAATGACGGTCCGTTGGGAATTATGTTGATCGAACAAGTACTATTTTTCGTAGCGATCTTTTTCTTGATTCGCTGGGGGGCCCCGTATTTAATGAGGCTTAGCAAGAAATTGCTAGCCGAATCATCTGTGATTATTGTTTCATTGATCCTATGCTTAAGCATGTCCTATTTAGCGGATTTTATTGGCTTGAGTTCTGTAATTGGTGCTTTCTTTACAGGCGTTGCGATTGGTCAAACCAAGGTTTGGAACGAGGTTCAATACAACGTCGAAGCGATTGGGTACGCAGTGTTTATCCCTGTATTTTTTGTGAGCATTGGTCTAGAAATCTCCTTCAACGGGATTGGAAATCAATTATTGCTGATCGTGACAATTACTGTTTTAGCGATCCTTTCAAAATTATTCGGCGGTTTCATCGGCGGAAAGCTTGCTGGATTTAGCAATCACAGTAGTCTAATGGTTGGTTCAGGGATGATCTCACGAGGCGAGATGGCGCTGATTATTGTCCAATTAGGATTTCAGGCACAATTAGTGACCAAAGAGTATTATTCGGCCTTTATCTTGGTAATCCTGTTTACGACGCTGTCATCACCGTTCTTATTAAAGTATTTTACGAGAAAGATTTATACGTAAATTACGATAATTTTACAGGTGTACTGACGTTTTTCTGTGCCTTCCGCCTAGCTTTTCTGGTTAAAATGTTTGGTGAACGGCGGCTTTGTCCAAGCGAGAGTAGTCCTTGATGTCCATTTGAATGTGTGATTCACCATGCTTTGAAGGCATAGTGATATATAAAGTAGGTATTAGACGAATAATAAAATGAGTTGTACGATGAGTATATCGCTCGTACAACTCATTTTTTATTAGGGAGGAGAACAAATGGCTAGGCCCTATATTGTTTGTCACATGCTTACCTCGATCAATGGAAAAATCAGCGGCCCTTACATGCGTTCAAATTACACAGAAATAGGAAGTAACGCCTATGAAAGAACGAATGATCAGTATCATAGCCAAGCTTGGTTATGCGGCAGAGTAACGATGGAAGAAAACTTTACCCATTATCAAACACCGGTTTTAGATGAATTTGCGCCAGTTTATCCTCGTGAAGATTATGTAGCTGTTTCAGATGCGAAGATGTATATTGTTTCAGCGGATCCTTCTGGAAAAGTTGGCTGGCAGACGAACACAGTCAACTATGCTGAAAGGCCAGCAGCCCATGTTATTGAGGTATTAACGGAGAAGGTGAGCGATGCCTATCTTGCCTTTCTGAGAAAACGAAAGATTTCCTATATTTTTGCCGGAGAGAAACAAATCAATTGTACACTCGCTTCAGAAAAATTAGCTGTGTTGTTCAATATCAAAACACTGATGGTATCTGGTGGCGGTGTGATCAATTGGGCTTTTTTAAAGGAACAAATCGTTGATGAAGTAAGTATCGTGGTAGCCCCTGTCACAGATGGCCTGCCAACCACCAACACAATTTTTGAAAATAAGAGTATGACTGATCCGTCCTCAATGATAGGCTTCAATTTGAAGAAAGTTGAGATCATCGAAAAGGACACCATATGGTTGCGATACAAACCAATCAATCAAGAGGAAGCTACTACTTGACTTAAAGCTTACTTTAAAGAGTATGCTTGAAAGAAGCTAGAGTGTAATTTTTTTAGACATCGAAAGGAGAACAAAACAATGATTTTACAAGAGAGCTATCCATTAAATAATGGGGTAAAAATACCTAAGGTCGGTTTTGGGACATGGATGATCGAAGATAAGGCAGCCGTTCAAGCAGTTAAGGATGCTTTAAAGATTGGCTATCGCCACATCGATACCGCGCAAGCTTATGAAAATGAACGTGGTGTAGGAGAAGCCATTCGTACTTCTGGTATCGAACGATCAGAAATTTTCCTGACTAGCAAAGTCGCCGCGGAACATAAAACGTATGAATCAGCTTCACAATCTATCGACGAATCCCTTGAAAAACTAGGATTGGATATGATTGATTTGATGATCATTCATGCACCGCAGCCATGGGCTGAGTTCAGAGAAGCGAATTATGACGAGGAAAATGTTGAAGCGTGGCGTGCATTAGAAGATGCCTATAAGGCAGGTAAAGTTCGATCAATCGGATTATCGAATTTCAATCAGCATGATGTTGAAAATATTTTACAACATGCAACTATTAAACCAGCGGTTAACCAGGTTTTGGCACACATTTCCAATACGTCCTTCGAATTGATCGATTATTGTAAAGAAAAGGATATCTTAATTGAGGCATACTCTCCAGTCGGACATGGTGAACTATTGAAAAATCCGGAGCTGAAGGAAATGGCGGAAAAATATCAGGTGAGTGTACCCCAGCTTGCGATTCGCTATTGCTTAGAATTAGGCTTGCTGCCATTGCCAAAATCAGCAAATAAGGCTCATATACAAAGTAATGGCGAGGTAGACTTTGAATTGTCTAAAGAAGATATGGATCGCTTAAAAGCCATTCAACCGATTGAAAATTATGGAGAGTCAAGTAATTTTCCAGTCTACAATAAAAAATAGAAGTGATTTTTAAGTAGCTAAAAGTCCTAAAAGCAACAGAGAATTGTTGGTTTTAGGACTTTTATTTTGTTAGCAGCTCATAGAGGACTCGCGCGTTGTTTTGTGTCTCATTTTTCGCACCATAAACCAGCGTGACGGTTTCGTGGTCTTTCAACACCTGCTTTAATTTCTCAAGGGCCTCTTTTGGTGAACCAGTTTGTAGTTCTTCTTGATATCTGACCGAAAATTCAGCGTATTTATCCACCTCATGATTAAACCATTTCCGCAGCTCTGGACTCGGTGCGATTTCCTTTAACCACAAATCAATTTTTTCCGTTTCTTTTGATTTTCCTCGCGGCCACAAGCGATCTACCAATACGCGATAACCATCTGAGGAACTTGCTGGGAGGTAAGCTCGTTTTATTTGCAGCATTTGTTACACTTCCTTTTATTCTTAGTTTAGCAGGTTAGAAAAGAAAGTAGTAGGAAAGGAACTTTCAAGCGATGACAAGCTGCTAAATTCTTCGTTCCATTTAGAAAAAATCTGCTAAAATAAACGACAAAAGGACAGCATACTTTGTATAAATAGAAGAGGAGATTCTCATGGTTGCATTCGCATTATTATTTCGAAGCTTGTGGCATATTTTAAAAATTTTATTTCGGCAGGAAGAACAAAAGGCCATCATGTTGGCGGTGCTATTTATCCTGACGATTGGAACCATTTTTTATCATAATGTGGAAGGGATGACGTATCTAGATGCATTATACTTTTCGGTTATGACATTGGCTACTGTTGGGTACGGGGATTTATCTCCCCAAACAGCTTTAGGAAAAGTTTTTACGATTATCTATGTTTTAATCGGGGTGGGAATTATTACTGCTGTGATCGCAAATTTCAATCGTGCACTCGCCGAGTATCATAAAAGGAAGAAACATAAAGAAGCGAAGGAGTAACTGCAGTCTATAGTGAAACGTGGGAAATTTTTTGAATTTCCTCGGATACTAATTAACTGATCTATAACTAGTTTTACAATCAGCAGGCATATTAAAAAAGATCGTTTACTTTCCCATTATTTTCAGTCAAAATGAGGTAAGAGGTGAACAGGATGGCGATTTATTTAGAAATGCCAGATTTAGATACAGCGTTCCCTTTTCGAATGCTAATGAATGATGGTGATATTCTAACAACGCCTCATTGGCACCGCGAAGTAGAGCTGATTTACGTGACGAAAGGGACCATAGCATTGGGAATCGATGATGTGCCCTATAAATTAAGCGAGGGAGAGATCGCTTTTATTAGTGGTGGTCTGATTCACTATGTGTTGGCTTCGCCAGGCAGTGAGCGGCTTGTCTATCAATTTGATTTACCGTATTTTTTGGCAGGAAAGCAGCAGGCTGATCTTCAAAAAGTACTCTCGGATTTACAACCGGTAAGTCCTCAATGGAAATCAGAGACAGAAGCTTCTGTTCGTCATTTACTTGAAGGGATGAATCAGGAAATAGAACAGCGGTCCCTAGGCTATCACGTTGCTTTAAAAGCGCAGCTTTTTCAGCTTCTCACTCTATTGATTCGTGATATTCCGAAAAGGACTAGGTCGTCCGAAAAAATGAACAAGCTGGCAACGAAAGATGTGCTAGAAAAGCTGGATGATATTTTTAGTTATGTTGAAGCTAATTATCAAGAGGTTCTGACATTGCAGGATATCGCAGCAGTTTCTGGCTATAGCTCGTTTTACTTCACCAAATTTTTCAAGAAAAACACGGGCAAAACATTTTTGAGCTTTTTAAACGATTATCGTATTGATAAGGCTAAGTGGCTGCTGATAAATAGTGATTTGCCGGTGTCAGAGATTATTACTCAGACAGGGTTTGAAAGTGACAAAACTTTTTACCGTCTGTTTAAACGATCTATGAAGATGGCGCCGCTGGAATACCGAAATGCCATGAAAATTGACTAAGTTCTAGGAAGATGACAATACCTCTGTCATCTTCCTTTTTTTATAAACGGCATTTTATCAAGACAATTTTTGAGAATAATAGAACAAAAATGGGGGAATGAAAATAAGAATTCCCCGCTATAATAAAAGTATCAACACGAATGAAAGCGAATACGAACCAAAAGGGAGAAGAAATAGATGAAGCAGGAAAAGCAATTCTTTTGGGGCGGAGCAACCTCCGCCGCACAAAGTGAAGGAAATTACCTGGCTGATGGGCGGCAGCCATCAAATTTTGATTTTTTGCCATTAGATGATCGACGTCTTAAGGCAGTTTATAAGAATCAGTCAGCATCGATCTTAGAATCACGAGGCGACGAAATTTATCCGGGACGAAATGGCAATGACTTTTATCATCATTATCAGGAGGACATCGCTTTATTGAAGGAGTTGGGAGCGAATAGTTTTCGTTTCTCAATTTCTTGGTCACGGATTTTTCCAACCGGTGAGGAAGAGGCGCCGAATGAAGCGGGATTGCAGTTTTACGAAAATATTTTGACGGAGCTGGAAAGGCTGCAGATGGAGCCAATCGTGACGCTATCGCATTTTGAAATTCCGTTGCATTTAGTAAAAAAATATAATGGCTGGGAAAACCGTAAAGTGGTTGAGCTATTTCTTCACTATGCTGAAACAGTGTTGCAGCGCTTTAAGGGACGGATCAAGTATTGGATTCCATTTAATGAAATGAATATGGTCTTGCACATACCATTTATCGGTGGCGGCATCCTGTTTGAAGAAGGAAAGGACAATCTGTCCATCCAATATCAAGCCGGACATCATCAATTGTTGGCGAATGCTTTGTCGATCGAAGCCGGCAAGCGAATAGATCCTGACAATCAATTCGGAGCAATGTTGGCCGCGGGGAAAACCTATGCCTACACTTGTGATCCTAAAGATGTTTTTGCGGCATTGCAGCAGGAAAAGGAAAATCTGTTGTTCTCAGATGTTCAAGTTTTTGGTGAATATCCAAGGTTCTTCTCGCATTTCATAAAAGATAAACAGCTGAACTTAACTATTTATCCAGAGGATCGAGAGGCCCTTCAGAAAAATACCGTTGATTTTGTTTCCTTCAGCTATTATTCCAGTGCTTGTACCGCAGCAGAAGAAAACGGGATTGATCGTGTCGCTACAAATGGGTATACCACGCTGCGAAATCCTTATCTGCCAAAAGCAAAGAGCGTTTGGCAAGATGATCCGTTGGGGTTGAGAATCACATTAAATCAGCTGCATGATCGCTATCATAAACCTTTATTTATTGTTGAAAATGGGATTGGTACGCAGGATGATTTTGTGGATGGAAAGGTCCACGATGACTACCGCATCCATTATTTGAAAGAGCATGTGAAAAATATGAAGCTGGCGATGGAGGAGGATGGTATTGATTTGATGGGCTATCTCATGTGGGGGATCATCGATCTTCCTAGCGTCAGTGAAGGGAAAATCAGTAAACGTTATGGCGTGATCTATGTCGATCAGGATGATGAAAACAATGGCTCGCATCAACGCTATAAAAAAGACAGTTTTACGTTTTATCAAAAGGTTATTGCATCAAATGGTGCCGTTGTATTTGAATAGGAAGGAGCAAAATCAATGAGAAAGTATCAACAGTTAGGAAAAGAAATCATTCAAGGTCTAGGGGGGAAAACTAACGTCAATTCTGCCGTTCATTGTGCGACACGTTTACGGTTTGATTTAAAAAATCCAGAAGCAGCGGATCTGGACAGCTTGAAGGCGATTGACGGGGTAGTTGGTGTGAATCCGACACCGACACAGTTACAGGTGATTATCGGCAGTCATGTGGGAGAGGTTTTTGAAGAAATTATTCGTCAAGGTATAATCAATGGCGATGCGGAGCCAAGTAAACAATCTGATGCAGCAGCCGGCTCAGCCAAGAAGGAAACCAGTCTTTTTAATCAAGTCATTGATACCATCACCGGCTGTATGACACCGATGATTCCAGCCTTAACTGCTGCCGGGATGATCAAAGTGATATTGTCTCTATCGACGACCTTTCATTGGATGTCCAATGAATCCAGCACGTATCGCGTACTAGATTTTATCGGGGACGGCGCCTTTTACTTTATGCCGATTTTATTGGCGGTCTTTGCGGCAAACAAGTTTAAAGTAAATACCTCCATCGCAATTATTGTTGTAGGTGTTTTCCTGCATCCGAATTTTAGCCAGTGGGTCGCATCGGGAGATCCGATTTCTTTTCTGGGGATGCCTATTCAAGGCGTGATCTACGCGGCATCAGTAATTCCAGCGTTGCTGACGATTTGGGCGATGTCTTATATTGAACGCGGCGTTGATAAGATCACTCCGCAATCATTAAAAATTTTATTGAATCCGACCTTAACCTTACTGATTACTGCACCGTTAGCATTGATCGTCATCGGTCCACTGGGAAATTTCGCAGGACAAGGGCTGGCTTGGGTAATCAATTTGTTACAAGGACAACTAGGATTTATCATGGTGGCGTTGTTGGCCGCTGCGATGCCATTTATCGTAATGACCGGCATGCATCATGCGTTGACACCGATCTTTGTGGCTTCCTTTGCCGCAACTGGAACAGAATCATTGATTTTAGTGGCACAAGTCTGTGCGAATTTAGCCCAAGGTGGCGCTACTTTGGCGGTGGCCTTCAAATCTAAACAGAAAAATGTCAAATCAATCGCGGCAGCGGCAGGAGTGTCTGCCATTATGGGGATTACTGAGCCTGCACTATACGGAATCACGATGAAATACAAGAAGCCGTTAGTGGCAGCGTGTATCAGCGCCGGGATTTCTGGCTGCTTCGGCGGTTTGATGCATGTGACGTTGTATGTACCGCAAAACAGTCTGATGGCGATCTTAGGATTCTCAGGTGAAAAAGGTACAAGTAATGTGGTTGCCGGTCTAGCAATGATGCTGATGTCCGTTGTTCTATCCTTTGTACTGACGCTTGTTTTACAAAAAGATGAGAAAATCGAAGCCGCACCGGCGGAAAAGCCTGCTGAGGGCTTAGCAGCAAATTCATAAACGTGAATGTAGGATGGGAGATGAAGCTTCCATCCTGCTTTTTTGGAGGACAGCATGAAAATTTATTTAAATGATTATGAAACTGAAACATTAGAAAAGGCCGAGAGTCTCTTGTTTAACGGCAACGGCTTCATCGGTTTGCGGGGAAACCTGGAAGAAGAGTATTACGATCATTTTTCAACCAATCGTGAAACCTATATTAACGGCTTTTATGAAACGAAGACGATCCATTATCCTGAAAAAATGTATGGCTTCACCCCCACAGGAGAAACGATGATCAGCGTCATTGACGGGCAGACCACTTTGATTACGATCGGAGGCGAGCAATTTTCACTAAATAACGGCACGATCAGCGAAAGCGAACGCTATTTAGATATGGAAAAGGGGATCACGGTTCGCAGTTTGGTTTGGTGTTCGCCTTTGGGGCGTCGAACGAAGCTGACGATTTCGCGGTTAGCATCTTTTCAATACAAAAATCTCTTCTCAATGAAAATTGATTTTCAACGGTTAAACCATGAAGAGGAGATCGAATTAACTACCCATTTGAATTTTTATCCTATCCGTACGATTGATAAAGAGGACCCGCGAATGAGCCATGAGTTGCAAAAAATCACGGTCAAGACAATTGATTTAACCGAAAAACGATGTCGTTTCGGTACAACAGGTTCCCAACTAGAAGCGGAATTGGCCTGGTCGATTGATAATCACACTGTAGCTCAAACGATTGAAGCAGACCGAATCGTCATTCGCACCCAATTGGAGGGGACTAGTTACCAAAAAAATCTAAGCTATGCCTTCCAGCAGCAGGAGCATGAGGGTCTAGATGCTACATTTTCCCAGTTGGTACAAGCACAAACGCGTTTTTTAAACACCTTTTGGAAAAGTGGGAAGGTTCGAATCAAAAGTACTGAACGATTAGAGGAAAGTGTTAACTATAGTACCTTCGCCCTGCTGCAATCTCTAGGGACTAATGGGACGACTAGTATTGCAGCTAAGGGGTTAAGCGGGAGCGGATACGAGGGACATTACTTTTGGGATGCAGAGATGTTTGTCTTTCCAGTCTTTTTACACTTGAATCCAACCCTAGCCAAACAATTACTGACTTACCGATACAATAGTTTGGACCAAGCTCGCAAGAATCGTCAGCTTTTTGGATACCAAACAGGCGCTCTTTACCCTTGGCGGACAATTTCTGGAACAGAGTCTTCACCATTTTTTGAAGGTGGTTCGGCGCAGCATCATATCAATGGGGATATTGCCTATGCCTTCATTCAATACTATCGCTACACGGAGGATCTGAACTTCATGGCGGATTACGGCTTTGAGGTTCTGCTGGAAACAGCACGCGTCTTCACTGAAATTGGCTATATGAAAAATGGCCAGTTCCACATTGATAAAGTCACCGGACCGGATGAATACACGGTGCTGGTGAACGATAACTATTACACAAATCAATTAGTGGCGTATCAATTTAAGTGGATTGATCGGTTGGCGCGAATATTGAAGGAGCAACGCCCTGAAAGTTGGCGGGCATTAACAGAAAAACTCCAGCTGAAGGATGAGGAGCTTCAAGCATTCCCGCAATTCGCTGAAAAAATGACACTGCCATTTGACGAAGAAAGGGGAATTATCGCGCAGGATCGCGACTTCCTAAATAAAGGTGCTTGGCCGTATTCAAAGGCCGAAACGAAGTATCCCTTATTGCTGAATTATCATCCCTTAACGATTTATCGTTATCAGATTTCTAAGCAGGCAGATGCGGTATTAGCCTTGATGCTGTTTCAGGATACCTTTGACAATGCAACGATCGAAAAAAGTGTCGCCTATTATGACGAGGTTACGACTCATGATTCTTCCTTGTCCTATTCAACGTTTTCGACTGTTTATAGCCGTTTGGGTCAGGTAGAAAAAGGCTATGACTATTTCTTGAAAAATGCCCGTACTGATCTTGATAATAGTCATAAAAATACTAAGGACGGCATCCATACGGCTTCGATGGGCGGTACGTTTATGACGATCATCTACGGATTCTGCAATTTGCAGGTGGTGAATGATGCATTGATCATGGCCCCGAATTTGCCTGCAGAAATCGAAGAGCTGGAGTTTTATACGTATTTTAAAAATCAAAAATATCGGATTTATGTCAATCATCAGGAGCATTCGATAGAAAAGCAAATAGAAGGAGAGGCATAATGAGAGGCTTTGTTTTTGACTTAGATGGTGTGCTCGCCGATACGGCTAAATACCACTACATGGCATGGAGGCAGCTGTCAGCTGAACTTGGCATTACGATTGACGAACAGTTCAATGAACAATTAAAAGGCATCAGCCGTGAGGAATCGCTGGAACGAATTCTAATCCATGGCAGCAAAAGCGAGATCTTTTCGGATGCTGAAAAAGCTGAGCTGGCGGAAAAAAAGAATCGTCATTATGTTGAACTGTTAGCAGAACTGACACCGGAAGAGGTTCTGCCAGGTGTGGGCTCCTTCTTAATGAACGCCCACCGGCATGAGATTCCCTGTGCTGTTGCCTCTGCATCTAAAAATGCCCCGTTCATCCTGACCAAATTAGCGATCAATGATTACTTTGTGGGGGTGGTCGATCCGGCAACTTTGACAAAGGGAAAACCAGATCCAGAGATTTTCATCAAAGCGGCGCAATTAATGGCACTTCAACCAGCCGAAGTCATTGGTTTTGAAGATGCCCAAGCCGGGATTGATGGGATCAAAGGATGCGGCATGTATGCGATTGGAATAGGCGACACGCAGCAATTAAAAGGCGCCGACCGATGGGCTGCAGATCTATCGGAACTATCAGTAGAAGAATTGATTCAATTGTAAAACAGTGGAGGTTGCCAAAATAATTTTGGCGGCCTTCATTTTTTTAATGATTTTTGTGTTTCGATACCTGTTCATGTGATAAAAAGTAACGTGGAATGTCTCTTTTTTAGAAAAACTTTTAAATCATGTTAGAAAATATAACATATGCTATTGAAAAGTATGCTGCAATTCATTATGATAGTAAAAAAATATCCAGAATGATTTGCCTGCCGGGGTGAATGGTTCATATGGAGAATGCTTAGCACTGGTAGGCCTCTGAGTGCGAGAGGTCTACCAGTTTTTTTAAATTCAGAAGGGAATGACGAGTATGAAAATGATTCGCGCGGTAGTACGACCGGAAAAGGTAAACGAGGTAATGAATGAGTTGGCTGAAAACGGCTTTGTCTCGGCCACCAGATACAGTGTGTTGGGACGAGGGAAGCAGCGGGGGTTGAAATTAGGAGATGTTTATTATGATGAGATTCCCAAGGAGACCATCGTTTTAGTCGTGGAAGACACGGATGGTGAAAAGGTCATCAATTGTATTCAAAAGATCTGTCGTTCAGGCTCTGAGGGATCGTTTGGTGACGGGAAAATTTTTGTTCTTCCAGTAGAAAAGACTGTAACCGTCAGCAGCGGTGAAGAAAAATTATAAGGAGATGAAGCCATGAAATTAGTAACAGCGATCATACGTGATACAAAATATTATGAAACGAAAGCCGCTTTATTGAATGAAAATTTTTTCTCACTTAATACCTATCGAGTGTTGGGGCGTGGTCGCGAGCAGCAGCAGTATGATGTCCAGAATGTAGGTGTTAGGAAATCTATCATAGATTATCCGTTCGTCAGTAAACGGATTATCGAAATCTATCTAGAGGAAAAGGATGTGGAACGTCTAATCCAGATTCTCTTAAAGGTTAATCGGACCGGCAACAAGGGCGATGGGAAAATTTTCGTGACTCCTTTGGAAGAGGCAATTCGCATTCGAACAAAGGAAACGGGCATTGACGCTTTAGCGTAAAAAATAAGGAGTGGAGACTATATGAAGAAAGTGATGAGTGTTTTAACGGCGATGTGTTTACTTTTGCTGCTGTTGAGCGGCTGCGGTGGGAAAGATAGTGGAGCAGCTGAAAATTCTAGTGAGAAGTCCTCTGACCAAGCGATCAAAATCGGCGTCAGCGCGTTTCCGGGATGGTATACCTGGTACGCCGTTCAAGGATTTGGCGCGTTTGAGAAAAACGATGTGAACGTGGAACTGGTTTGGTTTAATACGTACAGTGATTCGCTGCAGGCCTTCAACAGCGGACAGATTGATGCGGTGTGTGCAGCATTAAGTGATACAATCTCGCCAGCCATTAACGGCGTTGATTTCAAGGTAGTACTAATCAATGACAACTCGGCGGGAGCAGACGGAATCGTGGCACAATCGTCGATCAAGTCGTTAAAGGAGTTAAAAGGAAAAACAGTTGCGACAGAGGTAGGGACGATCGAACATTTCTTTTTACTAAATGCTTTAGAGACAGCTGGCTTATCTGAAAAAGACATTCAATTAACGAACATGACAGTCGAGAATGCTGGTCCAGCGGTTATTTCTGGGCAGGTAGATGCCGCCAGCTTGTGGGAACCGTCGTTAAGCTACGCAGCTTCTGAAGGTGATACGAATTTACTCTTTGATTCCTCGGAAATTCCTGGTTTAATTCCTGATACATTAATGGTTAGTGGAAAGGTCTTAAAAAATCGTTCTGCTGAGGTACAAAAAATCGTCAAAGCATATTTTGATGGGATGCAGGACTATGCGGAAAAACCAGATGAAGCGTTAGGGTATATGGCCAAGCAAGCGGACATTAGTACTGAGGAAATGAAAACAGCGATGGCAGGAGCACGTTTATTCTCAATTGCGGACAACCATGCGGCCTTTCATGAACAGGCGGAGGACTATTCTTATCTACCGTATACAGCTAAAGAAACCGCGAAATTTCTTTTGGATCAAAAGATGGTTTCAGAGGAGCTCAAAGATCCAGAAAGTATTTTTGATTCCAGTTATATTGACAAGCTGTATGAGGATGCAGTGGATATGAAGGTTCCAGACACGCAGGCAGAGTAACCCTATTGGAATTCGCGGGAGGCGATTTGATGGAAATAAGAGCAGTATCGAAAACAGGCACGAAGATTAGGCTGCGAAAAATGATTTCGAAAACAAAATACAGCATGATCGCAGCTGGAGCCTTCATTTTAGTTTTAGTCTTATGGCAGCTGTTGAGCACTAGTGGGATGGTCAGTCAGATTTTCTTGCCGGCGCCGACTGCAGTTGTCGAAGCGTTTGTAAAGAGTCTGATGGATGGATCGTTGGCAACTGATACATGGATTAGTTTTTCTCGTATTATGAAGGGCTTCTTATTAGCGATTGTCATTGGTGTGCCGTTAGGCGTTTTAGTAGGTTCCTTTTCGAAAATCGAAGCGTTTGTTCTGCCGCTGACAGAATTTTTTAGGTATTTACCGGTCCCAGCCTTTGTTCCATTAATTATGGTCTGGGTAGGTATTGGTGAAAATGCCAAAGTGGCAGTCATTCTTCTTGGGATTCTTTTTCAATTGATTCCGATGGTGGCGGACAACGTAAAAAGTGTTCCTTCCAATTTGATCAATGCCGCCTACACGCTGGGAGGCAAATCCAGCACAGTGATTTTTAAAGTCATCATTCCAGCGATGTTGCCGAAGTTAATGGAAAGCTTGCGGATGATAATGGGCTGGGCCTGGACATATTTAGTAGTGGCAGAATTAGTGGCTGCCAACTCTGGCTTAGGGTATAACATCTTGAAGGCACAGCGCTTTTTGGATACCTCTTCTATATTTATGGGGATATTGGTGATTGGTCTTTTAGGGTTGATCACGGATCGTCTGTTTGGCTTGCTGAACAAGGTGTTGTTTCGTTGGGTAGAAGAATAGGGGGGACGAAAATGGCAGTGATAACAGGAGAGCTTGGGCTGGAGGCAAAGGTCGCCAGCAGTAAAATTTCCTTTGAACAGGTGAACAAAATCTACACCTCAAAAAAAAATAAAGTGACGGCATTGCGGGACATTAACTTGGAGATTTTAGACAATGAATTTCTCTGTGTTGTAGGGCCTTCTGGTTGCGGCAAGTCGACGTTGTTGAGGATTCTCGGCGGGTTAGAGGATATCACTTCAGGCAGTATCGTACTGAATGATCAAGAGCTGGTAGGTCCGGGAGCAGATCGAGGCATGGTCTTTCAAGGCTATTCATTATTTCCTTGGCTGACGGTAGAGGAAAATATCGCTTTTGGCTTGAAAATCAGTAAAAAGCCGAAAGCGCAAATTCAATCAATTGTGGATCGTTATATTGAGGTAATTGGTTTGGAAAAGTTCCGACATAGTTTACCCAAGGAGCTTTCTGGTGGGATGAAGCAGCGAGTGGCTATTGCGCGGGCATTGGCGAATAGTCCAGAAATACTACTGATGGATGAACCCTTTGGTGCGTTAGATCCGGAAACGAAGAGCAACATGCAGCTGCTGATGCGGGAAATCTGGGAAGTGGAGCGGCCGACCATTTTATTCATCACTCATGACATTGAAGAGGCCGCCTTTTTAGGACAGCGTGTCGTGATCATGAGTGCGGGCCCTGGAGAAATCAAACAATCGGTGCCCATCTATCTGCCATATAAAAGGAGTTTAGGGTTGAAAGATGAACCCGCATTTATTAAAACGAAGAAAAAAATCGATCAGATCATTCATACGTAGATACTTGTGAGTAGGAGGAAAACAAATGGAATTTACGCCAATAGTAAGCGATAAAAAGTCAGAAAATTCAGATTATAACAAGGAGATATTAGCCGGAGACGGCTGGATGAAGACCATTCATAAGGGCGATACACTGCGAATCGTTGATCAAGCAGGGAATCAGGCGGCCGACACCTTATTTTTTCTAAAAAATGATCCGGCCGATCACTACAGTGCTTGTCTGACGATTCAGGAGCAAAAAAGTTTGTATCTAACAACGGGAACCGTATTAATGAGTGAAGCTGGACAGGAAATGCTTAAGATAACTGCTGATACTTGTGGTCAGCATGACACTATTGGCGGTGCTTGCTCCTGTCAGAGCAATACCGTCCGCTACCAACGAGAAAAAGTCTCGATGCACGCTTGTCGCGATACCTTCATGCTGCAAATGAGTCAGTTTTTCGACCAGTATCGGTTTTCGAAAAGAGATCTAGCTCCGAACATCAATTTTTTTATGAATGTCCCGGTTAATCCAGAAGGTGAGTTAGATTTTAAGGATGGCGTTTCAGGGCCTGGATATTATGTGGAGTTAGAGGCGTTAGCTGATGTGATCGTATTGATCAGTAATTGCCCACAATTGAACAATCCCTGTAACGATTACAATCCGACCCCTATTGAAGTGCTGATTTGGAAAGGAGCAGACGCATGAAATTAGTCTATACAAAACGTTTATTGCCGGGAGAAAAGTGGTCTGAGTATTTAAGCGCGAATAAACTTATACGTTTGATAGCCAAAGCAGAGGATTGCAATGTAGTGATGGGTGCTTATCACGCAGAGCATCCCGAAGAAAAATACAATATGCCGGACTCTTTAAAAGCGCAGCATACCTTCTTTTTAACCCAAGGGAATTTATTGATGAGTGATAATGGGAAGATGCTGTTGAGTATGCTGCATGATACATATGGCTGGCACGACACCGTGTGCGGGCATACTCTTTTGCGAAAAATCAACGATCAATATGGCCCTTCTGATTATCAAACAGAGCGAAATCAGCGTCACCGAGGCAGCTATGAGAATTTTTCGATTGAGCTTTTTCGACGCGGTTTGGATAAGCGGGATCTATCTTCGGTGGTCAACCTTTTCTCTAAAGTCACAGCGTCAAAGGGTGGAGAGCTGAGTTATCAACCAGAAAATACCTTCAATAAGGAAGTCGTTTTACGGACTGATGCGCCGGTTTTATTGATCTTATCTAATACACCGCATCCTCTGAACCCAGCAAGAGAGTATCCAAAAGGAGAAATACAGCTAGAGGTTTATGAAGGAAAGCCGGCTGATTTACTCGATTCAGTTGTGACGAGCTGCGAGGAAAATACACGAGCGTTTGAAAACAATTTGGCAGAAAATCAACTAAAAGGGTGATGGGATGTTTAAAAAAGTATTGATTGCTAATCGTGGAACGATTGCTGTTCGCATTCTTCGAACATTAAAGAAAATGGGCATTACTTCAGTGGTTGTTTATGCTGAAGCAGATGAAAAGAGCCGACATGTCGAGCTGGCCGATGAAAGTTATCTACTACAAGGAGAAACGGTCGATGAGACTTATTTAAATCAGGAACAATTATTAGCGATTGCGAAAAAAAGCGGGGCACAGGCTGTGATTCCCGGCTATGGTTTTCTTAGTGAAAATGCCGATTTTGTTGAAGCCTGTGCTAATAATGGTTTGATATTTATCGGTCCAGAGGTTCAGCATATAAGAGAGTTCGGCATGAAGCATCTGGCACGAGAATACGCGAACAAAGTGGGGATTCCCATGATTAATGGAACGGAATTGCTGAGTAAAAAGTATCAAGTAAAAAAAGAAGCAGAAAGAATCGGCTATCCTATCATGCTGAAAAGCACGGCTGGCGGAGGCGGAATTGGGATGAAGATCTGCCGCAATGAAGCGGAGATGCTGTCTTCCTTTGATTCAGTGGTGAATCAGGCGGAGGCGAATTTTGGTAATGGCGGAGTGTTTTTAGAGAAATATATTGAAAATGCTCGGCATATTGAGGTTCAGATTTTTGGGAATAAGGCGGGAGAGCTGATAATCATCGGTGAGCGGGACTGTTCATTACAGCGTCGAAATCAAAAGGTGATCGAGGAATGTCCGGCCTTTGGTCTTACAGACGCTGTTCGTTCGGCGCTGCATCAAGCAGCAGAAACACTAGGGAAGTCTGTTGGCTATCGCAGTGTTGGAACGGTCGAGTTTCTCTATGATGTATCTACTGAAATGTTTTATTTCTTGGAGGTCAATACTCGTCTGCAAGTAGAACACGGGATTACCGAAGAAGTTTTTGGCATTGATTTAGTCGAATGGATGATCCTGGAAGCGGGTGGCGAGTGTCCTGATTTGGAGAAAAGAGTGTTGGTTCCACAAGGAGTCAGCATCGAAGCACGGATTTACGCTGAGGATTTTTATCACGATTTTCGCCCCAGTGTTGGTCACATTGATGCTGTCGAATGGGGCGAGCATGCCCGCATTGAGACCTTCATTTCAGATCATTTAGAGATTAGTCCGTTTTATGATCCAATGCTGGCTAAGGTGATTACGAAAGGGAAGACGCGGCAAGCGGCTTTGGATCGATTGACTTCAAGCTTGAAGGAAACGCAAATTCAAGGCATTGAGACGAATCTTTTCTTCCTCCAGGAAGTATTGCAGAAACCACAGATAACCGCTGGCACAGTGACAACCAAAACGCTGGAGCAGCTGTCAATTGAAATTCCAGCGTTGGAAGTACTTGATGGTGGATTGAATAGTACACTACAGGATTATCCCGGGCGAGTTGGCTATTGGGGTGTTGGGGTACCGCCTTCTGGTTCGATGGATGCTTTATCTGGCCGAATTGCTAATAAAATCTTGAATAATTCGGAAGAGGCGCCGGTCATCGAGTTGACCCTTTCAGGCGGGAAGTGGTTATTTCGCGGCGAAATGGAATTTGCATTGGCTGGCGCTCATCTGACACCAACACTGGATGGTCAGCCAGTTCCTATGTATCAGGTGGTCACAGCAAAAGCTGGACAAGTCTTGAGTTTCGGCGAGTCGAAGACGGGTATGCGCTGCTATTTAGCGGTAAAAAACGGGTTCAGTGCCGCAAAAGTACTGGGAAGTGCTTCGTGCTTCACGTTGGGAAATTTTGGCGGGAAAAATGGTCGTTCGCTGCAAACTGGAGATGTATTGCATCCGTTATCTGTTGCAACCAGCAAAACGCCGCTAGTAAAAGAGCCTTTTGAGCTAACGAAAGAAGAGCAAGTCTGGCAGATTCATGTTACACCAGGCCCGCATTGTACGTCTGAGTTTCTTACACCTGAGTTTTTACAGGAATTCTGTGAGGCTGAATGGGAGGTCCACTTCAACAGCTCACGTACGGGTGTCCGCTTGATTGGCCCTGCCCCGAAATGGACACGAGAGGATGGCGGGGAGGCAGGCTTGCATCCTTCGAATATTCATGATAACGCCTATGCGATTGGTACCATTGATTTCACTGGCGATATGCCAATTATTTTAGGGCCAGACGGTCCAAGCTTAGGCGGTTTTGTCTGTCCGGCGACAGTTATTTCCAGTGATTTATGGAAAATCGGTCAGTTAAAACCGGGGGATACGCTGCAATTTTGTTTGGTCGATATTGAGACGGCTAATTGCTTAAATAAGGAGCAAGAAGAGCTGATACTGCGTCCTTTAAGTGCCGCAACGCTCCAGACGCTTTACCGCAATAAAAAAACGAATCAAACGGCGATACTGGCCAAGCAGCCAGAGTATCCAATTTTTTATCAAGGAAAAAATACGGCGGGAATTGATTTGACCATCCGCTTATCTGGGGATCGGTATTTACTGCTGGAGTACGGTGAAATGGCTTTGGATTTTATTTTAAGAGTGCGCATTCACGCGTTGTATCGTCAGTTGAAGGAAAGTGCCTTGCCGATTGTTAACCTGACACCAGGGATTCGAAGCTTGCAAATTCAAGTTGATACGCAAAAACTTGAGTTGAAGACAGCGTTAGCGGAAATCATCAGACTGGATGAGGAATTGGCGAATCTGGAAAATGCGGTCTTTCCTTCTCGAATTGTCAAGCTGCCGTTATCTTGGGAGGATCCTCAGGCAGTTAAAGCGATGGAACGTTATCAGGACAATGTTCGTAGCGATGCTCCGTGGTGCCCTGATAATATTGAGTTCATCCGCAGAATCAATGGGTTAAAAAGCCGGGCTGCTGTTCAGGAAACAATCCTGTCGGCTAAGTATATGGTATTAGGCTTGGGGGATGTTTATCTAGGTGCGCCAGTCGCTGTGCCAATCAATCCGATGCATCGCCTAGTGACCACGAAGTACAATCCCGCAAGAACGTGGACCCCTGAGAACGCTGTAGGAATTGGCGGAGCCTATCTGTGCGTCTATGGAATGGAGGGTCCCGGGGGCTATCAGCTGTTTGGTCGAACGATCCAAATGTGGAACCTGCAAAAGGAGACGCACTACTTTTCAAAAGAAAAGCCGTGGCTACTAGACTATTTTGATCAACTGCAGTTTTTCCTCGTCTCTCCTGAAGAGTTGCTGCAATACCGTAAAGATTTTCTCAATGGAAACTATGAGCTTGATATCGAGGAAACGGAATTTTCGATCAAAGAATACCAAGCGCAGCTAGCGGAGCACCGTTCAGAAATTACTCAGGTTAAAGAGCGGCAGCAAGCGGCCTTCGAAGCTGAAAGAGAGTCTTGGCGGGAAAAAGGCTTGGCTGAGTATACTCCGGAAACAGGGGATCAAGAGCCGGCAGTTGAAGCGGCGGTCCCTGAAAACAATGAAGTATTGAAATGCGCGATTCCCTGCAGTGTTTGGAAAATTTTGGTCGACAAAGGCGATTTCGTCAGAAGCGGCGAACCGATGATCGTAACAGAAAGTATGAAAACAGAGATTGCTTATCATGCTCCTTGTGACGGAAAAATATCTGAAATTTTAATTAAGCAAGGAGATATTTTACGCTCGGGAGAATCACTGGCGTACATTGAGGGGGTCTGAAGAATGCTGAAACAAACGATTCGTCAGCTGCAAAATTGCTATCAAGAGAAAAACATCACGGTAGAGGAAGTTGTCGATCAAGTACTCGCCTCAGCGAAGAAGCACGTACACTATAATTGCTGGATTTATCTACTGGAAAAAAAGGAGATCATGGCCTATGTAGATAAGCTTCCGTCTCCGGATTTTGAAGAAAAGCCATTGTGGGGTATTCCATTTGCGATTAAGGACAATATTGATTTGGCTCATGTACCGACGACTGCTGCCTGCCCGGAGTTTTCCTATATACCTGAAAAATCAGCAAGGGTAGTGGCGCAGCTGCTTCATGCAGGGGCGATCCCTATCGGAAAGACCAATATGGATCAATTCGCTACTGGTTTAGTGGGAACTCGTTCTCCCTATGGTGCAACGAAAAATGCTCTTGATCCAGAGCTGATCAGCGGTGGCTCCAGTTCTGGTTCAGCGGTCGCGGTGGCGTTAGGGCAGATATGTTTTGCGCTGGGAACAGATACTGCCGGTTCAGGAAGAGTCCCAGCGGCATTGAACAATATCTTTGGCTATAAAGCGGCCCCAGGATGCTACTCGACAGAAGGGGTGGTGCCGGCTTGCGAATCTCTTGATTGTGTTTCAATTTTTGCTCGCGGGATGGAGGATATTTGCCTGATTGATCAGCAGTTAAATACTGAAAAAGTAGTACCTTCTAATCCAAACCCGAAGCCTGAAAAGCTTCTTTTGCCTGATGAAGTAGAATTCTTCGGTCCGTATGCTGCAATGTATGAAGCTGCTTGGCAAAAGACCGTAAAGTATTTCAGAGAATCAGCGCACGTCGAGACGATAGAAATGGCTCAGCTTCAGCAGGTGGCGCGTTCTCTTTATGAAGGGCCTTTTGTAGTTGAACGGGACGTTGCGATTGGTGAATTTGCGGATTTGCATAGTGATTCGATTGTGGCGCCATTAGCAACGATACTAAAGCAGGCAAGACAAGCCGATTATTCAGCAAAAGCACTTTTTGAAGCCCAGCATGTATGCAAACGAGTTGAACGCTCTCTAAAAAATAAACTAGCGGACAGCCTGCTGATATTGCCGACCTGCACCGGTACTTGGCGAATCGACCAAGTTCTCGCTGATCCTCTCTTTACGAATAGTCAAATGGGACTTTATACCAATCATTGCAATTTACTAGGATTGAGTGCTACGGCGGTTCCTGCGCCAGTGGCTAGTGAAATGCCTTTTGGAATCACGTTATTTTCAACTCCAGAAGATGAACCTCTGCTGAGAAGTTTTGCGTCAGAGCTTGATTCAACTGAGGCGAGGACGGAGCTTGTAGTATGCGGTCTTCACATGAGAGGGTTTCCTCTTGAAAAGGAAATGCGTGCCCATGGAGCAGAGTTCGCCTATGAAACTAAGACTTCTTCTGATTATCTTTTATATGAGCTGCACACAGAACCCCGCAAGCCAGGCTTGTTTCGCAGTAATGAGTGTGGTCAACCGATCGACGTAGAGGTCTGGCGCATCCCTGATAAAAAGCTTAGTCAGTTTATTCAAACGATTCCTTACCCTTTAGCCATCGGAAAAGTAGTGCTGGAAAATGGCGTAGAAAAACTAGGGTTTGTCTGCCAAAAGTATTCCGCAGAAAAAAAGAAGAACATTACACATTACGGTTCATGGAGAAATTATCAAAAAGAACTTCAGGCCTGATTATAAAAGTAAGAAATCAATAGTTAAGGACTAGCGAATTCAGGTTAGTCCTTTTCTTTCTGCTTGGACGAAGCAAAATCAACGGATTTCCGATGAGAATACGATATACTTTAAAAAATTTACATTATTAAATGAATGACAATAATAATTGTAGAGATTTTAGGAGGGATCGTATGACGATATTGGTTGTAGGTGGCGCAGGATATATTGGCTCCAATGCTGTGGATGCATTGATTGCTCAAGGCTACGAGACTGTTGTAGTAGATAACTTGGTGACAGGATTTAGAGAAGCAGTGCATAAGGAGGCGCGCTTTTATGAAGGGGATATTCGGGATAATTCTTTCCTACGCTCTGTTTTTCAAAAGGAGGACATCGAAGCGGTCATGCATTTTGCCGCCTTATCACTAGGCAGAGAATCAATGGAGCAACCGTTGGATTATTTTAGTAACAACGTAGGTGGAACTCAAGTGTTATTAGAGGTGATGGAAGAATTTTCAGTCAAAAATATCGTCTTTTCCTCCTCTGCAACTGTCTATGGGAATACGGAAAAGGTCCCGGTAAAGGAAACGAGCGCCTTAGCACCAATCAATCCTTATGGATAAACCAAACGGATGATGGAAACGATGATGGACTGGCAAAGCAAGGCGAAGGGGTTGAGATTTATCGCCTTGCGCTATTTTAACGTTGCTGGAGCGAAAAAGAATGGGACTCTTGGAGAAGTTCGGCAGCGCCTTATTCCAATGATTTTGCAAAAGGCGTTGAAGGATGAGGCCATGCTGCTTTTCGGTGATGACTACGACACACCTGATGGGACATGTATTAGAGATTTCATCCATGTTTTAGATTTGGTTGAGGCCCATATTTTAGCGTTGAACTATTTGACTAACGGCGGGGAAAGCCAGATTCTTAATGTGGGCTCCGGCAAGGGCTGCTCTAATTTAGAGGTGGTTCAGGCGGCTAGAATAGTTACGAAAAAACCGATCCCTATCAAAGTGAAGCCCCGTGTGAAAGGTGATTCGGCGATTTTAGTTGCATCTAACGACAAGATCGAGAGGCTTTTAAATTGGCATCCTGCTCAAAGCGAGATTGAAGAGATTCTTACCGATGCTTGGCATTTCCAAGAGCGATATCCCTTTGGTTATCGAAATGATCGGTAATTTTTTTTGAGAGTCATTAATAAAAGCTCCGCATATATATGAATACTAAGATAGAAGCGTTGAAATTTGAACGCTTTCTTTTTTTGTCCTGAGTGACCTGCTGAAAAAGAAAAATCAAAATAGTTCCTCATTATTTATTTTTTTCGCAGCCAAACATAAAAAAATCAACAAAAAATTAGTCAAGAAGTTTTCTATACTCGTCTATGTAGAAAAGAGGTGATAAGCAATGACAAATTTCTCGATGAACACAGGAGACACGGCATTCATGATTCTGTGTACAGCGATGGTCTGCTTGATGACACCGGGCTTGGCCTTTTTTTATGGCGGCCTTGCACGAAAAAATAATATTTTAACGATCATGGCGCAATCCTTTTTATCTGTCGGAATCACTACGATCATGTGGGTATTCGGCGGCTTCAGGCTTGCGTTTGGGCGTGACATTGGAGGCATTATTGGTAATCCAGCAGATTTCTTTTTAATGAGACATGTGACAAGTATGCCGGATCTGTTCCACGGCGCAACGATTCCGTTTTTGATGTTCTTTTTGTATCAATTGATGTTTATCGTGATCACCGTTCCTTTGATGACTGGCGCGTTTGCCGGCAGATTGATTCTAAAGGGGTACGTACTGCTTGTGGTCTTTTGGAATCTATTGGTGTACTTTCCGGTCTGTCATTGGATCTGGGGCGGCGGCTTCTTACAGCAGATGGGCTTTAGAGATTTTGCCGGTGGTGCGGTTATTCATACGACAGCTGGTTTTGGGTCATTGGCTTGTATTTTGGTTTTAGGTCAACGAAGGATTTCGCTCGATGAGCGGCAGAAGCACAGTAATCTGATGGCGGCAGCGATCGGTACAGGCCTGCTTTGGTTCGGCTGGTTCGGCTTTAATTCTGGCGGTGCGCTGCGAGCAGATGTTCAAGCGGTCAATGCCTTTGGTTCGACCTTTATGGCGTTGGCTTTTGCGATGATTACTTGGTTGATTATGGCGAAAATTAAGGGACACGGCTTTGATTTCGTGGATGTACTAACAGGCTCGGTGGCGGGCTTAGCGACAATTACACCTTGTGCCGGTTATGTAGAGCCGAAAAGTGCTCTCTTAATTGGTATTATCGCTGGGATCGTTTGCCATGAGGCAGTGGACTATCGCAAGAAAAAGCAATGGGATGATGCGTTAGATGTTTGGGGCGTCCACGGAATGGGCGGCTTTACAGGCACGATTCTTATTGGCATCTTTGCTACAAACAGCCATTTATTGTCAGATGGCAGCAGCTGGTTCTTGTTAGGCGTTCAGGTGGCTGGTGTAGTGATTGTGGCGATCTATGCTTTTTTATTAACCACAGCAATCTTAAAGACCAGTATGCATTTCACCACCATCACAACGACCAAAGAGGAACAGGAAGAAGGCTTGGATTTTACCTTTTTCGGAGAAAAAAACAAATAGAAAAGAGGAAGTTCCATGGAACAAAGCAAAACGAAGATTCCTGCGAAGAAATTGACGTTCTTTGGATTTTTAGCCATGACGATTTCAATGGTGGTCTCGCTGTATGAATATCCCACCTTTGCGACCTCAGGGTTTAGTTTAGTGTTTTTCCTATTATTAGGCGGATTATTATGGTTCATTCCAGTGGCGCTGTGCGCGGCGGAAATGGCGACCGTGAAAGGCTGGGAGAAAGGCGGCGTGTATACGTGGGTCAGCCGTACATTAGGCAAACGCTTCGGATTTGCGGCCATCTTTTTTCAATGGTTTGAAATTACGGTGGGCTATTTAACTATGCTGTATTTTTTAACTGGGGCACTTTCTTATGCCACGGGGATTTCAGCGATTCAAAACAATAAATTTTTAAAATTAGCTATTTTACTGATCATTTTTTGGGCGATCTTAGTTTCGCAATTAAAGGGGACAAAATATACCTCTTTGATTGCTCGAATCGGGTTCGTTGCGGGGATTTTACTCCCAGCGTTGGTCTTGTTCGGCTTGGGGATTCATTACGTCGCATCCGGTGCGCCTTTGCAAACGACACTGTCAATGAAAACCTTAATCCCGGATTTTTCTAAATTACCAACATTGGTTGTCTTTGTATCCTTTATTTTGGCTTATATGGGGGTCGAAACTTCGGCTAGTCACGCCAATGAAATGGAAAATCCTAAAAAGAATTATCCTTTAGCGATGTTTGTCTTAGTCATTTTGGCAATCATTTTGGATACCTTTGGCGGCTTGACGGTTGCGACGACGGTTCCGCAACAGGGCTTGTCCTTGAATACTGGAGTCATCCAATCTCTTGAATTCTTATTGCGAAACATTGATCCGCATCTTGCTTGGATCGCGAAGATTTTAGCGCTTCTTGTTTGTTTAGGGGTTATTGGAGAAATTTCTTCTTGGGTCACTTCACCTTCAAAAGCCCTCCATGTAGCTGCTGAAGAAGGCTTGCTGCCTGATTATTTCGCAAAGGAAAATAGTCACGGAGTTCCAGCGCATTTAATGATCGCTAATGGGATCGTGGCGACAATTTGGGCAGCCGTCTTTACCTTAAGCGGCGGCGGGAACAACCTGTCCTTTCTTGCGGCGATGTCGTTGACCGTTGTGATCTACCTGATGCTGTATTTCATGTTCTTTGCCGGCTATTTGAAGCTGGTCTTTTCAAATGAAGGGCTTGAACGGGCTTATCAAGTACCTGGCGGAAAGGTTGTCAAAACGATTATCGCTTGTTTAGGACTGTTGACTTCACTTTTTGCCTTTTGTATTTCCTTTGTTCCGCCCGCAAGCATCGCGGCTGGACAGCATAGTATTTATGAAATGATTTTAGTCGTTTCTTACCTGATCGTATTAGTTATTCCATTTGCGATTTACGCGTGCCGACACAAATTTCAACATGCGGAAAAATAAAAGAGGAAAGTTGGATTTAAAATGGACGAAGAAGAATTAACACAATTAATCAGTAAAAATTTTCACTATTATCAAACAGGAAAAGTCGCCGATTATATTCCGGCATTAGCAAAGGTTGATCCCAAACAGTTAGGGATGGCAATTTATGACTTAGCTGAAAAACACCTGATCACAGCAGGCGACGCCAATGTCCGTTTCGCCATCGAAAGTATGTCGAAGGTACCGGTTTTACTACTGGCGATCAACGATAACGGCACAGATAAAGTCTTCCAGACGATCAATACCGAACCGACCGGTTTTGCCTTTAATTCAATCATGAATATGGAAATCAACCACCGGAAGCATCCGATGAATCCCTTTGTCAACGCGGGGGCGATCGCGACGACTTCTTTGATCAGCGGGAAAACACCTGATGAAAAATTTGAACGTATTTTGGCCTTCATGAAGCTGATTTGTGATGATCCAGAGATTACCTTAAATGAGGAAATCTACCGCTCAGAATCAAAAACGGGGGATATCAACCGTTCATTGGCTTATTACATGAAGGGAAATCAAATGATTGAAGGGGAAGTCCCAGCGATCTTAGATACGTACTTTAAGCAATGCTCCGTGAACGTTACCGCAGCCGGCATCGCAAAATTGGCTGCCGTGTTGGCGAACAAGGGTGTCGCTCCTTGGAATGGTCAACGAATCGTTTCAGAAAAAAGCGCGACGATCGTCAAATCCATTATGACCACCGCCGGCTTATATGATGAATCAGGGGAATTCTCCGTTCATGTAGGGGTCCCAGCGAAAAGCGGAGTTGGCGGCGGATTAATGGTCGCAGTGCCTAATCGGTATGGAATGGGTGTTTTCAGCCCCGCCTTAGATGCTTTTGGTAATAGCGCAGCGGGGATTCAGCTATTGACCGATGTGATTCAAGAATTATCTGCCGATATTTTTGATTGATTCGAGAGTTCTAACTAGGTATGAGGCAGTATCAAGTGCTTCATTCTAGTTTTTATAATAAAAAAGTGAATAAGAGATCGATATGATGAAGATGATGGAAATAAAAATACTAAAAATTGGCGATGAAGTAACCGCTCAAACAGTTGACGGGTCTTTAAAAACAGGAATCGTTACAACCTTTGGTCAGCATGTGGTTATTATTTCCTGCGGCGCATATCGCTATACCGTTAGAAAAAGCGAATTGAAGGCACAAGGCTATCGAATGCCGCCATATAAGAAACATGTTCACTTTGCGCTGCAGCCGAACGTGAAGAGAGCTTGATAAAATAAGAAGAGCAGAGGGATGCCAAAAAGAACGCTTCCCTCTGCTTGTTTTTGGCAAGTAAGAGAACTGTGTAAAAAAATATTGACAGGACTCGGGAATTCATGATAACCTTTCCATAAGTTCTTGATGTTATTACTTCGGGTAAGCATGCGGGAATTGAAAATGAAAAATGTTGGATGTTATCACTTTATGTGAGCAGGACCTATTTACCGCACAATTGACGTGTATGTAAATGGGCTTTTTTTATGGCTAGCGAGGGAAATATTTTATGATCATAAAACGGGTATTAAATAATAATACGATTATTTCTTCAAACAGCAAGGGTGTCGACGTACTGCTGATGGGCAAGGGGATTGCCTTTGGGAAGAAAAAAGGGCAAGTCGTCGACATGGAACAGATTGAAAAGACATTTTTACTGAAGGATAAAGAAACGCAAAGTAAATTCACCGAGCTATTACTCAATGTACCAATGGAGCACATTTTAGTCTCTGAGAAGATCATCAATTTCGGGAAAATCAAATTAGGTAAGAATTTGAATGAAATTATCTATGTTAATTTGACCGATCATATCCATTCAGCGATTGATCGCTATAGAGAGGGTTTGATTTTGAAAAATCCACTACGTTGGGATATCGCACGCTTTTATCCTGACGAGTACGCGGTAGGCGAGAAGGCGATTGAAGTAGTCCGAAATGATTTAGGGGTGTCCTTCGAGATTGACGAGGCGGCCTTCATTGCGATCCATTTTGTTAATGCCGAGATGGACAAAACGTGGGAATTTGCCTACGAGATTGCGGAAATCACTAAGAAAATCGAGACGATTATCAAAGAGCATTATCGAACAGAATTCGATGAAAATTCGTTGGATTATTATCGTTTCATCACTCATGTGAAATTCTTTGCACAGCGTTTGCTGGCAGGAGACCATTATGATGATGAAGACGAGGAATTATTGAATACGTTGAAGCATAAATATGAAGGCGAATACGCCAGTGCGTTAGAGATTAAAGAGTATGTCCAAAAGGACTTTGAGTATGAATTAAGCTCGACTGAATTGCTCTACTTGACCGCACATATCAGACGTATCACCAAAAATTTGTAACTAGGATTGTTATCCCACCGGAGCATGACCTAGAGCTAGTCCAAGGACAGCTTTAGGTCTTTTTTTGCCAGTTCCACTATTCACAGTTTATTTAGAGAGAGATCAAATTAGTGACCTATAAAGAATAATTGAACAAGAAGTTTAGTGGAATGGTATGCGTGACGAAAAGTAGAATTATTTTTCAGGTTTTTAGAAAAATAATGACATTAGTAAGAGATAGCTGCCAGTTCCACTGTTCGCAGTAATTATAGCGAAATCGACCCCATTTTTCATGAATTAAGAAAAATGAAGACTCATAGAAAAGAGGAGAAAGAATGAAATACGAAAAAACAGCAAAACAAATTTACGATGCCGTTGGCGGCGGCGACAATATCCAAACGGCGACCCATTGTATTACTCGGCTACGGTTGATTCTAAAGGATCAATCACAGATAAACGATGAGACAGTCAAATCAATCCCAGGAGTCATGGGAGTAATGAAAAAGGCAGGGCAATACCATATTATTCTAGGAAATGATGTCGCGAATTACTATCGAGCATTCGCTAAATTAGGGAATTTTAGTGCGGAGCCTGCAAGTACTACAGAAAAGAAAAATTTATTTGAAAACTTAATAGATGTAATCTCAGGCTGTATGTCGCCTCTGATCCCAGCATTATTAGGCGGTGGGATGATCAAGGTCCTATTGATTATTTTACCATTGCTAGGTGTACTGAGTGAAAGCTCTTCTACTTATGCGGTTCTGACATTTTTTGGTGATGCGCCATTCTATTTCATGCCTGTGATGCTGGCGTTTACTGCTTCACAGAAATTCGGTGTGACACCGATGTTGGCCGTGGCTGTAGGAGGAATTATGCTGCATCCGAATTTTGCGGCGATGGTGGCCGCTGGTGATCCAGTAAGTATTTTTGGTTTACCGATCACGTTAGCTAGCTATGGCTCATCTGTTATTCCGATTTTGATCATGGTTTGGCTGATGAAATACATCGAAGTGTTTTTCAACCGGATCATTCCGGCGGTGATGAAAAATCTCTTACAACCCTTAGCTGTTTTATTGTTATCTGCCATTATTGCAATGGTCGTTGTCGGTCCGCTCGGGACATTTGCAGGACAAGGATTATCTGCCGCAGTTATTTGGATTCAGGCAAAAGCGGGCTGGTTGGCACTTGGTTTGATGTCCGCGTTTATGCCGCTAATCGTTATGACAGGTATGCATTGGGCATTTGCACCAATTTTCTTGATTGCCTCTGCTGCAACACCAGATGTTTTGATTTTACCAGCAATGTTGGCGGCAAATCTTGCCCAAGGTGCAGCAGCGATGGCCGTTTCAATGAAAGCCAAAGATAAAAATTTGAAGCAAGTAGCATTAGGAGCGGGAATTTCTGCCCTGTTAGCTGGTGTAACTGAGCCGGCATTGTATGGCGTTACGTTGAAGTATAAAAAGCCATTGTATGCCGCGATGATCTCAGGCGCATTATGCGGAATCTTTATGGGGATCACAGGAGTAGAATCTTATGCGTTTGCAGTGCCGTCTTTAGTAGCTCTGCCGCAATTTATTAACGGGAGTATTGATGGAAACTTTATCAATGCCTGTATCGTAGCCGCAGCGTCGATTGTAATCACCTTTGCTTTGACTTGGTTCTTTGGGATTGAAGAGGAAGTTAAGACAGAAGATACTGTCTTAGAGGTAATGGAAAGCGGCAGCAGCGATCCTAAGAAGGTATTGGCGCCGGTGAAGGGAAAAGTAATTTCTTTGGATAAGGTTAATGATTCAGCGTTTTCAAGTAAAGTGATGGGAGAGGGAATTGCTATTCTTCCTGAAGAAAATACGATTGTCGCGCCATTTAATGGAACAGTCTCTGCCTTATTCCCGACAAAACATGCGATTGGATTGACTAGTGAAGCAGGAATGGAGCTGCTGATTCATGTTGGGATTGACACTGTAGAGTTGAATGGTCAATATTTTGAAAGTCTTGTCGCTGTTGGCGATACAATCAAAGCAGGTCAGCCATTGTTGACGGTTGATTTTGCCGCCGTAAAAGCCGCGGGTTATGACACCGTGATTCCGATCGTAGTGACAAATAGTGATACTTTTATCGACGTAGTACCTAAGGATGAAATGAAAACTGCGGATTATGAAGACGCCGTTTTGTATGTGATTTAAACGAAACAACGAATTGGAGAGTGTAAGAAATGAGTAGATTTCCAGATAATTTTTTATGGGGCGGAGCCGTTGCCGCGAATCAATGTGAAGGGGCCTATTTAGAAGATGGTAAAGGGCTAACCGTGCAAGATGTGACTCGCAAAGGTTGGCATGAAACGCCTAGCGAAGAACCATTGGAGGATAATTTAAAATTAGTCGGGATTGATTTTTATCATCGCTACAAAGAGGATATCCGCTTATTCGCAGAGATGGGCTTCAAGGTCTTCCGTCTATCGATTGCTTGGGCACGAATTTTTCCGCAAGGAGATGAACAAGAACCGAATGAAGCGGGCTTAGCTTTTTATGATGCGGTTTTTGAGGAATGTTTAAAATACGGGATTGAGCCGTTAGTAACAATGTCTCATTACGAAACGCCGCTGCATTTGACGCGGACCTATGATGGTTGGCGCAACCGAAAAATGATTGATTTTTTCGAGCACTACGCTCGGACAGTTTTTACCCGTTACAAAGATAAGGTCAAGTATTGGCTGACCTTCAATGAAATTAATTCGATCACTCATGTACCGTTTCTTAGCGGTGGGATCAATACTCCGAAAGAAGAATTGACGCAGCAAGATATTTATCAAGCCATTCATCATGAGCTAGTTGCCAGCAGCCGAGCGGTTCAGGCTTGTCATGAGCTGATTCCAGAGGCGCAGATTGGCTGTATGATCTTAGGTGTACCGGTCTATCCGTTGACGCCAAAACCAGAGGATGTACTACAGTCTTTGGCAACGGAACGAGAAAATTTTTTCTTTTCAGATATTCAAGTACGCGGCTATTATCCAAGCTATGCGAAGCGGATGTTTAAAGAAAATCAGATTGAATTGGACATTCTTCCCCAAGACTTAGTGGATTTGAAGCATACGGTTGACTTCATTTCCTTCAGTTATTATATGAGTGTTTGTGAATCTGCTGATCCGACGAAAGAAGCAGGCGAAGGGAATATTATTGGCGGTATCCCTAATCCATATTTAAAGGCCAGTGAATGGGGGTGGCAGATTGATCCCAAAGGTCTGCGCTACTACTTAAATATCCTGTATGATCGCTATCAAAAACCTGTGTTTATCGTTGAAAATGGGTTAGGTGCGGTCGATGAACTAGTTACTCTGGAAAATGGCGAAAAAACAGTCATTGATGATTATCGAATCGATTATATGAATGACCACTTGGTTCAAGTCGAAGAGGCGATCGAAGACGGCGTTCCTGTGATGGGCTATACCTCTTGGGGCTGTATCGACTTGGTCAGCTTCACCACGGCTGAAATCAAAAAACGCTATGGCATGATTTATGTAGACCGCAATAGCGATGGAACAGGTACATTGGAGCGCTATAAAAAGAAAAGTTTTAACTGGTATAAAGAAGTGATCGCCTCAAACGGAGATTCACTGGTTAGATAATTGAAACATGGAGTTCGAGTTCGTATCTTTTACGAGACTCGGATTCTTTTTTTGAGAAAGTATAAAATTTTTCAAGTGACTGTCTTCATGTAGCCGTAATTTTGATAGCTTAATTCTCCAATGCAGACTGAGTTTGCAAAAGCTTTCTTGTTGTTAATCTCATTTTTCCAATAGACTTCCTTGTTGGAAGCGAATACAATTGAATTAACGCTAGCTTTTCATTTTGCGTAGGTGGAGGCGAAGAGATGGAGTTTATTGGTGTTTTGTGTTTGATCTTAGTAAGTGTTACCTTAGCTAGTCACTTTTCACGAAGAATAGGGATTCCAGCAGTGATCGGGCAATTGCTTGTGGGAATTCTCTTGGGAAACGGCGGCTTAAGGATTGTCCATCCAGATATCCTGGTGAAGGATTTTTCTGAGATCGGAGTGATCTTACTGATGTTTTTAGCAGGAATCGAAAGCAACCTGCCGCTGCTGCGAAAGTATTTTCGGCCGGGAGTTTTCGTTGCCTTGCTGGGCATTTTATTTCCTTTATTATTAGGAACGGGGAGCGGGAGTCTCTTCGGTGTTCCAATAAGCCAATCATTTTTCTTCGGATTAATTTTAGCGGCGACCTCTGTTAGTATATCCGTTGAAGTTCTAAAAGAATTAAAGGTCGTTAAAACCAAAGAGGGTTCGACCATCTTAGGAGCAGCTGTAGTGGATGACATTTTAGTTGTGCTAATCGTTAGTCTATGTATGCCGTTATTAGGAGTTGAAGGTGGGAGCGAACGACCCTTAGGCTTCATGTTGATTGCTCAAGTGCTTTTCTTTCTCGCGGTTTTCTTCTTGATTCGCTGGGGGGCGCCGTATCTGATGAGATTGAGTAAGAAGATATTCGCTCAGTCTTCTGTCATCATCGTATCTCTGACGCTATGTCTGAGTATGTCTTTCGTGGCGGATTTTATTGGCTTAAGCTCGGTGATTGGTGCCTTTTCTACCGGGATCGCGATTGGTCAAACCAACGTTTGGAAGGATGTAAGGTACAATATTGAGGCAATCGGTTATGCGGTATTTATTCCGGTTTTCTTCATTAGTATCGGTCTAGAGGTGACTTTTGACGATCTAGCGAAGCAATTGCTATTTATTCTTTTTTTTACAGTCATCGCTATTTTTTCCAAGCTGTTAGGTGGATTCATGGGCAGCCGTTTCTGCGGGTTTGATAAGCAAAGCAGTTTAATGGTAGGGTCAGGCATGGTGTCTCGTGGTGAGATGGCTCTGATTATTGTGCAGCTAGGATTCCAAGCACATCTAGTTACGGGAAAGTATTATTCTTCTATTATTTTGGTCATCTTATTCACTACGTTATCGTCGCCGTTTTTATTAAAATATTTCACAAAAAAGCTTTATCCAACTTAAAGGATTACATCCTAAAAACCGCTTGTATGATTGAAATGATACAAGCGGTTTTACTTTTTATAAAATATTGTGTTGTTTTTCAGATTTTTTTATCTAAAAAGAGGGCGTTGGTTTTTTATTCGCATCTTGTTGATCTTGATCGGCCGTCTTAATTTCTGATAATTATAGGTCATTTAAAGCACCTCGTTTTCCTTTGGGTGTTAGATTGCTGTCCACCCGCCATCGCATGTCAATATGGTTCCTGTGACGTAAGAAGATTCTTTTGCTGCCAGGAAAATTAATGAAGAATCCAATTCCCCTTCGCGGCCAGGTCGATTAATCGCTGTTCGTAAGGTAATAAACTCATTCATGGCCTCCATCGCTTCAGAACTGTTTGCTTCTGATTCAAAAAAGCCAGGACAAAGCGCGTTTACGGTGATTCCTTTCGGCGACCATTCTGCTGCTGCTTGACGTGTCATATTGACGACCCCGCCTTTAGCAGTTGCGTAAGGTAAAATTGGTAATTCTTTCAAGCCTCCTTTACCTAGAATGGAAGAAACGTTGACTACTCGACCGTAGCCTTTTTCGAGCATTACTCGTCCAAAATACTTCATACAATAGAAGATACCGTCTAAATCAAGGGCAATGACTTTATGCCACGTTTCTTCAGATAGTTCTTCAATTGGCGCACCAGAGCCCCCGCCGGCGTTGTTCACTAAGATATCAACTGTACCAAATTTGTCAGTTACCGCTTTGACTGCTTCTTCAATTTGGTTAGTATCGGTTACATCGCAAGTTACAGGTAAACACTTCACTCCCAGGGTCTCTACCTCTTTAGCTACGCTTTCTAGTTTTTCGGTTCTTCTTGCAAGGATAGCGACATCCGCTCCTTGTCTCGCCAAAGCCAAAGCAAATTGGCGGCCAAGTCCCGCCGACGCGCCGGTTACGACTGCTACATTTCCAGTTAAATCAAACACATAAATCTCCTCTTTTCTAAAAAATAGTTGGTACGTTCATCGTATCACAAGGCCTATTCTTTCAGCTTTGGGGATAAGCAAAAATAAAAAAGATGATTTTGTGATAATGCCCAAAGTGCTATATAATTTTAAAAAAGAAGGTAGACCAATCTAGCGTTTTTAAAATGGCAAACATGGGGGTGTATTGGTAATGGAAAAAGAATTGGATTTTATCAAATTGTATGAAGAAATATACAAGTGTCTGCCCAATAGAAATATTCAAATGCTGCTTGATGTTTGTTATGAGGTCGTCGGGGTGCCGATTCTTGTGGTTGATATCTTATACAATGTTTTGGGAAATGCGCCAAAGGAACAGACCGGGGACCCGCTTTGGGATGATCTGATTTCCCGAGGCGGGCTTGACACGGAGCAGATCGCTTCTCTTTACGAAGATGGAATTATTCAGTCCGTTGATAGTGAGAAGGCTCCTTATATCGTTGATTGGGGATCAAGCAAAGAGCAGCCGAAAATTCAGGGGATCATCAAGGTCAACGGGATCGTGGAAGGGTATGTGACCATGTGCTGCCGCCGGGAACAAATTACGCCGGAGCGCATCAAAGCGATGGAGATCATCATGAATATCTGCTCCTATTTCTTCGTTCGAAATGATTCTGAGAGCAGCATGAATGACACTTATCGAAAGGTATTCGTTAGTGAGTTGTTCAATAACCGCATTCAAACAGAAAAGCAATTGCAGACGTGGTTTTACAATATGCAGCATGAGCTACAGCCGCCGTTTCAGGTTGCAGTAGTCAGTACCGAGACCGAGCATGAAAAAAATGTCCTCTCCTATATGCGCAAAGCGTTGCAAAAGCTCTCGGAGCATCAGGTTTTATTGATTCAGAACAATATGCTGTATACTCTCCGATACCAATATAAACCTGAGCAAAAGAGCAGCACTGAGGACAGTGTCAGCGCGATTTTAGCAATATTTGGCGCTCAATGCGGCGTCAGTCAAGAATTTGACAACTTGTTAGAGGTGGCGATCTATCAACGGCAAGCCGAGGATGCCCTAGAAATAGGTCGAGAAATAAGCAGAGACAAGCTGCTGTATAACTTCGATGATTACCGTACCCCGGCGATCCTTTTGCCGCGAGTGAAAGAGCTCACGAAGGTCAGCTATGTTCCTCAGGTCATCACAGATATCACCGATTATGATAGAGAAAACAGTACAGAGCTTTTTATTACCTTAAAATGCTATGTGAACAACATGCTAAATACTTCTATCACAGCTAAAGAGCTTCATCTTCATCGGAATTCTCTTCTGTATCGAATTGGACGGATTGAGGAAGTGTTTCAGCTGTCATTAAAAGACCCAAAGACTTTTCGAACGCTGCTTCTTGCATTTTACATGATAGAGCTGGAGGAGCAGCTTTATCATGAGTGATACTTACATAGCGCTAACGATAATTTTATTCATACAACTAGTTATTCCTTTGCCCAAGCGATAACGGGTGACAATAATAGAAAACTGATCACTGTACCTTCGCGCACCATCAAGGTTAAATGGAAGAAAACGGTGAAAAGAAGCGCGGTCAAAATACAAATCAAATCGATGCTGTAACGATAAAACTTGAAGCTGTGTTCCGTTCTCTCAGAGAGGAAGAGACAAAAGGTCTCGATTGGGAATTTAAGTAATTGATATTTCAATACTTTTCCAGTACCGATTCCAGCGATGATTGTTCCTAGAATAAAGAGTAGGCATCTTAGAATATAGGCATGCAGAGAAAAAAGCGGAAAAATAAAATACGTGAAGAGATTAATTGTGGAGCCAAAAAACAGCAAGGCAATTCCCATTGTCAAATAGTTTTTCAGTTTCTTTTTCGGATCTAGGTATAGACAACCGATCAAGAATAAAAAATTCAAGCCAGCGGTAATCGTACCAATTTTAATGTGGCTAAATTCTGCTAGTGTTGCATTTAAAGAGTTGAAGCTGCTCACTCCGATGCTGGCTTTCAGTGTTAAGCTGATGCCGAAAGCACTTAAAAGATAGTATAAAAAAGAAAGAGTTAATTTTTTTTGATTCGTCATAATTGTTCCTCCATTAACTAATTGATAGGATGAGTATGAAGGAATAAAAAAATTATCACTAGGAGATATAGCCTAATTAGGGGAAAAAATGAAAAAAGAAAAATTTAGCATGGAAAATAGGCCGCGATTTAATGACTTATTTCCTTTTTTGACAGTATCAATTTTAAAACAAAGTTTCTTAGTAATCTATGAACGCAATGAAAAAATCGTCAAGCAAACGATCAAGCCTGATTATTTATATCTTCTTTTAGAAGGGAAAGCACGAATTCTCCAGCAGGAGCCAAATGGAAAAAGCTTGATTCTGCAATTTCTTGAAGTGGGAGATTTCATTGGAGAACTGACCTTAGTGAAAGCGGAGGAGACACCTAAGGATGTGATCGCAATCGGCGCTGTTCGGTGTCTCGCGATCCCATTTACGGTAATAGAAGAGGAGCTGATGAAGGAGGCTGAATTTCCAACATACATTGCTCGATATATCGGAGAAAAACTTCTGCTTAGAATGGAACATTTTTCAAACGCCCAAACGTTTGAATTGAAATATCGTTTGGCGGCGTTGTTGTTAGAAGTTGCTGTCAATGAGCAATACCATGAAAACAATACGCAAATCGCAGATTATTTGGGTACTAGCTACCGGCATCTGATGCATACCTTTAAAAACCTGCGAGAGCAGGGGTATATTGAAAAAATTAAAGGCGGCTATTCGATTGATTCGCAGAAGCTGCGAGAATTAATTCAGAAAGGAAACGAACGGTGAAGGATAAAAAAACCGCCGATAAGAAAAATCTTATCGACAGTTCAAGCAGATTAAGAGTTCTGAGAAAAGGATTGATTTGATGGGTTTCTTAATCTGCGTGGTACCCTTGTAATGCTTCGGTCCCTTCATCGTTGTTGCTGATGCGAACCACATTATCCATTGCAGAGACAAAGATTTTTCCGTCACCGGGCTGTCCGGTGTGTAAAATCCGTTTCATTGTATTAATTACCTGATGTACTGGAATGCTGCTGATTACGACATCCACCTTTACTTTTGGCAAAAGTTTGGTGGGAACGACAGAGCCTCGATAGTATTCGGTGCTGCCTTTTTGAATACCATGACCTAATACTTGTGTCACCGTCAGACCTTCAATACCGATTTTTTCTAAACCTTTTTTCAAGTCTTCTAATTTGTTTTCGTTGACTACCACCGATACCATTGAGATTGGTAGCGTTTCTAATTCATCAGGTCTCATTCTTTTCCATCCTGATTGCGTTGTTGTCGTTTTTCCTTCAGCTGTTTCTACTGCTTCCATTTGTAGAGTTGAAATATCTGTTGCCAAAGCAGGTTCCTTTGCGAACATCGTTGGAGAAGCAAGGCTGCTATTTGTCTGTGGAATCTCATTACTGTCTGTCATATCGGGTGATACGACAAAACCGCTATAGGCACTTTGCAGACCGTGTTCTGTTACATCAAGTCCTGCGAGTTCAACCTCTTCTGAGACTCTTAGACCAACCGTATATTTCAATGCGAAAAAGAGAACAGTGGTTGAAGCACCAACCCAAGCAGCGGTAATTAACACGCCAAAGATTTGTGTAAAGAAGAAACTTGCGCCGTCACCGTAGAATAGTCCCCCATCTAAAGCCAACAATCCAGTCAACATCGTTCCAAGAGCTCCACAAACCCCATGAACCCCTACAGCTCCAACAGGATCATCCACCCGAAGTTTTTTATCAATGAATTCGACCGCGAAGATCATCGCGGCTCCAGAGGCCAATCCAATGAGACATGCGCCGCCTGCGCTCACCATGTCACAGCCAGCAGTAACCCCTACTAGGCCAGCCAAAGTTCCATTTAAAGTTAAAGAGACATCTGGCTTTTTATATTTGAACCAAGAAATAACCAATGCGGTCAATGTTCCTGTTGCCGCTGCGATGTTCGTATTGACCAAAACATTTGAAGCTAATACCAAGGTGTCATCACCAGTCATTGAAGTGGTTGAACCACCATTAAAGCCAAACCATGAGAACCATAAAATAAAGACACCCAATGCAGCTAAAGTTAAATTATGACCAGGGATGGCATTTGATTTCTTATCCTTAGTATACTTACCGATTCGGGGACCAACGATGGCTGCCCCAGTGAAGGCTGCGATCCCGCCAACCATGTGAACGGCTGTTGAACCAGCAAAATCGTGGAAGCCCATTTCTGCCAAAAAGCCGCCGCCCCAAATCCAGTGACCTGAGATTGGGTAAATCAAACCACTAATCACCGCACTGAAAATACAGTAGGCGATGAAATTTGTTCGTTCGGCCATTGCCCCAGAAACGATTGTTGCCGCTGTTGCACAAAAGACGGTTTGGAAAAGTAGGAAGGTTGGTGTAGGAAGGTCAAAAGCCAGAGAGTTTCCAGCGAAAAAGTGAATCCCGCCGAAAATCGCGCTGCTTCCTCCGAACATAATCCCAAAACCAATCAACCAATACAGCAATGTCCCGAAGCAGAAATCAATCAAGTTTTTCATAATAATGTTTCCGGCATTTTTTGCCCGAGTAAACCCAGACTCCACAAGTGTGAATCCCGCCTGCATGAAAAATACCAGAAAAGCACCAAGAAGTGTCCAAACAACATCAATTGAAGAATACATAAAACCAACCCTTTCTGTTTATGTTATATTTTCTAACATACTATACTGAAAAAAGTATCTGGTCAAGGTTTTATGTAATGAAAAATGTATTTTTGATGAATTGAATAATTTTTGCGAACATTTCATGTGATATTTTATAACATGAAAATTGCGTCTATTTCTGGATATAGTTCTCATAAATAAAAGACTATTAATAGAAATTTTAAAAAAAAGCGAAAATGAACATCTCTTAAAAGCGGTAGTGGAGCAAATCGCAGGTATTTCCTAAATGATTATTTGGCTTCTGTTATTGTTCAGGAATTGATTTTAATTAGAAGGGGAAGAGATGTCTTTTTTTATCGGATGAATTAAAAAGGGGATGCAAAAAATCAGAATATTCTAACGTATATGAGCTAATTTCATAATTATCAGCCCTTG
>NZ_JXLA01000034.1 GCF_001886185.1 Enterococcus raffinosus | reverse complement strand
CAATTATTTAATTTAAACAATTATCGTGTATTGTCGAGTGAAACACCTAATAATAATTTTTCAGATCAAATTAGTTTGAACGCTTATAGTCGTGGGATGGGAGGAATAGGTTTGCCTGGAGATTTATCTTCTGTTTCTCGTTTTGTTAAAGCGACATTTACTAAACTAAACTCATTATCAGGAGATTCAGAATCAGAAAGTATTAGCCAGTTTTTCCATATCTTAGGTTCAGTAGAACAACAAAAAGGTTTATGTGATGTTGGTGACGGAAAATACGAATATACTATTTATTCTTCTTGTTGTAATGTAGATAAAGGAATTTATTATTATCGTACGTATGAAGATAGTCAAATCACAGCCATAGATATGAATAAAGAAGATTTAAATGGTGAGGAATTAATTAGATATCCGATAATGAAAAAACAACAAATAAAATATGCTAATTAATTATTTGGGTATTTTTATTAAAAAGCCGAGAATACTTGTGACTTCAGTCTTGAGAGGTTCAATAAAATGTACTATTAACTAATTAATTGTAAAAGCTGATGAATCATTTCCTCAATATTTTTAGGCTCTTCGTCAATGAGTGTTGGTGAAGAAATTCAATAGAATAATCGAGATACTCACACGGCTAGACAGCTATCTTGTCTAGCCGTGTTGTTGTTCTGGCTTTAGTCAGTTGGGTAGTATTCTTAGTTTTCTTAAAATATTTTCCTCGATATAAAAAGATTCGTTCTCGGTAGTTTTGAAAGTTTCTAAAGCCATAGGCAATTCGTTTTAGTACTTTGATATGGTTATTCAGACATTCTATAGGCCGTTGGAATAGGGAACGCGCAACGCTCGTTTGATTTCTGTTTGGTATTTCTTGAAGGTCGTGAACACTGGTTGGTAGTGCTTTGGCAACTCCTTGTAGTCTTCTTTTAGGAGCGCGACGAATTCAGGAACATCTTGTCTTCTGATAACGAAAAGAAAATCCTGGTAGACTTCGTAGCCTCGCTTTAAGGAATCATCATAAGATAATAGCCGATCGACTATCTCCGCTTCTGTCAGATGATCTCGAAATGACGGACGCCAGTAGCGATGCTGACCCTTCAATTCCCACGCATTCTTTTGAAGTAGTCTCCAGTATTTCTTTAAGTGCTTCGACCGACGATCCCCTTTTTTAAAGGTCTTCATTACTTGAATTCGGTGGTTGGTAAAAGCCCGACCAATGTGTTGGCTAATATGAAAGCGATCGGCGACGATTCGGGCATTCGGAAAACACTCTTTCACCAATGTGCGATAAGGTGTATAGAAATCTGAAACCACTAGACGTACTTGTTCACGGACTTTTCTAGGGTAGCGCAAGAAATAGTCGCGTAGAGGATTGAGTTGCCAATTTTCCACAATATCAATCAGTTGATGGGTCTTGCCGTCCATCATGACAAAGCTCATGGCTCCCGAGACGTTTTTCACCGATTTGAATTCATCGAAACACACCACTTCTGGTAACGGCTGGTTCAAAGAAACGGTTTTAGGCCGAAGGCTGCGAAGTATTCGAATGACAGTGGTCGGAGAAATGTGCTTCATACGTGCAATCAAAGACATAGAAATAGGCTCACTTAATAGCTCAAGAATGGCTTGTTTGACTCTGCGGGCGATGGAGCAGCGACGATCACTAACTGAATCTTCTGCTAAAAAAGTCTTTCCACAGTGTTTACATTTGAAGCGCTGTTTGTTAATCCGCAGAATGGTCTTGTAGTTACTGACATCATTCAATAAGATGGATACTTTTTTCCAGCCCCATTTAATGATCGTTTGCTTATTTTGATAGTGACAATGGAAGCATTCCTCTGGTTGATAGGTCAATGTGCCATCAAAAACAAAACATGTTTCGTCATTGATTCGCTCTTTGCGAAAGGCATCTTCATGAAAGATAAGATTTAGGTCTAGAATATCTAGTAACTCTTTGGTAAACTCTGAATAGGACATCTTGAAACACTCCTTTGAATGGTTTTCGTCGACTTTATTCTAAAGGATTTCAAGGTGTCTGTTTGCATTTATTAGAAAAAAGAAAAAGTATTGGCAACAGAAGGCGTCACCAACACTAGATATTATAGAGCCATTTTCTGCTTTAGATGTTTTTTTATACTTGAATTTACACTTTAAGTGCAACACATAAAAAATGACTCATAATCAATATCCAACTAGAATAGGTTTGTCGAGAACACTACTAGGAGGAAGACAATTAGGAGCCAGTACCATCATCTTACCATACTCGAACGAGAAAGAATCTTTCTACTTCATGAAGAAGGTGTTTCTATTAGAAAAATCGGCAACGACATTCATCGTAGCCCGTCTACCATTTCACGTGAATTGAGAAGAAACAAGGAGAAAACCTACTCACCTTCCAAAGCAGACAAAAAGTATACTTCTCGTAGAAAGAATTGCGGGCGTCATAACCTTCTAAAAGATCCGCGAATTTGGTCAATTGTTCGTCATTTATTTGTCGATTTTCAATGGTCGCCAGAGGAAATCTCCAATCGTTTGAAGCTTGAACAGGTGGACTTCTCAATCAGTTTTATCACGATCTACCGTGCCATTTACAATGGTATTTTCGATACAGAACCGCTCTCCCATGGCAATAGAGGGCTGATCCGTTCATTACGNTCACCAACACTAGATATTATAGAGCCTATTTTTACACCCTTAAACAACGGAGCTCCTCTGGGAGCTTCTTTTTTACACTATGATTTTCCCGCGATTAACACGGTAGCTATATATTGCGATCTTTCGATTATTCCAGCAGAATATCTGCTTATTCTTATGAAGAAGCAAAATAGAGAATAAGGTTTTAGTGCTCATTGGAGCCTTTCTGTTCTGGCGAAAAAATATTAGGTTTCCTTCGTCATCAGGCTTAGCAGTAGTCAGTGGAATAAGGGTACTGCCCATTTGTGTATATATTTCCTTTGTATTCCTCATGAAAAGGATTCGCAGTTAGTTGTCTCAATAATTCGCCAGCCTTCATTTCATACCTTCTTCCGTTGGAATCTACTTGATTCAAATTTTAGCATGATACTTGTCTTGCCGACAACTGAATATCTTCTTACAATATCAGTTCCTGATTTTTAAACACGATTTAATTATAGTATGCAGGCTTATATTAAAATTTATTTATAAATAAACAATGTTATTGAGAAACAATAGATAAAACGTTAATATATAAAAGTTGCAATGTCGCTTTTATATATGAAAGGAGAAAATTGAATAATGAAAAGGAAAAAATATGTAGTCGTAACACTCATCATTGTAATAGCTTTTATTGGTTTAGCCGGTAAAAATTATGCAGACAGTATTTTAAACTGGGGTGGGGAACAGAATATTTCTACCATCAATGATAACTTAGATAAGTTGAATGATTCATTATCAGATAAAGAACAGAAAATCATACAATTATCCAATAAATCAGCAAGTACAGAGGGCCAATTAACTCAATTTCAAAAAGATATTGATAGTTACAAGCAACAGTTAGAAGCTTTGAAAAATGAAAAAAATCAATTAGCTGGAGAAAAAACTAGTTTAGAATCTCAATTAAATAGTAAAAATGGAGAACTTCAATCTAAACAGCAAGAAATCGCAGATAAATTAAAGGAAATTGAGCAGAAAAACCAAGAGATCAATCAGAAAAACCAAGAATTTAATACTAAATTGCAGGATGCACAAAATAAAGCTAATGATTTACAAAATACCATTAATTCACTAAATAACCAGATTAACACTTTAAACAGTGAAAAAAATTCTTTGCAAGCAGAACTGGATTCTACTAAACAACAATTAGCAAGTGCAAACAAAGAAAATTCTAATTTAAAAGCTTATATTGATAAATTAAACAAGGCTAAACAAGATGTAAAAGATACAGCTAACAAGTCTCAACAAATAGTTGATCAACATCAATAAAAGAGAAAAGATTTCTAGCCCACGATAAGTTATTTTCCCATTGCACATGAAACCGTTTCATTGTATACTATTCATATCCTAAAAACATTTTTTTCATTACTTCAGAACGCTCGAACGACCGGGCGTTCTATTTTTTTGAGTAAATCTATCTTGTCAAATGTAACCGCTCGCTGTATACTTTAGTCACCAACAACCCTAAAACACTTTTTCATAATCCTTGGAGCCCTGGACTAATCGGGAGCTCCTTTTTTTTGTTGTTTTATGTTGGTAAATTAAAAAGCCCGAAAAATCAGGCTTTTACCATATCAAATTCCATCATAATTTTTGTTTTTCCGATCACAGCGTACTTTTTTACAATGAATTGTTTTCTCTTATTATAATCGCCAGCCACTACAACATTCATGCCATCTTCTACGTCAGCTAGAAAATTCAAAGAGTGACCAGCAATCAAGCAACTAACATCATCTAACTTAAAGAAGACAAGGGGACATTCCGACATCTTTAAAATTTTAATTTTGATAACTGTTCCTGTTATTGACTGCATGCGATCACTCTATTCTAAATTGATAAACTTATTATACGAATGTACGTTCGTATTTTCGAGCGAACAAAAGATTAAGAATGAAAGGGGCAGAAAAGGGGCAAAAAATCCTAACTAGTTCGTTCTAGCTCGTTTTTTATCGTAATTTAATCGTTGTTAAACGTTGATTTCAAGCGTTTTTTGACCAGTTTGAACAAGCGATAAAACAGCCATAATAAAAGATGCTGTAAAATAATAGCAAAATGAACCCGTTGCATGGATTTTCATGTGACGGGTTTTTTGTATGTGAAGGAGTTGGAAAATAAGAGCGAGATGGGGAAGAATAGAACCATTTTTATGAATCAGGAACCCTTACAAAAATTAATAATACATGAAGTAAACCATAAAAATATCTAAAAAAAAGTTTGTGAATTAAAATTTTCTTGTGTCTTTTGACGAAAAAGAGTATATCTTTAAGCAGTGAATTTTTTGGAGGAGACACATGTTTAATTTTCTGCCACATTCCGTTTTACAAATGAGCGCGATTTTTCTATCGATTGTTATCGAGGCGATCCCATTTGTGTTATTAGGTTGTATTATTTCTGGAGCGCTGCAGGTTTTTCTAACGCCTGAACGCGTGCGGAAAATCTTGCCTAACAATAAATTTTTAGCCATACTCGTTGGTTCTTTTCTCGGCTTCTTCTTTCCTTCCTGCGAATGCGGGATCGTGCCGATTGTCACACAATTCATACGTAAAGGAGTGCCGGAACACACGGCTTTTGCCTTTATGGTAACTGCACCGATTATCAATCCGATCGTTTTGTTCTCGACCTACATTGCCTTTGGCAACAGCGTGAAGTTTGCTTTGCTGCGAGGGATTGGCAGTTTGATTGTTGCTCTGATTATTGGCTCATGGATTGCTTATTTTAATCGTACACCGATCTTAAAAACGGCGCTGCATGATCATAGTCATTCGCACCATCATCATGATAAGGCGAAGCGAGAATCATTTGGTGGAAACGTCTGGTCTGTTTTAGTCCACGGCATCGATGAATTTTTTGATACGGGCCGCTATTTGATTATTGGAGCGCTGATTGCCAGCAGTATGCAGGTCTATTTACCGACACAATTCATGATGCAGCTGACTTCTTCGAAAATCGTTGGTATTTTAGTCATGCTGATTCTGGCTTTTACGATGTCTCTTTGCTCAGAGGCGGATGCTTTTGTTGGTTCCTCTTTATTAAGTCTATTTGGAACCAATGCGATTGTGGCTTTTCTAGTCTTTGGACCAATGGTGGATATCAAGAACTTGATGATGATGAAACGCAGCTTTCACGGCAAATTTATTTTGCAGCTGATTGCTTTGATCAGTGTGATCGTTACAATCTACGCACTTGTACTATAGGAGGAGACCAATGATTCGTTTTTTGATTTTATCCGGCTATTTTGAATTAATGATGTATCTACAGGTTTCCGGCAAGCTGGATCAGTACATCAATGTCCATTATCGCTACCTCATTTATCTGACAATGTTTTTATCATTGTTGTTAGCCCTTGTACAGTTGAAAATCTGGGCAAGCGGAGAAAAACATCAGGACCACGACCATCATGAGGGGCATGATCACGCCTTGAATAAGCCTTATCAAAGAGGGATCGCGTATCTTCTATTGATTTTACCCTTAGTCGTGGGGACACTTTTTCCAACGATCAGTCTGGATACGACGATCGTTGAGGCTAAAGGCTTTAGCTTTCCTATCAGTAAGGAGTCTGTAGGGGACCCTGAAATGAACACCCAGTATTTGAAGCCTGACACGAGTATTTATTACAATAAAAGCGACTATAACGACCAAATGACGAAGTTGATGAAAAAATATGAGGCTGATCAAAAATTAGCAATTACAGATGAGAATTACTTAGAAGTGATGGAATTGATTTACAACTACCCAAACTCCTTTGTCGGCAAGAAGATTTCCTTTAATGGGTTTGTTTATGAGGCGAATAAGAATCATCAGAAATATGATTTTCTTTTCCGATTCGGCATCATTCATTGTGTGGCAGATTCTGGGGTCTTTGGATTGATGACCAAACTGCCGGAAAATACGACAGTGAAAAATAATCAATGGCTACATGTGGAAGGGACGATTACGCTAGATTTCTTTGAGCCATTTGACCGTCAAATCCCTTCCGTGCAAGTTGACAGCGCCCAAACAGTCAGTGCACCGAAAAATCAATATGTGTATCGCGCATTTTAGCATGTAGCAAAGGTTATGACAGAAGTGATCAGCTTTAAGAGATGAGAAGGAATTTCCGAAAATTGCTTTTGGTACATCGTTTATTCGAAAAGAGGAAGTGTGGCAAGATTTTTGCCACACTTCCTCTTTTTTTTTTTTTGCTCGATTCAAGTTAGTTACCGAAATTGTAAAATTTTCTAGTATAATAAAAAGAAAAAATAGAAGGAACTGTAAATGACAAATAAAATTTTTCTTGTAGAGGACGATAAGACGATCGTCTCAGTAATTGAACAGCATCTGACACAATGGGGCATGGATTGTTATGTAGCGGACGATTTTCAGCGGGTATTTGCTGACTTTCAAAAAGTACAGCCGGATTTGGTAATTTTAGATATCTCCTTGCCATATTTCAATGGTTTTTACTGGTGTCAAGAAATACGTAAAGTTTCTGAAGTGCCGATTATTTTTTTATCGTCTGCCAAAGATCAAATGAATCAGGTGATGGCGCTAAATATGGGTGCGGATGAATTTATTGAGAAGCCTTTTGAACTGACGATCCTATTAGCGAAGATCCAAGCGCTCCTGCGACGCAGTTATCAATATGGGCAACAATTGACCTATACCTTTGGTGAATATCAATTTGTACCAGCAACCAATCAAATCCAATCACCGACTGATCAACTGCCGCTGACTCCCAATGAATCACGGATTCTTAGTGTTTTGTTCGCGACTCAAGGAAAGATTGTCCCTCGCGAGCAAATCATCGAAACCCTGTGGCAGAGTGATGATTTTATTGATAACAATACGTTGGCCGTCAACCTCACACGATTACGAAAAAAACTAAAGGAGTTTGGAATAGACAGTTTAATACAAACCGTCAAAAACAAAGGTTATCTAATAGAGGGAAAAGAATGAAACTACTGAAGAGCTTTTTTTATGAGCGGCGTGTCATTTATGGCATGTATTTCTTTTTTTGGGTCCTAATTTATTTAACATTCTATCTTTATGAATACAACTTTGGACCGTTTTGGGACAGCTGGCTGTTTACGATGTTTCTCTTAATTGTCTATTCTATCGTTTCCTTTTATCGTGCCTTCCGCAAACAGAAAAAACTGGAACTCTTAGCGACAAAGGATCTGCAATTAAGCAATCTGATTTTTCTGCCTAAAGCGGACACGCTAAGCGAAAAAAACTATCAAGAGGTGCTGCGTCTGGTGCTTGAAAAGAAGAACCAGCAGCAAGACGAGCTGCAACAAAATCAAAAGAACATGCTGGATGATTTCGGACTTTGGCTACATCAAATCAAAACACCGGTCGCTGCCTTAGACCTATTGATCCAGTTGGGTCAAATCGAGCCTCGAAGGATGAAGAATGAGGTATTCAAAATCAATGAATACCTGCAAATGATTCTTAACTATATGCGTCAAAACTTAGATCAAGCGGACTTGGTTTTTCAACAGCTGTCAATCGAGAAAATCATAAAATCAGTCGTAAAAAAATATGCGACATTTTTCTCTCAGAAAAATCTGAGTTTACAGCTGGGAAACCTTGAAGGGCAAGTTTACTCTGATCAGAAATGGTTGATTTTCATTTTGGAGCAGGTCATTTTTAACGCGATTAAATATACAGAGGACGGAACGATCAGCATTGCTTTTAGTGAAAATCAGTTGATCATTAAAGATACCGGTATGGGCATTCGGGCGGAGGATTTACCGCGAGTCTTTGAAAAGGGCTATACTGGCATGAACGGTCGTGAACAGCAAAGAGCCAGCGGCTTAGGTCTTTATCTCAGTCAAGAGGCCGCAGGAAAACTAGGCTGCCATCTCTATCTTGAGTCACAGGTAAAAAAAGGAACCAAAGTAACGATTGTTTTTCCAGAAGAAATTTCAGCTTTTGAATAAATCCAAACTTTCATGATTGTAAGTTTGGATTTATTTTCGTAAGTAGTGTTTTTACAGGCAAGCTTTTATGATGAAGTAGAGGAGCTGATCAGAGAGTCGTTTGATCAGAAAATGACTTCAATACGAACGGGGAGGAATTCAAAATGAATGAACTATTAAAAGTAGAGAATATTAAAAAGATTTATCAAACTCAGTTCAAGGGAATGCCTGTAGAAGCCTTGAGAAATATCGATTTAACGGTTGAAAAGGGAGATTACGTAGCGATTATGGGAGAATCAGGCTCCGGAAAAAGTACGCTGCTGAATCTGATCGCAACATTAGATAAGCCTTCATCCGGGACGATTTTATTGGATGGTATGGATTTGAACACTATTAAGGAAAAAAATGCGGCCGCCTTTCGAAGAGACCATCTAGGATTTGTGTTCCAGGATTTCAATTTGTTAGACACCTTTTCTGTAAAGGATAATATTTTATTGCCGCTGGTACTTTCACAAACACCCGTCAAGCAATTGATGGATGAGCTTAAACCAGTGGTAAAGGCTCTTGGTATTGAGAAGCTGTTAGAGAAGTATCCCTATGAGTTGTCTGGCGGGCAAAAACAGAGGGTCGCTGTCGCAAGAGCGATCATCACCAATCCTGAGCTGCTATTAGCTGACGAGCCCACTGGAGCATTGGATTCAAAAACATCGGAGCAGCTGCTGCAGATTTTTCAACGATTGAATTATAACGGGCAAACGATTCTAATGGTGACACACAGCTCGATTGCGGCCAGTCATGCGAGACGTGTGCTTTTTATAAAGGATGGGCAGGTTTATCACCAGTTATACCGGGGAAACAAGGACAATTATGAGTTTCTAGAAACGATTAACGAAACACTGACAGCCTTGCTATCAAAGGAGGCGTAACGGATGTTCTATGCGAAATTAGCTTTAACCAATTTGAAAAAGAACCATCGCGGTTATCTGCCTTTTCTTATCTCCATGCTGTTTTTAGTCGCTATTAACACGATGACACAGGTGATAGTGAACAATGAAGGGATGCGCGCCCTGCCTGGTGGTGGTTCGGCCAGTGCTATGTTTGGCTTGGGACATATCGTGATCATAATCTTTACGATAATCTTTTCTTTCTACACCAATAGTTTTTTGTTGAAACAGCGTAAAAAAGAACTGGGTTTATATAATATTTTAGGTCTAGGAAAACGCGAGCTGTATCAATTAATGATTTGGGAAAATCTTCTAAGCTTCCTGATTGTAATCGTTTCGGGATTATTGACGGGCATCGTTTTATCTAAATTTTCCTTTTTAGTCCTTCGTCGTTTAATCAGTGTAGGAAATGCTTTTGTCTTCCAGCTATCACCGAAAAGTCTTGGATTTGTCACGTTACTCTTTGTGGGAATTTTCTTCTTGCTGCTGTTGATCAATTGCTGGCAAATCAGTCGAACCAATCCGATTTCGTTGTTACATGGCAGTAAAAAAGGAGAGCAGGAGCCAAAAGCTCGTTGGTTTCTCGCTATTCTAGGTTTGGCGTGCTTAGGTGGCGGCTACGGAATTGCAGTAATGATTGAGTCGCCGCTGAGTGCGTTAAACCTGTTCTTTGTTGCGATCATCCTAGTAATCTTAGGAACTTATTTCCTGTTTACCGCTGGAAGTATCGCATTATTGAAGCTTCTAAAAAGAAACGAGCGATTTTATTATAAAACCAATCATTTTATCTCCGTTTCAAGTATGATGTATCGAATGAAGCAGAATGCAGCAGGATTAGCGAGCATTTGTATTCTGTCAACCATGGTATTGGTCACTGCCGCTACCACCGCGAGTCTATTTTTCGGTCAGAAGGATGTTGAAAACACACGTTATCCTCGTGAGGTAATGGTTTCTACTGTTCACAAGCCTGAGCTTGTTGAGCAGGCGATCGAAACGATTAGTGCTGAAAAACAAGCACAGTTGACGAAACAAGTTTATCTAACGTCTACCAAAAGTATCATGTTTCAACCGAAAAACGGCAATTATCAGACAACCAGTGCAGAAGATTTTTACAATACCAAATCGCCATCGGTTACACTGATAAATTTTATGACTGCACAGGAATATGAGAAGCATACGAGTGAGAAACCGAATTTGAAGGACGATGAAATTTATTTCTATCCCGTTAGTGGCGATATCAAAGAAAATACTCTTAAGCTGGAGAATCAGGACTATAAAATCAAAAAACGAATCAATCAATTTCCCGGAATCAATCAACAAGTGGAGCTGACCGACTCATTTGTCGTTGTACTGGCAAATCAAGCAGTACTTGAACGTTGTTTGGCAGATTGGTTTCCTAAGCAATCTGAGGCCGCGGCTGTCTACCCTGAATATAATTTTTTGTTTAATACGAAGCTAAAGGAAAAAAACAAGCAGAGTGATTTTGCTCAATCGCTTCGTGCACGATTAACCCAGCAATTAGGAGAGGGACAATTCACCTTTGACGATAGATATACCTTTGTTGCTGAGAACAAGGTATTTACTGGCGGATTTTTCTTTTTAGGAATCGTTTTTGGCGCTACCTTTATTCTAGCCACTGCTCTGATTATCTACTATAAGCAGATTTCTGAAGGGATCGATGACCGAGAGCGGTTTGAGATATTACAAAAGGTTGGAATGAGTCATCGTGAAGTCAAGAAGGTAATAAGCAGTCAAGTAATGATGGTCTTTTCCTTTCCATTAGTTGTCGCGGTCATCCATCTAGGATTTGCTTTTCCGTTGATTAAAAAATTACTCGTTCTATTTGGGCTGGTGAATTGGAAGCTATTCTTACTTATTTGTGGGATCGTTACCGTGATTTTCGCCATTCTCTATTTCATCGTTTATCGTTTGACGGCGCGTAGCTATTATCAATTGGTAGAACGAAAGAGCTAAAAAGCATTGGTCTTCGGACCAATGCTTTTCTTGTAATTATAATAAGTATGTTCGGTCAAAGGTGATGCTCAGTTTTGCTGGCTCACTTTGTGAGATGAATTGGCTGCTTATTTGATCTTGTAGCTGTGTATTTGTTCTCTTTTTTAGGTCTTCTGGTACTACTAAATCAAAATAAATGGTTTCGGGGGTCGTTGTTTTGTCTACCCGTAAATCGTGAAAGCGAAGATTTTGATGAATATCCTTTAAAATCCGTTTTAAGACAGGCGCAATACGCTTAAAATCAGGATCGTCAATCGGATAGGGATCTAAGTGACAAACCAGATCCACCCCTAAATTTTGTTTTACGTCATATTCGATGGCATCGATCACTTCATGGGCGTGGGGCAAGGTCCAGTCTTGATTTACCTCGATATGAACGGAAGCAAAGACGCTATTTGGTCCATAGCTGTGTATCAGCAGATCATGATACCCGATGATGTCGGGATAATTATCCAAATGTTGACGAATGGCTGCGACTTCCTCGTCACGCGGGCGAACACCCATCAAATCATTGATAAACCCCATGATCATCTTAATTCCTGAATAAATAATGTACAAAGCAATTAGAAAACCAATGTATCCATCAATTCGCCAGCCGCTGAACCATTCGATAATGGCAGAAATCAAAACAGCGATGGTCGTATACACATCATTGATACTATCTTGAGCAGTAGCTTTTAGGGTATCGGAACTTATTTCGCGACTTAATCTGCGATACATAAAAGACTGCCAAAACTTCATGAGGATCGATAAAACCAAAACGATGTATACGATCGGAGAAAGCAACACGCTGCTTGGATGTAGAATTTTAACAAAGGAACTGTCTAAGAAGCGAAATCCGACGTAGGTCACTAAAATGGAGATAACGAACCCGCTAATATATTCGAAACGCTCATGGCCGTAGGGATGATCCTCATCAGCAGGCTTGCCGGCAATTTTAAAACCTGCAAGGGTGATAAAGGAAGAGGCAGTATCAGACAAATTGTTCATGGCATCCGCCATAATTGAAACACTGCCCGAAAGTGAGCCAATAAAAAATTTGGCTAGGAAAAGAGCAAGGTTTGAGATCAAACCTAAGATTCCTGCCAAAATACCTACACTGGTGCGTTTATTTCCTTTAGAGCGATCTGTAATTTTATTTATTAAAAAAGTCAGCATAACAATCATCCTTATCAATCAATTAATAATAGTATAACTGAAAATCCAGACAATAAGAAGCCAAATCCACTAACTGCAAATAAAGGTAAACTTTAAATAATTGAGGTTTACCACAAAGTTTAAGTTCTTTTTTGAAGAATTTTAATAGAAAATTTGCAGATATCTCAGCTATTTAAAATGAAAGCACTTTATAATAATAGATGTAAAGGGATTCAATAATGGAGGAATGATTATGGAAAATCAAGTAGATATAACATTATGGAAGATTCAAACGAGTAATGTCGTCACCGCCTTGGAAGATTTTATCGAAGACTGGAAAGTATCTCATAATAGCGATCTAGATGAGTACCTCCGTAGTTATCCGGGATATTTCAAAAGTGATGAGCCGACACGTGAAGCGATTCGTCTTGTGTTAGGCTACGCAAAAGAGTTGATGGATGGTGAACGTGATAGCGTTGGTTTTTATGAAAATAAAATCTGGCGTACTGAAAACGGTGAGAGTGTTCGTATGACTCACTTCCATGAACGCTCAATCTCGAAACTGATGCAAAAAATTGTAAAAGAAAAGGTGTAAAAGTCGGATGAACCTAAACACTTCGCTGTTTTGTTTAGGTTCATCTGACTTTTTTATAAGACATCTTACGTAAAAAATCTTGAAGGGACAGATTCTTACTAATCCTTCAAGATTTTTTTATTTTTCCACGTATGTTTTATTTATAAAAATATTTATTCTGGTGAATTTATTCATTTCATTTCTCTAATATTATATTAAATAAATTGATTCCTAGGTTTAACCAGGAGGGAAATGTATCAAATGTTATTTTTTCTTCTAGAATTCATTTTAATAATAATCGTTGATTTATCAGTACTTGAATTGACTAAAAAAGATGCAAAACGGGTGAATTCGATTTTTCTATTTAATAATTTTGAAGATTTTATGAACAATGGTCGACTCTTTAGACATGCTTTTAAATTAATGATATTATAGTAAGTAATTAAGGAAAATAATTATATATGGAAATATATTTAAATTAGAAATGAGGTATAGATGTGAAGTACAACAAGATTGTAAGTTTATTAGCGCTGGGAACGTTATTCGGCCCGACTCTTTTATCTTCACAACAAGCTTTTGCTGAAGAAAGTGGAACAGTTGCCAGCAATTCTGCTACGACTTCATCTACACAGCAATCAACTGAAACTACGAATCCGGGAAGCACAGAAGACACTGGGAATTCTGAAACGCCAATTCCTGATCCAGAACCAGCGACACCACATAATTTATTGGCAAATGGCGCACCTATTGCTAATAATACCTTTAGTGATGCAAATGGCGCTCAAATTTCCTTCCAATATACATCAGATAATGGATTAGTAGAAAATACAGCCGTTCATTATACAGTGACAGTGCCTGAGAATGTAAAAATAAAAGAAGTTAAGGTTATCAATGCAACAACACAAGCATTGATCCACTCAAGTGCAGAAGTAAACGGTGTGTTTACGATGCCAGATGCCGATGTATCGATTCAACTGGAGACTGTAAAAGAAGAAAAACCAGCACCAACGCCAACACCGAAACCAGAGGAAAAACCTAGTGGGAACACAAGCGGTAACAGCAATAATCAAAATAATAATAGTAACAAAGATAAACCCGCAACGAATTCAAACAATCAAACAACGCAAAATCCAACGGTGAATACACCTTCAGCGAATCAGGAGCAGCCGGCAGCGGCTCGTCAGCCTGGAGCAGAGGATGCGGCAGCAGCAGATATTCGTGTACCATCCAATCAAACGGCACCAACATTTAGTAATGAAGTACAAACAGCGATTGTTCAGGAAGCCTATCGTCATCTTGGCAAACCGTATGTATGGGGAGCGAAAGGGCCAAATGCCTTTGACTGTTCTGGTTTAGCTTATGTTGTATACGCCAATGCGACCGGCCATAATATTGGCGGCTGGACAGGTGATCAACAATATGCCGGCACACAAATTCCAGTTAGCGAAGCACAGCCTGGGGATTTATTGTTCTGGGGAGCACCTACTAGTGTAACGACACACGTAGCGATCTACATCGGCAACGGCCAATACATTCATGCTCCGCAACCTGGCGATGTTGTGAAGATTGGCAGCATTAGCGCCTTCACACCGACATTTGCGGTTCGAGTAAATATCTCAGGTTTGCCAAAAGCCACAGGGTCCTTGTCAAATGCTTTCGGCGAATACAGTACGAATCAGCCGTTTATTTTTAACAAAAACCAAACGACCGATCAATTCATTAAGAAAATCGGAGAAATTTCTCGTGAAATCGGACAGAAAAATGGTATTTATTCTTCAGTAATGATCGCACAAGCGATTTTAGAAAGCGGCTCTGGAAATAGTTCATTAGCCAGTGAACCAAACTATAACTTATTTGGGATCAAGGGCAAGTATAAGGATCAAGGTGTGACTTTCCAAACACTTGAGCAGGACAATGTGGGCGCAAGCTTCCAAATTACTTCTGAGTTTAGAAAGTACCCTTCTTATAAAGAGTCTTTAGAAGATTATGCGAAATTGATCAAAAAAGGCATTTCAGGAAATGAAGATTTCTACAAAGCCACTTGGAAGGATCAAACAGAGTCCTATAAGGATGCTACAGAGCATCTTCAAGGGCGTTATGCGACAGATAAACAATACGCTGAAAAATTGAATGCGATTATCAAAGCCTATGATTTAACCGAGTTTGATCATGCGAAGGAAACGAAAGAAAAAACTACGGGACCTAAGATCGAAGCAACAAAAACAACCGTGGATGTCAATGACGAAATTCAATCAAAATTGATTGCTAGCATTGTCAATAGTCCTCGTATTCCGCAAGTGATGTCAACGAAGCATTTTGTCAATCTTTTCCGCAGTGAAAGTTTGATTGCTTTAGCAGCAACGGCATTACCAGCTAAAAAGACTTTAAACGAAGCGTTACCAACAACCGCTTCAATCTATGTTTCTTTAAGTAATGGATTGCTAGCGATCATTCCGCCAATGAAGTAGAATTTAAACATCAAAAGCTGTTAAGTGAAAACTTGACAGCTTTTTTTCTTTAAAAATAGTGGAATTTGTGTGAAAATGAAATCGTATTCTTTTGTTCAGTAGCAATAGAAAGAGAAAAGGAATTATTTCACAAGTTAACTGATATTGTGAATTTATACTTGGGATTTAAAAAAATGCAAAATGAGCTGCTAAACCGCTTATTTTGTTTTTTTATGACGGGAGAGATGACATTGAAAAAAAAGCAAGACAGTTTGATGACGAAGAAGCGTTTGCTAGAAACCGCCTTTCAAAATTTCTATGAAGTTGGGTTTGAAAATACCTCTTTAGATAAAATATCAAAGGATGCCCATGTCAGTCGTGGAGCGGCGTATTGGCATTTTAAAAATAAATCGGAAATCTTTGGCGAAGTCGTTCGTATGACGATCGAAAAAATTAAAGCTGAAAAACGAAAAATTATGCAGGATGAACATTTATCCTTTCAGGAGAAGGTCATACAGATACTAGTTGTACCGTCACAAAATCAAGAAGGCTTCAAATTTATGCAGCAATCATTAAAAACGTTAGAGGTGTATCCAGAGTTTGCGGAGCTCTTGGAAACGTTTCGAGAAACGCGTGGCCGACTGTATGAATTTTTCTTAGAGGGGTTGAAAAGGGAAGGACTAGAGGAGAAGGACGCGGCAGCTGTCTCCAGTATGCTTTATAATTATTTTGAAGGCATGTATGGCTCTGGTACCCCAGAGGAAGTGACAAAAAATTACACCACCGAGGCAATCAGTCGAAGTATTTCGATTATTTTTACAAACCATTAAAAAAAAGAAGAACTTGTTTGCAGCAACGTTTTGTGAACAAGTTCTTTTTTTTACGTAATTGACAGCGCTTTCATAAGTTAGGTATATTGGGGTTGCAAGCTACATACACCGATGTATGTAAAAATGAAAGGGGCTTGAGAAAATGACAATTGAACAAATGGTAGAACGGGCACGTGTCGCAATGGAGGAAATCAGTGGCTATGATCAGGCGCAAGTGGATAAGATGCTTTACACAATTTCAAAAGCAGTTTTTGAGCAGGCCGAGCCATTAGCGAAATTGGCGATAGAAGAAACTCGTTTGGGACGTTTGGATCACAAAATTGGAAAGAATCAAGGAATGGCGACCAATATTTTTGCGAGCTTAAAGGATAAGAAGTCTGTCGGTGTCCTTAGAGAAATTCCGGAAGAAGGGCTGATTGAAATCGCTCATCCAAGAGGGGTCATCGGCTCTGTTACGCCAACGACCAATCCAACCATCACACCACTAGGCAATGGTCTAATGGCATTGAAGGGAAGAAATGCCATGATCGTTTCACCGCACCCTCGATCGAAAAAAACAACGAAGGAAACGATCGAATTAATGCGAGAAGCTCTTGTCAGTGTCGGTGCGCCACGAGATTTGTTACAGGTGATTGAAGAGCCTAGCATCGAATTGTCTCAGGAATTAATGAAAGCGGTCGATTTGATCGTAGCTACCGGTGGACCAGGGCTAGTGAAATCCGCTTATTCCAGTGGTCATCCCGCCTATGGTGTCGGCCCAGGAAACGTACAGGCGATTTTAGACCGTGATTTTGATGTGGAGGATGCAGCAGAACTATCTGTAATTGGGCGTTCCTTCGACAATGGGATCGTATGTGCTTGTCAGCAAAGTCTATTTTATCCAGCGGAAAAAGAAGTAGAGGTCCTTGAGCACTTGAAAGATAAGCAGGCAGCGGTAATCACGAATAAGGCGGATTTAGCAAAATTACGGGAGACACTTTTCGTTGACGGAAAGGCCAATCCAGCGATGATTGGACAAGATCCAAAAGTGATCGCTGATGCAGCGGGCGTTGAGATCCCAGCAGATAGTCAAATTATCGCTGTAAGAGTTGAAGCAGTCGGTAAGGAAGAGCTATTTTGTAAGGAAAAAATGGCTCCGGTTTTAGCATTAAAGAGCTATGACAAATTTGAAGAAGCGGTTGCTTTTGCGCGGGAAAATCTTTTGTTAGAAGGCGCAGGACATTCGGCGGGCCTATTCAGTCATACGGAAGAACATCAAATTTATGCTGGAGAAGTGCTGCCGGTTAGTCGTCTAGTCGTAAACCAACCAACCATTGACGCCGGAGGCTCGCCAGCAAATGGATTAAGCCCAACGGTCTCATTAGGTTGCGGTTCTTGGGGAAACAACATTATTTCAGAAAACTTGAACTATACTCATTTAATCAATATTTCTCGCGTTGCTTCACCTATTCCGCCAAAGCATGATGACAATCCTTGGGACTAGGTGGAAAGTATGAAAAAATTTGATGACCTATTAACAAATTTTTCTAGTGAACAAAAAATTCGTATCGGCGTGGTTTGTGCGAATGATGAGGTTTCTATTCAGTCTGTGTTTAACGCTAAGGTGAAAGAGCATTTGGAGCCGATTTTGATTGGGGATAAAGAGAAAATAAACGAACTATTGTTGAAATTCGGTTATTCTGCACAGGTTGTTTCAGGTAAAACGGAAGAAGAATGTGCGGCAATCGGCGTCGACATGGTTCAAAAAAGAGAGATCGACTTTTTGATGAAGGGTCATATTCAAACACGCACCTTCTTAAAAGCGGTAGTAGATCGTGAAAAGGGCATCGCCACTAGTGGTCTACTGAGCCATGTGGCGCTAAATGAAATTCCTGCCTATCATAAGCTTCTCCTGACGACAGACGGCGGAATGGTAACGGCGCCAAGTAAAGGGGACAAGAAAATTCTAATTCAGCATGCCATCGAAGTCATGAATAAAATCGGCGTCGAAAAACCGAAAATTGGATTGTTGGCAGCAGCCGAAAAGGTCAATCCGAAAATTGCCTCGAGTGTAGAAGCAGAGGAACTCATGCAGGAAATTCAAACAGAAAACCCAGAAAGCTGCTGGATTGATGGGCCAATTTCTTTGGATCTGTCCTTAAGTAAAAAAGTCGCGGAAATCAAGCATTATGACAGTCCCGTCGCGGGTGATGCGGACATCGTGATAGGTCCAGACATCACGACAATGAATGTCTTAGGCAAAAGTCTGACCATTTTAGCGGGAGCGAAGATGGCCGGCTTGATCATGGGGGCAAGTGTCCCAATCGTAATGGTTTCTCGCGGTTCGACTGAAGAAGAAAAAGTATTTTCGATCGTAGTCGCTATGTATTGCAGCAAGAGGTGATCGTAGATGAAAATTTTAGCCATTAACCCCGGCTCCACCTCCACGAAGGTCTCTTATTATGTGGATGGAGAGATTATTAAAGAGCAGGGAATTTCTCATTCCACCGAAGAATTGCGCCAGTTTCAAAATGTTGTGGATCAGTTGGAATTTCGTCGAGATATTTTACTCGCTTTTATGGAAAAGGAAGGAATTGATCCTAAAGAACTAGATGCTGTCGCTGGTCGGGGAGGAAGTTTGCCGCCAGTGACCTCTGGCGCTTATGAAGTCAATGATGAGATGATTCATTACTTAAAGGATGTCACTCAAATTGAACATCCGTCTAATTTGGGGGCGATGTTAGCCAAGGAAATCAAAGAACAAGGCAGTGAAAAGACCATTGCTCTGATTTATGATCCTGTCTCGGTGGATGAATTTGAAGCAGTTGCTCGTATCTCAGGGTTGAAGGGAATCGAACGAAAAAGTATCGGACATGCGCTAAATATGCGAGCGGTGGCAATGAAGGTTGCACGTGAAGAAGGACTCGATTATAAGAAAGCGACACTGATCGTCGCACATTTAGGTGGGGGCAATACCATCAGTATTCATCATAACGGCAAAATGATTGATTTGATTTCTGATGATGAGGGACCATTCTCAACTGAGCGAACAGGCGGGCTGCCATTAAAATACTTGATGCCGCTATGCTACGAGCACACCTTGAAGGAAATGCTGCGGCTGTATAAACGCGAAGGCGGCTTGAAGTCCTATGCTGGGACCAGTGACGCCAGAGAAATCGAGAAACGTGTTTTAGCAGGCGATAAAGAGTTGGAGGTTGTGTACGACGGCTATATTTATCAAATCGCAAAGGGCATCGGCAGCCTCGCGACTGTGACCAATGGTGCAGTAGATCGTATCGCCTTAACAGGCGGTGTGGCCTATTCAGAAATGGTCGTTTCTGAATTGAAAAAAAGAGTTGGTTTTATCGCACCGATCCTCGCCGTTCCGGGAGAACACGAGATGATTGCTTTATCAAAAGGAGCAGAACGAGTAGTCCTAGGGGAAGAAGAACTAAAACAATTTAACCCTCCTGCTTCATAAATCATTGGAAAATAGATTCTTTTAAATCAAGAAAGGGGAAACACAATGAAAATCAAAGCGGCATTAGTAAAGGAAAAAGGAGCACCTTATGAAATCACGGAGCTTGAGTTAGCGGAGGTTGGATCGAAGGATGTATTGGTAAAAATCGTTTCCTCAGGGTTATGTCGTTCAGATTACGGGGAAAGAAACGGGAATAGCATCAATTTTCCTAATGTTTTAGGTCATGAAGGTGCAGGGATCGTTGAAAAAGTGGGAAATGCGGTAACTTCTGTTGTACCGGGAGACCATGTGATTCTCTCCTATGCGTATTGCGGAGAGTGTAAACATTGCGTAGAAGGTCATCCATCTTCCTGCGAAAAATGGTTCACCGTAAACAATCTAGGAAAAAATCCACGGGGAGAATTCATTTTACACACAGAGGATGGCACCGAGGTCAATAATTTCTTCAACCAATCTTCTTTCTCAACTTATAGCCTGACAGAAGAATCAAATGTCGTAAAAGTGGATAAGGACGTAGATTTACGCTTGCTTGGTCCTTTAGGCTGCGGACTTGGAACTGGAAGTGGCGCAGTATTAAGTGTGCTTCAACCGAAAGTTGGCGAAGGAATCGCTGTCTTTGGTACTGGTGCTGTAGGCTTCTCGGCAGTCATGGCGGCGAAAATCGCTGGCTGCTATCCAATCGTTGCGATCGATATCAATGATCAGCGTTTGGAAAAAGCAAAGGAACTAGGTGCCAGCCATATCTTCAACAGTAAAGAAGAGGACCCTGAGGCCTTCATCAAGAAATTGACTGATGGCAGAGGCCTGGATTATGTGATTGATTCAACGGGGGTTGGACCGGTGATGACTAAAGCGTTACATTCTGTTAGTAATTCTGGTACCTTTGTTCCATTGGCAGTGACCCAGAAGAATTTTGAAGTAAATACCTTCTTCGACTTAGTTTTTGGAAATAAAAAGGTCCGTGGGGTATTAATTGGCGACACCATCGTTAAATACCATTTGCCAAATCTAATCGAATTTTATAAACGCGGAGAATTTCCATTTGACCAATTTGTAAAATATTATGATTTTGAAAACATCAATCAGGCAGAAGCGGACTCGATCAGCGGAGATGTCATTAAAGCAGTGGTCGTAATGGATAAGGATTATCAGCCGCCAAAATGATAGGAGGAAGCTAAATGAAGAAAGGGGACATTGTTTGGGGACTTCTGCTAGCAAGCTTATTGTTGCTTTTTGTAATTCCCACCACGAGAGATTCGATTTTAGCAGCAAGTGGAGCCCATCCATATCTTGGCGGCTTCATCCAATTTGCTATTTTGGCCACGATGGGTGATCTGTTTGGCAAACGTATTGCATCTGGCGACTATCAATTTTCTTCTCAAGTCTTTTTACGAGCAATCGTTTGGGGCATCATCGGCTGTATGGTGACACTGGTTTTCCCTGTATTTATGGGCGGTGCCGGTCTAGCACAAGCAGGCAAGCTTTTGCCGTTTGTCGGAACTTCGGTTGCTCAGGCCTTTTTCGGAAGCAGTATCATGAATTTGACCTTTGCGCCGGCGATGAATACCTTCCATCGAATCATGGAGTTATGGATTGAAACAGCCGCGGCAAAAGAACCCGTTAGTTTGAAAAAGCTGATCGGTAAAATTGATTGGGTTGCTTTTGTGACCTTCAACTGGTTGAAGGTCGGCATCTGTTTCTGGATTCCTGTTCACACGATTGTCTTTCTCTTACCTGAAAACATTCGGGTGGTAGTTGCAGCCTTTAGCTCGATTGCGTTGGGAATCATTCTTTCCTTCGCTTCGAAAAAGGGCAGTCGTTCAACGGAGGTAACGGGGAAAGAGGCCATATAACGAATACTGTTTGAAAGACAAAGCCAGCTAATTAGTTAGCTGGCTTTTTTGGAGTTGATATTCAGTTCCATTTCAGGAGCATTCACGATAGTGTCCTTGACTGGACAGGTTTTCTCAATAAAAGCAACCAGTTCTTGGATTTCTTCTTCGGTATTGTCAGCATCAATATAATAATTGGTGATGATTTTCGAAAAACCAACTTTTACATCTGGTTTGCCTTTCAGTCGATCTGAATCAATCTCACCTAGAATTTCCACTCGCATCGATTTCAATCGGATGTTTTTTGCTTGATAAAAGAACCGCACCACCATCATTTTACAAGCCCCTAGTGAGCAGAGCAGGGCTTCCAGCGGATTCATCGCTTCGTTGGTCCCTCCGACACTCTCTGGTTCGTCAATCATAAATTCGAAACCGCGAGCCGAGCACTTTAACTGAAGACCGCCTAATGATTCTACCTCTGCCTTTAGCACTTGTTTTGCCATTCATATCCCTCCCAATCTTTTCTTCAATCATACGATTTTTCCTCATAAAATTAAATAACTTGTGCAATTTTTCTCAATATTTCATTTTTTTCAAAGTTTTCATTGAAAATGTTATGGAAATCTTGTATGATACCTGTACATTATGGCTCAAGCCAAGAAGGAAGGAACTTTATGAAATCGGATTTATTTATGGAAATTGAAGAAACACCTGCGACTGAAAACGAAAAGCATGTGAAAAAACAATCACCTTTGATGTCTCAGCTGGAGTATTCAATTAGTAAAAAAATTGATTTGTTTAATTCGAGTTTGCCTCGTTATGCAGTACGTTCGATGTTAGCTTGTTTATTTTTAGCGCTAGGAACGGCTATTGCTTTTTATATTGCCATTCGCATGCAAGAAGCGATTCCAGGTTTGGAAAAGATGGCGTATGCCTTCATGTTTAGCTGGTCATTGGTAATGATCTTGTTCATGAACGCAGAATTAGGAACATCCAATATGCTATACACTACGATTGGTGTATACAAGAAAAAAATGTCCGTATCATTTGCACTGAAATTGTTGTTTACTTGTATCTTGTTTAATTTAATCGGTGGTGTTTTATGTGGCTATTTATTGTCACTAACCGCACCGTTCGGTCATTTAGAGCCAGATAACTATATGTTTACTGGGATCGCGTCGAAGCTGACAAAATCTACTGGACAAATTTTAGTTGAAGGCATGTTTGCCAATATTGTGGTAAATACCGCTGTTTTAGTTAGTCTGCGAATGAAGGATGATGCGGCCAAAGTTATGGCGATCATCTTTATCATCTTTATCTTTGCCTTCTTAGGCTTTGAGCACGTCATCGCCAACTTCCCAGCATTTTCTTTAGCGTATTTCGCCTCTCATGGGACTATTGCTGAGATGACTGCCGGAAATGTGGCGCACAACCTGTTCTTCACGTTGATCGGAAACTTCATCGGCGGGGGACTGGTTATGGGATTAGGCTACGCGTGGTTAAATAATACCGATTCAAAATATGTCGACTAATAAGCGTTAGGGAGAAATCCCTAGCGTTTTTCTTTTGCCAGTCCAACTTTTTGCAGTTTAGTACAATTTGAGTACACAATCAGTTGTTAAGTAATAAAGTAACAAGCGGTTTAGTTGGATGGTATGCGAACGAAAAATGCTTCCCTGAAACAGAGCTAGCAGCCAGTCCAACTTTTTGTAAGCGACTTTGTTTACTCCTATTAATAAATGTTCTGATTAACAAAATCTCGCCATTCTATTGAACTTGTTCTCTTGCGAATCGACAGAAAGAATCATATAGTTGGATGTAGGATAGACTCATTTTAAGGAGGTAGCTGTATGGATCTTTATTCAAGTATATTTACTAGAAAATCTACTCGTAATTTTGCCTCATCGCCGTTGTCTGAAGAAAAATTAGATGAAATCAAAGCCTTTATTGAAACCGTTAAACCACTATTACCTGACGCAAAGATCACATATAAATTGGTTGGTCCAGAAGAAATTAAAGGAATGGGTGTGCCGAAAGCACCCCATTATTTCTTGATATACGGGGAAGAACAACCCTTAAGAAATACCTGTGCCGGTTATTTGTTTCAGCATGTTGATCTCTTTCTTTTCGCTCAAGGATTAGCGTCTCGCTGGGTTGGTATGATCAAACCAAAGTCTTCTGATCCGAATTTCATTATTGGGATGGCTTTTGGGGAGCCAGAGAAGACGGAAAAGAGAACACTAAAGGATTTTGATCGCAAATCGTTGAAGGAAATTTCTGAGGGAAAAGACGAGCGCCTCGAAGCGGCACGCTTGGCGCCTTCTGGTTTGAATGGTCAGCCGTGGTATTTTATCGCAAGAAATGGGGCGATCTTTGTTTATCGCCAGAAAAAAATCAATGGTCTGCCGGGCATGATGTATAAGCTGACAGATCTGGATGTTGGTATCGCTCTTTGTCACTTAGCAGTAGCGACTGAAAAAAGTGGAAAACCCTTTGAATTTCTTATTAGTAAAGGAGCGCCAGCTGCACCAGATGGGGCACTCTTTGTTGGAACTGTGAAGTAAAAAAACTTGCCAATCCTTATTGAGGTTGGCAAGTTTTTAAATATCAAGCAATTTTTCTATATCCAATTGGAAAATATCCTTCATGACTAAGGTTGTTTTCTTGCGATAAGCAGAGGATCCGCTTTCAAAAAGAGTATAGAGCTGATCGTCCTCAACATAGATTTGTTCCAAATAGGGTGGCGTATCAATGATTTTAACGGCCTGACTAGGGTCGGAGAAGTCTGTTGTTTGCTGAATATCGAAAATAAAAATTTGTCCCGGCTGCTTGCCCCAGGATTGAGAAAGCAGTAAATACTTTTTATAAAAAGTTACGCCTTGAATCTTCTGAGGGATCGCTAGTGCTCCATAGGGTGACTCGACCAATGTTTTTTTCGTTGGATTTGCCAACGCGCCGTCTTCATCGATTGGATAGCAGACCACTTGACCAAAGGTTTTTAAGGAAAACAGCGCAACGACCAGATACCCATGATCATAGGTAATCGCTGAGGCCCGCGGCAGTTCCTTTATGGCAACTTTCTCTCGATAGGCAATGGGTCCATTAAGCTCGTTATAGTTATCGATGTCTTCTAAATGAATCGTGGCCACAGCTGCATGTTTTCCAGCAGTATTGCTGATCCAGATTTTTTTGTGAATCGGATCGTAGGCAAGGCCGCCAGCATGGGGCAAGTCCGGTAGAGGAATGGTCTTAAGGTGGATTCCCGTCTGTCGATCCAAGACATAGATGACTGAATGGTGGCGATGATCATAGCAATAAGCGGAGATAAGCAGATAGTTTTCCGTTAACGTCATCCCCTGCGGCGTCATGGAGGGGCAATCCACTGATTCGTGATTTTGATTTAATGTTCGGGCTTTTTTTAAACCAGGAACGCGATACGTTTTCTCGGCGGCGGCATCGAAAAATGCTGGAAAAGCTTGCCAAACGTTTTTCCGATTGTAAAAAGAGCCTGTTAAAAAATGGCGCAGCCAGTTCGTTAGCCTGGAAATAATTTTTTTCAATGATTTCGCCTCCAATGTCCTTATTTTAGCAATTAATTTGTTTTAGGCACAGTCAAACGGACTCGAAAAACACTTTTTTAGTCAAAAAGTATTGACAAGTAGAAGCAAAGCGAGTAGTATTCAAAAAAATAAGTGTCTTACAAAAGAGAAGTAACATAAATGAGCCTTTTCAGAGAGCTGATGGTGCTGTGAATCAGTAAGGATTATTATGCGAATGGACTTTTGGACGAAGTTTTGAAACCTAGTAGGAACTTCCGGGAACTCCCGATACAGAGTAAGGTCGTTGTTGGACGACTGAATGAGAAATGCCTTGTTTGGCATACCATTGAGGTGGCACCGTGGATTTTCCGCCCTCAAGTCGAGTTTATTTCGACTTGGGGGCTTTTTGTGTTCTCAAAGGGTAGAGTTTTTTAGAACCAATTAAAACCAAATCATAAACAAGAGAAGTAGCTAGGAAAGAGAAAATCACAGAAAGTTTCAGTTGATGAGAAGAAACATTTTCTCCCTAGTGAATGGACTTGTTGGAGCGTTCTTGAATCATAGTAGGGAACGACGGGAGCTCCCGTTACAGAGTACGATCGTTGTTGGACGATTAGAGTTGCTGTTTTGTACAGTAAAAAGAGGTGGTACCGTGCTATTTGCGCCCTCAAACCAAAGTCATTTGGTTTGGGGGCTTTTCTGCGTTTTTTGAGAAAATCTGACAAGTAAAGGAGATAAATAATGAAGAAAATAAAAGAGTTATCGGATAAGGATTTGAATCCAGTGACGATTTATTCACGTTTAAAGGGTCGAGGGACCTGTTTATTTGAGCGAAAATCTGACACGCAGGATTATGCCATTATCGCTTTCGATCCCGTCAGGCGTTTAACGTTTCAAAAGGGTGAATTCCAAAATGGCGAAGACAGCTATCCCTGTACGGATCCGTTAAAGGAGTTAGGAAAATATGTTCTGAAGGAGGAACTGGAGCAGTCAGACTTGCTCTTTCAAGGGGGTGCACTAGGCTATGTCGGCTATGATGTGGCAGCTTGTTATGAAACCATTGGAGAGATTCCAAAGGATGAATTAAATGTCCCCGATCTGCAATTTTACCTCTATGAGTCGTATGTGATTTATGACAAGAAGAAAGCTAGCTGCACCTTGGTTGTCGGAAATACTTACAGTAAAGATACGGAAGAGCAATTGGATAAACGAATGGCAGAATTAACGCGCAAGTTAGAAAAGGAAGTTGTTGTTCCAAAGCAGAAAATATCTCCGTTGAAGTTCAGAAGTAATTGTTCCCAACAAGAGTTTGAAGCGACGGTCAAACAGGCGAAGGAAAAAATCATCGAAGGAGATTTGTTTCAAGTGGTTCCCTCTCAACGATTAACGGCCGATTTCCCAGTGGAGCCATTCAGTTTCTATTGTCAGTTGCGAGCGTCGAATCCTTCCGCGTATCTATATTTTCTAGATTTTCCAGACGTTCAAGTTATCGGCAGCTCGCCAGAGAGCTTGGTAACCGTCGAAGGAGAACTGGTTACGACAAATCCAATTGCCGGAACGAGAAAACGTGGAGCGACTCAGGAGGAAGACGCGGCACTAGCCGAAGAACTGCAAAACGATCCGAAAGAGGTCGCGGAACATCGCATGTTAGTAGACCTTGGCTGCAACGATTTAGGCAAAGTTGCTGTGCGAGGGAGCGTAACAGTTCCGACCTATTTAACAATCGAACGTTATCGGTTTGTGATGCATCTTGTTTCAGTGGTGACGGGTAAGTTAAAAACAGAGCACACGGCGATGGATGCACTAAAGGCGACTCTGCCCGCTGGAACTGTCAGCGGAGCCCCGAAAATTCGTGCGATGACTCGAATTTATCAGTGGGAAGTTCGATTTACGCCGGAGCAGTAGGCTTTTTAGGGCATAATGATCAAGCTGATTTTGCTATCGCGATTCGCACGATGGTGGTCAAAGATAAAAAAGCCCATGTGCAGGCTGGAGCGGGCATTGTTTACGATTCAGACCCAACAAGTGAATATTTAGAAACGTTGCAAAAAGCGAAAGCATTAATGGAGGTGGGACAATGATTTTACTCGTCGATAACTATGATTCATTTACCTATAATCTGGTTCAGCTCTTACCAGAAAATCTCAGGATTTTAAGAAATGATGATCCAGAATTATTTTCAGTGGCAGAGGAGGCAGAAGCGATTGTTCTTTCACCAGGACCAGGGCGACCGGCGGAGGCGGGAAACATCGAAATGCTGATCCGTCGATTTTATCGCAGGAAGCCAATTTTAGGCATTTGTCTAGGTCATCAGGCAATTGGTGAAGTTTTTGGTGGGAGAATTATCCAAGCGCCGAAGATCATGCATGGAAAACAGTCGAATCTTGAAGGAATGCGAAACCGTCAGGTCATGCGATACCATTCGCTGATGATTGACCCTGAGAGACTTCCAGAAGATCTAGAAGTCACATATGAGGCGGAGGACTGTATCATGGCGGTACGTCACAAGCGGTATCCCGTCTTTGGTTTACAGTTTCATCCGGAATCCATCGGTACGGAAGACGGTGCCAGCTATCTCAATCAATTTTTACAGAAAGCAGGGATTTAAATGCAGGAATTATTTGAAAAAGTTTATCGTGGCAACGATTTGACAATTACAGAAATGCGGCAGGTAGGCAAGGCGATCTTTGATCAGCAATTAACCGACAGTCAAATCAGCGGTTTGCTGGTAGGGCTGAAGGTCAAAGGTGTGGCCGCGGCGGAACTCACTGGACTAGCGCAGGTGATGCAGGGGAAAGGCACACCGATGCTGACGGCACCAGCCGGTGTAATGGACAATTGCGGGACTGGCGGCGATCATTCGCAAAGCTTCAATATCAGCACTACCGCGGCCTTTGTTTTAGCCGGTGGCGGAATCCCGATGGCTAAACATGGCAACCGCAGTATCTCTAGTAAATCCGGCAGTGCCGATGTGCTGGAAGCGTTGGGTCTTTCATTGACTGTTAGTCCAGGTAAGATTGATTACTTGCTGAAGGAAGCAGGCATCGCCTTTTTGTTCGCACCGACTTTGCATCCGGCAATGGGTGCGGTCATGAATATTCGTAAAGAACTAGCGACACCGACAATTTTTAATTTGTTAGGACCGATTATTAATCCTTATCCGTTGGATCATCAATTGATGGGAACCTATGCAGGAGATTCGTTAGTAGAGACCGCGAAAACACTAGGACAACTAGGCAGAAAACGAGCAATCGTTGTTCATGGCCATGGTGGAATGGATGAGGCGAATTTAGCGGGCACTACGCATTGCGCGTTGTATCGAGATGGTGCTGTGGAAGAATTTACCTTTGATCCAGAAGAGGTTGACTTCAAAAGGGTACCTTTAAGCGGGATTGTTGGTGGCTCTGCTGAAAAAAATAAGGAAATTTTATTATCTGTTTTGCAAGGCACCCCATCGGCCTATTATGAGACAGTCTTGTTGAATGCTGGTTTAGGATTTTACGCTAGCGGACGAGTAAAAACACTCGCTGACGGGATCACTGAAGCAGAACAGTCCATTCTTTCCGGCGCAGCCTATGATCGGCTGCAGCAATTAATTGAAAAACAACAGGAGGTGGCATAATTGGACTTTTTAACAACGATTTTGCTTGAGAAAGAACGCGAGGTCGAAAATTTAACAGCGGTACAAGAGGTACCGGCGAAGCAGCGGCCTTCTTTTTATCAAATGGTCAAAGAAAATCCAGAGAAAATGCATGTAATCGGAGAAATCAAGCGCGCCTCACCTTCAAAAGGAGCGATCAATGAAGGGGTGGATATCTTGAAACAGGCGCAGGAATACGAAAAAGCGGGTGTTAGTGCGATTTCCGTCTTGACCGATCCAGTTTTCTTTAAGGGAAGAATCAATGATTTGGCGGCAGTTTCTCAAATGGTAGAGGTTCCGCTTTTATGTAAGGATTTCATCATTGATGAACGGCAGCTGGATCGAGCGAAAAAAGCTGGAGCCAGTATTGTTCTTTTGATTGTGGCGGCATTGTCAGCGAAAAGACTAGCTGAGCTGTATCAGGCGGCTGAAGCACGAGGATTAGAGGTTCTTATAGAGGTTCATGATGGCGAAGAGTTGACTCAAGCTCAGGCGATTGGCGCAAAAATTATTGGTGTCAATAATCGTAATTTGAAAACCTTCAATGTCTCTCTTCATACGAGTGTCGCTTTGGCGCAGCCTGAAGGAGAAACAGTCTACATCAGCGAGTCTGGCTTTAAAACAGGCGAGGATGTAGCGAAGGTGAAGGCAAACTTTCACGGTATCCTAGTAGGTGAAACCTTAATGCGAGCACAGAGTCCTACAGAGAAGATCCATGAGCTGAAGGTGAAACGAGCATGACGCAAATCAAAATCTGCGGACTAAAGAATTCTTCAGCAATTGAAGCGGCGGTAACAGCTGGGGCAGCGTATCTTGGCTTTGTCTTTGCAGAAAGTCCACGAAGAGTGAGGCCAGAAAAGGTCAGCGAGCTGACTAAGAATTTGCCAGAGGAAATTAAAAGGGTAGGGGTTTTCGTTTCACCGACACGAGAAGAGGTGGAGGAAATTATCGAGACTGCTGGACTGGATCTGATTCAAATTCATGGAAAAACCGAACTAACTGAGCTTTCCCGACCGATCATTCGAGCCTTCAGTATCAAGGATCAGGATTCCTTCTATTTTTACCAATACCCCCATCTTTTACTAGATGCACCACCAGCTAAGCTGATGGGTGGAAATGGGCAAACCTTTGATTGGCATTTGGTTGATCAGCGACATCTTCCCAAAGAAAAGCTCTGGCTAGCCGGTGGTTTGAATTCGGAAAATGTTGGTGAAGCGATCCGCTTTTTCCAGCCCCAAGTCGTAGATGTTTCTAGTGGTGTGGAAACCGCTGGTGAAAAGGACTTGGCGAAAATTCAAGCCTTTTGTCAAGCGGTAAAAATAGCCGATGAACAGCAAAAATGATCTATGAAAAGTATAAATGAATACCATATTATGAACGAGGATGTCAGTTCCACTTTTTCCAGTATGTATTGCTCGAAATCCAAAAAAGACCAAGAAATAGATAGAGTGAGAAACGTTTAGTGGAATGATATACGGAGAGAAAATCAGACTCATTTTTCAACAGAAAAATGAATACTATATTATGAACGAGGATGTCAGTTCCACTTTTTGCAGTATTTATTGTTCGAAATCCAAAAAAGACCAAGAAATAAACAGAGTAAGAGACGTTTAGTGGAATGATATACGGAGAGAAAATCAGACTCATTTTTCAACAGAAAAATGAATACTATATTATGAACGAGGAGTGATTCCATGTACCAACAACCAAATCAAGCAGGTTTTTATGGGGAGTACGGTGGCAAGTTCGTACCCGAAACACTGATGTATGCAGTCCAAGAATTAGAAGAAACTTACGAGGCTTCAAAGGCAGACCCAGAATTTCAAGAAGAGCTGGATTATTATTTAAAACAATACGTAGGGCGGGAAAATCCGCTTTACTTTGCTGAACGCTTAACCAATGACTTAGGCGGCGCCAAGATTTACTTAAAAAGAGAAGACTTGAATCATACAGGAGCACATAAAATAAACAACGCTTTAGGGCAAGTATTACTGGCGAAGAAGATGGGCAAGCGTAAGGTGGTCGCTGAAACAGGAGCCGGCCAGCATGGGGTAGCCACTGCGACTGCTGCCGCACTTTTCGGTATGGAATGTACGATTTTTATGGGTGAGGTTGACGTGAAGCGACAAGCCTTGAATGTCTTTCGAATGGAGCTGTTAGGTGCGAAGGTGGAAAGCGTTACATCAGGTAGTAAGACACTTAAGGATGCAGTGAATGAGGCGCTGCGCTACTGGGTTGCGACAGTAGAAGATACTCATTATGTGATGGGTTCTGTTTTAGGACCTCATCCTTTTCCTGAGATCGTTCGGGATTATCAAAGCGTGATTGGGATTGAGACCCGCAGACAGATTTTGGAGGCAGAAGGACGTCTGCCTGATTTGGTGATGGCTTGTGTGGGCGGCGGAAGTAATGCGATGGGCATGTTTTACCCGTTTATTGAAGATGAAGAGGTTCGTTTGATGGGGGTTGAAGCTTCAGGGCATGGACTGGATACCGAGGAACATGCGGCTTCTATTAATAAGGGGAGTATCGGCATTTTACATGGAGCGAAGATGCACCTTTTACAAGACGATGATGGACAGGTTCTGGAAGCCTTTTCAATCTCGGCGGGCTTGGATTATCCAGGGATCGGACCAGAGCATTCTTTCCTACATGATCTTGGTCGTGCGGAGTATGCTGCTATCAATGATGAGGAAGCCGTCGAAGCCTTTCACTATCTTTCACGATTGGAAGGAATCATTCCAGCGTTAGAGAGTTCTCATGCACTAGCGCAAGTCATGAAGGTTGCACCAACTATGGATAAAGATCAGATTATTGTCATGAACCTTTCTGGCCGGGGCGATAAGGATGTTCAACAAATCAAAGAACGGATGGAGGCAGCAAAATGAAACCATTAACAGAAACATTAAAAAGCAGAGCGGAGACTGAAAAATTATTTGTGCCCTATATCATGGCTGGTGCACAAGGATTGGACAAATTAGAGGAAGAAATCGCGATGCTGGTGGAGCAGGGCGCGGCAGCGATTGAGTTAGGCGTTCCCTTCTCTGATCCGGTTGCTGACGGTCCAACGATTCAAGCGGCCGGATTACGTGCCTTCGCTCAGCAGGTGACACTAAAGAAATTAGTTGAGAAACTGCAGGAAATTCGTTCGGGAGCACCGTTGATATTAATGGGTTACAGCAATTCCTTTTTCCATTATGGTATCAAGGAATTGGTGGAGGATTTAGAGGGAACCGATGTTCAAGGCTTTATTATTCCTGATCTGCCTTATGAGCATCAAGAATTGGTGACACCAGATTTAGGCGACATGGCATTGTTAACCTTGATTTCATTGACAAGTCCAACAGAAAGGATCGAGCAATTAGCCGCAGAGGCGGAGGGCTTCATTTATGCGGTAACGGTCAATGGAATTACCGGAACCGATCAACAGTTCAGGACCGATTTAATGGAGCACTTAGCGAAAGTCAAAGCCGTCAGTGATATTCCGGTTTTGGCGGGCTTTGGTATTTCAACCAGTGAACAAGTGAAAAAATTTCAACAGGTCTGTGATGGGGTAGTCATCGGCTCGAAAATCGTTCGTTCCTTAGAAGAGCAGGGGACAGAAAAAACGGGAGAATTGCTGGCGGAAATCTTCCGATAGGATTTCGTTTGGTGTTTCATTTTTTTAGCGTTATACTTGAGGTACCATGAAAAGGGAGAGTGTTTCAAGTATGACAAAGAGAGTAAAAGGTTCATGTACCACCGTACTAGTCGGAAAGAAAGCATCGATTGATGGCTCAACTATTATTTCAAGGAACGATGATGGGCATGAAGCTCTAGACCCACAACGTTTTGTAGTCGTTCAACCAGAAGAACAGCCAAAACATTACCAAGCGGTAATCAGCGGTGTAAAGGTTGAACTACCTGACAATCCAATGCGCTATACCTCAATGCCAAATTCGATTTTAACGAATGGTATCTGGCCAGCAGCGGGGATCAATAGTGAAAATGTGGCGATGTCCGCAACCGAAACAATCACTACAAATCCACGTATCCAAGGGCTTGATCCATATGTAGAAGGCGGCATCGGGGAAGAAGATATCGTCACTTTAGTATTGCCTTATATCCACAGCGCTAAAGAAGGCGTAGAACGTTTAGGTTCTTTATTGAAAGAATACGGCACCTATGAACCAAATGGGATTGCTTTTTCCGATCAGGATGAAGTATGGTGGCTAGAAACTATCGGCGGTCATCATTGGGCAGCGGTTCGCATTCCAGACGATGCTTACGTTGTTGCGCCAAACCGGATGAACATTGATGCGTTTGATTTTGATTCAGAGGATACACTTTGTTCAGACGATTTAAAGGATTTGATCGAAGACAATCACTTGAATCCAGACTTTGAAGGCTACAATTTACGTCACATTTTTGGAAGTTCTTCTATTAAAGATACGGTTTATAATAATCCACGTGCCTGGTATGGACAAAAGTACTTCACTCCAGAAGTAGAACAAGACCCAATGGATCAGGATTTGCCATTTATCTGCCGGGCCAACCGCAAAATCTCGATTGAAGACGTGAAATTTGTCCTAAGTTCTCACTTTGAAAATACGAAATACGATCCTTATGGTGACGGTACAGAAGCAGAGAAGACCTTGATTCGTCCAATCGGAATCAACCGCAACCATAACGTTCACATTTTGCAAATCCGCAACAATGTCCCTGCAGAAATCGCTGGCGTTCATTGGTTAGCTTATGGCGCGAATACCTTTAACACAGTCGTACCATTCTATTCAAATGTGAACGATACGCCAGCTTGCTATAAAAATGCGACAGGAACGTTTGATTTGAACAATATGTACTGGTTAAGCTGTGCTACAGCTCTACTTGGTGACACGGACTACAACTTCTATGTTGATTTCCGAAATACCTTCGAGCTAGAAGCAATGTCTGTTTATCGCGGAATCCAAAACGCTAAAGATAAAGCAGTCGCAGATCAAACAGATGTACAGAAATTCTTGGAAGCAGCCAATGAAAAATTAGCGGATGAATCCTTGAAACGTCAAACCAAATTGTTTGGCGATATGGTCATTTCAGGCTCAGAACATATGAAGCTACGCTACAATTTGAATGACTAATCCTGCTAGTAAGTAAAAGCCTTCGTTTTTGCGAAGGCTTTTTTTGTCAATCTTTTTTTGCAAAAATCTAACATTGAGTGAAAAATGTCCCGTTATTTGGACAATTTTTATCAATAAAGAACCTGTCATTGACTTTATTTCTTTTGGAAGGGTATCGTTGAGATAAGAAAACGAGCAAAAGGAGGCAGTAGGATGCAGGAAATGAATTTGACGCTCCAAAAGGTATTTTCCCTTAAAAGAAAGACGATTGAAAAACGTTTATCGGCATATTATGAAAAAACTCATGATGAAAAAGCCACCGTTCAAATCCTAATCGCGCTTCAGGTACGGGATGAATTAGGTGAGGCTGATTTTTCATTTTTCTTGAAAGACTTAGTGCGCAAGCTGTTTTTAAAAACCAAATCAACTCGTACTTTGCGACGATATTATCTATTTTTTAGGGAATATTTTACGGCAAAGGAATGGCGCTTGCTACCACTGCGCCTATTTCCAATTAAAACTTACATTGCCGAAAAGCTTGAGCAATTATATACGCAATTTATCAAAACACCGTTGCAGGGATTGGTGGGTTCGTGAAGAGGAATGGCTAATAATTAAAAAAAAAACTATTTTAACCCCGCAAATTATGATCGATAACAAATCTGTTGCAGCAATTTTCGAAAATTCAGAACGAATAATGTGCACATACTCGTAGTGTTTCGTTATTCTGAAAATTTTTCAAATAGAAGGCATGTTAAAAAAAATCTGATGGTTTTATTTTTGAGGAGAAATAAAGTTGGTCTTTCTATAAGTCGTCTCAAGTAAGAATTCTTCTCCCACCTGATATACTGAAGAAGAAATAGAAAACGGATACGTAACAGGTTTTCCAGAGAAAGAAAAAGGGAGAGAAGAAGCGATGAAAAAAGCAGTATTGATTATCAATCCCAGTTCTGGGAATGAAGAGGCCAAGAATTATGAGACGCAGGCTCGAGAAAAACTGGCGCAATTTTTTGATGAGGTTGAGGTAAAGGAAACAGCAGAGGGAGGAGACGCCACTAAATTTGCGCGGAAGGCTGCCGAGGAGAAGGTTGATAGTGTTTTTGCGATGGGTGGAGATGGTACCGTCAATGAAGCCATCAGCGGACTCGCTGAACAGTCTTATCGTCCAACTTTTGGTTTCTTTCCATTAGGGACTGTCAATGATTTGGCGCGTTCTTTAAATATTTCGATGGACCCGCAGGAGGCGATCGAATCCTTTGATATCGAACAGAAGACCTCGTTAGATATTGGAAAGGTCAACGACGAGTACTTTATGAATATCGTTTCTGTCGGCAGTATTCCCGAAGCCATCAGTGATGTAGATGTAGAAGAGAAGACAAAGTTCGGCAAGCTAGCCTATTTTGTGAATGGAGTAAAGGAAGTCTTCAATGATGAAAACTATCATTTTACCTTAGAAATTGATGGAGAGCGGACGGAGATCGAAAGCAGTGCTGTTGTCATCGTCTTAACAAGAACCATCGGCGGCTTTACGCATATTGTTCCCGAAGCGAAAAATAATGACGGCAACCTGTATCTCTTGTATTTGAAGGACCAGAGTATTACAGATCGCCTAAAAAGTGTTCCTGATATTATCAAGGGCGTAGATCAATCTACGGATACTATTGGCTACACGCCCTTTAAAGAAGGGCGCTTAACTGTAAAGGAAGAGACAGAATTACGTCCAAGTGTAGATGGAGACGAGGGACCAGAACTTCCTCTGACCATCAAAGTATTGCCGCAGCATCTTGACGTATATTGCGGCGGAGAATAATTGGAAACAGCTTATTGGGCTCAGCTCAATAAGCTGTTTTTATGTTTTGTTTTCAAATGAATCTGCTCGTCATTATTAATTTCTCGCGAATAATTCTGTGGATATGGTTGGCTCTTGTGAGAATTTTATTATAGATGATAAGTAAGCCTTGTGCTTTTTTGCAAAATAGTTCATTTATTTGAGCTTAAATAGTTATTTTCCTTTTTCCTCAAATTTCTTAAATGAAAAGCGCTTAAGCTGAACATTTGGCAATTTATGCCGTAAGGATTATAGTAATTACAGAAAGGGTTTATATTTTAGTTTTGTTATTCACAATTGTAGGGGAGGAATTAAAATGGATATAGTGACGTTGGCCCGTTTTCAGTTCGCCATGACAACGGTTTTTCACTTTTTCTTTGTGCCATTCTCCATTGGGATGGTTTTGGTTGTTGCCATTATGGAAACATTATTTGTTAAAACGAAAAATGAAAAATACCGTCAATTGGCGAAATTCTGGGGAAATATTTTTCTCTTGAGCTTTGCGGTGGGCGTCGTGACTGGGATCATTCAAGAATTTCAATTTGGAATGAACTGGTCAGATTATTCACGGTTCGTCGGAGATATTTTTGGCGCGCCATTAGCAGTAGAGGCTTTATTGGCCTTCTTTATGGAGTCTACTTTCTTAGGACTCTGGATGTTTACATGGGATCGTGTGAAACCACGGACACATGTCATTTTTATTTGGTTAGTTACCATTGCTTCGATGTTATCAGCTTTCTGGATCTTAGCGGCGAACAGCTTCATGCAGCATCCAGTTGGCTATGCCCTTCGTAACGGTCGAGCAGAAATGACGGATTTTGGTGCGGTCATTGCCAATCCGAAAGTATGGTACGAATTTGGCCACGTAATCGCGGCGGCGATAACAATGGGTGGAATGATTGCAGCCGGTCTTGCGGCATTCCAATTGTTAAAACGTAAAGACAAAAAAATGCGTGAATTTTTCATGAAATCGATGCGCATTGGACTAGTTGTAACATTGTTCGGCTCAATCTTGGTTTTAGGTGCAGGTGATGCACAAATGAAAGCTTTGATTGAAGGTCAGCCAATGAAATTTGCGGCGATGGAAGGAACCTATGAGGACACAGGAGATCCAGCTGCCTGGACCTTAATTGCTTGGGACAATGAGCGAGAGCACAAGCAAGTTTTTGGTGTTCAAATTCCTTATATGCTAAGTATTCTTTCCTATAACAAGCCTTCTGGTTCCATTAAAGGGATGGATACGGTCAACAAGGAATTAGTCAAAAAATATGGAGATCGGAATTACTATCCACCAGTCAATGTCTTATTTTGGAACTTCCGAATCATGGCAGGCTTTGGCATGCTGATGCTGTTAGTAGCGATTCTTGGGTTGTTCTTTACGCGCAAGAAGAAGCCAATCCTCTATGAAAAGCGCTGGATGCTGTGGGTGATGGGACTTTGTACCTTCGCACCGTTCTTAGCAAACACGGCCGGCTGGCTAGTCACTGAGCTAGGACGTTATCCATGGACGGTTTATGGGTTATTTACGATAGAAGACAGTGTTTCGCCAAATGTTTCGGTTGCTTCATTGTTGACCTCAAACATTATTTACTTCCTATTGTTCTCTGGTTTGGCAGTAACGATGATTTATTTGGTCAAACGAGAATTAAATAAAGGGCCAGTCTTGGATGACGACAATCATTCTGGACAAGATTCGATGGATCCTTTTGATAAGGGGGCGTTCACTCATGAGTAGTTTACAATTATTATGGTTCTTATTGATCGGCGTCCTGTTTTCCGGTTTCTTCTTTCTAGAAGGCTTCGACTTTGGTGTTGGGATGTCCGTGCAAACACTTGCTCATGATGAGCACGAAAAAGATCAGATTGTTCAAACGATCGGACCCGTTTGGGACGGAAATGAAGTTTGGCTCTTAACTGCTGGCGGAGCGATGTTCGCATCCTTTCCTTACTGGTATGCTTCATTGTTCAGCGGGTACTATTTGATTCTGTTTATCATTTTATTTGGCTTGATTATTCGCGGGGTATCCTTTGAATTCCGCAGCCACATGCCGAAAGAACGCAAACAGTTATGGAACTGGACCTTGAGCATCGGAAGCTTTTTGGTTCCCTTCTTCTTCGGAATCCTATTCATCAGTATGATTCAAGGGATGCCATTAGATGCGGATCACAATATGATGGCGACCTTTACTGATTACATCAACTTGTATTCTGTGGTCGGTGGAGTCGCATTAACCTTGCTTTGCTATTTACATGGGCTAAACTATATTGCGTTGCGGACAGAAGGTCCTGTTCGTTATCGGGCGAAAAACTATGCGCAGGTGCTATACGGCGTCTTGTACGTCGGTTTAGTGATATTTGCTGTGTTAATGTACTTTAAAACAGATTTCTTCCAAAATAATTTCGCGGTTACCTTGATCTTATTGGCAGTGATTGTTTTACTTACAGTAATCGCGAATGTTTCAGTCTTCAGAAATAAGGAAATGCTGGCATTTATCGCTAGCGGTCTAACGATGATTGCTTTAGTGGCATTGTTGTTCAGCGGTTTGTTCCCACGAGTATTGATCAGCTCTATTCCAGGGAATGACCTATTGATTCAAAATGCTTCATCAAGTCCTTATACCCTGAAGATTATGTCTTATATTTCATTAACGATTTTGCCTTTCGTACTGGCTTACACTGCTTGGACATACTATATTTTCCGTAAACGGATTAAACATCCCCATGAGATTACCAATTCAGCTCTTCGCAGCGAAGAAAATGGGGCGTATTAGGTAGATCGTTGGCTGACCAAGATCAAACTCATCCAGCTGAATGGTAGACGAAATAACAAACAAACTCATTTTTCAGTTTATGAAAAATGAATACATTAAGAGGAATTAGGAGTTCAACCATGATAGACAAGAAGTTATTACAACTTCCCGGTATCAAAAAAATTCTGATGTTGCTTGCAGGATCTGCTGTCCTGCAAGCAATCTTTATAATTGGGCAAGCATATGGTCTAGCTATGACGATTACTCATTTATGGAACGGGGAAGGCTTAAACAACCAAATATATTGGATACTGCTGTTTTTTGGCTCTTTCGCGCTGAGGCATCTGGGGACCTATGCACGGGAGCACGTATTAGAGGAATACGCGTACCAACAAGCCAAGGATTTACGAAGTCAATTGTTGCAGAAAATCTTCCGCTTGGGACCGCAAGTCGTGCAAAAGCAAGGCACAGGGAGCGTGGTTACCACGGCGCTAGATGGTATTGATCAGGTAGAGGAATATTTGCATTTGATTTTACCGAAGATGCTGAATATGATGATCATTCCTTGGATTTTGTTAGTAGCGATTTTTCTACTAGATTGGGAATCAGGCGTGGTCCTATTGATCGTTTTTCCGCTGATTATTATTTTTATGATCATTTTAGGCTATGCAGCGCAAAGCAAAGCGGATAAGCAATATAAAGTATTCCAGCTATTATCCAATCATTTTATTGATTCACTTCGAGGCATTGATACCTTAAAATTCTTTGGCATCAGCAAGCAGTATAGTAAAAGTATTTATACGACCAGCGAGCGTTTTCGCAAGGCAACGATGAGTACCTTGAAAGTAGCGATTCTCTCGACATTCGCCCTTGATTTCTTTACCACATTATCTGTTGCGGTCGTGGCGGTTTTATTAGGGTTGCGTTTGATCAATGAGGGGATCTTTTTATTTCCTGCATTAACGGTACTGATTTTAGCGCCGGAGTATTTTTTGCCAATCCGTGATTTTTCTAGTGATTACCATGCGACACTGGATGGGAAAAACGCGATGGACGCGGTTCATCAGATTTTGGACCTGCCAGAGGCACAAGGCGTGACGATTGGATTGCCAACTTGGTCAGCGGATAGTCAGTTATCCGTGGCTATGGATTATCATTATGAGGATAAATTGGGTGCGACGGTTGATTTCAAGGTTCAGGGCTACAAAAAAATTGGGATTATTGGAATGAGCGGTTCGGGTAAATCAACGTTAATCAATCTTCTCAGCGGTTTTTTACGACCGGAGGAAAGTCAGATCAGCTTTAATGAACAGGTTCTGCCCGCCTTCGACCAGCCGCAGTGGCAGGAGCAGTTAATATATATTCCTCAACATCCATACATTTTCCAACGCTCGGTGCGAGAGAATATTGCTTTTTATCATCCCCAGGCTAGTGATGCTGAAATTTTGAAGGCAATCGAAGTCACTGGCTTAACGGATTTGTTGAAGGAATTACCACAAGGGTTAGATACAATATTAGGGGAGGGCGCTCGAACCCTCAGCGGAGGACAAGCGCAACGAATCGCTTTAGCGAGAGCTTTTCTAGACCAAGAGCGCAAAATATTGCTATTCGATGAACCAACGGCTCATTTAGATATTGAGACGGAGGTAGAATTGAAGGAGCGGATGCTGCCATTGATGGATAATCATTTAGTGTTCTTTGCTACTCATCGATTGCATTGGCTGGCAGAAATGGATTATTTACTGGTCATGGATCATGGGAAGCTTGTGGAACAGGGCACATTAGAAGAACTAAAACAAAAAAATGGCGCCTTTACAAAATTGAGTCAGGCATTGCGAGGTGAAAAAGGATGAAACCAATCGGATTATTTGAAGTGCTGAAAACAGACGAATGGGTGAAGCCTTTTTTCAAACAGTATAAGAAGTCTTTGATTTTGGCGTTGACGCTTGGATTTATCACATTTTTCTGTGCAGGTGCGTTAATGTTCAACTCTGGCTACTTAATTAGTCGGGCCGCATCGTTACCGGAAAATATATTGTTGATCTATATCCCGATTGTTTTGACCCGTGCCTTTGGGATCGGTCGACCAGTCTTTCGTTATGTTGAGCGGCTAGTCAGTCATAATTGGGTGTTGAAAATGACCTCGAATCTGCGGGTGAAGTTGTATGACTCGCTGGAGCAAGACGCTGTTTTCTTTAAGCAGAACCACCGAACAGGCGACATCCTAGGATTGCTTTCAGAGGACATCAATCACATTCAGAATTTATATTTACGAACGATTTTTCCAACGATTATCGCGTGGCTGCTCTACGTCTTTATTGTTATCGGAATTGGCTATTTTTCACCCTTCTTCGCGTTGGCGATGCTTTTACTATTGGGAATCGTGGTCTTTTTACTGCCCTTATGGTCTGTTATCATCAATGGTGCAAGACAAGAGCAGCAGAAGCAAATGAAGAATCAGTTGTATAGTGATTTGACGGACAATGTTTTAGGAGTCTCGGATTGGATCTTTAGTCAACGGGGGCAGGATTATGTGAACCATCATGAAGAATCTGAGGAAGCTTTACGAGCAGTGAATCGGAAGCTTCAGAGTTTTCAGCGAAAACGCAATTTTCTGCTTCAGCTGATGTTCGGTGTGATCACGATTGCATTGCTGCTATGGACGAGTCGTCAATTTCCAGGAAATCACGGAGGAGCAGCCAATTGGATCGCAGCTTTCGTATTGTCTGTATTTCCATTGATCGATGCCTTCGCTCCATTACCAGCGGCCGCACAGGAAACTAATAGTTATCAGGATTCTATCAAGAACTTAAATGACTTACCTGCTATTAAAGACAAGCAAAACGAATCTCCTGTCGTTTCTGGCTCATTAGAGCTAAAAATTGATCAAGTACGTTATCACTATCCAGAAAGTCAAAAAGAGGTTCTATCTGGCATTGATCTAATTCTACATCCAGGTGAGAAAATAGCGATTTTAGGTCGTAGCGGCTCAGGAAAAAGTACCTTAGCCAATCTGATTCGCGGTGATTTGCGACCGACTGAAGGGGCCATTACGTTAAATGACATAGCTACTTACGCATTCGGTGATGACATCAGCAAATATCTGGGAGTCATTCATCAAACACCGTACCTGTTTCATACGACGATTGCTAACAATTTACGAATCGGAAATGAAGCGGCAGAAGAAGATGAACTTTGGCAAGTGTTAACCCGAGTTGGCTTGAAGGAACTTGTTGAAGAGTTGCCAGAGGGTCTAGAAACAATGGTGGATGAGGCCGGTCTGCGTTTCTCTGGCGGGGAACGGCAGCGTCTCGCATTGGCTCGAATCCTTCTACAGGAAGCACCGATTATTCTGTTGGATGAACCCACCGTTGGGCTTGATCCAGTCACTGAGCAGTCGTTGATCAATACCTTCTTCCATGAATTGCAGGATAAGACGGTCATTTGGATTACCCATCATCTGCAGGGAATTGATGCGATGGATCAGGTCATCTTTGTCGAAGACGGACACTTAACCATGCAAGGAAGCCCAAATGAACTCGAACAAACCAATGCCCATTATCGTAAATTAAAACAAATCGACCAAGGGATTATGGCTCTTTGTCAAATAGGACTGATAGA
>NZ_JXLA01000033.1 GCF_001886185.1 Enterococcus raffinosus | reverse complement strand
GTAAAGAAAAAGGAGATTTTTTGCGTATAATCAATTCAAAAAAACACTCTTTAAAGCTCTACTCGGAGCTTTAAAGAGTGTTTTAGCCAATCATTTTTAAACAATATATTTTTCTTCTTTTTCAATTTTTTCATAGTGCTTCTGTTCATCTTCATCTGAAATCACTGCCGTGACATCATTCAGATTGTAGTAAACAGAAAAATCTCGCTTGCCAATCTTAGAATGATCAATTAGTAAAAACCGTTCAATAGAATTATTCAAGGCAATTTGCTGGGTTTGTCCTTCTTCAAATGTAGACGTCATAATTTTCTGCTCGTTTAGGGCATTGCAGCTGAAAAACGCTTTATGGAAATTCATATCATTGAGTGATTTATTAGTAATCTCTCCAACAAAGCATTGCGTTGTTTCTCGCAATTCACCGCCTAATAAGTAAATTTTCCGATTCCCTTTATGCTTGTTTAACTCTTCAAAAACAGGCAGGCAATTCGTCACGATCCGCAACGAGTCTGCTCGGATAATTTTTGATAGAAGCTCGATCGTCGTTCCAGGTCCAAGAAAAAGCGTATCCCCGTCGTTAATCAGCTCATTGGCTTTTTCTACGATACGCTGCTTCTCCGCCTGCAGCATAATCTGTTTTTCCGTATGTGAAAGCTCGACGTGACGATAAAAATCTTTCAATTTCGCTCCGCCGTGTACTCGCTCTAATAAGCCTTGTTTTTCCAATTCATCCAAATCACGCCGTACTGTCATATCTGAAACTGATAATTTATCCATAATGTCACTGACGCGCACCGTTCCATTAACTTCCAATAATGACATGATCGCTTGAAATCGATCCGTTTTTAACATTTCCTCGCCTCTTTTCCCTATTAGCGTACCAAATTTTTAAGAAATGTACTAGAGTGATTTTCTTTAAAAAAGAAGACACCTTAACAAAGGCGTCCTCCTATTATTCAATCCAGGTACTTTTCGTTTCAGTCAATACATAATCCCCATTACCGGTATTTCCTGCCAGCAGATTCAAGGCGTCTAGATCATTAAAATGCCACCATTCCGACGCTAATGGTGTCAATCCGCTACTCGTCGCATATTTTTGCAGCAGCAGTTCAAACTGATTCACCTCTGGAGTAAGGACTCCTTGCTGCCAAGCAGTAGGTGAAAGCACAGTGACAGGCGCTGTAAAGATTGCAGAACGGACACTTAATTCGTGAATATTGGTGTGCATCGCATATTCTTCGTAACGCGACACCGTGCGAACCCTATGTTTTCCATATTTTTCTTCAGAGAATACCGTCACTTTTGCCAAACTTACGTCAATCGCATAGCCTACCTGATGATTAGAAACCTGTGTTGAAATAAACCAATTGATACTCCATGGCGGCTGGGTGATCCCCTGCAGGACTAGTGGATTTTCTGAAGCCAAATTCTTTACTGCCTCTGCAACCTGCAGCTGCACACTGAGCGGACGAAATGCTTCATACAACACTAGGGTATTGTTTTCACTTAAAGCCATTTTCTGCATAGCCATCAGCTTTTTCGCCATTGGAAAAAGAACCGGCATAATAAACTGCTCTTTTTTTAAACGTTCGTTAAAGCCTTTACTTTTGTATAATGATTGGTGGGTTATCCCTGGAATCGTTTGACCAGAAGAATAAAAAACTGACGCCTCAACATTTGTATTCTTGTAAATAATTGAAGGTATAATATCCGGCAAATTGACTAAGCTGTACTGATTCTGAATCCAACCAACTGTGTCATCCAGCTTGATATTCAACCAACCGTTTTCCTCTCCCAAAATAGTGTAGGCAGTTCCAGGACTGATCGGCGTTAAAACTTCGGCTGTTGCTTCTGGTTCCTTTTTTACCTCTAAAGAAACCGAAGCATAGCCAGTCGCACCAGCTAAAGGCAGCTCATAGCCTCCTTGATAGATCGGCGCTTCTGGTTCTTCGATTGTCAAAGAAGTTGATTCTTTTTTAGTGGTAGTCTCGCTTTTTGCAACTATTGAATTTTCTGAGGTGCTTTTTTTCTCTGTGGAATCTGTCTCATTTTTGTCAGATGAACAAGCACACAGCAGCAGACTTACTATTAATAATAATCGATGCACTTTTTTCAAGTGATTCGTATCCTCCTTTTATAAAAGCCAGAGTCGAAAAAAATAGAGCAACAATAAATGAACGGGATAAAAGATGTAAAATCCCCATTTAAGAAATTTACTTTTTCTCCCTTGTCTTCCGTGATAAAAAAAAAAGAGTGGAATAACCAAAAAGATACCAAATGCATAGGCGGACAAAATCCCTGAACGCAGTATTGTCGGAAAAATATATAAGAAAAGTCCAATAATGCTGAAGCTGAGCATCTGCTTTTTAAAGTCCCCACGGTAGAGGCCGAAAAATAGTATCCATAAAACAGCAATAAAATTCCAGTCGGCGGTGTAAGCTAGCAAACAACAAACACCCACACAAATCGGTTTCGACCAAAGTGGTCCGCTGCCCCTTTTTACAATTGCTAGCGCTAACAATCCTAAAGTCAGGCTCCACATCACACTGGTAGCTCTCCACCAAGGTAAATTGAAATACCATACATAAGGAAAATGCGAAATCAATGCAAACAGGAATAAACGTTTCGTATACCGCCTCAAATTAGAAGTATAATAAAACCCTTCCGCAATCAAGTAACACATAATGGGTGCGGTCAGCCTCCCAGGCACACGAAGCAAACTTCCGGTGATATCTGGTTGACAGACGAACACCGAGACAAAATGATCAAAAAACATTGCAAGAATAGCTATATATTTTAATAGATTTCCAGAAATATCTATTTTTCTTGTAATGGCCGTCGTCAACAACTCCTATCAAAATAAAAAAATATATAATATTATGTTCTAAAAAAACATGAGATAAAATAATATAACAATTACAATTTAAATTGTATCACATTTAATAGTGAACATCTCTATTTATTGTTTTTATTCTTTTAATAATTATCGAAAATGATTTTATGTCTATCACATCAATAGACTCGACCACTGCCATGCATGTTGTTTTCTTTTTCTGTCGATTTATAGGAAAGGGTGCGCAGGCCACTCAGCTTTGGAGTAATACGGGGGAGTTCGTTTGTAAAGTTGTGTATTAGAAGTATTATTCAATAAGAGACTCACTTGTAAACATTTGTTCTTTATTTATTCAAAAAAACAGAAGACTCGTTTTGTCGAATCTCCTGTTAGTCTTTTAAATTAGTATTTGTTAATCTCCACCCGCAAATATTTCCTCACGGTTATAGATTGGCGTATGTCCCTTCAAATCCTCAAGTGTTCCAACCTGCTTTCCTTTTGAATAGTACCCATCTAATAAACCTAACGATTGGAAAATCGTCTGCTTATAGGCGATCTCTGCATTCCATTCAGTAGTATCAAGAATCTGCAAAGCCTTATGGATTGCTTCAATTCCTGTTTCTCCTGGTGCACTAATAAGCACGCCATGACTGTTTAACAGCAGCATATTTGGCAACTCTAGACTCTCTTTTTTCATATAGTTTGAGACTAATTCCGCTAGTTCAGGTGAACAATTCGGCTCAAAATCAAGTACCGGAACATAACCGACCTTCTGTGTTGCTTCTGTTAGGTTCGGCATATCCAATCCCGCCGTCGCCCAAAACATTGCATTAGGCGCATGTGCGTGCAGCACTGCTTTAATTTCAGGGTTCGTATCATAGACTGCCTCATGCAGGTTGATTTCACGTGTCAATTTTCCAACACCATCGATAACTTTTCTGGTATGAGGCTCGACAACTAAAATTTGTGCTGAGGATACCTCACCTAAGTAGGCTTCAGACATCATGGTTGGGGTCATAATAATGTATTCTTTTCCATGTTGATCTGTCGTTTTAAATGAAAAGTTGCCTCCTGCGACATTTGTATTCTTTCTTGCAAAAATCAATTTCACAATCCGTGCTAGATCTTCACGTTCTCTTTCAAAAATCATTCGTCCATCTGACATAGTCGAGACCACCTTTTTTCTATTTTTTGAATAGTTTCTTACTGGTAATAGCTGTTTGTGCGGCCTGTCGAACCCGCATCGCGTCCTCGTATTTTTTCCTTCTGCGTTCGTCATACTCTTTAAACAAAACTGGATTTCCATACTTATAAACGATGATAGCCAAACCGATTGCAATAAGATTAAAAAGAATTTGCTGTGTCAAGAAGGCTAGGATAAAGCTGAGTATTGCAAGAAACAACACAGCAAACCATTTCGTTTTTTCTTTGTTCTCTCTTTTCTTTTCCATACACTTTCCTACCCTTCCATGATTGGTTTAGCTAGCGACTTTTACGCCCTTAACTTTTTTCTCTGCCAGTTCTTCATATCTTTGACTCGGAACTTTAGCTTTGTTCATATATTTGTACAACCAAACAAACATCGCGATAAAAATAACCGCTCCAACAATTCCTAAAATATTGCCTTTAAAGGCCTCTGCAAATAAAATACGGAATTCTGGTCCTTCAATCGATGACCAAGTAATCTGTTGGCCTTTTTTGATCCCTTCAACAGCCCCAGTTTTATCTGCCAGACCTGTTAAAATCGGCGTTAAATACGTTGCAGCATATAAGTAAATTGGCATAGAAATCACGCCCATAATCAGCATTCTAACAAGATTACCACCCGTTAACAGCAAGCCGCCTACAGCAATCGAATAGTTGATAATACCCGCTAACGGTAAGACTGCATTGCCTGGTAAAATGATCGCATAGCCAATAAATACCGGCACTAATAGAATCGCCGTCACCCAAATTTCAGAACGACCTGCCAATACTGGCCAATCTAAACCAATGTAAACTTCACGATCTTTGAAGCGTTTCTTCATCATTTCAGACATGGCGTCAGCCAATGGTGACAGTGATTGCATGAACATTTTTGAAATCATTGGGAATAAAGCCATCGCCGTCGCAATTTGAATCGCTAAATTTAACGAACCAGATACGCCATAGGCTGCAGCTAACCCTAGCCCCAAACCGATAATAAAGCCCATCACAGAATTTTCGGAGAATACGCCGATTTTTTTCTTCAATGCCTTTGTATCGGAACGCTTGTTAAAGAAAGGAATTTTATCCATGATGACATTAATCGGCAATAACAGCACTGCGGAAATATTCATCAAATGCGTAACGGTTACCAACGGAATCCCAGTTAAATCTTCAATATGACGCTGGAACATGTCCCCCATTTTTAATTCTAGAATAACTTGAGCGATCGCTGTGGCAAATCCGGCCAGCAAGTTCCCGCTGATAAAATACACCAAGTAGGCAGTTAGCGCTTTTCCCCAAACGTTCCACATGTCAACATTCAGTGTCTTTGTCCAATTCAAGATCAGCATCACGAAATTTACTCCCAACACGACTGCAAAGAAAACAAACGCATATGACCAAGACCAAGTGATACTTGCTGCACCTGTCCAGCCCAAGTCTAAAGCCGGCAAGTTAATCCCGGTATTTTTAGCTAACGCTTCTGAAGCTGGACTCACAGCATTAGACATAAATCCAATAACCATTGACATCCCGGTAAAGGCAATCCCTAAGGTAATCGCTGACATAAATGCCTTTTTGAACTTCATTCCTGCGACAAGTCCTAAAATCAAAATAATCAATGGAACAAAAATAGCTGAACCTAACCCTAAGATATAATTGATGATGTCCTGAAATATTTGCACACTTCTCACTTCTTTCTCTATTTTTTTATTCGTTAGTCAACCAATGCCTTGATATCTTCATAAATTTGATCCGCTCCCATTCCTGTCAGAAAAGGAATCCCTGGAAAAACCTTCACACCCAACTCCTCTGCCTTCTCCAACACCTCATCATCTGGTTGTGCAACGTACACGTAAATTCCGGTTGATGGTAATTCATTTTGAATAGATTTATAATCAACCGCCTCTATCGGAAAATCAATCCCATCATCCTCTAACAATCCAGCAATCTTACTAGCAATCGTTTGGCTCGTCGCCACGCCACTTCCACATGCAACAATCAATCTTCTTTTCATCTCAAATTCCTCCAGCTTCTATAATTTTTTAATTAAATATTTTGTGTAAACAGTTCATAAATCTTCTTTTTATCCTGTTCTTCGATAAATGCTGTAACAAAGTTTTCTTTCATAAATAATTCCATAAACGCTTGAAGTAAACCCACTTGCCCTTTGGGATCTTTAATGCCAAGGAAGAATAAGTTCTTAACTCCCATCTCTTGGCTATCGCCCATTTGCTTGACCTTTACCTCATTTTTTAATCGCGCAATATAAACAAACGGCTTTTCAATATATTCCGGATCAGAATGCGGCAGAGCAATATTCAGATGCTGCGTAATCAATCCAGTGGGAAATTGTTTTTCTCTTGCGGTAATGCCTTTTAAGTACCCATCATTGACAAAGCCCAGTGCTTTTAAATGCGCAGTCACCGTTTCAAAAACCTTTTCTTCGCTTTCTCCTTCTACTTCGAGACTGATCAGCTGTTTATCAAACATGTCCTTGTAGTTCACGTACGTTCGCTCCTCCCCAACTCGCGTTGAAATAATTTGTTAATCTTTGTTAACATTTGTTTTACAATGTAAATATACAACGGCAAAAAACGTTTGTCAACGCTTTCTTTTTCTTTTTTATTTTTAAAAAAATCGCTTCATTAAAGTGATTCAAAAAATATTAACAAACTTTAACAACAATGAACATTTTATCCTTGCTTTTTTGCTCTTTAAATGCTATTAATTAATGTATAGACATAGCCAAAGAACAGTTGGACTATTGTAAGAGCTTACTTATATGAGGTGATTTCATGTTAAAAAAAGAACGTCAAGAAAAAATTTTGGATTTGTTACATGCAAATGACTACCTATCCATTCCAGAAATATCTTCAAATTTGAAGGTCTCCGATATGACGATTCGGAGAGATATCAACGAATTAGCGGAAAAATCTTTATTAGTGAAAATTTATGGCGGTGCACAAAAGTTAGAAAAAATCGAACAGGAATTATCCACTCAAGAAAAAATCGATACCAATGTGTCGGAGAAAAAATTCATTGGAAAAGTGATGAACAGTATTATTTCCGATAATGACACGATTTACATCGGTGCAGGAACTACGATGCTTCATGCTTTGCCAGAAATAAAAAAAGCAAACTTATTTGTCATCACAAATAGTTTGCTGGCTTTTAATTATTTAATCTATAACACCGATTATCGCGTCCTGTTAACTGGTGGTGAATTTTCTCGTACCACTGAAGAATTTTACGGGGAAATTGCTGAAAAGAGCTTTGACAATTTGAATATTGATATTGCTTTTGCGGCAACAAACGGGGTCTTCGATAATAACATCACAACCGCAAATTCTATCGAAGGTTCGATTCAACGAGTGGCTTTTGCCCATTCTCGCAAAAAATGCGTTGTTGCTGACAGCTCTAAATTTAACCGTTCAGATGTGTACACCTTCTATTCCTTATCAGATGTGGACTATTTAGTCACCGATGATCAGCTTTCAGACACGACATTTGAATACTACAGCTCATTTACGACGATCATCAAGGAGGAGCAGGAATGATATTAACGATTACACTTAATCCATCAATGGACTACAATTACCTTGTTTCTTCACTGACACTCGATCAAGTCAATCGTGTAGAAAATCCTCACACTTCCATTGGCGGAAAAGGTATCAATGCTGGCAGAGTCATCGCTCAATCTGGCGAAGGCGTAGTTTTGACAGGTATTTTGGGTGGTCCTGTTGGGGAAATGATCCTAGATACCTTGATTGCAGAAGGACGCTATCAGCTAGAGTTTCTCCCTGTGGAAGGCAACTCAAGAAACGCCATCACCATTATGCACGACGGCAATACACATACTGAACTCGTAGAAAAAGGACTCTACTTATCGAAGGAAAATGAGCAGCTCTTTTTCCAGCATGTAGCAAGTCTTTTAAAAAAATACGCAATTGATACGATTTGTATTTCCGGATCGGTTAATTCTGATGACTCAAACTTTCATCTACACTTATTAAGCTTTATTCGATCAATTGTAGGTACAGAATTTCCGATTTTAATGGACATTTCTGGTAAGCAGCTGGAGAATGTTTTAACCCAGCAAGCTGTTCGTCCTAGCTTTATTAAGCCTAATACCCATGAGTTAGAAGAATTAGTAGGAAAGGAGATCCTTTCCACTGAGGAACTGATTACTATTTTAAAGGAACCACTATTTGACAATATCGAAACGATCATGATTTCCCAAGGGGGCGACGGCGCCATTGTCAAGCATCATTCGACAATCTATGATGTACAAATTCCGCAAGTTGAGATTGTGAATACTACAGGTTGTGGAGACTCAACAGTTGGAGGAATGGCCTTTGCAATCAGTCGTGGTTATGCGATGGAGGATGCGATCAAATATGCGATGGCCTGCGGCATTTCCAATTCATTGTTTGAGACAAACGGTACGATTGATCCAAAACAAGTAGAAAAATTCACTGAAGTAGTTAAATTAACAGAAATTAATGAGCTAAGTATCAAAGGATAGAAAAACACACGCTGCCAAGGAATATCTTGAACAGTGTGCGTTTTACACGATTTATTCGTCTCACTTTCACAATTTTTTAAACAGTTCTACTTCATTCAAACTTTGAGATAATAACTACGAAAGGCTGTGAAAGAAATGGATAAAGCTCTGATGATACGTATCGCAACTGATCATGGAGAATTAGTCAAAGATCCTCTACTACATCTCGAACAGTCAGACATTATACAAAGGTATACTCAGATAAAAGACCTAAAACCATTAGGAAAAATTTTTGCGTTGATTGGTTTATCAGAAATTCCATACACAGAGCAGTTACCGTTCACTCAAGAGCTGATCGCATTTGTGAATCGACAATTGGCAACAGCAGAAGGCTTTTCTTATACTGGAAAATCAGAAGAAATCGTCCCCTGCTACAACGCCCTACTCTTTGAAGCGTATTGCCGCCTTGGACTAGGACATTCAAAAGAAGCGGAGAGTGCTCTTAGCTGGATCAAGCAGTATCAGGTTTTTGATCGTAACCAGAAAACTGCCTGGCCTCACAAAGGCATCTGTAAGTTTGGCGGCTGTATGAAAAAGGTGCCTTGCTTTATTGGTATCGGAAAAACAGTGCGGGCCTTATTAACCTATCAGGACCTAGTTGATCCCAATGATGAAAAGGTCAACGATATGATTCATTTAGGACTTGAATATATGCTGCAGCACAAGATGTTTCGCCGACTATCGAATGGCCAACCGATCAGTGCTCATATCACTGAAAGCATGTTTCCTCAAAGCTACCATCTATCATTGACGGATTTAGTTTATATTATTCAAAAAAGCCAATCTGCTAATGACCCGCGGGCGACAGATTTATTACAGCTAATAGCGAAAAAAAGAACTAAAACGGATGGCTGGAAAATCGACTACATTTATAAATATAACGGCTATGTCCCTTTTAATAATCGCCGTAAAGATTCAGAATGGTTAGATTATTTATATCATAAAATCGAAAAGACTTGATGAATTCGCTATTCATCAAGTCTTACTTTGTTAAATCACATGTTCTGTCCGTTCGATAATATCATCTTGTGTTGCTTTTGATAACACATTGAAGAAGGCTGAGTAGCCGGCTACTCGAACTATCAAATCACGGTGTTTTTCAGGATGCTTCTGTGCATCGATCAAGGTTTCTCTTGAAACCACATTGTATTGAATGTGGTAACCATGCAGCTTATTGAAGAAAGCCCGTAACAACATGATCAATTTTTGTTTGTCTTCTTCTTTGGCTAACGTTTGCGGATTGACCTTCTGATTTAGTAAGACACCGCCGAGAATATCTTCGGTACTTAGTTTTGAAACAGACTTCAATACGGCAGTTGGACCATTTTTATCCATATTATGCGATGGTGAGCAGCCTTCTGCTAGCGGCACCCACGCATTTCGTCCATCTGGTGTGGCCATCGTTGCTCGACCTTGGCCAACATTCGCTGAAATCGAAGACGTTCCTGAATAACGAATCCCGCCGATTGGTCCGCGGCCATAACGAGTATTTGGGTATTTTGCGATTTCATCGATGTAGCTGTCATACGCTTCGGTGATCAGTTGATCGACCGAATCATCGTCATTCCCGTATTTTGGTACATCATTTAAAATCATTTGTTGGATTTCCTGACTGCGTTCACTACCGTAATCAGTCATCAAGGCCTCCCATAATTCATTCGGCGTCACTTTTTCTTCTTCAAAAACCAGTTGCTTGATCGCCGCCAATGAATCCGCCATGTTGGCGATGCCGACTTGCAGTCCAGAAATAAAATCATACACCGCGCCGCCCTCTTTCAAGGTTTTCCCGCGACCAATACAATCTTCCGTCAATGCTGAACATAAAATATCCGGCACCTCTCGTTCCAAGCCAAGATCGATGGCATTTTCCACGATCACACTCATTCGCGTTAATTCTCGTACTGTTTTATCCCACGCTTCCTGTAAATCCTCGTAAGATTTCATGTCTTTAAAATGCCCATAGCCCTTAACAAAACGCTTGCCAGAAACTGGATCGATCCCATCGTTCATAGCAATCATCAAGATTTTCGGGAAGTTCATGTAGCTCATCCCGGTACAACGATAACCCCATTTCCCCGGCACAGCCGTTTCTACACAACCGATCGCGCTATAATCGTAAGCATCTTCTTCTGTTACTCCAACCTTCATGAATGATTGAATAATAATCTCATCATTATTAAAGGCTGGCATTCCAAAGCCCAGCTTCATCACTTCTATGCATTCATTCATGAAACGATTATCAAGCCCTGAATGGTAGCGAACTGTCAAATTCGGCTGCGGCAATTTTGTTTGAGCGACACTCCGTAAAACTAAATAAGACAATTCGTTTACAGCATCTTTTTTGTCCCGAGTTTGACCGCCAATAGTAACATTTTGATAGAGGGGACTACCTGCACTGCTGAGTGTATGGGATTGGCTGCGGACTTTATTGACCGTTAGTGTTTTGATCCAAAGATTGGTCAATAGTTCCACTGCTTGGTCTTCAGTGATGGTCCCTTTGTCTAAGTCAGCCTTCAAATAAGGATACATATATTGATCAAAACGACCGTAGGATAATGAATGCCCGTTTGATTCAATTTGTAAAATCAATTGAATAAACCAAGTGGCCTGAATCGCTTCTTGGAAAGTCTCCGCTGGTTCATAAGGAACCTTGCCGCAAATTCGGCTGATCTCTAGTAATTCAGCGCGACGTTTAGGATCAGCTGTCTCGGCTTTTTCCTTAGCCAAAGCTGAGAAGCGCTCCGCAAATGTTTTCACCGCATCGATTACGATCAGAACGGCTTTATAAAATTGATACTTATCGAGACTTTCCGGAATCGTCAGATCAAGGGCTGCTTTTTCCTTCAACGTTCGTTCCTTGTACCCCTTTAGACCTACCTTCAACATTTGCCCATAATCCACCGCTAAATGAGCATCACCAGAATTCAGCTTGCCCTCCATTCCGAAGAAACCAGTTTCCATGAAGACACTCACTTCATCCGGTAGTAACGCCCAGCCCTTCGCACGCAGATTATTATTTTCCCAAAACGGTGCGATCGAGCGTAAATCTTCCTTCGTTTTCTCAGTAATATAGAAAACATCGCCATCTCGTTTTTCAAACAGATCCAATTCGTTCAAAACAAATTCCATTGTATATTCAGGAAAAATCGGCGCATCTCGGTTGGAGGAGGCTTGGTTTCCGACGATTAATGTGTCTTCTTCAATATAAATCGACATTTTTTCCAAAATATTTTGCAGCATCAATGCGCGTTTCACTGTACTGGGCTGATTTTGATGTTCCTTATACGCTTCTGTCGCAAGCAAAGCTCGCTCTGCATCAATATAGGGCTTTTTTGTCAACACTGACTCGCGAAAATGATTCATTCGATTGGTTAATTTTCCAAAATACGGCGCGTTTTGTTCTTTCATTTGAATACTCATGATTACACCCTCCATTTTCATTCGAAACTAAATCAATCTTCTTTCGTAATTATAATAGCATGTGAATAGACGCACAGTCAATAGAACTTCAAACGATTTCAATTCAAAAAGAGATATTGCACATTCGTGCAATATCTCTTTTTTTAAGCTAGTCCAAAATATTTTCGATGTATTGAACGTCCACACCCGTTCGCTCAGCGGTCTCTTCAATCGTAAGCCCAGAATCAATGAAGCCTTTGACCACCATCGCAATACTCTCGGCCACCTCAATAATGTGCTTATCCAAATCATAGAAGCGGATCGCTCTTTGCCCCCATTCATGCTCTATTAACGGATGCAGATAGACGATATCCTCTCGCGCTTCTAACATAGAAACAAAACCGTCCATGTCATCGGTTTCAAAATATAACTCAATGGCATTGTTCTCAAGCACGACATCCGTTTCCTTCTTATTGATGAAGTCCGCCCAAGTATTGACAGTCTGTAGGGATAACCCGCCCGTCATTTGAACATGTACACCCGCATCCACCATCACCTCCAAGCCTAAAAGAGAATGATAAAATTCTTTGGCCTTATCAATATTCTCCACAGCGATCAGTGTTCCTTGATAGTTCATTTGTTTTCCTCCTAAATATTTTTAATAAAAAACATCTCCATCGGCTGCTGAAATTCAGGATCCGTAATCAGTAAACTGCCTGCTTCTTGATAGCCTAGCTTACGATAAAAATGCTGCGCCTGTTCATCCACTTAGGTAGAAGTCAAAAGTAGTTTGTATCCCGAATCTCGCATATCATTCTCCCAAAAATCCATTAACGCTCTACCGTAGCCCTTTCTTTGATACTCGTTCTTTACATGCAGCATCGTGCAAAATGGATGCTCGTCCCAGAAAAGATTGTATCGCAGCAAGCCCACAGATATTCCTTCAACGAGCAAGACATACCCCATCTTGTTACGAACCTTTTGATCAAATTGTTCTAGGGATAACACATGATCCAATGAATACCAAAATGCGCGATCTGAATCTTGTACATAACGAATGTTTCTCACAATTCGTCACCACCAGTTTTCTAATAGTATAGCATTTTACTAAAAGAAAAAATCAGCCAGATTAAACTCTGACTGATTTTCCATGACTATACCGTAAATACCTCAATATTTTCTTTTTGCAAAAATTTCCGTGCCTCATCTTCAATCATTCCATCTGTATAGACCTTACTGACCTCACTAAAGGCAAACTCAGAAACAACCCCGTTTTGTGAAAATTTACTAGAATCAGTCAAAACGATCGTTTGGTTTGCCGCTGTTGCTAACATACGAGTCGTATCGCAGCGAGTGATATCACTTCCGGTAAAGCCTCTGCGCTTATCAAAGCCGTCAATTCCAACAAATAATTTATCGACGTAAAACTCATTGATCACCTGTTTAACTAATGGCCCCACATTGACTTGGGATTCTTTTTGATACTCGCCGCCAATTAAGATCACCTTTACCGACTCCGCCTTACGAACATAGGAAGCGATAAAGCAAGAGTTAGTAATGATCGTAATATCGTTTCGATTAAAGGCAAGCTCTTCTGCTAATAATGCACAGGTCGATCCTGATTCGATCATGATCACTTCTCCGTCATGAACGATTTTACTGGCCTCCAGTGCAATCTTGCGTTTCAGATCATAGTTTTGAGCCAGCCGATAGTTGATATCGTCCGTATTATTCAGTAGTGCATAGCCATGCTGGCGGTGAAGCAGCCCACGAGCTTCTAATTTATCTAAATCCTTTCGAATCGTTACTTTCGAAACATTTAATAATTCCGAAAGCTGGTTAACCTCGATTTTTTTCTTCTTGCTGACAATCGCAAGAATCTCTTCTTCTCTAGACATCTATTCTTCTCCATTTATCCTGTATTCTTTTTATCAGACTATCATAGTTTTTGTAAACGAACAACTTTCCTAGCACTTATAGTTTCGTACGTAACATTTGTTGTTTACGTTGACAATTTTATATGCTACACTCAAGGGGACTTAGAGGAGGGTTTTCGATGACTGATCAAGCATGTATTTTCAATATCCAAAAATTTAGTATCCATGATGGTCCTGGCATTCGTACGGTTGTATTCTTCAAAGGATGCCCCTTGCGTTGTTACTGGTGCTCAAACCCCGAATCTCAAAATGGCAAACCTGAGCAAATGTGGGATACGCAAAAAAATACCCATACAACAGTGGGCGAATACAAAACAATGGATACGATCATTACCGAAGTTATGAAGGATGAAGCTTTCTATGAAGAATCCGAAGGTGGAGTCACACTTTCCGGCGGGGAGGTCTTGTATCAAGCAGCGTTTGCTACGGAACTGCTGCGCCAGTTAAAAGCGAAGAATATCCACACTGCTAGTGAAACGACTGGCTATGCCAAGCCTGAGGTATTTCTTCCGTTTATTGAACAGGTAGACTTGCTGTATTTCGATATTAAACATCATGATGAAAAGCAGCACAAGGTCGGTACTGGTGTTTCATTGAAGCCGATTTTAAAAAATCTTTCCTTGGCTTTGAAGCAACAACAGAATCTTGTCGTGCGAATTCCTGTTATTCCTGGTTACAACGATGGGCCAGAAAATGCTGAAGCATTCGCTAGCTTATTCAATCAAATGGGACTCTCGACAGTCGAACTTCTCCCCTTCCACCAATTTGGCGAAAAAAAATATGCGTCCTTGGACCGCACGTATCAAATGCAAGATATTCCTCAATTGCATACCGAGGACTTGGAATATTTCAAAGCCATTTTAGAGAATTATCAAATAACGTGTAAAGTACACTAAAAGACCGAACTGTTCTTACTGAGCAGTTCGGTCTTTTTATCTAATCATGAAGTTCTACTCCCTAAGAATCTCGGAATCAGAAAAGCGATCATTTTCAATTTTTTTCGATGAAGCAATTTTTAATGCCACATTGGCATCATAGTCTAATGCGAATACACAGGAATATATGACATTTAATAAATAATTGATTGCCGCATCCGTGGAATAGGTAGAAATCTTAGAATATAGTTTTTCACGTGTACACAGTCGAAGGATTGCATCCGCGTAACGAGCGGTCGTATTCTCCCCCATACTAGTAATAGTAATCACTGGAATATTCTGTTCAACTAATAATTTGGCGACCTGATTGAGACTGCCGGTTTCACCGGAATAAGTGATAATCAGTCCACAGGAATCCTGTTTGGCTAAATAAGCATTAAACAATATTTCTCCTTGAATAGAATGGATTTTCACTTCCCTTTTGATTCGACTCATTTGATGTGAAAATTCCTGAGCAACTAGCAAATTATTACTTGCTGCAAAAATATTGATTTCAGAGGACTTAGCAATCATATCCACAACTTTGCGTAAATCGTCATGGGTAATCAGTGAAAGGGTATCTTCAATGGATTCTATTTCCAAACGAGCAATTTTGTTGGCGATCGTCATGAGCGAATCTCTTTTTGTAAAGGGATAATTTGCGTCGATACAAGAAACACTCTTCTCTAAATAATCCAGTTCATTGAGGAAGTCTGCCTTTAAAGCCGTCCAGCCGCTATAATTCAACTTCTTAGCAATACGGACTAACGTAGATTTCGATGAAAAGGTAGCTGCGGCGATTTCTGCCGTTGTTTTATTTTGGATATTTCGTTGCTGCTCAAGCAAATAATCCACTACCTGCTTTTCACTAGTAGTGAAGGGTTGAGTCTCTAACCTTTCCTGTAAAAGCATCTTTAGTTCCTCCTAAACGTTAATGAAACGGTCGTTCAAAAAAATTAATCATTTTCCTATTGTTTTTGGAACACTGTTTCTGTTTATTTTAAAGGGATTTAAAACCATTGTATCAGTTGCTATGATGATTTCAAGAAGCAGCCCGGCGCTTTTCTTTTACCCCTCAATTCATTTTGATTGACTTCGAGCGTAGTATAGGTATTATGGTAACTTTGTGCTATTTCTAGTGATTCTCCTGTATGTAGAAAGGAAGAGAACGATGCCAAAAATGAAAAAACTGACCATTATCAGAGAAACTCAGAGCAATAGAATTGTCGATACCCTAGTAGATCGTTTTAAAGAGCTTGCTGAAAAAGAAAAACTTTCGATCCAAGTAACGGTTGTTCCTTTTGATGAAAAAGCTAATCAAGAACTAACTGGTGATATTCTGCTATTAAGTCTTCCCTTGATGAATGAACTGCATTATTTGAATCGATTAAAAAGTAGATTCTATTTTGTCTCCTTCATTGATCCCTATGCCTATGCCTTAATTGACGAGAAAAGACTGTTAAAACAACTTCAGCTGATCGAACAGTTTGAAACCGAAGAGATAGGAAAATTTCATCCACGAAACAGCTGGACCTACACCGATTATTATCTTGCCACCACTCAAATGAAAAAAGAACAAGCCGCAAGTTAATGACCCTGTAAAAACCTTATGTTTGCCGATTAACGGGCAACATAAGGTTTTTTCGAATCGTTTTTAGTTTTCCTGTTGACTTAGAGTGTAGTCGAAGTACTAAGCTAAATTTGTACAAGGAAAACAAAGGAGTGGTTCAGATGAATCAAACGGAATTTTATGCCCCTACCAAAGTAATTTTTGGCGAAGATACAGAACAACAGGTTGGTGAAGTGATTGCTAACTATGGTTTTAAAAAAGTCTTGATCCATTACGGAGGACAAAGTGCCTTACGTTCAGGATTAATCCATCAAATCAAACAATCTCTAAACAAACATGCCATTCCATTTGTAGAATTGGGTGGTGTTGTTCCCAACCCTGTCTTATCCCTCGTTTATGAAGGGATTGCTTTAGCTAAAGCGGAAAATGTTGATTTCATTCTTGCTGTTGGAGGCGGTAGTGTAATCGATTCAGCAAAAGCAATCGGCTATGGTGTGGCAAATGACCGAGATGTTTGGGACTTTTACAGTTCCACCGCTAAACCCGAAGCCTGTCTTCCTATTGGAACGATCTTAACAATTTCCGCTGCGGGCAGTGAGATGAGCAACGGGTCCGTGATAACGAACGAAATGGGAAATTTAAAGCGTAGCTGTGATACTGATTTGAGTCGACCACTTTTTAGTATCATGGATCCAAAATTGACTCTGACCTTATCAGATTATCAGACCGCGGCTGGTTGTGTAGACATTATGATGCATACGATGGAGCGCTATTTTAATCATGGTGAGAACATGGAGATCACGGATCGGATCAGTGAAAGTTTATTGCGTGTAGTTATGAAAAATGCCTTGATTCTAACGAGAGATCCGCAAAATTTAACTGCTCGAAGTGAAGTCATGTGGGCAAGCAGTCTCTCACATAATGGCTTGACTGGTTTCGGAACAGATGGCGGTGATTTTGCAACCCATAAAATCGAGCACGAATTAAGTGGGATGTATGGTGTGACTCATGGCGCAGGATTAGCAGTCGTCTGGCCAAATTGGGCACGCTATGTTTACAAAGAACGGATCGAGCGCTTTGTTCAATTCGCGGTCAATGTAATGGAAATCGTTCCGTGTAAATGCGCTGAAGAAACTGCACTAAAAGGCATCCACGCGATGGAAAAGTTTTATCATGCCATCAATATGCCTACTACCTTAAAAGAACTAGGACTGGAGCCAACAGAGGTCGATTTAAAAGAAATGGCTGAAAAATGCGATTATCGGTCAGACGGGACGATTGGTATCGTTAAAAAATTGACCATATCAGATGTCTTCGCTATTCTAAAATGTTCGCGCTAATGTGAGGAATCATCTGTTAAAATAAAAGAAAACGATTCAAAAGGAGAAAAAATAATGGGGTATAAAATCAGCGAGATTTCAAAAAAGACGGGACTCAGTGCCTATACCTTAAGATTTTATGATCAGAAGGGTCTGCTTCCCTTTGTTGCCCGGGATGAAAACGGGAGACGTCATTTCAAAGATGAGGATTTAGAGTTTCTTTCAATTATCACTTGCTTAAAGGATACCGGGATGCAGCTCAGTGAAATAAAGCAATTTGTTGAATGGTCAATGAACGGCGATCCTACTTATAAAAAAAGACTTGATTTTTTTACAGAGCATAAAAAAGAAGTTGAAAAACAACTGGCCCAAACACAAGCCTATCTCTCAAAAATCGATCGAAAAATTGACAAATACACACGCCAACACGAAGCAGCAGTCAAAGAGTAAGATTGCTTTCAAAAAAGAAGCCCTTGTCCATAAGCAGACAAGGGCTTCTTTTCTACATCAATAAGGTCTCTATGATCCTAAAATGGGTTGCACATAATCCTGATTGTATTCCAATCCTGCAATCGTTTTCTTCGAATCAGTGATCACCACCATCACAGTCGCATCTTTGTCATTTTCCTCGATCCTTTTCAAATCAATCGTTCCAATCACTTGACCTTGTTGAATCATTTCGCCCTCTTTGATAGTTAAATTGAAAGGAGCACCATTTAACTCAACGGTATCAATGCCTAGATGAAGCAATAATTCCATGCCGTCATCCGTCACGATTCCGATAGCATGTTTCGTTGGTGCGATCATTTTTACAATCCCAGAAATAGGTGCTTTGATCGTTCCATTACTTGGTAAGACCGCAAACCCTTCTCCCATCATTTTGCTGGCAAACACTTGGTCATTGACTTCCGTGATTGGAATAATCTCGCCTTCGATCGGTGAATATACCTTAACATTTTGAGCACTTACTTGAGTTTTCGCCACTTTCTCAATCGTCTCACTTTTTTTAATGACGAATAGATTTGTTAGCACAAAGGCCAAAATGAAGGTTGCGACTCCCACTACTATATAAGTAATTACTTGATAAGGTTCGTAAATATACATCAAAGGTGAGAGCAAAACAGCTAAACCGTAGCTATTCGCTTGAACGCCTAATAGCGAGAGAACCATACCGCCAACGGCAGAACTACCTAACATGACTAAGATCGCTTTCATTCCCGTGCGCATCACGACACCGAATAAAGCTGGCTCGCTTACTCCTAGCATTTGGGTAATGGTTGCCGAGATACCTGCTGTTTTCACTGAAGCACTTTTTGTCCTTAAAGCAATCGCCAAACAGACCGCCGCATTCGCAAAGCCATACATTGCACAAACAGTGATCAGCGGATTAAAGCCAGTTGAAGCAATTAACGAGGTCTCAATCATAATGAACATATGGTGCATCCCTGTCATTACCGCAATCGGATACAGGAACCCAATGATTAAACCACCAATACTAAATGGCAGATGCAAGAACAACTCAATGACCTTGACCGCCTGACCTTCAAAAGCATGAACGATGGGGCCTAAGACAAACAACGCGACAAATACGGAGACAAGAATCACTAAAAATGGTGTAAAAATTAAATCCATCGCATTCGGCATGATTTTCCGTAATTTTTTCTCCAACGTCGCACCGATCATCCCGGTTATCAACGCCGTTAGAATCGAGCCTTGATAACCGACTAGCGGGATCATTCCAAAAGCCATAATTGGTTCCGCCGTTCCCCCTGCCACTGCGTATGCATTTGGCAACGCTGGAGAAACCAGCATCAACCCGATCAAGAATCCAATAATTGGCAGTCCGCCTAACTTCTTGAAGGCTGACCAGCAGATAAAAGCGGTTAAAAAGCCAAACGCGGTGTCCGTCAAAACAGTGACAGAGGCACTCAACCATTCTGGAACACTATCGGGCGTTAACCCCATCACATTTAGAACGGTTTCATTAAACAATACTCCCTTCAATCCAAGGAATAGACCGGTCGCACCAAGAATCGGGATGATGGGAACAAAAATATCCGCGATATTTCTAACGGCTCGCTGCAGCGGAGACGAATCATCCTTCGCCATTTGATCCTTCGATACTTCGTCAAATGCGTACAGTGACTGCAGGGCATCATAGACTTTATTCACGACTCCCGTGCCCAAAATAATCTGATACTGCCCGGCATTATAAAAGACTCCTTTAACTTCTTCGACTTGTTCCACCTGACTGTCATCAATGGCCTTGCGATCTTTTACCTGCAACCGTAAACGCGTCGCGCAGTGCGTAGCAGAGACAATATTGTCTTCTCCTACGACTGCAACAAGTTTTTTAGCGATCTCTTGATAATTTATTTTAGTCATGATTTTCACCCTTTCTGATGACAACGGCTTGGTAAGGCTGCAATACCTTCGTCCCAGCTTGCTCCTGCAATTCGTGATAATTGTTCAATAAAACCTCGCCTGAAGTTTCGATTTCCTGCTCCTGATTGCTTAGATTGACAAACACTTGCACGGTTTCCTTTCCAACTCGTTCATAAGCAATCACTGCATCGGCTGTATTTAATGGAACAAACTGACCATAAATCAAAATGTCGCGATACTCTGAATGATTTCGTAAGTGGATCATTTGCTGATAGTGAGAAAAAACAGAATCTGAACGGTTAATCTGATCCGCTGCGTTCACCTCAGCTTGATCACCCGTCAATTTTAACCAGGACTCGTTTGATTTACTAAATCCTGCATTCACTGTAGCATTCCACGGAAACGGCGTACGGGTATTGTCTCTCGAACGTTGATTAACAAAATTCAGCGCTTCTTCCTTAGAAAATCCTTCTAGCAATGAACGATGGTAATTATCAATACTGGACACATCATTGAAATCCTCGATTGATTCCCGTTGAAAGTTCTTCATCCCGATTTCTTGTCCTTGATAAATAAATGGTGTCCCTCGTAAGAAAAAGAAGATTGTTCCTAATGCCTTCGCTCCTATCTCGTTCTGATAGCGTTCATCCGTTATATATTTTGATAGTGATCGTGGTTGATCATGGTTTTCTAAGAAGTTGGCACCCCATCCGCTCTTTTGGATCGCGTTTTGACTTTTAAAAACCAACTCTTTCAAGTCCTGTGTCTGCCAATTGGTGCGGCGGAACCATTCGCTGCCGTTTTCCACATCGACATCTGCGTAATGAAAGTCAAAAATCATATTGAAATAGCCGTCTTCACCTATATATTGATCATATTGATCATAGGGAACGCCGGGGGCTTCACCGACACTGACGCATCGATATTTTTGGAAAGTTTCGCGGTTTAATTCTGTTAAGAATTTTTCGATCCCGGGACGATTTCTAGTTTTATTTTTGACACTGCCTAAGCCATCACTGCCGTCAATTTCTACATCTCCGTAATCCTGATCCTTTTTAATAAAAGTGATCGAATCAATACGAAAACCAGCAATTCCCTTCTCCAGCCACCAATTGATCATTTCATAGATTTCTTGTCTCAAGGCTGGATTTTCCCAATTCAGATCAGGCTGTCTTTTATCAAAGGTATGGAAATAATACATGTTGTCCTCATTTGGTACTGGCTCCCAAACGCTTCCGCCAAAAATCGAACGCCAATTATTCGGCAGGTTGCCTGCTTTACCCGCTTTAAAAATATAATAATCACGATAGGGACTTTCTGGATCTGCTAAAGCGGCTTGGAACCACGCATGTTCGTCAGAAGAATGGTTGACGACCAAATCAAGAATCAGTTTCATTCCTCTCGCCTTCGCAGCTTCGATCAACTCCGTTAAATCCTCTATCGTACCAAATTCTGCTTGTATACCTTTATAATCGGCTATATCGTACCCATTATCAACCATTGGCGAGGTAAAAATTGGACAAATCCATAACATCGTTACACCAAGTTCTGCTAAATAACCCAGCTTCTGGGTAATCCCTTTAATATCACCAATGCCGTCCCCGTTGCTGTCATAAAAACTCTTTGGATAAATCTGATAGACGACTTCTTCCTTCCAAAAATTCTGTTCCTCATTTTGTTGCTGTTTTTCCTTTAAAATCATTTCCATGAGTGTTCTCTCCTTTTGTGGTATCGATATCACATTTGGTTTCAAAAAAATCTGCTTAAGCAGATTTTCGTATAATTAAGTCTAATACTAGTTCAGAAACATCCAATTGATAATCCTTTTCTTCCATACGAGCGATCAGCCAATTGGTAGACTCTCGTCCCAGTGCTTCAATTGGTTGTGCAATTGTTGTCAATGGTACTGCCAACATTCCGGTGAAAGGCTGATTATCGAATCCCATAATCGCCAAGTCCTCAGGCACCCGCTTGCCCACTTCCAAGTATCGCTCTAAAATACCGCTTGCTACTTCGTCACTGCTGGTAAATACGGCATCCGGTCGATTTTCCTCTGGCAAGGATAATAGCTTATCCGCTACTTGCCTGCCATCTTCGATCGTATGCACTTGCTTAAAGATCCAATCAATTTTCATTGGCAGCTTGTGCTCATTGACTGCCCGTTCAAATCCTTCAGTACGAGAGTTTCCGTGCCCACCTCGAGTCAAGGTGCCGCCTGTACAATAAGCGATTTTTTTATATCCTTTACTGATCAAATACTCCGTTGCATCAAAGCTGGCAGCTTCTTGGTTCGTGTAAACCTGTGGTAAATCGGCACCGGGAATTTGTTCATTACATAAAACAATCGGCCCATATTCTTGGTACGCTTCAATAACATTTGGATCGCCTTCGATCGAGCACATGATCAGGCCGGCAATCACCTGTTGCTTCAGCATCTCCAACATATTCGTCTCGGCCTTTTTATCATCATAAGTTTGCATGACTAGCACGTTATAGCCGTGAGATCGAGCACTTTTTTCAATAGAATCGACCAAATGAGAAAAGAACGGATTCACGATACGTGAAACTAAAATACCAATCATCGTTCCTTTTTTGGAGCGAAGCTGCGTTGCGACCGAGCTGGGAGTATAATCCAATTCGGCCATTGCCGCTTGAATTCGTTTACGTTTGTCTTCAGAAATATATGGGTGATTGTTTAAGTATCTAGAAACTGTCGAAACAGATAGACCTGCTTTTTTCGCTACATCTTTAATTGTTGCCAATATCTCACCGCCTTATGGTATCGATTTCATAATTATCATACGATGTCACCGATTGATTGTCAACACAAATTCTTTAAAAAAACAATTCCGAAATTTGATTCACTGCTTTACTTCTCTCTAAATAAGTAAGTAAGCCCATTAAAAAGAACCATTAATTATTACTAATCAACGGTTCTGTGCAATTCGTTCAGCTAATTCTTTTAGAAAAGGTTTGTAATCGACCGTCGAAAAGTCAGAGACATCAAACTCCACCAAACTGCCTAATTCAAAATGGTTGTAGCCGCGCTTCTCGATAATTTCGCGAAAGGCCTCTTCCGTAATTAAATTATCTGCTTGGCTTCGATCAATTAACTCATCGCCAAAACGGTAATGGCTCATAATATGGCTCAAATGACGATCTGGCTCGACATCTCTGACTTTTCTGCGAGCCCAAAGTGTGTCAAAATCTGCGACTAAGCGAATGGTGATAGGCTCATATTCGTATCGTTCAGCCAAAACGCTCAATTTGTCTTTTTGCTTATCGCTGAAAGGATATTCGGAGACCACGATGCGTTTTCCGACATCCATGTAAAGGGCCAGTGCGCTGTAATAAAAATCCCAAACCCTTTCCTCCAGCTCAGCTTTTTCGGTGAGATTATTAAAGCCAATTGTATCGGCCAAAATTTCCTTTCCCTCATCCGGCGTGATCAGGAAAAAATCACCTAAAACACGCCGCATTTCATTGATCAAGTATGATTTTCCAGTAGCGGGACTGCCGGCAATCAAAATCAAGTACTTCTTCATTTTATTTTTGCATCGCCAATGGACTGTCTACATTCATAAACAGGCCGATTTTATGTTTGACGATCTCTTTGACCGCCAGATTGGCTGGAATCACGTTGTGACGTAGGGATTTATTCACTTCGGTTTCCCCGAAGGATTCTTTCGCGACCTTCGTCCAATTAACGAGTAATTCAGTCCCAACGTTGAATTTACGAATCCCATTATTGATCAGTTCTGGATAATCCTCTTCTTTTACACCCGTCCCACCATGGATGACCAAGGGCACATCAACGACTGCATGGATCTCTTTTAACAATGGAATATTGACTTCAGTTTTAGATTTGAATTGTCCGTGATTGGTGCCAATCGCAATTGCTAACGCATCAATATCTGTTTGCTTGACAAATTCTACCGCATCCTCAGGCCTTGTATAGACTTTGTCATCTTCAGCTACTGAGATGCCTTCTTCTGTTCCGCCGATAGTCCCTAGCTCTCCTTCAACAGAAACACCCTTCGCATGCGCATACTCAACCACTGCTTTTGTTTTAGCAATATTTTCCTTGAACGGCAGATGTGAGCCGTCATACATAACACTAGAGTAGCCGGCATCGATTGCCGCTTTGATCTCATTAAAATCTCTGGCATGGTCTAAATGCAACGCAACATCTACCATCTCTGTATTAGCGATTTCTTTCACTACTGCCACCATCAGGTCATAACCAATGTATTTCGCTGTATCAATACTGGTTTGAATGATGATTGGTGCGCCCTTTTCTTTAGCCGCCCGAATCATTTCCGGCAGCATTTCTAAATTGTGGGTGTTAAAAGCCCCAATCGTCATATTCAACTCTTCTGCTATTTGTGTTACCTCTTTTAATGTTTTATACATTTATTCAATACCTTCTTTTCCCTTAATTAGTTAACCGCTGATCGTTACTTTTTTTGCGATTTGGCGCATCTCGTCCATTTTGCTCATGTACTTTTCGATGCCTGCGTCATCGCCATTGTGAGCAGCTTCTGCCCGTTTTCCGTTATAAAGACTCATTAGTTTTTTGTAGCCGTCACCGATCGTCAGTTTTTCTTCTAAACTTTTTTCTAAACTTTCGATGGCGTTATCCGTTTGTTCCAGCTTGGCATAGTTCAGCCCCAGTTGTTCATGTAAACGCGCCAACTCGGTTTGATCGTCTGACGTAGCAGAGATTTTAGATAATAATTGCTGGTTATCCTCGTTTAAGCGATCTTTCTCTTCTGTGGAAAGTTCAACTTTCTCCTCTGTCTTTTCCGGTTTGCTCTTTTTCTTAAAAAAACCAAACATTGTAAAACCTCCTAATTAGAACATTTTCAAAATCGGACTAAGAATCCACGCATAAAGTAATGCGGCAGCTACAGTATCCACATCGGTTGCAGTCGCGTTGACAAAGCCCATTTGATTAAAGATCGTTACCAAAAGCGCTGGTAGTAAGGTAATGAAGAAGCCGTGGGCGATCCCACCGATGATTGCGCCGCGACGTCCACCAGCCGCATTTCCGAAAATCCCCGCTGTACCTCCGGCAAAGAAGTTGGTCAGCATTCCTGGTAAAATCATGGCTAAACCAAATGTTGGCAATACAAACATGGCGATGATCGTACCAATCGTTGTTGTAATGAAGCCTAAGATTACTGCATTTGGTGAATATGGGAAAAATACTGGACAATCTAATGCAGGAATCGCATTCGGTACCAGCTTCATCGCGATTCCGCGGAAGGCTGGAACGATTTCCCCTAACAACAAACGTACCCCTGAAAGCAAGACATATACACCCACCACAAATTGAATGGCTTGTAAGAAGGCAAACATCAGATAGTGTTGTGAGCCATGATCACCTACACCGGCACCTGCGAATGCAGCAGTAATAATATATAACGGCACCATTACTACCATTACGGATAAATACGTGTCCTGCAGGAACTCAAAGGATTTTGACAAATTGATGTCTTCAATTGATTTTTTATTCTCGCCGCGTTCACCGAAAATATAGGCTACCCCCGCTTCAAACATGTAACCGATTGTACAGAAATGTCCCAGCGCAATATCGTCTGAGCCAGTAATCTTCCGAATAATAGGCTGTGCAATCGCCGGCATAGCTACCGCGAAAATTGCCCCAACGATACTTCCGACTACGATCAGCACTAAACCTCTTAGGCCAGCAAAGTAACCAAAAACAGTTGTCATTGTCGCCATCCATAGAATTGCTTGACCAGTTAAGAAAATGTATTTCCATTTTGTAAAACGGGCAATCAAAATATTAACAATAAAAATACCTAGAAACGTTAGTGCGATATCACGTCCTAACCCCAGTTCATTCATCGCCTGTCCGTTGATCGCCTCGATCGAAGGAATAATTCCTTGCATGTGGAACCCTGCGGTGAAGATTTCACCAAAATAGGTTAAGCTGCCAACAATAATGCTGGAACCAGCACTCAAAACCTGGAAACCAAGCAAGGTTTTCAACGTCCCAGATACTACTTGACCCGCTGATTTTTTCTGCAAACACAGCCCTAACATGGCAATCAAAGCAATTGTGATCGATGCCTGCGTTAAGATATTCTCGATGATAAAATTAACTACTCCCATTTGTTTCGCTCCTTATTCATAGTAATGTAATCATTTTTCAAAAATCGAAAAATGAGTCTGATTTTCATGCCGTATACCATTCCACTAGTCCCTTTTACTAAATTCGCTCAGGTTTATTTTGAGTGGATTCACTTAATCAACTGGTAAGTGTGAAACTGGCATCCTTATTCATAGTAATGTAATCATTTTTTAAAAATTGAAAAATGAGTTTGATTTTCATGCCGTATACCATTCCACTAGTCCCTTTTACTAAATTCGCTCAGCTTTATTTTGAGTGGGTTCACTTAATCAACTGGTAAGTGTGGAACTGGAAAACGGCTATCTTTAAATTTTACAGTGCCCCTTTTGTTTCTAAAATTGGTAGAAGCTTTTCTTCGATTTCCGGTTTTGAGACGATATTTTTTAAATAGACAATGGCTGTTTTCTCTTCATCAATCGAAAATTTTTCAAACTGTGATCGAAAATTTTGTGCTGTGATAATAATGTCAGTTTGTGAGGAGGCCGCCGTTGAAATATCTACATGATCTAGTTTTGCGTCCACCCCATGTGCATTTAGGACATCCTCTGCTGCCATTTGAGCAGCAAAACTACTCCCTAATCCTGCGCCACATACGAATAAAATTGATACTTGTCTTCCCATCTTTCTTTCTCTCCATTCTGATTATATTTATCGAACTATGCATAATTCCTTAACTAAATAAAATTTCTTTGAACCGTTCAATATCTGTTTCTCCGCTCAGTCGATCGATTTTTTCTTCATCATTGATTAGCTCAATCAGACTCTTCATAATGTTTAAATGTGAGTAAGAATCAACCGCTGCCAGACAAAAAATAATTTTGACTGGGTCGTTTTCCTCATTCCCAAAAGCAATAGGTTCCTTGATTGTCGCAACGCTAATCCCTAAAGAATTGACGCCATCTTCAGGACGAGCATGAGCCAACGCGATGTATTTGCCAATCACAATGTAAGGACCATATTCTTTTACCGAGTCAATCATCGCAGTCACATACCTGGGCTCGATTATCTTCTCTTTAATCAAGGGTTCGGAAACTCTGCGAATGGAATCCTCCCAAGTCGTTACCTGCTCATTCAATAAAATATTGCTGTCCTTTAATACATCTTCTAACATCGGCTGAATCTCCTTTTTGTTTATCGTTAAATGATTTTGATCGAAAAGCATTTCCAGTTCCTTGTAAATATTACCGGATACCTCTCCACCACTTTTCTCAATAGTTTCAATCAGTGCATAAAATAATTGTGTTGAATCTTGATGATTTACTAACCGTTTAAGCTTTTGATTCGTATTTAAAAAGCTAGTAATCCTCTTTTTACTCTCTTCCTTGATGATCGGCTCCAATTCTAGGACTGGCTTTTTTGAATAGTGAATAGCGACTGTACTGAAAATCAAATCCACATCAAGCTTTTCAATCAAATCTAATTCTCGCGAGCTCAACACCGCTAAAACTTCTATATTGAAAAGCTCCTTCAGATTTTCTGACAACAGCTTCCCTGTGGCAACTCCGTGATTACAAATGACAACTGCTTTGTAAATGTAGTGCAAATCCTGATTAATCGCACTGACAGAAGTGGAAAAGTGAATCGTAAGAAAAGCAATCTCATCTTCCGTAATCTGTTTCCCTGTAACCTGTTCGATCGAAGGTGTAAAGTGACGAATGGCAGAATAGATATTGCCGTAATTTTTCTTGACGTTTTCCTTTAGCGGATTGACGATTTGAATGTCGCTTTTTACGCGATTGATCAAGCCGACTAAATGCTTATATAGCCCTTCCTGCAACATTTCTTCTTTTCTGGAAAAAGGAATCTTCGTTTTCTCTTCGACAAATTGCATCAACTGAATGGAAAGCAGCTGCGCTTGAACCCATTCAATGGAGTTGTTCATATCACGCGAATTGAACGTATTCAGCATAAACACGATGTATTTGATTTCCACCTCTGGAGGCGAAAGCTGAAAGGCATCGCAAATTGCTGTGACAAAATCACGAATATCACTTTGAGGAGTATCGGCTGCTTCCCAAGCGGAACTAGCGATTAAATCCTCCCGCATATATCGACTTAGCCAGACAGCTGTAAAAACCAGCAATTGATTGCGATAGATCGCATCTTCCATCTTGTCCACAGAATCTACGTAGAGCTGTTCTAATTTTTTTAATAGCTGCGGAGAAATATAGTGATGAAGAATCGTTAAATTAACCGATGCCTCCTGCTCACCTTGTGGCGAAATTACTCCTACAAACGTATTAATGACATCGTAGATCATTGTTCGGATCGATCGTTCCGCTCCTTGAAGCACAATTCCTTGTTTCGGTACGCTCAAAACTTCGATCCCATATTCTTTCAGTATATTTCTGACGCGTCGCATGTCTTCATCCAATGAGCTTTTCGAAATTTGATAGGCTTCTTCCTTTTGATAAAGAAAGGTCGCATTTTTACCTAGTGAAAACGAAAGAATCAAATCAAAAATCCGGCTTTCACGGTCCAGGTAGTGTTCTTCCTCTGACGAATCCATCTGATCAAGCAGTCGTTGCTTTTGATCCTTATCCAAAAGTAAGTGATACCCTTTTTTTCTGAGATTTTTCACTTCTGGGAGCTGATTTGTTCTCAATAGAAGGTTAATTTCACGTAGTTCATTTCGAATGGTTCGCGAGCTAGTATGAAATTCTTCTTCCAGTTGTTCAAGCGTTACAGGATAATCAGAAGTTATAAAAATACGCAATATTTTTGCTGTTCGGTCTTTCATTTCTATCTTCCTCTCGTCTAAGGTGAGTATATAACCCTTTATTTTTCTTGATAAGTAGAGATTCTTGCAATCTTTTTTGGCAAAAATGTAAGCGCAGACAAATTTTTATGTTGATTTCCCTCTACATTCAGAATTTAAAATATGTTATTTTATAGTGTTTAAGCATTGCTTATGAATGCTGTTGAAAAATTGATAAATAAGAAAAAGAAAGCCATCAAAACCAACTAGATTATCAATACCAGCATTCATTATTTTAAGCTTGTTCAAAGTGATAAGTTGCACTCATTTTTTTCTTAAAAAGAGTAAAAAAAACTTCCACAATAAAGTGGAAGTTTCCTTGATTATTTATTTTCTTTGCTCATTATACCTTAAAAATAAGGCGGGAAAATTGAAAACAATCGACGGATTCATTCACTGTGTTCGAATCATTTCCAAGAGATTTGCTACTCTTTTGAATTGTTTTCCTTTAAAATGATTGTAGTAACTGATATTCAGCATACTTATCAAGGTTCACAGCTGAAAGAAAGCGGGGAGAGAATGAAAAATAATCATTCACTAAGCATTGGATTGCGTTGGGGTTAGTGTTTGGTCTGCTATTTGATAATTTAGCCTTATGGCTTTGTATTGGGATCGCTATTGGCGTAACAGGCGTCTTTGATAAGGAAGAGAAGAAAAAATAACAACGATTACCAAGGTATTATTGGACGAAAAGAACGAGCTATTTTATACTGCTAGGTAAGGATGGAGTGTGGTCTTTATGATGCGTAGATTACTAAACTCATTTTTGGTTACCCTTATTTATTTAATTATTTCTAACATCGGGAACTTATTTTTTGGTATTAGTCCAAGATACAGCTGGACAACAACACTTTGGGAAGCACTGTTTTTCTTTATCTTTGTCTTTCTCTTTCAACAATTTCGAAAAAAATAAACCAAACTTTTGTGTAAAAAACGTCTACTCCTGATAAATTGTTTTAGGAGCAGACGTTGTTATATTCCAGAGGATCAGCAATTATTATAAAAATTATTCCTCTTCTCTTACTCAAAAATTTCCTTCGCCATAGAAAAGGCACTCCACGCTTTGGGCCAACCGGCATAAAACGCTAAATGGGTGATTAAAGCACTGATATCTTCCTTCGTTACGCCATTTTCTTTGGCAATTTTCAAATGAGCTTCCAATTGCGGTGCGCCCATTGCTAAAAGTGCAGAGCAGGTAATCAGACTACGATCATGAGGAGACAACTCTTCTTCTTTCGCCCAGACCTCCCCAAATAAAACATCGTCATTTAATGCCGCAAATTGCGGAGCAAATTCGCCTAATTGCTCTCTGCCTGCTGTTTGTTTTTTCATACTGTTTCCTCCTATTTTTCTAATTGTTCATACCACTCATCTGATACAGGTTCTAGCCACTCAGGCGTTCCCGCTGTGATGGCGACATGCTCAAACCAACTATCTTTTGTCGCGCCATGCCAATGCTTAACACCGTCATGAGTGATGATTACATCACCTGCTTTTAATCGCTGAGCTGCTTTTCCTTCTTCTTGATACCAGCCTTCACCACCCGTTACTAACAATAATTGATACCCATCTCGGTGGATATGCCAGTTATTGCGGCAACTAGGTTCGAAAGTGACATTCCCAACGCCAACATTAATCGCTGGATCAGCAACTAAAGACTGTAAATAACTTTGACCAATAAAATATTGTGCGTAGGCATCATTTTTTTCACCGATTGGAAAAATCACACCTTTTTTTACTTCTTCATGTTTTGCCATTATAATTTCCTCCTAAAATTGTTTTAAGCTTGATAAGCCAGCAGCCAATTCTTCACCGCTGTATCCGCACACGAAACTTTAGAACCGCGAACTGCCAAACCGGTTTTGATTTCCGCTTGCGGACAAGCTCTTCGTAAATCTTGAATACTTGAACCGAATGCACTGCCTTCATGGGTGCAAAAAGGATAGATCACCTTATTTTTCCAATCATGATCTGCTAGAAAAGCGGCAACCACTCGCGGATAGGTTCCCCACCAGTTCGGAAATCCAAGAAAAACCGTATCCACTTGCTCAAAATCAATCGGTAATTTTTCATATTCTACACGCTCTAAAGTATCTTTTTCGGTTCCTGCCTTTTGCACCGCTTCGTCATAATTCTCTGAATAAGGAATCGTTGGAGCTAATGGATACATCGGAATATCCAGCTCGCAACTAATCTTTTCTGCTAATACTGCTGTATTGCCAATTGAAATCATTTGCTTTTTGCCATTAATATAATTTTCCCCAGCTCTGGAGAAAAATAGAACGATTGCAGCCATAATAATCCCTCCTCATTTCATTTTTCGAATACGTCTTCAAAATTAAAAGCATCGTATCCTGAACAATCTCAGAATACGACGCTTTTCTGTCTATGTCTAATGCCTATGTAATCATAGCACTATAGCTTAAAGGCATGATTGAATCGATTAATCAACTCTTGTACAGCAGGAGTCTGTACCCGCTTTTTCCAAACTAGAACACAATGAGTCTTAACAGCAGGCTCTAATGGGATAAATTTGGCTTCTTCTAACTTACGATCCGAAATAGCTCCTTCAATCGTCAATGCTGCCCCGACCTTATGATCCACTAATGGCAGAACATTAAAGATCAAGTTAAAGTTACCTACTATATTCAAGTCTTTAAGTGATTCTCCCGACCAACTAGAAAATAGTTTTTGCACTTCAGAACGACCTGAACAAAGGATTGGAAGTCCCTTAATATCTTCTGGTCGTAACACTTCTTTATCAGCGATGAATAATTCCTTTGAGACTAGCAAGCCCCACTTTTCTTCTCTTGGTAAAACTAATGTTTCAACTTCGTTCAAGCTAACCGGCTCCAGCAAGACTGCCAGATCCAAGATTCCTTTTTCGAGACGATCGGAAATATCATCGCTTGTGCCCGTTACTAAGTTGAACTTTATTTGGGGATAATCACTGATCAATTCCTCCAACAGCATCGCAACGGTATCTGAATTGTCTGCCTCCACACAGCCAATCGTGATTACACCAGTTAATTGTTCCTTCCGTTTCGCAGAAAAAGCTTGCTCTAGCTTTTCATCCAAAGACAAAATTTCCTCCGCTCGCTCTTTCAAAAAATAGCCATCTTTAGTTAAACTTAATCGATTTTTCTCACGGTGAAACAGGGGTGCCCCAATAGTTTCCTCAAGCTCTTTAATTTGACGGCTTAGCGTCGGTTGCGTAATATTCAACAGTCGAGCTGCACGTGACACATTTCCTTCTTGTGCAACTGCCCAGAAATAACGTAAAAGTCTGATTTCCATACTATGCCTCTTTTTCCTTTTACTATAGCAGATTCGTTAGAAAATAACTGTCAATGAACAAAAGGCCGTTAGATGAATCATCCGCCAGCCTTCTATCGCTTTTCACTTTAACTAGTTAACTAATCTAATTTATCTAGCACGTAAGCAATTCCGCCCTCATCATGGTTCAAGGTAACCTCATTAGCAGCCGCCTTTAATTCTTCCTTCGCATTTCCCATGGCAATCCCTATTTCTACTGCTTCAAACATCGCTAGATCATTATTGCCATCACCAAAGGCTATCGTATCCTTCTTCTCTCGTTTGATATGCTTCAATACTCGTTCAATCGCCGTCTTCTTATTGATTCCCTTCAAGCCTATCTCACCGCTGTCAGGTCCAAAGACAGGAACAGTGCTTCTTAACATGTGGAAGTCGCCATCATACTCCGCCGCGATCAACTCATAGGGAATCGAATGATTCACAAATGAAAGCTTATTTACGTCTTCGTAATCAATCAAACTTGGATCCTCAATCAAAAGATCCAAAAACCATTTGATGGATTCTATTTTTTTCTGGCCTTCTTCAGAGTCTTCTTCGCTATCGCCTAAACTAATTTGGATCAGACGATTTTTCAAATTAGCACTCGCAAATAATCCTTGATTAGACTCAAGATAATACTCTATTCGGTGTCCCTCTAGGAAGCCGATCAGCTTTTTCAATTCACTTGGATCAAAAACCTGATGAAGGATCACATCTCCATCCACTTCACAGTAGCCACCGCCAGCACCAATGATCCCGCTAATCGGCAGATCAAGCACTTCGTCAGAAAGCTCCGCCTTAGAGCGTCCTGTACATAAATAAAAGCGATGTCCTTTTTCATAGGATTTTGTAATCGCGATCTTCGCACTCTCTGGTACAATCCCAGCATCATTACATAAAGTCCCATCAATATCTAAAAAAATTACCTTCCCCATCGTTGCCCTCACATTCTCAAAAATCTATTTTACGAAACTTATATTACTAAATAGCGTACTATTTTTGAGACTGCTTTTCAAATTACTTTTGGCAAACAAGGAACACTTACACTTATATTTTCTAGTCCATTGTTTTCTAATGAAGACTTGCAGTCAATTGCTTCTTCACGCTTTCCCCGTTTGATGCGATGACTTGCTTATACCAATCAAAGGATTTTTTCTTTGTTCGCTTTAAGGTCCCATTGCCTTGATCATCTCGATCGACATAGACAAAGCCATAGCGTTTACTCATTTGTCCGGTACTCGCCGCGATCAGGTCAATACACCCCCACGTGGTATAGCCAAGAAGTTCTACCCCATCAATTTCGACGGCATCCATAAAGGCTTTGACATGCTTTTCTAAATAATCAATGCGGTAATCATCAGCGACATATCCATTTTCATCGGGAATATCTACAGCGCCTAGACCGTTTTCGACAATAAATAGTGGTTTTTGATAGCGGTCATACAGCTGATTCAAGGAATTTCTCAAGCCCAGCGGATCGATCTGCCACCCCCATTCGGTTGAAGGCAAGTTATCATTTTTGATCGAAGCAAATAGATTTCCGGTAGCCTGCTGATAGTCTTCAGAATGCGCGCTAACGGTTCTTGAACAATAGTAAGAAAAGGTCACAAAATCCACTGGTGATGCCGCCAATATTTCCTTGTCCTCCGGCTCCATCTGAATCGTTAGCCCTTCTCGTTCAAACTTCTTCAGCGCATAATTTGGATAGTTTCCTCTCGCTTGGATGTCAATAAAAAAATAGCCTTCTCGATCACGCTTAATCGCTTCTTGATAATCTTCTGGTCGACAAGTATACGGATAGTGGCTTCCGCCAGCCAACATACAGCCAACTTTGTTTTCAGGATCGATTTCATGGGCGATCTTGGTTGTTAATGCACTGGCGACCAATTGGTGATGGGCCGCTTGGTATTTAATTTCTTCTTTATTTTCACCTTCTTTAAAAACGATGCCACCACCTACGAAGGGTTGATGAAGCAAAATATTGATTTCATTGATTGTCAGCCAATAATGGACCAGTCCTTTATAGCGCGTTAACACTGTTTTCGCGTAACGTGTATAAAATTCGATCAGCTTGCGGCTTCTCCAGCCACCGTATTCTTTAACCAAATGAATCGGGATATCAAAGTGAGTGATGGTAACTAAAGGTTCAATATCATGCTTCCTTAATTCGTTGAAAATAGCTTCGTAAAATTTTAGACCCGCTTCATTCGGCTCTTGATCATCACCATTTGGAAAAATCCGAGACCAGGAAAGCGACATCCGATAAACCTTGAACCCCATCTCAGCAAAAAGCTGGATATCTTCCATATAGTGATGGTACATATCAATCGCTTCTTTCGCAGGATAATAATACCCATCTTGCCACTCGAGCATTTCTAACTCCCCGGCAGCGACTCTTTTTCGATCCTTTCCATAGGGCAGAACATCGATATTGGCTAATTTTCTGCCACCTTCTAACACACCGCCCTCCGTTTGATTCGCCGCAGTTGCTCCACCCCATAAAAAGTTTTTAGCTAAAGCCATCTCCATTCTCCTTTTCAATTCCATATTTTCCGTTCAAAATCGCTACACTCTGACAGCTAAAATAGCTTCATCACAATCCGTTTGTCCGCTGCCAATCGTTTCGATCGACGAATATTGCGGTGTATTGGTCACAACAATCGGCACTTGCGTATCATATCCTGCCGCTTGAATTTTTTCTAAATCAAAGGTTAAGATTGGCTGGCCTTTTTTGACTATTTCATCCGCCTCAACCAGCGCTTCAAAATATTTTCCGTTCAATTCCACTGTATTTAATCCCACGTGAATCAAAATTTCTACTCCTGTCTCTGAAACCAAACCGATCGCATGCTTTGTCGGGAAAATTGCAGCTATTTTGCCATCAAAGGGAGCTACGACCTTTCCTTCTGCTGGAGCAATCGCAAACCCTTTTCCCAACGCTTCAGAAGCAAATGCCTCATCATGAACAGCACTCAGCGGAATAATTTGTCCTCTGATCGGACTAATCATCAGCGTGTCTTCCAAAATGACTTCTTTCATTTCTGGAATGTTCGCTTCTTTTTCAAATTTAAAGCTTAAGACATAGGTCAGGACAGCTGTTGATACAGCAGAAATAATTAAGGCAATCACGATATTCCAGAAGAAGCGCATCGTATCATCACCGATATAGAGCAAGATGGCAGGAATCCCTGATGAACCAGTCGCAAAACGATGAGTATTAGTCAAACCAGCATACAATCCACCTAATCCTCCACCGATCATAGCTGAAATCAAAGGATATTTTTTCGGCAGATTCACACCATATAACACTGGTTCCGTAATTCCCATATAGGCAGTGATCGAGCCAGAGGTTGCTAATTGACGTAATTTTTTATCTTTTGTTCTAAAAGCGACCACTGCCGCTGCGGTTGCTTGCGCGATATTTGAGCACACACACCCTGGCCCAAAAATACTGTCATACCCAAGTTCAGCCATCTGCATGACACCCAGCGGAGCCACACCGTTATGAAGACCAAACATAACCATAATTGGTAAGAATCCACCAATTAAAACTGCTGGTACCCAACTGGCATTGATACTTAAGAAAGTAAAGAATGTCGCCAAGTACCCTCCGATGATACTACCTATAGGTCCTAGCACAGAAAAAGCCAGTGTACCCATCACTAAAAAGGTCAGCATTGGTACAAATACAAGTTCAACTGATTTGGGTATTACGCGATTTAAGAATTTTTCGACATAGGATTGCACAAAAATGACTAAGAGAATCGGAATAACAGAGCCAGTATACGTAGCAAGTGTAAATGGAATAATTTCAAAGAATTTGACTGGATCTCCTGCGGTCACTAACGCTCCCCAGTTAGGATGCATCATCATTGCTGCAACTGAGGCAGCTAATATCGGATTACAACGCAGCTTTTGTGCTTCTGTGAATGCCAAGATGATCGGTAGAAAGAAGAAAACGCCATCGGCAAACATGTTCAATAAATAGTAGGTTTGCGATTCCGGTGAGATGACTTGGAAAACGATCAGCAAGGCCAGTACAGCCTTGACCATCCCGGCTCCTGACAATGCTGGAATAACTGGCTGGAACGTGGCGGCTACAAATTCAATAATCGCCGTTAGCGAGCCTTTTTTTTCTACTTGTACTTCTTTTGTCGGATCAAGATCAATGATTTTCTCGATTTCTTCAAAAACATCTTTCACGTGGGTACCGATCACTATCTGATGCACACCTGCGTTAAAAATATATTTTGTCACACCATCCAAACTTTCTAAACCCTTGATATCAATTTTCGATTCATCGAGAACTTTAAAACGAAGACGTGTTTGACAGTGATAGCCTTCCGTAATATTCTTTTTGCCACCCAGCTTTTCAATGATGTCATGAGCCAAACCTTCATATTTCTTACTCATGGGATTCTCCTTTCAATAGAACAAGATGTTTTTTTGATCGAACCGGTTAATCAAGTCTTGCTTGTATCTGAACCTTAACATGTGAAGATAGCGGTTCCAATAGTTTGGTGACAGCTTAAAACGTATTCCAGTTTTTCTAAAAATCTATGGGTATTTCTCGGAATACGTTTCACTTTCAACAAAAACAGAGCGTGTGACAAAAAAATGTCACACGCCCTGTTACCAGATAAACGATGTTTCAGAAGTAGCTTCTGCCACATCCTCTTCTTAAAATTGTTCAGAGATATCTTTGTAGCTGGATTGCCTTTTTCCTTCCAAAACTTTCGAATTTGCGATTTTATTCTTCTTATTGATTTCATAATTCAGTGCAAAAATTTTAGCAAATAATACATCTAACAGAAATAGAACCGATTCTTGTGTTGCAAAATTGGCAATCTTGGAATAGAGCTTTTCTTTACTGGAAATGTTCAACACGACATCGGAATAATCTCTAAGATAGTTTTTCCCTCCGCTAGTAATACTGATAATCGGAACCCCAGACCGCTTCAATATTTTTACGTTACTCGTGGGATTTTCGTCAGGATTATTTCCAGAATAGGAGAGGATAATCGCACAATCCTTAGAACTCAATGAACTGGAAGTAATACCATTTTCACCTGATTTTGACATAAAGGCTTTTTTTTGGATCGTCAATAAATTCCGCTTGAACAGTTCGCCATAATAATAATTAGGACTTGTCCCGTAGATCACCACATTCTCTGCTTTCTGGATCAGATTTGCTGCTCGATTCAAGTCCTCTACAGCAATATGCGCGACCGTATCCTTCATGCTTTGCATTTTTAGATTCATTAGATGTTCAATAACTTGTAACGAATCATCTTCAGCTGAGAAAGGAAAATTCGGATCGACGTCCTCATAGGCATTCTCATCATAGTAAGCAACCTCGTGGGTAAAGGCATACATAAATTCTTTCCAACCCGAATAATCAAAATACTTTGCAAAACGAACCAGTGTCGGCTTTGATGTAAAAGTTCTCTTAGCAATTTCATCCATGCTTAATTCCTGAAGATGATCGCGATGTTCAAGTATGAACTCTCCAATTGTACGTCTCGCATCATTTTGTTTAAACGCTGCCTCCTCAATTCTTTGGAACAGGTACATGACTTACACCTCTTTCAAAACTTTCTCAGACACAGCCTCTTTTGAGTTGGAAAAGATCTGCTGTTCGCATTTCTGAATCATTTGATCATAATTCTCCAGCTTTGTTTCTAAACGAGCCACCGTTCCATTGATCAGTCTTTGTTTTTCCAATAATTTTTGGTATTCCTCGATCAAAATTTTTTTTCGTTCAATCAAAGTAGCGGATCCTTGCTGATAAAGCTCTGAATATTTCGCTAGTGAATCAATCGATAGTCCAGAATCACGCATACATTTTATAAATTCTACCCAACTGATATCCTCCTCTTGGAAATCGCGAACTCCAACAGAATTTCTGGTAATTGGCGGGATCAGTCCTTGCTTTTCATAGTAACGGATCGTTGCTGGTGTCATATCGAATTTTTCTGCGACTTCTGATATATTCATTTCTTTCACTTCCCTTCATGTTAGTTTTTCAAACAAATAATCTCGTTAAATAAATGTAGCTGGTATCCTTTTCATTTCAATTTTATCAGTCTTCACTCTTGATTTAAAGTGGACTTTAAGCTGGACCATTTTTAACGCCGAAAGGATAAAAGAGATAAAGCCGACCTCAGCCTCATCTCTTCCTACTATTTAATCCAATTGTTCCAACCATTCTTGTACTAGTTTAGATGTCTCGTTTTTATCTGAGGACGTGATCCCTAAACCTTCACTGAGAGTTGATTGGGTCAACACCACTTTGTATCTGTCCATTGATTCATTGATAGAACTGCTTCCGCTTGTGAAGAAGGGATAAATCTTCTTGCCAGTCAAATCATTTTCACTGAGCCACTTTTCTACTGGCAACGCCGGTTCACCAAACCAAATCGGCGCCCCTAGAAAAATACGATCATAATCAGACAAACTGACCTCTTTTGAAACAATTTCAGGCAACTCATTGTCGCTTCTTTGTGTGCGAACAATCTCTAAAACATCATCATAAACCTCCGGATAAGGCTCGGCTGTTTCGATCCTCAATAATTCCCCATCTGTTTGTTTTTGAATTTCTTCAGCAACTTCTTTTGTATTCTCAGTCAAAGAATAATACACAATGAGCGGCTTTTTCATTTTATTCTCTCCCTCTGCTTTTTTCGACTCCAAACGTTCACTTGATTGACTATCTGACTCTTCACTGTTCCTGTCATTGGTCCCAGAATTATTGGCACCACACGCACCTAGAAAAAACAAAACAAGTATCAACCAACACAGCTTTTTCATCCTGCTCACCTCGATATACTTTAGTACTAGCATAAACGTTAAAGTACACTTCAAGTCAAGAAGAATAAAAAAACTGCACCATTTTGTTTGGCACAGTTTCTTTAAAGGGATTATTAGTTATGTCCAATTACTTTATGGGGAACATAGGGCTCCTCCAAATACAACACATCTTCTGGAGTTAATTTGAAATCTACCGCTCCCACAGCCGTTTCAATATGACTCATTTTTGTCGCTCCAACGACTGGAGCAACTACTGGATCCTTTTGCAGCAACCAGCCTAGGGCAATATTCACACGATTCGTTTCATATTTATCTGCTAATTCAGCTACTCGCTCGATGATCAGCTGATCTTTTTCAGCCGTTTCATCATATTTTGCTCTTTGTACGACGTCCGTTGTACTTCGTTGTGTTTCTGCTGTACGATCTCGAATCAATCTGCCAGAAGCCATCGGACTATAAGGCGTTAATGCGATCTTTTCAGAACGACAATAAGGAATCATTTCACGCTCTTCTTCACGGTAAATCAAATTCAAATGGTTTTGCATCGAAACAAATTTTGTCCAGCCATTTTTTTCTGCAATCGTATTCGCTTGTTGAAATTGATAGGCATACATTGCAGATGCTCCAATATAGCGTGCTTTACCAGACTTAACAACGTCATGCAGAGCTTCCATCGTTTCTTCGATCGGGGTATCATAATCCCAACGATGAATAATATACAAATCTACATAATCAGTCTGCAGGCGCTCTAGGCTTTGATCAATTTGCGACATAATCGCTTTTCTTGATAGGCCTTGTCCGTTGGGACCATCAAACATTTTCTGATGAACCTTCGTTGCCAAAACGATCTCATCTCTATTGGCATAATCCTTCAAGGCTTTTCCAAGAATCTCTTCACTGCGTCCCAAAGAATATACGTTAGCTGTATCAAAGAAGTTGATGCCTAAATCTAACGCCCGTTTGATTAAGGGTCTGCTCTCGGCTTCTTCCAGAACCCATTTATGAACCCAGTTTTTTGGATCCCCAAAACTCATTGAACCTAAGCAAATTCTTGAAACGTCTAAGCCGGTATTTCCTAACTTTGCATACTTCATCTATTTCCCACCTTTCTTAACTATCTCCTACCATACACGTTGAAGTGCACTTTAAGGCAAGTGTTTTATTAAAAAAGATGGAACTGAATCACCCTAAAACGATTCCTGCATCATTAATCGAGGCTTCGACAATCTCCATCACGATCTTACTATGCTCAAGCTGCTTCTTCACGAAGTCCATGTCTTTATTTTTGATTACTTGACTGAAAAGCTTGAACTCATCATACATACGATGAGGATGATCTTTATGGTCAAAGGTTTCTTTTTCACCAGAAAGCGATTCAGTCGTATAACTATCTAACGTATTCGTTGGGCCATTTACGACAACTGAGCCTTCTGTTCCTTGAATGGTTGAACGGATCGTTGCTTCTGAATCCTTGGCACCGATACAAACAACCTTCACATCACCATAATCAAGTATCAGCATGCCTGAAGTATCAATAGCTCGTTCAATATTCGCATAATACTGCACGTGTTTAGGTTTTCCTAACAGACCAACGACTAGATGAATATTATAAATATTAATATCCATTAAGGCGCCGCCACCCATTTTCGGATTGAAAGCAGGCAAAATAGTGCCTTCTTTAAAGGCATCATAGCGAGAAGAATACTGCGAATAGTTGCACTCAATGATTTTCAATTTACCAATTTTTTGGCTGGCTTCTTTGATGCCTTGGTAATTTACCAAATATTGATTGGTAATAGCCTCAACCAGCACCACATCTTTTTTAAGCGCTAATTGCTCCAAATCCAGCAGCTCTGCATGTTTTAAAGTAAAAGGCTTCTCACAAATCACATGTTTACCAGCCTCCAACGCTTTCTTCGCGAAGCCGTAATGCAAATGGTTCGGTACAGCGACATACACCGTATCGAAGGCATCACTTTTCAGACACTCATCGATATCCGTATAAGAGGCTTCGATGCCATATTCTGCCTGAATCTTCTCTGTTTTTTCTTGACTTCTCTTGGTACCGAGAATCGCTTTGACATCAATTTCAGGCAAGTCCTTTGTAATAGGTAAAAATTCTTGAACAATTTTTCCAGAACCGAATATTGCTAACTTCATCTGTATCCCTCATTTCTTCTAAATTAGTGTTTCACCTGTTGAATACCCTTTTCTAACATTTCGATTTGTAACAGTGTTTCTTCATCCTTGACGGCTTTTGGTTTGCCGTTAATCAATGTTTCGTAGATATCTTCATAGACTCGACTGTAATCGCCAACCTCCGAAACGACCTTCTCTTCATGGTAAACTCCAGCATCATCCATATAAGTCAGCGTACCATAATGCTCAGGCAAATCAATCCCAAAATCCTTATTATCAGGCATATAGAACATCTTTAAGTGTTCTTCTTGGCGGTCCTTCGTTGCCTTCACAAAGACACCCTTCTTCCCATAAACAACAAAGCTTGGTCGTTCTTTTAAACGAAAGTAACTAGATTTCACCGACACCTTCATTCGACCATAAAAGAGATCCAAATCAAAGTAATCATTCATTCGATCATCACCTAAAAGCTGACGTACCTCATAATGAACGTCATCTGGACGACCGAAATAAGAAATGACTTGATCCAAAGTATGGCAGGCATGACCATAAAGGTAACTTGTTCCAATTGAGAATTTCTCAACACTTTCAGGAACCTCTGGACGGTAGTAATCATAATGCATTTCCACCTCCAATAAATCACCGAGCACACCGCTCTCAATCACTTTTTGAACGGTTAAGAAATCTGAATCATAGCGGCGATTCTGATAACATTGGATAAATAAACCTTTTTCGTCTGCTAAACGATACAATTCCTGCGCCTCTGCTAACGTTTCTGTAAAAGGCTTTTCGATCAAAACATTTTTTCCATGCTCCAAGACTTCTTTTCCTAGTTTAAAATGTAATGGACTTGGTGTTGTAACAACCACCAACTGAATTTCTGGATCATTATAAATATCATTGATATCTGAAGTATAAACTGTGCCTGGATTTTTTTCCCAGGTGATTCGTCCACTTGGTGAATAGATCGTTTTGACCTTAATTTTGTCCTTCAATTTTGTTGAGAATGGTAAGTGGTAACGGTTGGTACTTTTCCCATTACCAATATATGCGATCGTTAACATGTATAAATCCCTCCAAGGTTTCTTTTAATAGCTCTATTATAGGAAAATTCGAATCGTTGAGAAGATTTCTGAGCAAAATAGGTCGTTTTATCCAATCTATCAAATATGAACTAGGTATTTTTGGACATTTGTACCAAAAAAGTGTTTTCATGAATACCTCTCCTTCTGAAAATAGTGAAATTAAGGTATGATAGTTAGGATACTTCCTCTATTAAATACAAACTAAAAGGTGATGACATGCTTTTAATTGATAAATTACGTCTGCAACAGGATTTAACCAATACGGAGAAGCGAATTGCTGATTATATTTTAAAGAACTTGGCAACGATTCCGGCGATCAACGTGGCAAATCTCGCTAAAGATACGTATACCTCCCATTCTTCCGTTATTCGGCTTGCCCAAAAAATGGGCTATGACGGCTTTCGCGATTTTCGTATCGCAGTTTCTGAGATTGCTCATAGTGACCTCTACCGTTCTGAACCGGTGGATGCTAATTTTCCTTTTCTGCCACAGGACTCAACCAAAGATATTGCAAAGAAGCTCGCTGATTTAACGATCAATACAGTACAGCGAACCTATGCACAATTGGATACTGAAGTGCTAGATCATTCAGTTGATCTGCTAGCAAATGCGGAACGGATTTTTTTATTTGCTCAAGGCGATTCACAGATCCGGGCTCGCAGTTTTCAAAATAAATTAGTAAAAATCAATAAATTTCTGATTATCGCAGAAGAATATGCCGATGAGGATTGGAATGCTGCAAATCTTACCAATAAGGATTGTGCCATTTTTATTACTTATCGTGGGAATATGCCACAATATGAACGAATGATGAAACACTTCTTAAATGAAAATGTTCCTTCTATATTATTAACTGGCAATAGCCAATCAAACTTAATTGCCCTTGCCACACAAGCTATCGTAATTACTCAGGAGGAAAAAGACTACGTAAAAGTCAGCACCTTCTCTTCTCAGGCTGCTTTTGAGTACATTTTGGATACTCTTTTCTCGCTTTTATACGCGAAAGAATACCAACAAAATCTGGCTGATTTTAAAAAGAAGAATAAATGGATCGAAAACGGAATATTATCGGAACAGTCGAAAACAGATTAAAAAACGATACTACTTGTTAAAGTGGCATCGCTTTTTTTCTTATAGAACAACTGAAAAATCGTGGTTGATAATTTCTAAAAGCTGGAACTGGTTGCCATCAAAAGCAAATTTCAAAATACAGCAGTTTGCTATCCGCCCCTGAAGTTCAACCGCACTCGTATGCTCCCACGCTCGCATAAATTGTCTACAGGAAGCCCCGTGGGAGACCATCAAAATATTTTTACCAGTATCCACTTGAACTAGCTCAAGAATTGACCGTGCCACTCGTTCCCGAAACTCAAGCTCTCCTTCTCCACCAAAGGCCTTGAAAAAATCTCCATAAGGCAGCGGCGGATTTAAATACTCATGTTCCGCTTCTAGATCACCGAAGTTCCATTCTTTTAGTCCTTTTACTCGTGAATAATTTAAATCTGTGACCAATTCTAAAGTATCACAGGCTCTTTCTGAGGTGGAAGCATAAGCACTATCCAGTTTGATCTCATTTTTAACAAAATAATCTTTTGCTATTGCTGCTTGTTTTCTTCCAAGTTCCGTCAGAGTTGAATCACACCAACCTTGGATTTTTTTCTGTTGATTGAATAGTGTTTCGCCATGCCGCATTAAGTATAATGTTTTCATATGAGCACTCCTTTTTTCTAAGTGTACAAACTTGTTCTTAGTAAATCTTTTATTCGATTGGAAACAGTGTCATTATCTTCTATGTTAACCTTTCCAGATGATACGTGCATATACCTTAAAGTACACTTTAAGGCAAGCAATTTTTTTCTGTTCAATATTTCGCAAAAAAAGCAGATACCTCTTGATGTATCTGCTGATAATGGCTCTATAATTTCTAGGACTGATAG